>JAFIEI010000073.1 GCA_020832565.1 Salinarimonas sp. | reverse complement strand
TTGACGCATCATTTTTTCCGTCAGCCGGTATCCACCTGACGGAATGATGCTCTAAATCCAGTTCTCAGCATTATACGAATATCCTCGTAATGTCAATTTCATCCCAAATCAGAGGTGGTGCAAGGGATAACTGAAAGCAATATATGATTGCTGTAAATCTGATGGTTCGACGACAGGAAATGCGCCCGGCCTATCGGCAAGAACCGCAGCGTGCCTGATCGTTGCGGCAAAATTGTCGATGACAGCTGCCGTGCCGATTCAGATCGGCAATCAAAGCATGAATGGGAGCGCCGGAACTGCCATGCTCGGTCTTGAATGCGCCGTGCGGGATGCGGGATCTATCTCTCGAGCCGCACGATCAGTCGGAGCGGCATCGCTGCAGTTTCATGCTCGGGGAAGAAGCCCCCCCTCAATGCCCCCGCGAAACACAGAAATCGACCGTCTCCAGAAGCGCGTCCTTCATCTCGCCCTGGGGAAAGATGGCCAGCGCGTCTCGGGCCATGGCGCCGTAATGGCGGGCGCGTTCGACGGTGTCTTCGAGGGCGCCGCATTTCTTCATGATGGCGATGGCCTGTTCGAGGTCGCCGTCGCGGATATCGCCGTCTTCGAGGGTGCGGCGGAAGAAGGCGCGGTCTTCGTCGCTGCCGCGTCGGAAGGAGAGCACGATCGGCAGGGTGATCTTGCCCTCGCGGAAATCGTCGCCGGTATTCTTGCCCAGATTGGCCGAGGCGCCGCCGTAATCGAGGGCGTCGTCGATGAGCTGGAAGGCGATGCCGAGATTCATGCCGTAGCTGCGGCAGGCAGCGGCTTCCGCCTTGGGCCGCTCTGCGATCACGGGGCCGACCTCGCAGGCGGCGGCGAAGAGCTCGGCCGTCTTGCCGCGAATGATGGCGAGGTACTCGTCCTCGTTGGTCTCGGTATTCTTGGCGGCGGCGAGCTGCATCACCTCGCCCTCGGCGATCAGACAGGCGGCGGCGGAAAGGATTTCCAGCGCGCGCAGGCTGCCCACCTCGACCATCATCTTGAAGGCCTGGCCGAGCAGGAAGTCACCGACGAGCACGCTCGCCTCGTTGCCCCAGCGGATGCGCGCCGCGACCTTGCCGCGCCGCATGTCGCTCTCGTCCACGACATCGTCGTGCAGCAGGGTGGCGGTGTGCATGAATTCGACGGCGGCAGCGAGCTTGACGTGGCCGGCGCCTTCATAGCCCGTGAGCTGCGCGGTGGCGAGCGTCAGCATCGGGCGCAGCCTCTTGCCGCCTGACGAGATCAGGTGGTTGGCCACTTCCGGGATCATGGTGACCTCGGAGCCCGTCCGCGACAGGATCATCGCATTGACACGCTCCATATCCGCCCTGGTCAGATCGACGAGACGCCCGATCCCGGGCTCGGCTTTGTCTTCGAAGGGTACGACGACGCCCACGCGCTCCATCCTTGTCTTGCGGGCCCGAGCGGCCCGCACGGGAGGTAACGCAGTCGCGCCGCCTTTCCAACCCGTGCAATCATCTCTACAGTGTCGCAAGGGTGAGTGCCCTGCGCGCTGTGCGCAAACTGCCACGCGGCGCCGGGAGAAGCAACGCGTGTGTGCGCCGCAGCAGTTGCCGTCGCATATCCGCCCGCAACCCGTCCCGCGCCACCGCCGCCGGGTATCCGGACCTTGGAGCCGAGATGGTCGAACTGATTCGTGCCAATGATCCCGTATTGCTCTCATATGCGGAATCACTGCTGGAGGATGCGGGGTTCAACGTGCTCCTCGTGGATACGCATATGAGCGTTCTCGAAGGGTCGATCGGTGCTATTCCGCGACGTCTGCTCGTCGTCGACGACGAGGCCGACGGGGCGCGCCGGCTGCTCCACGCGGCGGGCCTCGGCGACGAATTGCGTGATCCGCCCTGATGAACCGGTCGCAACGGCCCGTCATGCCTGCTCCCGACCCTTCCTCCTATTCCAGTGATACCCTGCTCGCAGGGCGCATCCGCCTGATCCAGCGCGCGCGCGGCCACAGGGCGGGGACTGATGCAGTCCTGCTCGCCACCGCCCTTGCGCCGCCACGCGGGGAATGCATCGCCGATTTCGGTGCAGGCACCGGCGCCGTCGGGCTGATGGCCATGCGCGACGCGGTCGATTCACGTCTGGTCATGATCGAGCGTGAGCGTGAACTCGCCGATCTGTGCCGGCTCAATACACTCGCCAACGGCCGCGCCGGCGACACGCTCGTCGTCAGCGCCGATATCCTTGGCGGGCCGGTGCTCGCCCATGCGGTGATCGACCGCGTCTATACCAACCCGCCCTTCTTCGAGGCGCGCGAGACCCCGGTTTCGCCGGAGCCGGGGCGGGCATCGGCGCATGTCACCGAAGCGGGCGGACAGGCGGCATGGCTTGCCGCCGCGATACGCTGCCTGCGTCCGCGTGGCAGGCTCGCCCTGATCCAGCGTGCCGACAGGCTCGATTCCTGCCTCGCGGGTCTCGTGCCGCGAAAAGGCGCGATGATGGGCGCGATCGTGGTGACGCCGATCCTGCCGCATGCGGATGCACCGGCGACGCGTATCCTGATCACGTCGATCAAGGGCGCGCGCACGCCCTTGAAGATCAATCCACCGCTCGTCCTGCACGGCGCTGACGGTCGCTTCACGGCGCAGGCCGAGGCGCTGCATCGCGGCGATGCGGCGGTTTTCGGATGGGCCTCCTGAGATGAAGCCGCAGCCGGTTCTCCATCGTATTCGCCGCGCGCATCCCGACGAAACCGAATACCTGTTCGCGATCTGGGAGGCGGCAGTGGCGGCGACGCATGATTTCATCGCACCGGCCGACCGCGCCTTCTATGCCGATCTGGTGCGGGAGCGTTACCTTCCGCGTGCCCGTATCGCTGTCGCGACCGGCGCCGGGGACGAGCCGCTCGGCTTCATCGGCATGGCCGCGGAGCATATCGAAGCGTTGTTCGTCCACCCCGATCATGCGCGCTGCGGCATCGGGCGCGCGCTCGTGGCGCATGCCCGCAAGCCGCCCGGATGGCGCGCCGTCTCGGGCGGGCTGCGGGCGGTGCGCGTGGATGTGAACGAGGAGAACTGGCCCGCCCGGGCCTTCTATGCGCGGCTGGGCTTCCAGCCGACCGGCCGTTCGCGGCTCGATGCTTGTGGGCGACCCTATCCGATCCTGCATCTGCGGCTCGAGGCGGATGTCGATTTCCTCTAGGGAAATTCAAGTGAACAGCACGAACTTCACGTGATTCTAACCTTTGCCGTGTGAGTTTGCCCACTGCTGACCGATTGGTTCTCGCGGAGAGAGAGTGCATGGCTGCCCCACGCGCGCAGGCGGACGGGTTCAACGATCATGGCACCGTGAATGATGGTGCCGTGCGAGCCGCGTCGTCCGGGGCGGAGCCGCAGGCGCACGAGATCCTGCCGCACCTGCTGGTTTGCATGGAGCAGGGGGTGGTCATCGTCGGGCAGGACGATCGTCTCGTCCTGTGCAATGCGCGGGCGGCGGAAGTCCTGGGCTGGCCGACACATATCAAGCCGACTGATCATGACCGTCGCGAGCTCGACGCGCGCGAAACCGCGATCGGGCTGCAGCGCGCCGGTGCACGCCGCCATGTCAGCCGTCATCCGCTCCCGGATGGTGCCGAGCTGCGTCTGTACAGCGATCCCGATTGGCTGCGTCGGCCCGTCGATCGCGACATGCTCGATGCCGGTGACGGCGACAGCCTGTTTCGCAACAGCGTCATCGGAGTCTACCGCTCCAGCCTCGATGGCACCCAGGTGCGCGCCAATCCCGCTCTCGTCAGGCTCAACGGTCTGGAGAGCGAGGAAGAACTGATCGCCATGGTCCATGACATCGGCAACGAATGGTATGTCGATCCCGGGCGCCGCGAGGCGTTCAAGCGCCTCATGGAGGCGCATGGCGAGGTCACCGATTTCGTTTCCGAGGTGATCACGACCGGCACGCGCCGGCGGATCTGGGTATCCGAGAATGCCTGGGTCGTTCGCGATACAGACGGCGACCCGGCCTTCTACGAAGGCACCGTGGTCGAGGCTTCGCAGCGCATCCGCGACGAGGCGCGCAATGCGCATCTGGCGCGCCATGACGGGCTGACGGGGCTCGCAAACCGCACGCATTTCCATGAACAACTGCGCGGTGCGCTTCAGGCCCATGCATTGGGGCGGGATCATGCGGACGGTATCGCGCTGGTCTGTGTCGACCTCGATCGCTTCAAGGATGTCAACGACACGTTCGGGCACGAGGCCGGCGACGCGCTTCTGCAGGCCATCGGCGCCCGGCTCGGCGCAGCGGCGGGCGGACGTGATTGTGCGGGGCGCCTCGGTGGCGATGAATTCGCGCTCATCTTCGAGCGCGTCGCGGATTCGGAAGCGCTCGCACAGCGGCTCGATACGCTGATCGCCGCCCTGCGCGCGCCGCTGTCGCTGGCCGGGCGAGAATATCACCCCTCGGTCAGCATCGGTGCGGCGATCGGGCCGCGCGACGGCGCGGAAGCCGATGATCTCTACCGCAGCGCCGATGCCGCGCTCTACGCGGTCAAGGGCGAGGGGCGCGATGCCTGGCGCATCTTCGACGGCGACCTGCGTCGCCAGGCCTTGCGCCAGCGCAGCCTCGCGCGGGCACTGGAGGGGCTCCTCGGCGAGCGGGGGCGCGATGCCGGTGCATCGGCAACGTTGCCGGCGCCCTTGAAGCTGGCCTATACGCCGTTCATCGCCACGGGTGACGGACGCCATTCCGGTTTCGCGGTGACGCCCGTCTGGCCGCATCCGGAAGGGGAGGTGGCAGGGCGCGATCTGTTTGCCGTCGCCGAAGCCAGCAATCTGGTCGGCAACCTGTTCGACCGGATGCTGGGCGAGGTGATCGCCATGCGGCACCGGCTCGTCGCCGCCGGACACGAGCCGGGGCTGTTCAGCCTGCCCGTATCGGCGGCCTTGCTGCGCGATCCACAGCGTCCGTCGGGAATCGAGGCGACCTTGCGGGAGGCGGGAATCCTGCCCGTTCATTTCGAGCTGGCATTGCCCGAGCAGGCCCTGCACGATCGCTCCGCAGATACGATCCGCGATGCACTGGGATATCTGTCCGAGGCCGGCATGCGGGTTGCCCTGGAGGATTTCGGTTCCGGCCACGCGTCGCTGACCCAGCTGCGGCGCTTTCCTGTCGATCTGGTGCGGATGGGTGCGCCGCTTATCGCAGCGATCGACCGGCCCGGCGCCGAAGCCGATCTGCCGCAGACGATCCTCGCGCTGGCGCGCGGCTTCGGCCTGCAGGGTGCCGCGAGCGGGGTCGTGCGGCAATCGCAGTTCGACCAGCTCGCGCGCTGGGGCTGCCATTATGTGCTCGGCGATCTCGTCAGCCCGCGTCTGGAGCGCGACGGGGCCGTGATCGCCTATCTCGCGGCGCGTGCAGCGCTCATCGGCAACGCCGACGCTTTTCTCGTGTGAACATCATCGCGCGGATCGCAACAGTCCGACGCCGGACACGTTTCGGTTGCCGGAACGCGTCGGGCCGAAAGGGCGCGTGTGCGGCTGATTGGTGGGCGGCGGTGCCTCGACGATCAGAATTATAAATAATATGGTTAACAATTATAATTTAATATCAAGAATTATTTGAATGCATGCTTTGAATGTATTATTAAAGATTGCGGTATCAGGAATGTATGGGAGTTTTGTGATGACGGATTTGCAGACGTTCAGGTCAGTGAGCTATCAGGGTCCAGGCGGGGCCTCAGGCGACAGCAGCACGGCCAGCACGGAATTCAACGAGACTATGGCTATGGTTGAGCAGGGAAATTCCCGCGTCGCGAACGGTGCCGGGACTCGGCACGACGTGGATGAGGCTCGTCAGGAGGGCTTCGTTCTAGGCTACGAAATGGCCATGCGGGAGCTCTCCGGTCGCAATCCGAATGCCATGAGCGGCGGTCAGCACAGTGAGCGTGCGCCACTCATTCCGCAGCAGGGTTATGCGCCACAAACCGCGCCTGGCGGTTCCGACTTCGCCTTTGGTGACCTGCCCGCAAGCGACTCGGTCGCGAGGTATTTCTCCGGTATGGATTATCCTGGCACGGGTTCTGTTGGCATCGATTCTTCTGCCACGAATCCGTTCAGCATGCCAGGCGCTGGCCTGAGCAGCACGGACCCCCTGACCGGGGCGATGAACTGGATCAAGCAGATGACGCAGCTGCTGACAGTATTCGCGCAACTCGAGCAGATAGCGGGCCAGATCGCTCGCGGGTCGCAGCATTCGGACATGACCTCGCAGGGCTCGGGCACGTATCCCGGGGCGCCCCAGCATGGCAATCCCGAAATGTCCATTATGCCGGTCGGTGATCATCAGGAGAATGTCCAGGATCGCGGATCGCCTACCATGGTCGGCGGGCCTGATGGCGATGATCTTCTGCGTTCCGGCTCCGAGCGCAATGGCGCGCTGAACCTGACCGCGGAAGAGCGTGAGCTGAACCAGCGCATCAACAGTGGCGAGGGTGAAGTCGCGCTCAATACTGCGGCGCTTTCCGACAGCGCCGTGGCCGAGATTTATACGGGCGGGTCAATGTATGAGGTGCTCGACTACGCCATGAGAGACCCGGCCGCAATGCGTGAGCAGGTCTTCGGCGCGTTGTCGGGTCTTGATGCGCCGGACAACGTGACGACGGCATTGAATGAACTGTTCGACCTTCTCGATGCCGGTGATGAGCAGGCGTTCATCAATGCGTTCCTGAATCTGTCGCGCACCCATCTCGCCGAATTTCTCGTTCCGGCGGCAATAGACGTTGCCAATGCCGTGCGGCGTGAAGAGGAGGGTGATCCGGAAGTCGAGCCGCTTCCCGAGAGCAGAGATGATATCGGCGAGCCGACAATCATGACCGAGTACCCCGATGATGATGACGGGGAGCGTGAGGCGGTTCTCGTTCTTGATCCGGCGGACATTCCCGAGGGCATCTCTTTGGAGGATTTCATGAATGCAGATCGCAATGAGGTCATCGCCATGCTGGACGGACAGAGAGCAGAGAGCAACTCGGTGGAAAACGACGCGGACGACACAGTGGAAGACGAGGCCGCCTGATCCGGGCGTAGCCCCCACAGAGTTGACGGCGATTGCGGCCCCTTCTGTTCGAAGGGGTCGTTTTCGTATATATATTTCAATCTTTATAATAAAAATACATTTAAAATTCATTGAAATTATGGTTAATTATGTGCGAGTGTCGGGCATCGCCAATTGGTTCTTTAAGGAGATTATTATGACAATGATGCCAGGTCCGATGAATTTTGGTGCTCTATCCATGGGTGGGGGCACGTCTCCGGCAACACAGCCCGGCGGCTTTGCGAATCCCGGGTTTGATATGTCGGGTGGACTCGGTCCGCTCAATGCGGAGCAACTCAATACAGTGTGGAATCTCATCAACGGAAAGCCTGTCGATGCGGACACCGTTGCGCGGCTGGTCGATGATTCGGGCGTTCTCGGTGATGTTTCGACGCAACAGGGAGTTTCCGCCTTTGAGAACTTTAGCGCCGGCAACATCGGCGGCGGCATCCAGAATGCTGCAAACGCTTTCGGCGTGGAGATCCCCTCCATCGGCGGCTTCAATCCCCTCAGCCTCATCGGCTGAGCCTCGCCCCATATCGCCGTGACAGGCCGCCCGGTGGAGCTTCTCCGCCGGGCGTTTTTCATTTTCGCCGGCCGCGTTTCGCCCGCATTGTGCGCCACGGCGTGACCGGACTTGAACTTTGCCGTATCAGATTGCATGACAATGGTGCTCGGGCGTGTGGCGCGGCGCTTGCCGCACAGGGTTTACGCGGCGTTAATGTTTCCGTTCGAATGTCGCGCATGGCAGAATCGGATGCGCGGATCGTGCGGATGCGCAGAACCGGTGGCGGGAGGCGAGTAGACATCGTGGGATCGGGGCGGATCAAAGCGTTTCTCGGCCGTGTCGGCGCGCGTCGCGTCGTGGCTGTGGCCCTGTCTCTGGTCGCACTGGTGGGCCTCACCCGCGCCACGCAGGATGCGGTGGCCAATGGCGATACCCGCACCCTCGAAATCATCCAGATGCATACCGGCGAGCGCGTCAGCGTCACCTTCCGGCGGCACGGGCGCTATGAGCGCAGCGGGCTGCGCCAGCTCGACTGGGTGATGCGCGACTGGCGCCGCGACGAATCGACCGAGATGGATCCGCGCCTCTACGATCTGCTCTGGGAGGTGCACCGCTCCACCGGCTCGCGCCAGCCCGTGCATGTCGTCTCCGCCTATCGCGCGCCCCAGACCAACGAAGCCCTGCGCCGGCGCTCCAGCAATGTGGCGCAGCAGAGCCAGCATACGGTCGGCAAGGCGGTCGATTTCTACCTTCCCGACGTCCCTGCGGAGCGC
Organism: Salinarimonas sp.; assembly: GCA_020832565.1. Lineage (GTDB taxonomy): Bacteria > Pseudomonadota > Alphaproteobacteria > Rhizobiales > Beijerinckiaceae > Saliniramus. The sequence goes on along the minus strand of JAFIEI010000073.1, from coordinate 6,498 downwards.
ATTCGCACGCTGGGGCTGCGCATGCAGCGCGGTGGTGTCGGCTATTATCCGCGCGCCAACACGCCCTTCGTGCATCTCGATACCGGGAGCGTGCGCCACTGGCCGCGCATGAACCGGCGCCAGTTGGTCAACCTCTTCCCCGACGAGCGCACCGTGCATATTCCCGCCGACGGCAAGCCGCTCGCCGGTTTCGACCAGGCGCGGCGGGAGGTGCTCGCCGCCGGCGGGACCGTGATGGGCGAGACCGGGCAGCAGGTCGCCGAGGCGCCGACACGCCGACGCAGCCTCTGGCGCGCCCTGTTCGGTATCCCCGAGGAGAGCGATCAGGATATGGCTGACAACGACGCGCTTCCCGCGCCGGGCCGGCAGCCGGTGGCGCCCGCACAGGCGCCCTCGCCGCCCGCCGCCGTCGCGCAGGCGCCGCAACGTGCCGCACCGTCCCTGCCCGAAGCCCCGCCGCCCCCGCCGCCGCGGACGGCGAGCGCGCCGGCTCAGGACGATGCTGCCCCCGCCGGCAATCTCGCCGTTGCCGAAGCTCCGCCGCTGCCGGCACCGCGCCCGCGCGATCTCGGCCCGAGCATGGTCTGGCAGCAGGGGCCGGAAGCGCTCGTATCCGCCGACGAGGCGGAAGGCCGCATCGTCTCCACCGAGTTCGCCGACGGTACCGCCGCTGCCGATACGAGCGGGCTGCCGGCTTCCGTGGCGAGCCTCGACGCACCACCGATACCGCCGCGCCGCCCGGTCTCCTTCGATTCGATAGGGACGATCGTCACCGCATTCGCCGATACGGAATCCGCTGACACGGCCACCGATGCGGTCGATCCGCTCACGCAACTCGGCCTGCGCGGTGACATTACCGATGCGCCATCGCCGGACGAACCGTCACAGGCATCCGAGGCACCGATCGCCATGGCTGCGCTCGATGCGCCCCTGCCTGCGCCGCGCGAGACAGTGACCGCGACGGCATCGACCAATCGGCGCAGCGCACCGGTTCACGACGTGGCCGCCTCGGCCCGCGATCCGCGTGCGAGCTGGCGTGCGCTCTTCATCGAGCGTCCGCATGTGGATGATGCCGTGCATCGCGCTGCCCGGGCCAGCAACGGTTCAGTGCGCTACGCCCAGGCGAAGCCCCAGGGCCGTGAAGCGCCGGCGGGTTTCGTCGGCGTGCGCGATACGGGCCTCGCCCTCGGCTTCGCCAAGGACGGTGCGCCGGGCCCGAGTGTCGGCGCCTTTTCCGGCCCGGCCGTGGCGCCGCTCCCGGTCCGCCGCTGAGCCGGGTCAGGCTTTGAGCAGCCGGGTGATCTCGTCGCGCAATTGCGGGCCGAGCGTCTCGTCTTCCAGCCCGTAGGCCAGGTTCGCGACCAGGAATCCCAGCTTCGAGCCGGTATCGAAGGTGCGCCCGTCATAGCGCATGGCGAAGAAATCCTGCCGCTCCGCGAGCCGTATCATCGCATCGGTAAGCTGGATCTCGTTGCCCGCTCCCGGCCCCTGATCGGCGAGCAGCTCGAAGATCTCCGGCTGCAGGATGTAGCGCCCGGAAATGATCAGGTTCGAGGGCGCCTCGCCGCGCGGCGGCTTCTCCACCATCCCCGTAATGCGCCAGGTGTGTCCGGCCTGCGCGTCGTGGAAGGCTTCGTCCACCGCGACGATGCCGTATTTGTGGGTCTCGTCCTCGGGCACTTCCTCGACGGCGATGATATTGCCGCCATGGCGGTCATGAGCGGCGAGCATCTGCGTCATGCAGCCGCGCGAGAGCATGTCGGGCAGGATCACCGCGAAGGGCTCTTTGCCGATGATGTCGCGCGCGCACCAGACCGCGTGGCCGAGGCCGAGCGGGGCCTGCTGGCGGGTGAAGCTCGTCGCGCCGGCAGCCGGCAGATCCGCCATCAGCGCATCATAAGCCTCGGTCTTGCCGCGCGCCTTGAGCGTCGCCTCGAGTTCGTAGGCCATGTCGAAATGGTCCTCGATCGGGCCCTTGTTGCGCCCGGTGACGAAGACGAAATGCTCGATCCCCGCCGCGCGCGCCTCATCGACGACATGCTGGACCACGGGGCGATCCACGACGGTCAGCATCTCCTTGGGGATGGCCTTGGTGGCGGGAAGGAAGCGTGTCCCCAATCCGGCAACGGGAATGACGGCCTTGCGAATGCGTTGCATGTGTTCTCCATCCCTGGTTTCCGCGTCGGGCGCGGATTTGCCATTAAGAATCGTGTGATCTTTCCGTTCTAGATTGCCCGACGAGCCCGAGTCCCATGGTCTCGCGACCATGCTCTCGTGACCATGTTACGGCGGCGCTTGTGCGATATAAACCCTCGAAAGGGCGGAGAGTTTCGATGACAGTACTGGTGACAGGCGGCGCAGGCTATATCGGCAGCCATATGGTCCTCGCCCTGCGTGATGCGGGGGAGCGCGTCGTCGTGCTGGACGATCTTTCGACGGGGCATCGCAGGGCGGTGCTGGATGATGTGCCCCTGATTGAGGGCGATGTCAGCGATGGAGACCTGGTGCGTGATGTTGTCGCAACCCATGGCGTGACGGCGCTCGCCCATTTCGCCGCGCGCATCGTCGTGCCCGATTCCGTGGCTGATCCGCTCGGCTATTACGAAGCCAATACGGTCAAGACCCGCGCGTTGCTCGCAGCCGCGCAAGGGGCAGGCGTCGGGCAGGTGATCTTCTCCTCCACGGCGGCGGTCTATGGCGAGCCGGAGGAATCCCCCGTCAGCGAGGAGACGCCGCCGGCGCCGATCAATCCTTATGGCCGCTCCAAGCTGATGAGTGAGTGGATGCTCGCCGATGCTGCGCATGCCCTGCCGCTGCGCTATGTCGCTTTGCGTTATTTCAACGTCGCCGGCGCCGATCCGCAGGGGCGCTCGGGCCAGTCCACGCCCAATGCCACGCATCTGATCAAGGTCGCCTGCGAGGCCGCGCTCGGCAAGCGTTCGGGCCTGTCGATCTTCGGCACCGATTATCCGACGCCCGACGGGACCTGCCTGCGCGACTATATCCACGTCACCGATCTCGCCGATGCGCATCTGCGCGCGCTCGCCCATCTGCGCGGGGCCGGCGACAATCTCGTCCTCAATTGCGGCTACGGCCACGGATTCTCGGTGCGCGAGGTGATCGCCATGGTGAAGCGGGTTTCGGGAAGCGACTTCCCGGTCACCGAGGCGCCCCGCCGTGCAGGCGACCCGGCGGCACTTGTGGCCCGCGCCGACAAGCTGCCCGGACTGCTCGGCTGGCGCCCGCACCACGCCGATCTGGAGACGATCGTGCGCCATGCGCTGGAATGGGAGCGGCGGCTGGGATAGGTGCGCGGAGAAGCGGATCTTTGTAAAGCAGGGGCGTAACTTTTCGTGATCCCGTTGCTCAACTCTTGCCGGCGATCCTGTCTATAACGCGGCTGAGGATCGTTGCGATCTCTTCCATGCCCATCTTGCGGGCGAGCGGGATGAGGATAAGGAGTTGAAGCAAGAGAAGTGCGAGAGGGCCGCCGAAGGTCGGCATTACGGAAAAGAAAACGACATTCAATAGTATCACGCAAACAACCACGAAAAAGAACTGGTCTTCCTTTCTTGCATCTTTCTGATACTCAAGTTTCTCTTGAAGTTCTTCGACTTGCTGGTCAACTTGAGATGTTTCGTGGTTAAAAATTGTAGAAAAGCTTTTCCCTTCTGACCCTCCATCTTTATTCTGAGTCATTCAATGCCTCATATTCTTGTAAAATATCTTCGTTCGGAATAACGATGCTTCTCGTTTTTGGCTTGTAATGCTGCCACCAAGCTCCTTTCGGGCGATGCGTCGCGTTTACGAGCTGCCCCGGCCCGAGATGGCCGAGCGATGCATATGCTTCATCAAGAATGTCCCGTTCGGCTCCCTCATCCAGATCTTCGGTTCCGTGGAAGATGTTCCGTACGGGACTCGCGCCGAAAACCTTTGCCCTGTGATACAGCTCCGGGTGGACCGGTCCGTAATCCCAGGCTTCAAAATGGCCGGTAACCAAGGGCTCCCCGTGACGCCGACCCAGATAGAACATATGGGCGAGATAAAGGATTTTCTGCAGCTGCAGATTCGTGAGCTGCCATCCAGATTTCTGCGCAAGCCATTTTGCTGCAGAGAGGGCAGGCACAGTCATGACAATCCTCTCATTTTTTGGATTTCAACAACACGCTACAAATATAGGAAAATGAACCCGCGTTGCAAGTTCGTTCTGCATGCAATGATAGCGTTCTGTCTCCGAAGACATCAATGGCGTGTGTGAGATGGGGCGCTGAGGAACATCGTGCGGCGCGGCAATCGATCGTTTCGGCAGATGCCCTCAACCGTCGCAGGGAGTATTCTGCGACTCGACGACGTTCGCGTTCTGGTCCATGTTCGGCGCATGAGTCGGCCCGATGATCACGAGAAAGTGCCGCCCGCGCAAGGCGGCTCGATTTCCGCGCGTGCCCGCGCCGCGGCAGCCCCGCGTGCCATCTATCTGGAAGGCCTGAACGACGAGCAGCGCCGCGCCGTCGAGGCGACGGAGGGGCCGGTTCTTGTTCTGGCCGGCGCTGGGACCGGCAAGACGCGGGTGCTTACCACGCGGATCGCGCATCTGATTGCCACGGGCAAGGCGCGCCCCTTCGAAATCCTCTCGGTGACCTTCACGAACAAAGCCGCGCGGGAGATGAAGGAGCGCATCGCCGCGCTGATCGGCGAGGTCGGCGAGGGCATGCCCTGGCTCGGAACCTTCCACTCGATCAGCGCCAAGATCCTGCGCCGGCATGCCGAGCTCGTCGATCTGCGCTCGGATTTCACCATCCTCGCCACCGATGACCAGCTGCGCCTGCTCAAGCAGATCCTGCAGGCGGAGGGGATTGATGAGAAACGCTGGCCGCCGCGCCAGCTCGCCGGGCTGATCGATTCCTGGAAGAATCGCGGGCTGGGGCCCGACAAGGTGCCCGCCGGCGAGGCCGGCGCCTTCGCGCATGGGCGCGGGGGCGAGCTCTATGCGCTCTACCAGCAGCGCCTGAAGACGCTCAACGCCGCCGATTTCGGCGATCTCCTGCTCGAATGCCTGCGGCTGTGGCGCGAGAATCCGGACATCCTCGAGCTCTACCAGAACCGCTTCCGCTACATGCTGGTGGACGAGTATCAGGATACCAATGTCGCGCAGTATCTCTGGCTGCGGCTGATCGCGCAAAAGCGCAAGAACCTGGCCTGTGTCGGCGATGACGACCAGTCGATCTATGGCTGGCGCGGGGCGGAGGTCGACAACATCCTGCGCTTCGAGCACGACTTTCCCGGCGCCACGGTGGTGCGGCTCGAGCGCAATTATCGCTCCACCGGCCATATCCTTTCCGCCGCCTCCCATCTGATCGCCTTCAATCAGGGCCGGCTCGGCAAGACGCTCCATACGGAGGACGAGCCCGGCGAGAAGGTCACCGTCACCGGTGCCTGGGATTCGGGCGAGGAGGCGCGCGCTCTCGGCGAGGAGATCGAGGCGCTGCAGGCGGGCCGCCACCCGCTGTCGCAGATCGCGGTACTGGTGCGCGTCTCGGCGCAGATGCGCGAGATCGAGGATCGCTTTGTGCAGCTCGGCCTGCCCTATCGCGTCATCGGCGGCCCGCGCTTCTTCGAGCGCGCCGAGATTCGCGACGCGCTCGCTTATCTGCGCTGCGTGAACTCTGCGAGCGACGATCTTGCTTTCGAGCGTATCGTCAACACGCCCAAACGCGGGCTGGGCGACGCGACGATGCAGATCCTGCACAACCACGCCCGCGCCGCGCAGGTGCCCCTGATGCAGGCCGTGCGCTTCCTCGTTGAGACGGACGAGCTCAAGCCGAAGCCGCGCGCCACGTTGCGCAATCTGATGGCGGATTTCGAGCGCTGGAGCGCGATGCGGGAAAACATGCCGCATCACGAGCTCGCCGAGGTGGTGCTGGAGGAATCCGGCTATACCGACATGTGGCAGAAGGACAAATCCGCCGATGCCCATGGCAGGCTGGAGAATCTGAAGGAATTCGTCCGCTCGATGGAGGAATTCCCCGATCTGCTCTCCTTCCTCGAACATGTCTCGCTGGTGATGGAGCGCAACGAATCCGATAACGAGGACCGCGTCAGCCTGATGACGCTGCACGCGGCCAAGGGGCTCGAATTCGATACCGTTTTCCTCCCCGGCTGGGAGGAGGGGCTGTTTCCCAATCAGCGCGCGCTCGATGAAAGCGGGCTGTCGGGCCTCGAGGAAGAGCGCCGCCTCGCCCATGTCGGCCTCACCCGCGCGCGCCGCCGGGCCAAGATCTTCTTCGCCTCGAACCGCCGCATCCACGGCATGTGGAACGCCACGGTGCCAAGCCGCTTCGTCGACGAGCTGCCGGAAGAATCCGTCGAGGTGACGGAGGCACAGGCTCAGTTCGGAGGTGGCTTTGGAGGCGGCTTCGGGGGCCGCCCGGGCGGCTCGCGCTTCGACCAGATCGAGAGCTTCGGCTCCAGCTACGAAACCCCCGGCTGGCAGCGCGCGCA
>JAFIEI010000072.1 GCA_020832565.1 Salinarimonas sp. | reverse complement strand
TTATTTCAACCTGCCGGGGGTTTTGTGTGTAGCGGTGTTTTTCAAACATAAGTTTATCGGCCGCGGGTTGGTGATGCACCGGCGCCGTTCTCGTTTTGCGATCTCCGCCGTTAATGCCTTGGGCGGGACCATTTCGCCATCGCAACGACAAATAAAAAAGGCGGCCCGAAGACCGCCCTTTTCAAATCGCAGGATCGATACGATCAGGCTGCGGCCTCTTCGTTCGCCTCGACCTCGACCGGACCCGAATCCTGGCCGCGGGCGCTGACGTCACGATCGACGAACTCGATCACAGCCATGGGCGCATTGTCGCCGTAGCGGAAGCCGGCCTTGAGCACGCGGATATAGCCGCCGGGACGCTCGGCATAGCGCGGGCCGAGCACGTCGAACAGCTTGCGTACCATCACCTCGTCACGCACCTTGGACATGGCCTGGCGGCGGGCATGCAGATCGCCGCGCTTGGCGAGCGTGACCAGCTTCTCGACGAACGGACGCAGGTCCTTCGCCTTGGGAAGCGTGGTGATGATCTGCTCGTGCTTGATCAGCGCGGTGGACATGTTGGCGAACATCGCCTTGCGGTGCTCGGGGGTGCGGTTGAAACGACGACCGCGAAATCCGTGACGCATTGTGGCTCTCCATTGTCAGCGGCCGCCGTGCCAAGGTACGACCGTCGTGATTGATGGCCCTGTCGGGCTGTGAAGCACCCCGCCGCATCGCAATGACGGCGGGATGAAATCTCAGTAATGCTCTTCGAAGCGCTTGGCGAGGTCGTCGATGTTCTCCGGCGGCCAGCCCGGCACTTCCATGCCGAGATGCAGGCCCATGCCGGCGAGCACTTCCTTGATCTCGTTGAGCGACTTGCGGCCGAAATTCGGCGTGCGCAGCATCTCGGCTTCCGACTTCTGGATCAGGTCGCCGATATAGACGATGTTGTCGTTCTTCAGGCAGTTGGCCGAACGCACGGAAAGCTCCAGCTCGTCGACCTTCTTGAGAAGCGCGGGCGGGAACGGCAGCTGAGGCGATGCGGCTGCGGCCTCTTCCTTGCGCGGCTCCTCGAAGTTGACGAAGACGGCGAGCTGGTCCTGGATGATGCGCGCGGCATAGGCCAGCGCATCTTCCGGCGACACGGCACCGTTCGTCTCGACCGTCATGGTCAGCTTGTCATAGTCGAGGATCTGGCCTTCGCGGGTATTCTCAACGCGGTACGAGACCTTGCGCACCGGGCTGAACAGCGAATCGACCGGAATAAGGCCGATCGGCGCATCTTCCGGACGGTTGCGATCGGCGGGAACATAACCCTTGCCGGTATCGACCGTGAATTCCATGCGGATCTCGGCGCCCTCGTCGAGGGTGCACAGAACGAGCTCCGGATTGAGGATCTCGACGTCACCGACCGTGTTGATATCGCCGGCTGTGACGGTGCCCGGGCCGGTCTTGCGCAGGGTCATGCGCTTGGGCCCCTCGCCTTCCATGCGGATGGCGATGGCCTTGATGTTGAGCACGATATCCGTGACGTCTTCGCGGACGCCGGGAATCGAAGAGAATTCATGCAGAACGCCGTCGATCTGCACGGCGCTGACCGCCGCGCCCTGAAGCGATGACAGCAACACGCGCCGCAGGGCGTTGCCGAAGGTCATGCCGAAGCCACGCTCCAGCGGCTCGGCGACCACGGTCGCAACGCGCTTGGGATCGAATCCCGGCGACACTTCGAGCTTGTTCGGCTTGATCAGCTCTTGCCAGTTCTTTTGGATCACGACCACACCTCTCGTGAGACGGGTGAAGGGCGACATGCGAGCATGCCGCCCCGGAAACAGATGCGCGCTGCAACCGATGTTGCGGCGCGCAGGAAACGTCAGACGCGACGGCGCTTGCGCGGGCGGCAGCCGTTATGCGGAATCGGGGTCACGTCGCGGATCGAGGTTACCGTGAAGCCGGCGGCCTGGAGGGCGCGCAGGGCCGATTCGCGGCCCGAACCGGGACCGGACACCTCGACCTCGAGGGTGCGCATGCCATGCTCGGCCGCCTTGCGGCCCGCATCTTCCGCAGCCATCTGCGCGGCATAGGGAGTCGACTTGCGCGAGCCCTTGAAACCCATCATGCCGGCGGAGGACCACGAGATCGTGTTGCCCTGTGCGTCGGTGATGGTGATCATGGTGTTGTTGAACGAAGCGTTCACATGCGCGACGCCGGAAACGATGTTCTTGCGTTCGCGGCGGCGGACGCGGGTGGTATCCTTGGCCATCTGTCGATCTGTCCTTCTGGCGCGCCCGTAATCCCAGGCGCTCGGGAGAATGCCGCCCGGCCTGAACCGGTGCGGCAGATTGCTCGGTTGAGCGGTTTACTTCTTCTTGCCGGCGATCGGCTTCGCCTTGCCCTTGCGGGTGCGGGCATTCGTATGGGTGCGTTGACCACGAACCGGCAGATTGCGGCGGTGACGCAGGCCGCGATAGACACCGAGATCCATTAGGCGCTTGATGTTCATCGACACTTCACGGCGCAGGTCACCTTCCACAATATAATCGCGGTCGATGGTCTCGCGGATCACCAGCACTTCCTGATCGGTGAGCTGGTTGACGCGGCGCTCGGCGGGAACCGACGCCTTGGCGCAGATATCCTCGGCCTTCTTGGCACCGATGCCGTGAATGTATTGCAGCGCGATGACGACGCGCTTGTTCGTCGGAATGTTGACGCCTGCTATGCGGGCCACTTCACTTCTCCATGTCGGCTGCCTGACGGCAGCGGGTCTGTTATGCATGCGTCCGGTGGAGCCCGGCCCCTGCACGCTGTTTGTTTCGTCCCGGAATTGCGCCCTGACCGCTGGCGGTAAAGGCTCAACACGCGAAAACCCGTCGGCTATCTGGCAGCCTGACGGGTACTTGCGTCTTGACGCTGGGAGATGGCCGCATAACGCTGAATGCCGCCTGCGTCAAGAGATATCAGGCAAGTTTGCCGAGAATCCCGAAAACCGCCTGTGTCACCTCGTCGATCGGCTTCATGCCGTCGACCTGACGCAGCAGGCCGGTCGCCTCGTAATGCTGGGACAGCGGCGCGGTCTGTTCCTTGTAGGCGGCAAGGCGGGTCTTGAAGACTTCCGGATTGTCGTCCTTGCGCACCGGCTCGCCACGCTCAGCCGTCTCGCGGGCACGCGTGGCAATGCGATCGAGCAGGATTCCTTCATCGACCACGAATTCGAGTACGATATCGAGCGGCTGACGCTTGCTCTCGAGCATCCGGCCGAGCGCTTCGGCCTGGGCTACGGTGCGCGGGAAACCATCGAGAATGAATCCGTTGGCCGCGTCGGGCTCGTCGATGCGGTCGGCCACGATGCCGACGACGATATCGTCGGAGACAAGGGCCCCGGCATCCATCGCTTCCTTCGCCTTCATCCCGACCGGCGTCTGCGCGGCAACTGCGGCGCGCAGCATGTCTCCGGTGGAGAGCTGCGGGATCTTGTAGTGCTCGGCGATACGAACCGATTGCGTGCCCTTCCCGGCCCCTGGCGGGCCCAGCAAAATCATCCTCATCAAATCCCCCTGAACAATTCCATCCCGGACCGCGTCGAAATCAGCGATTGCGACGCGCGCCCTTGAGCTTCGCCTTCTTCACCAGGCCTTCGTATTGGTGAGCCATCAGATGCCCGTGAACCTGCGCCACCGTATCCATGGTCACCGTCACCACAATGAGTAGCGAAGTTCCGCCAAGATAGAAGGGCAGAGCGGCGTAGGATATTAGAAATTCGGGTATCAGGCAGACGACGGCCAGATATGCAGCACCGATCACGGTGACGCGGGTAAGCACGTAGTCGATATAATCCGCCGTGCGCTCGCCCGGGCGAATTCCGGGAATGAACCCGCCGTGCTTCTTAAGATTGTCGGCTGTCTCCGTGGGATTGAAGACGATCGCCGTGTAGAAGAAGGCGAAGAAGATGATCATGCTGGCATACAGGATCATGAAGAGCGGACGCCCGTGACCGAGATAGATCGCGATCGTCGCCATGATGCCGTCGCCGCCTTCGGCAGCCGCGAAGCTCGCAACCGTCGTGGGCAGGAGCAAGAGCGAGGAGGCGAAGATCGGCGGGATCACGCCGGCGGTGTTGAGCTTCAGCGGAAGGAACGAGGTCTGGCCGTCATACATCCGGTTGCCGACCTGGCGCTTGGGATAATTGATCAGCAGTCGGCGCTGCGAACGCTCCATGAAGACGACGAAGTAGATGATGCCCATCGCCATCACGATGACGAAGAGGATGAAGGCCGTCGAAATCGCGCCCTGGCGACCGAGCTCGAACAGGCCGATCGTCGCGGAGGGCAGCTGTGCCACGATGCCGGCAAAGATGATCAGCGAGATACCGTTGCCGATGCCGCGCGCCGTGATCTGCTCACCCAGCCACATCAGGAACATGGTGCCGCCGGTCAGGGTGATCACCGTGGTGATGACGAAGAAGGGGCCGGGATTGACCACGATGCCGCCACCCGATTGCAGCCCGACGGCGATACCCCAGGACTGGAATATCGACAGGACCAGCGTCAGATAGCGGGTGTACTGGTTGATCACCTTACGCCCTGATTCCCCTTCCTTCTTCAAGGCTTCGAGGGTCGGGGAGACGGCCGTCATCAGCTGCATGATAATCGCAGCCGAAATATAGGGCATGATGTTGAGTGCAAAGATCGCCATGCGCTCGACGGCACCGCCCGAAAACATGTTGAACATGCCGAGAATGCCGCCCGATGCCGCAGCGAAGGACTGGCGGAGCGCTTCGGGATCGATCCCGGGCAACGGGATATAGGTGCCCAGACGATAGATGATCAGCGCACCGAGCGTGAACCAGATGCGCTTCTTGAGCTCTTCCGCCTTGGCGATCGCGCCGAAATTCAGATTGGCGGCAAGTTGCTCGGCTGCTGAGGCCATAGGGCCCTCCCGATTGATCCGTCCAGCGCGGCCCGGCGCGGCATCGCGCCGCCCGGTACCACATTCCCGCCCCCGCAGGGCATCGTTCACATACCTGCTTCACCGGCCCGAAAGGCCGGCGATCTAAGGCTCTTTAACCCAGGCGCCGCCGACGCGGAAGCCGCCGCGCGTGGTTTTTTCACTGCATCATGTCAGCAAAACGGCGGCCATGCGCGAAACAGCGCAGGCCGCCGCGATATTGTGACGCCCGACCGGCTCGCGTGCCGGAGCACGCCCACCGGATCCGGATCGCGCAGACCCTCACGCCTGCGCAGCAGCGTCGTCGAACGCCTTGACGGCGCCGCCGGCGGCCTCGATCGCCGCACGGGCGGATTTCGAAGCGGCGACGACCTCGAAGGTCAGCTTCGCCTTCAGCTCGCCAACGCCGAGGATCTTGACGCCATCACGTACTCGCGAGCACACGCCCGCTGCGACCAGCGCTTCGATCGTGACCGGGTTTGCCGCATCGAGCTTGCCGGCATCGACCGCCTGCTGGATGCGCCCGATATTGACCTCGTTCAGATCCCGCGCGCCCGGATTGTTGAACCCGCGCTTGGGCAGGCGCCGATAGATCGGCATCTGACCGCCTTCGAACGCCTTGATCGAGACGCCCGAACGGGACTTCTGACCCTTCACGCCGCGACCACCGGTCTTGCCCTTGCCGGACCCGATGCCGCGACCAACCCGCATGCGCTCCTGGACGGCGCCGGGGTTGTCACGAATTTCATTGAGCTTCATGACCGCCTCCTTACTGCCCGTCGACGACGCGGACGAGGTGTTTGACCTTATCGATCATGCCGCGGACGGCAGGTGTATCGGGAAGGGTCTTCCTGCGATGCATCTTGTTGAGGCCGAGGCCGACCAGCGTCTGGCGCTGGCTGGCTTCACGGCGGATCGGCGAGCCGATCTGCTCTACGATGATGGTCTTGTCAGCCATATCGCCCTCCTCACGCTTCAGCCGCAGCGGCTTCGCCGTCACGACGGCGGGCCTGCAGAGCGGAAACCTTGAGACCGCGACGCGCCGCTACGGAACGCGGGCTGTCTTCGGCCTTGAGCGCATCGAAGGTGGCGCGCACGAGGTTGTACGGGTTGGAGGTGCCGAGCGACTTCGCAACAACGTCCTGGACACCCACGGCCTCGAACACGGCACGCATCGGGCCGCCGGCGATGATGCCGGTACCAGCCGGAGCCGCGCGCACGATGACCTTGCCGGCGCCATGGCGACCGGGGGTGTCGTGGTGAAGGGTACGCCCTTCACGCAGCGGAACTCGGATGAGGCCGCGCTTGGCAGCTTCCGTCGCCTTGCGGATCGCCTCGGGAACCTCGCGGGCCTTGCCGTGGCCGAAGCCGACGCGGCCCTTCTGGTCACCGACGACGACGAGGGCAGCGAAGCCGAAGCGACGCCCGCCCTTCACCACCTTGGCGACGCGGTTGATATGCACCAGACGATCGACGAATTCGCTGTCGCGCTCGTCGCGATCCTGGCGGTCACGTTCTCTTGCCATATTACATCTCACTGACGCGGGCGGCGGCCCCGCTCGCTCAATCGGGAATCCCGCAACGCGCCGCCGGCGCTGCGGAGCGGGCCTGCGGCCCGCCGGTCAGGACTTCGCTCTTAGAAGTCCAGACCGCCTTCGCGCGCGGCATCGGCCAGAGCCTTGACGCGCCCGTGATACATGTAGCCCGAACGGTCGAACACCACCTTGGTGACGCCCGCCGCCTTGGCCCGCTCTGCGACCAGCTTTCCGACTTCGCTCGCGGCATCCTTGTCCGCGCCGGTCTTCAGCTTCTCGCGCATATCCTTCTCCAGGGTGGAGGCGGCGGCGAGCGTGTGGCCCTTGTCGTCGTCGATCACCTGGGCATAGATCTGCTTCGACGAACGGAACACCGAAAGACGCGGGCGCCCGTAGGCGACCTTCTTGACCGCGCGGCGGACGCGAGCCTTACGGCGGCCCGCCGTATCCAACTTCTTCGTCATGACCCGCGCTCCTTACTTCTTCTTGCCTTCCTTGCGGAAGATGAATTCGTCGGCATAGCGCACGCCCTTGCCCTTGTAGGGCTCCGGCGGACGCCATTCGCGGATTTCCGCCGCGATCTGGCCGACGCGTTGTTTCTCCATCCCGGTCACGACGATTTCCGTCGGCTTGGGCGTGGTGATCTGGATGTCGGCCGGAATCGGGAATTCGACATCGTGGCTATAGCCGAGCGACAGCTTCAAAGTGCTGCCCTGGACTGCGGCACGATAACCGACACCGGTAATCTCGAGCTTCTTCTCGAAACCCTTCGACACACCATCGGCCAGCGTCTGCAGCATTGCGCGTGACAGACCCCATTTCGACCGTGCCACCTTCGACTGGTCGCGCGGAGTCACGGTCACGGCGCCATCGGCGAACGCGACATTGACTTCGTCAGGAACGGTAAAGGACATTTCGCCCTTCGAACCCTTCATCTTCACTATCTGGCCATCGACGCTGGCCGTCACCCCGGACGGCACCGCGACGGGCTTCTTGCCTACTCGAGACATGTTTCAAGCTCCCGTGTTTGCTGGCGCCCGGTCAGAAGACCTTGCAGAGCACTTCGCCGCCGACATTCTGTTCACGCGCATCGTGATCGGCCATCACGCCACGCGACGTCGAAAGAATGACCGTGCCGAGGCCGTCGGCCACGCGCGGCATCGTATCGATCGACATGTAGACGCGGCGGCCCGGCTTCGAGACGCGTTCGATCTTGCGGATCACCGGCTGGCCGTCGAAATACTTCAGCTCGATGGTGAACTCGGTGCGTCCGTTACCGAACTCGGCCGAGGAATAGTCGCGGATATAGCCTTCCGACTTGAGCACCTCGAGAACGCGGGCACGCAGCTTCGAACCGGGCGTCAGGACGCTCGGACGACGGCGCAGTTGCGCGTTACGGATGCGGGTCAGCATATCCCCGAGCGGATCAGTCATCGCCATGAGATCTCTCCTTACCAGCTGGACTTGACGAGACCCGGGATCAGACCGCGAGAGCCGAGCTCACGCAGCGCGATACGGGACATGCCGAGTTTGCGGTAAAAGGCGCGGGGGCGCCCGGTGACCTCGCAGCGATTGACGATGCGGGTGGGGTTCGCGTTGCGCGGCAGTTCCGCCAGCTTGAGGCGCGCAGCGAAGCGCTCCTCCATCGCCAGGGACTGGTCGTTCGCAATCGCGAGAAGCCGCGCGCGACGCCCGGCGAATTTCTTCACCAGCTTGCGGCGGTTCTTGTTCTTCTCGATCGCGCTTTTCTTAGCCATTCAATATCCTCCGGTGTCCGCGTCTGAGGCCTGAATCCAGCCTCACTGCCGGAACGGGAATTGGAAGTGACGCAGCAGGGCGCGCGCCTCTTCGTCGGTTTTCGCGGTGGTCGCCACGATCACGTCCATCCCCCAGATCTGCTCGACCTTGTCGTAGTTGATCTCGGGAAAAACGATATGCTCCTTGATGCCGAACGCATAATTGCCACGACCGTCGAAGGACTTCGGATTGAGCCCGCGGAAGTCGCGCACGCGCGGCAGCGCAATGTTCACCAGACGATCGAGGAACTCGTACATCCGGATCTTACGCAGCGTCACTTTGCAGCCGATCGGCATGCCTTCGCGCACCTTGAAGGACGAAATCGCCTTGCGTGCACGGGTCACCACCGGGGCCTGGCCCGCGATCAGGGCGAGATCGCCCGCAGCGGACGACGCCTTCTTGGAATCGACGACGGATTCGCCGATGCCCATATTGATCACGATCTTGTCGATCGCGGGAACCTGCATGGGGTTCTTGTAGCCGAACTCCTCCTGGAGTTGCGGACGCACCACTTCGTCGAAGTGCTTGCGCAGCCGCGGCGCGTAATCGTTCACAGAAACCTCAGCCATCGATCAGATCCCCCGAACGCTTGGCGAAACGAACCTTGCGCCCGTCTTCCAAAACCTTGAAACCAACCCGAGTCGGCTTGCCGTCCTTCGGATCGGCATAAGCCAGATTCGAGATCTGCAGCGGGGCTTCCTTGGTGATGATCCCCGCTTCCTGCGACGCGGTCTGGCGCTGGTGGCGCTTGACCTGATTGACGCCGCGCACGAGCGCGCGCCCTTCGGCAGGAATGACCTTGACGATCTCGCCGGTCTTGCCCTTGTCGCGGCCCGCGAGAACGACAACGCGGTCGCCCTTCTTCAATTTCGCAGCCATTACAGCACCTCCGGCGCCAGCGAGATGATCTTCATGTGGTTCTTGGCGCGCAGTTCGCGCGGAACCGGGCCGAAGATACGCGTGCCGACGGGCTCCTTGTTATTGTTGACCAGCACGGCCGCATTGCGGTCGAAGCGGATCACGGAGCCGTCCTGGCGACGGATGTCCTTTGCCGTGCGCACGACGACGGCACGCATGACGTCGCCCTTCTTCACACGACCGCGCGGGATCGCCTCCTTCACGGAGACGACGATAATGTCACCGACCGAAGCATATTTGCGCTTCGAACCGCCCAGAACCTTGATGCACATGACACGACGGGCGCCGGAATTATCGGCGACCTCGAGATTGGTCTGCATCTGGATCATGGCCTTGATCCTTTCCTTGTCTCAGACAGGTTTCCGGCCGTTGAGCGGTATTGCCCAACCGGACTACGCCTGACGGGGATCTGCCGTCCCCTGCCTATGATCGCGAAAGGCGCTCCGATACACGAAGCGCCGCCCACTGACAAGTCTTTTCGGCTCCGCAGCAATATTTACCGCGAACCCGTCCAGACCGTCGGCTCGATTCAGCCCTTCGGGGCTTCCTGAACGAGAACCCAGCTCTTGAGTTTGGACATCGGGCGTCCTTCCTCGATGAGGA
This sequence comes from Salinarimonas sp., assembly GCA_020832565.1. GTDB lineage: Bacteria > Pseudomonadota > Alphaproteobacteria > Rhizobiales > Beijerinckiaceae > Saliniramus. Next base: position 5,230 of record JAFIEI010000072.1, on the reverse strand, counting down.
CGACGTCGCCGGTCTTGGCGACGTTGTTCTCGTCATGAGCATGAAAATTCTTCGAACGACGCACCGTCTTCTTGAGAAGAGGATGCGTGAAACGGCGCTCGACCTTCACGACAACAGTCTTGTCCTGCTTGTCGCTGACGACGACGCCCTGCAATACGCGCTTCGGCATGATCTTTTTCCTTACGCCTTTGCTTCAGTCTGCTTGTGGCGCTGAATCGTCTTGACGCGCGCAATGTCCTTGCGGACCTGGGTCACGCGCGCCGTATTCTCCAGCTGACCGGTGGCACGCTGGAAGCGCAGATTGAACTGCTCCTTCTTCAGCGAAACCAGCTCGTCCTGAAGCTGATCGGCGGTCATCGCCTGCAGATCGCTCACTCGCTGCTTGGACTTCATGGCAATCTCCATCAATCGGCGATGCGCTGCACGACACGCGTGCGGATCGGAAGCTTCGCACCGCCGAGGCGCAGGGCCTCGCGCGCGATTTCCTCGTTCACACCGTCGATCTCGAACATGATCCGCCCAGGCTTGACGCGGGCCGCCCAATATTCAGGGGAACCCTTGCCCTTACCCATGCGGACTTCGGTAGGCTTCTTCGAAACCGGGACATCCGGGAAGATCCGGATCCACACCCGGCCCTGACGCTTCATGAAGCGGGTGATCGCGCGGCGAGCCGCCTCGATCTGCCGCGCCGTGACTCGCTCCGGCTCGAGAGCCTTGAGGCCGTACTGGCCAAAATTCAGATCCATGCCGCCCTTGGCGACGCCCTTGATGCGCCCCTTGAACTGCTTGCGGAACTTCGTCTTCTTCGGTTGCAACATGGCGGATCTCCGTTCCGATGATCAGGCCGCGTGATCGCGACGGCCGCCACCGGAGCGACCTCCTTCTTCGTTCATGCGCTTGTCCTGGGCCATCGGGTCGTGTTCAAGGATTTCACCCTTGAATACCCAGACCTTGATGCCGCAGGTGCCATAGGTCGTGAAAGCCGTGGCCGTGCCGTAATCGACATCGGCGCGAAGCGTATGCAGGGGCACACGGCCCTCGCGATACCACTCGATACGCGCGATCTCGGCACCGCCCAGACGACCCGAGCAGTTGATGCGGATGCCTTCGGCGCCCAGACGCATGGCCGACTGAACGGCACGCTTCATGGCGCGACGGAAAGCGACGCGGCGTTCGAGCTGCTGGGCGATCGACTCGGCGATGAGCGTGGCATCGATCTCGGGCTTGCGCACCTCGACGATGTTGATCGTCACTTCGCCGTCGGTCATCCGGCCGACGAGGCGGCGCAGCTTCTCGATATCCGCACCCTTCTTGCCGATTACCACGCCCGGACGCGCCGAGTGGATGGTGACGCGGCACTTCTTGTGCGGACGCTCGATGACGATGCGCGAGACCGCTGCCTGCTTGAGCTGCTTGCGCAGCGCTTCGCGGATTGCCACGTCTTCGTGCAACAGGCGGGCATACTCACCCTTGGGCGCGAACCAGCGCGAATCCCAGGTGCGGTTGATACCCAGCCTGAGGCCGATCGGGTTTACCTTGTGACCCATTCCTTCCTCCTCAGGCCTGTTCGGCTTGTTCACGAACCACGATGGTCAGGTTCGAGAAGGGCTTCAGGATACGCGCACCGCGACCGCGGGCCCGGGCATGGAAACGCTTCATGACGAGCGCCTTGCCCACGAAGGCCTCCTTCACGACCAGATCGTCGACGTCGAGATCATGATTGTTCTCGGCGTTGGCGATGGCGCTTTCGAGGCACTTCTTCACGTCGCGTGCGATGCGCTTGCGCGAAAACTCGAGATCCGCAAGCGCCGTCGCGACCTTCTTGCCGCGAATGAGCTGCGCTACGAGATTCAGCTTCTGCGGGCTGACACGAAGCATGCGAAGAACCGCCTTGGCCTCGGTTTCACCCAGCGCGCGGGGGGTAGCCGGCTTGCCCATGTTACCGCCTCTTCGCCTTCTTGTCCGCCGCGTGGCCGGGGAAGGTGCGCGTCGGCGAAAACTCGCCGAACTTGTGGCCCACCATTTCCTCGCTCACGTTGACGGGAATGTGTTTGTGCCCGTTGTACACACCGAAGGTGAGCCCAACGAACTGCGGAAGGATCGTGGAGCGCCGGCTCCAGATCTTGATGACGTCATTGCGACCCGAATCACGAGCCGCCTCGGCCTTCTTGAGAAGATAGCCGTCGACGAACGGCCCCTTCTTGATTGAACGTGCCATGGCGCGCTCCTTACCTCTTCTTGCGGGCGTGGCGGCTCGTCACAATGAACTTGTCCGTCCGCTTGTTGGACCGGGTCTTGTGACCCTTGGTGGGCTTACCCCAGGGCGTAACCGGGTGACGGCCACCGGAAGTGCGGCCTTCACCACCGCCATGCGGGTGATCGATCGGGTTCATCACGACACCGCGGTTATGCGGACGCTTGCCGAGCCAACGATTGCGGCCCGCCTTGCCCATCGAGATGTTCATATGGTCCGGGTTCGACACCGCACCGACGGTCGCGAAGCAGCGACCATGAACGAGACGCTGCTCACCCGAACCGAGACGAACAGAGACATAGCCGCGGTCACGACCCACGATCTGGGCATACGAGCCGGCAGAACGGGCAACCGAACCACCGCGACCGATCTTGGTCTCGATATTGTGGACCACCGTCCCGACCGGAATGTTCCCGATCGGCATGGCATTGCCCGGCTTGATGTCGGCCTGTTCGGCAGACATGACCTTGTCACCCGCCGAAAGACGCTGCGGCGCGAGGATGTAGGCCTTCTCGCCATCCTCGTAGGCGATCAGCGCGATATAGGCCGTGCGGTTGGGATCGTATTCGATCCGCTGCACGGTCGCGATGTCGCCCAGGCGGGCACGGCGCTTGAAGTCCACCACGCGATAGGTGCGCTTGTGGCCACCACCGCGGAAACGAACGGTAATGCGCCCGGTATTGTTACGACCACCCTTGGAGGAGAGACCCTCCGTCAGGGATTTCTCGGGCTTGCCCTTATAGAGCCCCGAGCGGTCGACGATCACGAGCTGACGCAGGCCCGGTGTGATCGGTTTGAAACTCTTCAAAGCCATCGGATCACTCTCCTAACCGCTCAAAGGCCCGTGGTCACGTCGATCGTCTGGCCCTCTTCGAGGGTGACGATTGCTTTCTTCACGTCGTTCCGGCGCCCCTTGATGCCACGGAAAACCTTGACCTTGCCCTTGGTGACGGCGACGTTGACCGACTTCACCTTGACGCCGAAAAGCTTTTCGACGGCGGACTTGATCTGCGGCTTCGTTGCAGTGGGGGCAACCTTGAAGACGACCTTGTTGTGCTCCGAAAGAAGGGTGGCCTTCTCGGTGATCACCGGAGCGACGATCACGTCGTAATGGCGCGGATCAATGCTCATTTGAAACGCGCCTCCAGCGCATCCACAGCCGCCTTCGTGAGAACAAGTTTCTCACGACGCAGAATGTCATAGACGTTGATGCCCTGGATGGGCAGCACGTCGATATTCGGGATCGAGCGCGCGGCCAACTTGAAATTGGCCTCGACCTCGGCACCGCCGATAAACAGCGCATTGGCCAGCCCGAGCTTGCCGAAACGCTCCTTGAGCGCCTTGGTCTTGGGCTCGGCCGCCGTGATGTCGTCCACCACGATCAGCGCATCGCTCTTCGCCTTGGCGGAAAGCGCGTGCTTGAGCGCGAGGGCACGAACCTTCTTGGGAAGGTCATGCGCATGATCACGCGGATGCGGACCGAATGCCCGGCCACCGCCGCGGAACTGCACGACACGCGCATCACCGTGACGGGCGTTACCCGTGCCCTTCTGGCGGAACATCTTCTTGCCGGTGCGCGCGATCTCGCCGCGCGTCTTCACCTTGTGGGTGCCGGCGCGACGCTTGGCGAGCTGCCAGCGCACACAGCGCTGGATCAGGTCGGCACGCGGCTCGAGACCGAAAATGGCCTCATCGAGCTCGACCGATCCGGCCTTGCCGCCTTCGAGCGTGGTGATATCGATCTTCATCACGCGTTCTCCCCGTTCTGCTCGACCGGCGCTGCATCGGCGGCTTCGGCCGCAGCCTCAGGTGCGGCGGCACCGTTCTCGCGGAACTTGCCCGGACGCGGCGCGTCTTCGGGCAGAGCACGCTTCACGGCGTCGCGGATATAGATATACCCGCCCTTAACGCCCGGAACCGCACCCGCCACGAGGATCAGCCCCCGCTCCGGATCCGTCTGCACGACCTGCAGGTTCTGCGTGGTCACGCGTTCGGCACCGAGATGCCCGGGCATCTTCTTGCCCTTGAATACGCGGCCCGGATCCTGATTCGCACCGGTCGAACCGATCGAGCGATGCGAGATCGAGACACCGTGCGATGCCCGCAGACCCGCAAAGTTCCAGCGCTTCATGCCGCCGGCGAAGCCTTTACCCGTGGAGGTGCCCGTCACGTCGACGAACTGACCGGCCACGAAGTGATCCGCGAGGATCTCGGCACCCACCGGGATCACGGCGTCTTCGCTGACGCGAAACTCCGCGACCTTGCGCTTGGGCTCGACCTGGGCCAGCGCGAAGTGACCGCGCTCGGCTTTCGAGACGTTTTTCACCTTGGCCTTGCCGACGCCGACCTGCAGCGCCACGTAGCCGTTCTTATCCTTGGTCCGATGCGCGACCACCTGACATTGGTCGAGCTTCAGGACCGTGACCGGGATGTGTTCACCGGCGTCGTTGAAGACGCGGGTCATCCCGAGTTTCTGCGCGATGACGCCTGAGCGCATGAGCGTGTCCTCTCGGCGTGTTTAAGCCAAAAGCTCTAGAGCCGAAGCTCAGAGCTTGATCTCCACATCCACACCCGCCGCGAGGTCGAGCTTCATCAGCGCGTCCACGGTCTGCGGGGTGGGATCGACGATATCGAGAACGCGCTTATGTGTGCGCATCTCGAACTGTTCGCGCGACTTCTTGTCGATGTGCGGCGAACGAAGCACCGTAAAGCGCTCGATCCGGGTCGGCAGCGGGATGGGCCCGCGAACCTGAGCACCCGTGCGCTTGGCGGTCGACACGATTTCTCGCGTCGAGGCGTCAAGGACGCGATGATCGAACGCCTTCAGGCGAATACGGATATTTTGACCGTTCATGGGGAAGCCCCGTCAACATGAGAAAGCGCGGCCTGCGGCGAGGCCGCGCTTCGAGGAAGGTTGTTCGATCAATCCAGGACGGCGGCGACGACGCCGGCGCCGACGGTGCGGCCGCCTTCGCG
>JAFIEI010000071.1 GCA_020832565.1 Salinarimonas sp. | reverse complement strand
CGGCATCGTCGAAAGCGGCGACGTGCACGGGCCGGACCGGGAGATGCCGGAATGGGGTGGCGATCGCACCGAAATGCCGCAATGGCAGGGACTTGGCGTCGAAGAGGGAGATTGGCAACCGGGAGATGTGAGGATTCCAGAAATCAGCCGCCCTGAGATCACCCTTGACTCGCGACCGCTGTTCGTACCGGAGAGTCCCCGCGAGTATCAACCCTGGCAGCCGGATCAGGAATTCCAGGATCTTCGGAACCGGCTGGAGCAGATGCGCCATGAAGGCCGGAAACGCCCCACGCCCGGGGTCTCCGGCCCGACCCCTGATACCGGTTTCCCTGAATGGCCCGATCAGGTCGGTTTCGGCGCCGTCAACCCCGGAGACACAGGCGCACCGGAACTCCCGGGAAGCGACCCCGCCGTGGAGGGCCCTGCCAGCCTCCCGGAGGATATGACCCGAGACGGGATGGAGCGGTTTTTCGAGCGCATCGAACGCATCGCCAGAGAAGCCGTTGAACGCAGCCTCGGTCATTCGAGCTTTGTCGATGGCACGGATCCCATCGCTGAAGCTCTCGAAAAGCACGGCGTATTCATCGCCATCTTCCTGCATGCGATCGCGGCAGGCTTTACGCCCGAACAGATTGCAGCCGGCGCCGGCGATGCCGTGCCCGCGCCGTCTACGGCCCTTGCGAACCAGCTTCGGGGAATGCGGCCCGACGCCGTTGCCGCGATCATCAACCAACTCGGAGATCGGCTTGCAGACGTGCCGCAGATCTATCGTATTGCCCTCGCTGCAGCGCTGGCCGATGGTGATATCAGAGATCCGGCTATCGCGAAGGCATTGGCCACGCTCGAAGCGTTCCACGCGGGGGGCGAGCACCGTCCGGAACTCTCTCCGCTCAACCCGGCGGAAGAGAATTTCCTGACCGAACAGATCATAAATGGGCGGATTACGCTGGAACAGTTCATCCAGCTCAGCGAATTGAATCCGCATCTGCGCCCGGCCGTCCTCATACATCGCATCATCGCCTACAACGATGGCCGCGAGCCAGAAGGCCTTCGCCTGTCAGAGACCGATCCGGTGCCGGAATCCGACCCCACCTCCGACATCGCCCCGCCGGAGGATGTGGTACATCGCTGGGAGGATATTCGGACCGTCCTTGGCGAAAACTTCGGCATGCGTCTCGTAGACGCGGGCGAGGACGCAGAGAAATGGGGCCTGAGTCGCTATTCCGAAGCCGAGATGTGCGCAATCGTCAACGCGGCGCTTCCCTATCTTCGTCGTATTGAGGATGAACATCCCGGCCTGCTGGCGGGACTCTCCTTCACGCCCTACGCACCGAATCCCCCGCCTGTGATTCCAGGTGAGACCGGGCCGTATAACGGCCTTGCGAATATCGATACGGGCACAATCTATATGCGGCATCCGGAGGAATTCTACCGGGCCTATGCGGATCGCCCCATCGACGGCGACACAGCTTTCATGCTCACGTTCAAGCATGAGATCGGGCACGCAATTACCTCGCAAGCGCCTGAACAGGCGCACGACTTCAATCTCAATCTCTCGCCGGTTGCCGAGATTCGCGGCCCTGCCAGCACCAATGCGGGGGAGGATGCCATGTCGATGGACGAGGCACTGGAAACCCTCTTCCCCCATCTTCCGCCTGAAGAGAGGCAGGTACGACTGTTCATGCATTACGAAGTACGCATTGATGACGGTGAAATGTTGAACTTCGAAGCTTCGGGTGAGCCGATTCCCCGCGCGTTCACCTATGACGGCACACTGCAGATCTACCGCAGGCTTCCGGCCGAGACCACCGATGTCCTGCCCTTGATCGTCTCGAATTACTCAGGCACGAATGGGCACGAGGCCATTGCCGAGGCCTTCGCGCATTATTTCGCGGACCGGCCCTATCGCGCCTATCCCGGCACCGAAATGCCGCACCTGGTCGATGCTACGCGCGGACCGCTACCGGCCAATCTGCAAATGCTTCTGGAGCGCATGATCTTTGTCGCACAAAACCGAGACGGGCCGCGCCGCGGTGTCGATCCCTTCCCGGATTTCTTCGGCGACGACGAGTAATCTGATAGGACCAGTGAACAGAAGAGCAAGCGCCCCGGGGTCGGCCCGGGGCGCTTTTCATTTTCAGGGCCCGAATTGCGTTCGGTTTGCGACGAATGGCTCAGTTTACCCGTCCTGCTTTCGTGACGAGCCGATCCCGGATGCGCTGCGCTACGAAGGCACGCTGCAGGTCTATCGCGCTCTGCCTGCGGACGTGACCGAATTGCTGCCGATGATCGTTTCAAGATATGCACGCACCAACAACGATGAAGCCTTCGCCGAGGCTTTCGCGCATTACTTCGCCGACCGTGGATACGCGGCCTATCCGGACACGATACTCCCGCATGCGACCGAACGCCCGCGCGGCCCGCTGCCGGCCAATCTGCAGATGCTCATTGAGCGCGCCTTGTTCGTCGCCGGTCATCGCGAGGAACCCTTGAGCGGGGAGCCCTATCCCGAATTCCTCGGCGGCGACGACGCATGAACCCGCAGCGCCGCCGGCGCACACGATAAAGCGCCCCGGAAATCAATCCGGGGCGCCATATTATTTCTCACGCGCGATGAAGGCTGCACCTCACTGCCGGGCCTCGGGCTCGCGCCATTCCGGCGCCCAGGAAGGCCGCGGCTGGTTGCGCATTGCCTCCATCATGACTTGATCGCCCCAGAAACGCGCATTGGGAGGCAGTGGCTTGGCGAGCGTGAAGGCGAGGTGAGGCAACAGCGCATTTTCCTCCCGCGCGACCACCGGGCCGCCGCCAGTCAAAACATGCATGAGCACATCGGCGGCGTATTCACGCTCATTTGCCCTCGAATTCAGCGACATGTCCGTTCTCACATGCGGCGGCGAATCGGGGCGCAACAGTACCTGGACCGGGCCGTTATGCATGAACCAGCGATCATCGGTCGGATTCGAGGCCGGATCAATGCGCATCGTGTAATCAAAAGACAATTGCTGGAATGCCTCATCGAAACTCAGACCCGGATACAGGATACGGAGAGCCTCTTCCTCACTCGCCCGGTCGCCGCTGACGAATTCAGTCACGGGCTCGTATCCCCCCATCAGGTAATGCATGGCCTTCGATGCGACACTCATCAGGGCATGGCCCATCTCGTGCGCATAGGTCAACGCAACCATATCGGGATGCATGAGATCAGGAAACGGCGAGAGGATTTCGCGTATGCGATCCGGTGATTCCAGGAGCATGAAACCGGTTTCCGAATGCGTCAGACCCAGTAGATAATCATGCCCATCGATCGTCAGATCCTGCGGGTTCGGCCCGCTGATATCGACCGTCAGCCCCTCGAGCGCGCCGGGAAATCTCTCGTTCACTTGCGCAGCGAGAGCAAGCAGCGCCGTACCCATCTCGAGAACCTGCGCTTCAGGGCGCGGGAAGGCGGACTGGCGCCAGGCGTCCGGCAGATCCGGGCTGCTGAGCACATCACTCAGCTTGATCCCGTATTCGCCCAGCGCATTCTGGAGCTCTGCGATCGACTCGACCGTGCGCGCCCCTTCCACCTCGTCCACTTCGGAAACCTGGCCGGCGGGTGCTGCGGCTTGCGTCTCCAGCGGCGGGAAGGTCGTGTTCGGATTGAACTCTCGCGGATCCGGCGGGATCTGCGGCCCGGCTTCGGTCGTCGGAACGCTCGGGTCGGCGTTGCCGGTATCCGGATATTCCAGCGAACCGGGAACCCTCGTCGGGAAGCCTTCCTGGCCTGCTGTTCGCCGCCAGTCGGGCCGGATCGGCGTATCCGGCCCGAGCAGTCCTTCCCGGGTTTCTTCCTGCGGCCCCCGGATGACGCCGCCGCCTGCGCTGACAACGACCGGCACGGCATCCGGAAGCGGAGGCGCCCCGGTCCCGTTGGCCCAATCATCAGGCCGAGAGCCCCCACCTGAATCCCTTTCGGTGCTCGATCGGCGCTTGCGCTCCTGATCGATACGCCGGGATATGTCTTCGAGGTCCAAACTCACATCGGGGATGTTAATCGTGGGCGACCACTCTGGAAGGTTCGCCTCGGGCCAATCCATATCGAAACCGGGCATCCGGTCACCAAAGCGCCCCTCGCTTCCAAGCCCCAGACCGAACCGCGGATGCTCCGTGCGCTGGTCCGGCCATTCCGGCATGGGAGAAGCAGTTGCGCTCGTGGCGCTGCCGCCATTCGGGAGAAAGGCCGGATTGATGAAGAGCGTGCCGTCTCTTTGCAAGATGGCGATGATGGTATCGGGATCATCTGCCAAGACCATCATGGGGCGCCCGTCGGGGAGGGTTTCCCAGGCGACATGCCCGTCGAAGGTCGCGCCTTCTGCCGCAAGGGCGCGCATCAGCGTGGCCATGTCATCCGCATTGGCGGTCCGCTGCGGGAAGGCGAGCTCGCTCAGCAGCGCAGTGAGACCGCCGGCGATATAGCCGGACCCGGGGCCGACCATCCGCACCAGATCGCCGAGCCCCAGGCGCCCGAGCGCCTCGATCGCCGCCGGCCCGAGAAGCTGCCCCGCCGGCGCCGCAGCCTGCGCCACGAGCGGCGATGCAGCCGTCGCCATGGCCGGCGATCCCGGATCTGCCGCCTTGGATCCGGGCAGGGCGAACGGCTCGGAGCCGCCGAAGGTGTCGGAAAAACCGGAGGCCTTGCCGCCGGCAGGCGGGAAAAACGATGCTGGAAATGTCATGGTCACACCAAATTAATGAATTATTTATAGTTAATTTCATTTTTAAAATAATTTCAATGAATTTTATATAATTTTAAATTATATTTATCGACAGGCTGGAAGACACCCAGCTGGGATTCCGGCTCACCAAGATTCACCTTATTGCGCATATAAAATCAATAAAGATATTTATACAAATTATAATTGATATTTTATGATTATATCATTATGGTTAACGGATTGCTGTTTCTGACTTCATGCATCCCATTGGTTCAAGAATTGCCCGGAGTTGCGATCATGGTAAGTATCGGTCCGTCCATTTCCCCGACCTCTTCTCAGACCCAGATTGAGGGCCCGCCCGGCGATGGCTTCGGTCTCCCCGGATCGACCGAAAAGGGCTTGGCCGGAAAAGGCTTGGCGGGTACCGATTCGCGTCTGGCATTCGTCCAGCCGGAGCGCGGCGCCAGTCCCAGTCTGTTCCGTGGCGCCCTGAATTTGCTCGAAGCGGGGTTCCGCGGCGCTGGCGCGCTGGCCGGTTACATCGTCGGCACCGGCGCCCAACTGCTGGAACAGCTTCTTTCCAATCCCACGGCGGATACGCGTGAACTTGTCGGCATCATACGTGATCTCCGGGCGCGCGGGCTGGATATCGACAGCGCCGTCGGCCTGCGCGAGCTGCCGAACGGTGATATCGGCGTCTACGACTTGAGCAACCCCGATGATCGGTTCCCGCCACTCCTTGCCGTTATCAAACAGAACGGCGAGGTCGCAATCCAGACGCGCGGATCGGACGCTCCCGCCATGCCCGAGTGGAACCCCGGCGACCGCAGATTTCCCGAATGGCAAGAGCTGGGTGTCGAACCAAGCGGTTGGCGACCGGGTGAAATGCGGGAAATGCCCCCGATGCCGGACATGGGTGCCTTACGGCAAGATTTCGAAGAGCGGCAGCGTGAATTCCGCGAGCGCTGGAATGGCTGGGAACCTCCCATTTCCAGCTCATCCGAAAACACGCCTCCCTTCTTCGACCCGAAAGAGCCTAACCGCCTCGGCATCTTCGGTAACCCCGACACCACCGGCGCCCCCGAACTCCCCGGTTCCCGCCCACTGCATGGCGGATCCGCGCAGAACGACGACGCGGCTCAGCGGCTTATGGAAGCCCTTGAGGCAGCGCGGCGCGTCATTCTCGATCCTGGCGGGTTCTTCGGTGACGGGGTCGATCCGCGCGAAGAGATGTACAGGCAATACGGCTATATCGGCCTCTTCGCCTATGATGTCGTGCAGGCACAAACCAGCCCCGAGGGTGGTTCAGGTGGCGCCTCTGCCACGGCTGGCGCCTCCACCAGAGTCGCGAATTACCTGAGCGTCCTCCCCGCAGAAATCGCGGCTGCCATCGTCAATCAGCTCGCAGGTCGCCTCGACACCGTCCCGGAAATGTACCGCGACGCGCTCGCACGCGCCCTCGAAAAAGGCGATCCGGAAGATCCGGAGATCGAGCGTGCCAGGACCCAGCTCGAAAATGCCCGCGAGACCGATCAGGGGCAGGGCCCGGAAGGGATCGCAGGCACGGACGGCACGACGCAGGTCAATCTCGGCCAGAACGAGGCCTTGCGCGAGCAGATCCTCGAAGAGCTCGGGCATGTCGCCAATATCGATCAGTTCAGCGACGATCTGGATCAGCAGACCATCCAGCGCGCCTTTATCGCCCGCCAGATCGCCGCAGCCATCATGCGCGATCCGAGCAGCGTGATCGCCGTGCTCGGACCTGACGGAAACGTTCAAGGGGTCGGCAACTTTTCGATGGGAGAAACCGAGGACGGAAAGCCGGCCATCCACGTCGAAGACATCCTCGCCCTGGAATCCGGGCATAATGTCGGGCTGAAATTGCTCCAGGCGATTTACGATCTCGGCCCCGGCATCATGAAGCTGCTCGCGCTCACGCCGGAGCTCGACGAATATTACACCGCACGCGGCGGGCAGAATCTGGGCTGCCCGCCCGGCCCCGGCGATTCCTGCTCCCGCTTCCGCTGGGACGAGCGTCCCGACATGGTCGAGGGGGGCGAGGAGGACACGCCGTCGACGCAACCGTCGACGGGCGCTTCCGCCGACACGCTCCCCCCGCTCACGCCGGACGAAGAGGCCATCGTCGCGCGTGAAATCCGGGCCGGCACTTTCACGCGCGAGGTCTTCGACGCGTTCCGTCGAGCCAATCCGGGCATGTCCGTCGTGGAATTCGTGATCGAACTCTCGATGCTCATGCAGGGATACGATTCGAAGCTGAACATGCCCGAAGCCTATGGGCAAACGTCGGAAGCGGGCGCCCCCGTCAATACCCACGAATTCGGATCGGATCCCGCTCTCGACGCCCGAACCATCGAAGCGCTCGACCGCCTGATCGCGCTCGGCGAATCCGGCGTTCCGCTCGATCCGCGCACCGAGGCTGCGGCGATGATCGCCGACCAGATCCGCAAGAACCTCGACACCATCGACCATGCCCTGGTGATGACCGATGAACAGGGCCGACCGTTGGGCATGATGGTGTACACCTATTACCCCAATCCCGACGATCCGACAGGCCCGCGCGTCCTGTTCATCGAGGATATCGTCAGCTTCGTCCCGGAGCAGGGTATCGGCCTCAAGCTGCTGCAGGAGGCATTTGATCGCAGCGAGGGTATCCTCGAGCTGATATCGCTGCCCGGCGCTCTGGAATACTATATGGGCCTCGGTGGCGAGATCGTTCCGCCGGACGCTGATTCACCGTTCGCAGCCAATTTGTATCCGCATCTGCGCTGGACGGATCGTCCCGAGCGCCAGGAGCCGTGATGCTGCACCCGTGACGACCGGCTGCCTGAAGCCGGTCGTCGCCACACGATTATTCGTTGATTGATTATCGAATTGGACAGAGCCATGGATTTTCCTGGTATCAAATCTCCGCAGGTCCAGAGTTTGTCGGGCGCGGGGCAGGTTTCCGCCTTCTCCGATGCGATGATGACGAAGGGCGCAGCGCCGCTCGGCGCACCGGGTGCAGTTCCGAGCGCACCGACCGGCACGGTCGGCGGAGACGGCGTGATCGACGAAAACCGCGTTGCGCGTCAGATCTATACTGTCTGCTTCGGGGATGCCGACGACCATCTCGGCAATGCGTTTCAGCGCACCTCCGAGGGGCTCTCGACAAACTCCGACATTGACGGTGCGATCGCGGCGATGAGGCTCCGCTTCCGCGACGAGTTGGCCGAAATGCAAGAGCTGCATTCGCCCGAGGAACTGCGCGACATTGCCCGCGCCGGTGCAAAAGTCGTCGTCGAGGCCGTTAGGCGCGGCGATGTAATCGGCTTCCTGCACCAGTTCCAAGCCAATATTTTCGCCGGCATGAACAAGACGAGCCAGGAGATCCTCCACGATCGCGGCATTGCCGAAAGCGGCAATTTCGTCGGGCCGGAAAGGCTGTTCCCGGTATGGGGAGGCGGCGGCCCTGCCATGCCGGAGTGGGGGGGCGGCGGCGGGCCCGGCGGCTGGCGACCGGGCGACGTGACGATCGGCCCGATGTCGTCCGGCGGCGACGTTCCAAGCTTTGACCAGCTGCGACGTGAGTTCGAAGAGAGTCGGGAGCGGATCTCGCAGCGATTGGCCCAGGGTGCGGGGAACGGGAGCCCGGCAGATGATACCGGGCAAACATCCCGACCGGGCATCATCTCCCCCGCTGAGATGCTCCGCAATGCCCGTACCGAGGGCCAACGCAATGCCCTCGAACAGGCCGAGAAGGCCGCGCGCGAAGCCATCGAGCGCTCACTCGGCAATTCGAGTTTCGTCACGGGAGAAAGCCCGATTCAGAAAGCCATCGAGGAGCACGGGCCTCTGGTCGAGCTCTTCCTGCACGCGCTCTGGCCGCAATTCACGCCCGGGACCCTCGGCGGCGCGCCGAGCTCCCGGCCCGGCATCTCGACGGCGACGATCAACGCCCTGCGCAATCTCGACCCACGCGCCGCAGCCGGCCTCGTCAATGACCAGCTCTCCGACACGATCGAAAACGTACCGCCGAACTATCGCGACGCCATCCTCGAAGCCCTGCGCAAGGGCGATGAGCAGGATCCCGACATCGACAGGGCGATCGGACGCCTCGAACAGCTGCGCAAGGCGGAAGCGCCCGACGCTGTCGACGGGCCGCCGGTGGTCACCAATGTTCCCGACGCCATCAGGCTGCTGCAGGACCGCTACGGGATGTATGTCGCCGCCGATCTCCACAATGCCGGCTCGGATCGGACGTACCACTTCGAGGAGACGTTCCTCGAGGTGGTGAACAACGCACTCCCGATCCTTGATGAGATCGCGAGACGCTTTCCCGGCGCTCTTGAAGGTATCGGTCTCGCGCTGAAGACGCCGAATACCCGCGATGCGGAAAACTCAGGATTCATGACGGTCGGCGTCTCCTCAGAACAAACCGGCGTCATGGCATTGATGGCACCATCGCAGATCGCGAAGTACGAGATCATGCAGGATGTCGATACGGTTTTCCGGGGCACCGTCGCCCACGAGGCGATGCACGCCATGGTGGCCAGGGCCGATCCGATGCTGGTCCAGCGCTTCCGCGACAACCTGGAGCCGATCGCCACGGTGCATGGCCCGAACAACGACAACCCTGCGCCGGGCTCCATGAGTCGGCAGGACATCATTGATGAAATGTACTTCCCGGGGGCGACCTGGCAGGAATTCCTCCAATGGGCGAAACATGAAGGCTACATCATTCAGCCCACGACCGAGGGAATCCTCGACAGCCTGCAAGAGCTGGGCTACGCGCCCTATTTTACACCCAGATACGAGGGCGACGTCACGATCTTCCGGGATCCGGAAGAGCCCGCCTGCGAAGTCCTCGGCCTTTGCGTCTCGCGCTATGCCGGCAATCCCTATGAAGGGCTTTCGGAGATGTTCGCCGCAAACATTATGGGCACGGCGGAACCAGACGCGTTCTACAGGGGGCTACCCCACAACACGATCGGGCTCGACCCGAGCAACCCGCCCCCGCGCAATCTGCGCGAACACCTCGACGACATCATGGCTTCCGTTATGCATGGCCAGTCTCCGGACAGCTACCACCTGCCCTCACCCATCCGGGCGGAAGATTATGAAGTGCAGGAGTGACAAAGCACCACCGGGCTTATCGCTTGGCTAACAGCGCCGCCCCTGCTATGCCGCGATCATGATTAAAAAAGGATCCCGCATGCTTGCGGGATCCGGTTCATGATCCGGGACGCCATGACCGCCGAAACCCTCGACAACATCCGCAATTTCTCGATCGTGGCGCATATCGACCACGGCAAATCGACGCTGGCCGATCGCCTGATCCAGCTGACGGGCGCGCTGACCAGCCGGGAGATGCAGGAGCAGATCCTCGATTCGATGGATATCGAGCGCGAGCGCGGCATCACCATCAAGGCGCAGACCGTGCGGCTGGAATATCCGGCCAAGGACGGCAAGACCTATATCCTCAATCTGATGGACACGCCCGGCCACGTGGATTTCTCCTACGAGGTCGCGCGCTCGCTGCAGGCCTGTGAGGGCTCGCTCCTCGTCGTCGATGCCAGCCAGGGCGTCGAGGCGCAGACTTTGGCCAATGTCTACCAGGCGCTCGATCAGGATCACGAGATCGTCCCGATCCTCAACAAGGTCGATCTCCCCGCAGCCGAGCCGCAGCGCGTGCGCGAGCAGATCGAGGAGGTCATCGGCCTCGACGCTTCGGATGCCGTCGAGATTTCGGCCAAGACAGGCCTCAATATCGAAGCCGTGCTCGAAGCCATCGTAACCCGCCTGCCCCCGCCCAAGGGCGACCGCAAGGCGCCCCTGAAGGCGATGCTGGTGGATAGCTGGTACGACCCTTATCTCGGCGTTGTCGTGCTCGTGCGCATCATGGATGGCGTGCTCAAGAAAGGCATGGGCATCAAGATGATGGGCACCGATGCCAGCTACACGGTCGACAAGGTCGGCGTGTTTCGCCCCAAGAAATTCGACGTCGCGGAGCTTGCCCCGGGCGAAGTCGGCTTCATCACCGCCGCGATCAAGGAAGTCGCCGATACCCGCGTCGGCGATACCATCACGGAAGAAAAGCGCCCCTGCACGGAAATGCTGCCGGGCTTCAAGCCGGTGCAGCCGGTGGTGTTCTGCGGCCTGTTCCCGGTCGATGCCGGCGAGTTCGACGATCTGCGCAACGCAATGGGGCGTCTGCGTCTCAACGATGCCAGCTTCTCCTTCGAGATGGAGAGCTCCGCCGCGCTCGGCTTCGGCTTCCGCTGCGGCTTCCTCGGATTGCTGCATCTGGAAATCGTGCAGGAGCGGCTCTCGCGCGAATTCGATCTCGACCTGATCTCGACCGCGCCGTCAGTCGTCTACAAGCTGATCATGCGCGACGGCACCGAGCAGGAGCTGCACAATCCCGCCGACATGCCCGACGTGATGAAGATCGAGCATGTCGAGGAGCCCTGGATCCGCGCCACGATCCTGACGCCAGACGAATATCTCGGCGCGGTGCTCAAGCTCTGCCAGGAGCGGCGCGGGCTGCAGATCGATCTCAATTACGTCGGCAAGCGCGCCATGGTGGTCTATGACCTGCCGCTCAACGAGGTCGTCTTCGATTTCTACGACCGGCTGAAATCGATCTCCAAGGGCTATGCCTCGTTCGATTACCAGATCACGGATTACCGGCAGGAGGACCTCGTCAAGATGTCGATCCTCGTCAATGCCGAGCCGGTCGACGCGCTCTCGATGCTGGTCCACCGCACCCGCGCCGAGAATCGCGGGCGCGCCATGTGCGAGAAGCTCAAGGAGCTGATCCCGCCGCATATGTTCCAGATCCCCGTCCAGGCGGCGATCGGCGGCAAGGTCATCGCCCGCGAGACCATCCGGGCGCTGCGCAAGGACGTGACCGCGAAGTGTTATGGCGGCGATGCCACCCGCAAGCGCAAGCTGCTCGAGAAGCAGAAGGCGGGCAAGAAGCGCATGCGCCAGTTCGGCAAGGTGGAGATCCCGCAGGAAGCCTTCATCGCCGCGCTGAAGATGGACAGCTGAGGCGCCCATGGCGGCGCACGGCACCCCCGTGATCGACGTCCGCCGCGTTGATGACGGCTTTGCCGCCGATTTCGACACGGGCATGGTGATCATCGGAGCGGGCGCCTGCGGCATGGTCGCGGCGCTGGCGGCGCATGAGCGCGACGAGGCGGTGCTCGTCGTCGAACGTGACGCGACGCCCTCGGGCTCGACCGCCCTCTCCGCCGGGCTGATCCCCGCTGCCGGTACCCGTTTCCAGCGCGAGGCCGGCATCGACGACGATGCCGGGATCTTCGCCGCGGATATCCAGCGCAAGGCCCATGATGAGAACGATCCGGCGCTGGTGGCGAGCCTCGCGCGCGGCGCCGCGCCCATGATCGAATGGCTGGCGGATCGCTACGGCCTGCCCTTCAGCCTCGTCGACGATTTCGACTATCCCGGCCATAGCCGCCGGCGCATGCACGGCCTGCCGAGCCGCTCGGGCCGCGAACTCGTCGATCGCCTGCGCACAGCCTGCGAGAATGCCGGCATCGACATCATCACCGAGCGCCGTGTCACCACCCTTCATACTGATGCATCAGGGCGTGTTGCCGGTGTGACTATGCTGCGCCCCGACGGCGGTATCGAGCGTGTCGGTTGCGAGAAGCTCGTATTGGCCTGCAACGGCTTCGGCGGCAATGCGCAGATGGTGCGCGAATACCTGCCCGATATCGCCGATGCCCTTTATTTCGGACATACCGGCAATCAGGGCGAGGCGATGCTCTGGGGCGAGGCGCTCGGCGCGCGCATCCGCCATCCCGGCGCCTATCAGGGCCATGGCAATGTCGCGCATCCGCACGGTATCCTGATCACCTGGGCGGTGATCGGCGAAGGCGGGTTTCAGGTGGATCGCACGGGGCGGCGCTTCTGGAACGAATCCCAGGGCTATTCCGAGGCCGCCCGCGCTGTACTCGCCCGCCCCGGCGGCGAGGCCTTCAGCATCTTCGACGAACGCATCGCCGGAATCGCTTCGCAATTTGCCGATTTTCGTGACGCGCAGGCACAGGGCGCCATCCGCGAAGCCGCGACGAGTGAGGAACTGGCCGATATCATCGGCGTGGAGCGCGAAGCGCTGGTCGATTGTTTCGCCGAGATCGCGCAGGCGCGTGAAGCGGGCGGGCGCGACGCCTTCGGTCGCGATTTCGCGCAGACACCGCCGCTCATGCCGCCTTATCGCGCGGTGCGGGTCACGGGGGCGCTGTTTCATACACAGGGCGGGCTGGAGACCGACGGCCATGGCCGCGTGATGCGTCGCGACGGTGGCTTCCTGCCCAATCTGCGCGCGGCGGGCGGTGCGGCCTGCGGCGTCTCGGGGGCCGGCGATGCGGGGTATCTCTCCGGCAACGGCCTTCTCGCCGCGACGGTGCTGGGCCGGGCAGCGGGGGCCTGGGAGACGCCCTGACGGGCCGGTGCCCGGAATCGCACGTGCCTTGGTGATAATCGCAATTGTATGCGCGGCGAACGCGGTTACCCTTCATATGTTCAGTCGAAGGAGGTTCCCGTGCTGTCCAATCTCGCCACCCGCGATGTCGAAACCCTGATCCATCCCTATACCCAGCTCGCCGCCTTCCGCGAGACGGGCCCGCTCATCCTGGAGCGCGGCGAGGGTGTCTGGGTCTACGATACCGAGGGCAAGCCCTATCTCGAGGGCATGGCCGGTTTGTGGTGCACCTCGCTCGGCTATTCCAACAAGGAGCTGGCCGAGGCCGCCTATGAGCAGATGCTCAAGCTGCCCTTCCAGCATCTCTTCTCGGGCCGCAGCCATGATCCCGCGATCGAGCTCGCCGAGAAGCTGAAGGAGATCGCCCCGGTGCCGGTCTCGAAGGTGTTCTTCACCTCGTCGGGCTCGGAGGCCAATGACAGCCAGGTCAAGCTGGTCTGGTATTACAACAATGCCCGCGGACGCCCGCAGAAGAAGAAGATCATCGCCCGCCTGAAGGGCTATCACGGCGTCACCGTCGCCTCCGCCTCGCTGACGGGGCTGCCGGCCAACCATACCGATTTCGATCTGCCCATCGCCAACATCCTGCACACGTCCTGCCCGCATCATTACCGCTTCGCGCATGAGGGCGAGAGCGAGGAGGAATTCTCCACGCGGCTGGCCGCCGAGCTCGAGGAGCAGATCCTGCGCGAGGGCCCCGAAACGGTTGCCGCCTTTATCGCCGAGCCGGTGATGGGCGCCGGCGGCGCCGTGGTCCCGCCGGCGGGCTACTTCCCCAAGATCCAGGCGGTGCTCGATCGCTACGACGTCCTGATGATCGCCGACGAGGTGATCTGCGGCTTCGGGCGTCTGGGCGAGATGTTCGGCTCCACCGCCCTCGACATCCGTCCCGACAGCATCTCCGCCGCCAAGGCGATCACCTCGGCCTATGCGCCGCTCGGCGCGGTGATGCTCAACGAGGATATCTACCAGGCCATGCTGGATGAAAGCCGCAAGATCGGCGTGTTCGGCCACGGCTTTACTTATTCCGGCCACCCGGTCTCCTGCGCTGTCGCGATCAAGACGCTGGAGATCTACCAGCGCGAGGACATCGTCGGGAAGGTCCGCGCCCGCGCCCCGCATTTCCAGAAGCGTGTCACGGCACTGGAGCAGCATCCGCTGATCGGCGAGTCGCGCGGCATGGGCCTGATCGCCGGCATGGAGATCGTCGCCGACAAGGCGACGAAGCGGCAATACGATCCCAAGAAGGGCGTCGCGGCCAAGACGGTGACCTTCGCCCAGGAGGAGGGCCTGATCGTGCGCTCGCTGGCCGGCGACCGCATCGCCCTGTGCCCGCCGCTGATCATCACCGAGGAAGAGATCGACGCCCTGTTCGACCGCCTCGAACGCGCCCTCGACAAGACGCTCGACTGGGTAACCCGCGAGGGGCTGGCGTAATCACGCGCCGGAAATGCCGCCTTTCCCCTCTCCCTTGGGGAGAGGGGAGTTGCGCTCCATGACCCGCTCGCCCTCCCCGGTCGCGGAGAAATCCGTGCCGGCGACGGCGGCGTCCCCCTCTCCCTTGCGGAGAGGGGGCAGCGGTGAGGGTGGCGGCGGGGTGGTTGCCGGTGAGGCGCCTCCCTCTGCATCAGCGCCCCTCACCCCCGGCCCCTCTCCTCGGAGGGAGAGGGGAGAGGGCGCGCTTATTCGCGACGCTTTGGCTGCTCGTCATCCGTGCTGCCGCGACCACGATTGCGCAGGCGCTCGACGGCGTCCCGGATCCCGCGCAGGCGGGCGTGGATGGTGTCGGAGAGGGTGCGCAGGGCGCAGCGGGCATCGCGGTCCTGGATGTCGGCCAGCGCCATGTCGAGGGCGATGAACAGGGCGCGCAGGTGGCCGAGATCGTCGGTGA
>JAFIEI010000003.1 GCA_020832565.1 Salinarimonas sp. | reverse complement strand
TCACACTCGATCACCCGCCCTCGCGCAATGCGCTCTCGGATGCGATGATCGCGGCCTTGTCCGACACGCTCGATTCCATCGCCGATGATCGCGACATCCGCGTCGTGATGCTGACCGCCGAGGGCCCCGCCTTCTGCGCCGGGCATCATCTCAAGGAAATGACCGCGCGGCGGGCCGATCCGGATGGCGGGGCGGCCTATTTCGCCGATCTCATGCGGCGCTGCTCGGCGCTGATGCAGAAGATCGTCGCCCTCCCCCAGCCCGTCATCGCGTCGGTCGAGGGCGTCGCCACCGCCGCCGGCTGCCAGCTCGTCGCGAGCTGCGATCTCGCCGTGGCCGGGGCGAAGGCGCGTTTTGCCACGCCGGGGGTGAATATCGGGCTGTTCTGCTCCACGCCGATGGTGGCGCTCTCGCGCAACCTCGCCAACAAGCACGCGATGGAAATGCTGCTGCTCGGCGAGCTTGCGGATGCCGAGACAGCGCACCGCTTCGGCCTCGTCAACCGCGTCGCGCCCGAGGGCGAGGCGCTGGCGCAGGCGCAGGCCATGGCGACGATTATCGCCTCGAAATCAGGCCACACCCTCGCCATCGGCAAGCGCGCCTTCTACACGCAGCGCGACATGGGGCTGGAAGAGGCCTATGATTACGCAGCCAGCGTCATGGCGGAAAACATGATGGCGCGCGACGCCGAGGAGGGCATCGGCGCCTTCATCGAAAAGCGCGAACCGCGCTGGCAGGGGCGCTGATCCCGGAAAGCGAGCCGGCGCCGCTCACCACATGTCGAGGGCGACGCGGGCCTCGTCCGACATGCGGCTCTGGTCCCAGGGCGGGTCGAAGGTCATGTTGACCGTGACGCTCTGTACGCCCTGCACCCCGGCCACGGCATTCTCCACCCAGCCCGGCATCTCGCCGGCGACGGGGCAGCCCGGGGCCGTCAGCGTCATGTCGATGGCGACGTTGCGGTCATCATCGATCTCGACGCGGTAGATCAGGCCGAGTTCGTAGATGTCGGACGGGATTTCCGGGTCGTAGACCGACTTCAGCGCCATCACGATGTCATCGGTCAGGCGATCGATCTCCTCCGGCGGCAGGCCGGATTTCGCGTCGATTGACGGGGCATTCGGTTCCGGATTGTCGGTGCTCATGATTCTCAAGCCTCTCAGGCGAACATTGTTTCCGCCTTGCGCAAAGCGTCGACGAGTTTATCGACCTCCTCGCGCGTGTTGTACAGGGCAAACGAGGCGCGGCAGGTCGAAGTCACGCCGAAGCGGCTCAGAAGCGGCATCGCGCAATGCGTGCCCGCGCGCACGGCCACGCCGTAGCGATCAATTACGGTGGCGACGTCATGGGCATGTGCGCCCTTCATCTCGAAGGAGATGATCGCGCCCTTCTCCCTGGCCTGGCCGATGATCTTCAGCGAATTCATCTCGCGCAGGCGCTCATGCGCGTAGTCGCGCAGCATGTTTTCGTGGGCGACGATGTTGTCGCGCCCGATATCCAGCATGAAGCGAAGCGCGGCATCGAGCCCGATCGCCTCGATGATCGCGGGCGTGCCCGCCTCGAAGCGATGCGGGGGCGTATTGTAGGTGACCGTCTCGGTCGTCACTTCCGAGATCATCTCCCCGCCGCCCTCGAAGGGGCCGAGCTTGTCGAGCCATTCCTTCTTGCCGTAGAGCACGCCGATTCCGGTCGGCCCGTAGACCTTGTGGCCGGTGAAGACGAAGAAATCGGCATCGAGCGCGCGCACATCCACATGCATATGCACCGCGCTCTGCGCCCCATCGACGAGCACCGGCACGCCGCGCGCATGCGCCGCGTCGATGATCTGGCGCATCGGGGTGATGGTACCCAGCGCATTCGACATCTGCGTGATCGCAACCATCTTCGTGCGCGGAGAAAACAGCTTCTCGAATTCCTCGAAGAGGAAATTCCCGTCATCGTCGACCGGCGCCCATTTGATCACGGCGCCCTTGCGCTCGCGCAGGAAATGCCAGGGCACGATGTTGGAATGGTGCTCCATGATCGAGAGGATGATCTCGTCCCCCTCCCCGATCCCTTCGGGGCCTTCCATCTGCCCGAACGCGTTGGCGACGAGGTTGTAGGCCGCGGTGGCGTTGCGGGTGAAGACGATTTCATCGACGGATTCGGCATTGAGGAATTCCCGGCAAGTCTCGCGGGCCTGCTCGAAGCCTTCCGTGGCGACATTGGCCATGTGATGCAGGCCGCGATGGACGTTGGCATAGCCGGTCTCCATGGTGTGCACCATGCGGTCGATCACGGCGCGCGGCTTCTGGGCCGAGGCCGCATTGTCGAGATAGACCAGCGGCTTGCCGTAGACTTCCTGCGTCAGGATCGGAAATTCCCGGCGGATCGCCTCGACGTCGAAAGCCTGCGGTTTGTTGGTCACGTCCATCGCCTCATCCTCATGGCTGCCACCGCGATGGCGGCATGCCGATCATGCGCCCGCCCGGCCCGTGAAAACCGGGTCGGGCGGCTTGGCAGGCGGTTCAGCCGCGTGCGGCGAGCCAGGTGCGTGCGACGCCCATCAGCGCCTCGCGCATGGCCTCGTCCGTTTCGTCGACAGCCTCCTCGACGGTCTCGCCGAGGAAGGATTCGATCAGGAGCGCCTCCGCCTCCGGACGCGGAATGCCGCGCGCCATCAGGTAGAACAGCAGATCGTCATCGAGCTCACCGCAGGTCGCACCATGGGCGCAGAGCACGT
The DNA here is from genome assembly GCA_020832565.1 of Salinarimonas sp. GTDB lineage: Bacteria > Pseudomonadota > Alphaproteobacteria > Rhizobiales > Beijerinckiaceae > Saliniramus. The sequence continues at coordinate 170,985 of JAFIEI010000003.1, read as the reverse complement.
CATCAGCGAAGATTTCGAGCTCGGGCTTGTTGTTCATGGTGGCGCCGTCGGACAGAAGCACCGCCGCCGACATCATCTGCCCGTCGGTCTTCTGCGCCTCCTTCGCCACTGCGATGCGGCCCTGGAAGACCCCCGTCGCATTGCCGTCGAGCGCCGTCTTGAACAGCTCCCGGCTCTCGCAATGGGGAGCGACGTGGTTGACGAACAGCGTCGTATCCGCGTGCTGCCGCTCGCCCAGCATGGTCGCACCACGCACGCCGCCCTTCGAATGCTCGCCGGCGAAGGTCATGAAGACCTGATGCCGCACCAGCCCCGGGCGGGCGATCATGTTGAGCGTATCGAACGCCACATGCGCACCCAGATGCGCCGTCAGCGTCGACAGGGCCTGCGCCCCACTACCATGGCCGTCGATGCGGAAATGCGCGATTTCGGTCTCGTCCTCGGCCACGATCTCGACGACGTTGTTGGGCTGGTGCGCCACATCGTCGGCGCTGTCATGGCTTTCCAACAGCGTCACGGAGGCGCCCTTCTCGACGATGACGAGCGTCCGCGTCGCCGTCGCCACGGCGCTGTCGCCGGTGATCACGAAGCGCAGATGCAGCGGCGTCTCCACCTTCGTGCCAGCGGCCACGCGAATCACGACGCCGTCGCTCATGAAGGCGCTGTTGAGTGCGTAGGCGATGTTCTCCGACGCTTCCGGGATGGCACCGAGCGCGGCGAGATCCGGGTGACCGGAAGCCAGCGCCTGCGCCGTCGTCTCCAGCGAGACGCCCTCGGGCAGATCGGCAAAATCGGACGCGCTCGCCACGACATGGCCGTTGGCGATGGCGATGCGCGCCGCCTCGATCCCGGCGAACCAGGGCGAGGCTTCGAGCGCCGCGACTGCGTCATCGTCGGCAAGGGCCGGTGCCAGCGGCGCGGCCTCGCGCATGACGCTGCGCAGGTCGGTATACTTCCACTCCTCCACGCGCCGATGCGGCAGGCCGGCTTCGGCGAAGCGGGCGAAGGCGGTCTCGCGCGCGCCGGCATCGCCGGGCAGCACCGCCTTCGCGCCGGCGAAATGCTCGGCGATCGCCGTCTCGACCGGCGTGTTTATCCGTTCCATGTCAGCCATGATCACGCGGCCTCCTGTGCCTTGTAATCGGCATAACCATTGGCCTCGAGCTCGAGGGCGAGCTCCTTGCCACCGGATTTGACGATCTTGCCGCCGGCCATCACGTGCACGCTGTCGGGCACGATGTAGTTCAAGAGGCGCTGATAGTGGGTGATCACGAGGAAGGAGCGATCCGGCGAACGCAGGGCGTTCACACCTTCCGCCGCGATGCGCAGGGCATCGATGTCGAGGCCGGAATCGGTCTCGTCGAGGATGCAGAAACGCGGCTCGAGCAGCGCCATCTGCAGGATCTCCATGCGCTTCTTCTCGCCGCCGGAGAAGCCGACATTGAGCGCGCGCTTGAGCATTTCCTTCGGGATGGCGAGCTTCTGCGCGGCTTCGTTCACACGCTTGATGAAGTCCGGCGTGGTCAGCTCGGCCTCGCCGCGCGCCTTGCGCTGGGCGTTGAGCGCGGCCTTGAGGAAGGTCATGGTCGCGACGCCGGGGATTTCCAGCGGATACTGGAAGGCGAGGAAGACGCCGGCGACGGCCCGCTCGGCGGGGTCCATCTCCAGCACGTTCTGCCCGTCGAGAATGATCTCGCCATCGAGCACTTCATACTCGTCCTTGCCGGCGATGACATAGGAGAGCGTCGACTTGCCCGAGCCGTTGGGGCCCATGATCGCGGCGATCTCGCCATTGTTGATGGTGAGATCGAGCCCGTTGAGGATGCGGTTGCCCTCGATTTCGACGACGAGGTTCTTGATTTCCAACATGTTCTTTCCGTCCTTCAGATCGTTTCATGCGTCGGTCGGCGCGCGTGTCGCGCAGCCTTCAGCCGACGCTACCTTCCAGCGAGATCGAGATCAGCTTCTGCGCCTCGACGGCGAATTCCATCGGGAGCTTCTGCAACACGTCCTTGACGAAGCCGTTGACGATGAGCGCCACCGCCTCCTCCTCGTCGAGGCCGCGCTGCATGACGTAGAACAGCTGCTCGTCGGAGATCTTGGAGGTGGTCGCCTCGTGCTCGAACCGGGCGGAGGCGTTCTTGCTCTCGATATACGGCACCGTATGCGCGCCGCAATTGTTGCCGATCAGCAGGCTGTCGCAATTGGTGAAATTGCGCGCACCCGAGGCCTTGCGATGCGCCGAGACGAGGCCGCGATAGGTATTCTCGGAATGGCCCGCCGAGATGCCCTTCGAGATGATCCGGCTCGTGGTGTTCTTGCCCAGATGGATCATCTTGGTGCCGGAATCGATCTGCTGGCGCCCGTTCGAGACGGCGATGGAGTAGAACTCGCCGCGCGAACCATCGCCGCGCAGGATGCAGGAGGGGTATTTCCAGGTGATGGCGGAACCGGTCTCGACCTGGGTCCAGGTGATGATCGAGTTCTTGCCGCGGCAATCGCCACGCTTGGTGACGAAGTTGTAGATGCCGCCCTTGCCCTGGGCATCGCCGGGATACCAGTTCTGCACGGTGGAGTACTTGATCTCGGCATCATCGAGCGCCACGAGCTCGACCACGGCGGCGTGAAGCTGGTTCTCGTCGCGCTGGGGCGCCGTGCAGCCTTCGAGATAGCTTACATAAGAGCCCTTGTCGGCGATGATCAGCGTTCGCTCGAACTGGCCGGTCTCTTTCTCGTTGATGCGGAAATAGGTCGAGAGCTCCATCGGGCAACGCACGCCCGGGGGCACGTAGACGAAGGAGCCGTCGGTGAAGACCGCCGAGTTGAGCGAAGCGTAGAAATTGTCGCTCTTGGGCACGACCGTCCCCAGATACTTCTTCACCAGCTCGGGGTGCTCATGCACGGCTTCCGAGATCGAGCAGAAGATCACGCCCGCCTCTGCGAGCTCCTTCTTGAACGTCGTCGCGACGGAAACGGAATCGAACACGGCATCGACCGCAACCCGGTTTTCCGGGGCGATGCCGGCCAGCATTTCCTGTTCGCGCAGCGGGATGCCGAGCTTTTCATAGGTCTTGAGGATTTCCGGATCGACCTCGTCGAGCGACTTCGGCGCCTCGTTCGATTTCGGCGCGGCATAATAATACAGATCGTTGAAGTCGATTTTGGGATAATTGACCCGCGCCCAATCCGGCTCCTGCATGGTCAGCCAGCGGCGATAGGCGTCAAGGCGCCATTCCAGCATCCATTCCGGCTCGTTCTTCTTGGCCGAAATGAAGCGGATGATGTCCTCGTTCAGGCCCTTGGGGGCCTTCTCCATCTCGATGATGGTCTCGAAGCCATACTTGTACTGATCGACGTCGATTTCCTTAACGCGATCGATCGTTTCCTGCACTGCAGGCATTTCACCCTCCTCTCACGGCTTCAAGGGCCGCGGATTGGCCGTTGAACAACCTGTCGACACGCGACTTATGCCGCGCATTCCGAACTTTGGTTTCGATTCGAAAGTAGTCTCGCAAAAGCCGCTGTGAAGTGTGTCACATCTTCTTTTTGCGTGTTCCAACCGAAACTCAACCGCAACGCAGCTTCCGCGAGCGCGGGATCGACCCCCATCGCGTCGAGAACATGCGAGCGTTTCACCTTGCCCGAGGAACAGGCGGAGCCCGAAGAGAGCGCCGCGCCGTTCAGATCGAGCGCGATCAGGGCCGTCTCGGCGCGTTTGCCGGGGACGGCGAAAAGAATGGTGTTGGGCAGGCGCGGGGCCTTCTCCGAGAAGATCACGGCATCCGGGCAGATCTCGCGGATCGCGCCCTCGAATGCCGCGCGCAGAACCGCCAGCCGCACCTCTTCCTGCGCCAATGCCTCACGCGCAACCCGCGCAGCCTCACCGAAAGCGGCGATGCCGGCGACGTTCTCCGTGCCCGCACGCCAGTTGCGCTCCTGGCCGCCACCGCGCACGAGGCGGTCGAGCACATAGCCTTCGCCGGCCAGAACCAGCGCCCCGACACCCTGCGGACCGCCGAGCTTGTGGGCCGAAAGCGTCAGCGCGTCGACCCCGAGCGCGTCGATATCAACCGCGACCTTGCCTGCCGCCTGCACAGCATCACAATGCATCAGCCCGCCGCGCGCCCTCACCAGGGCCGCCGCCTCGGCGATCGGCTGGACCGCGCCGGTTTCGTTGTTCGCGAGTTGGATTGATACGAGCACCGGCGTATCCGCGAGATCGGCGAGCCGTGCGTCGAGCCAGGCGAGATCGACGATACCGTCGGCATCGAGCGGGATATGCTCGACGTCATGCACCGGGAAACGATGGCCCTCCAGCACGCAGGGGTGCTCGCCTGCCCCGACCAGAAGCTTCATCGCCTCGGATGCCCCGGCGCGCTGGAAACCCGGCGCCAGCACGAGATTGTTGGCCTCGGAACCGGACCCGGTGAAGATCACGTTCTTGCCCTTGCCGCCGACGAGCGCGCCGACGGCATCGCGCGCCGTCTCGACGATCCCGCGCGCCGCGCGGCCCTCGCGATGGACGGAGGAGGCATTGCCGACATGCTCCAGCACGCGCACGAACGCATCCCGCGCCTGCGGCCGCAGGGGGGCCGTGGCATTGTAGTCGAGATATGTGCGACCATTCGTGCTCATATCGGGAAAAGTTCGCGCCTCACTATCCTGCCGTGTGTAAATCCGCAAAAGGCGGTTTCACGACACGAAATTCTTGCATTTGCCCCCGCTTGCCGTGCTAAAGCACGCCCACCACATCATTGGTAAGCGATGACACGGGAACCGAAGCCAGTTTAGAATCATTCTAACCGCTTAGAACTATTCTAAAAGGGATTTAGGGAAGCCCGGTATCGGAAGTCAAGGCCATGCGATGTGCTCGGGCGGATTTTATACGTGAATGCGCTTATGAGCCTGAAGAATGGGCGTGGCAGACACATCGGTAACGCGCGCATCGCGCCGGTCTGCCGGAGCGCGAAGCAAGCGCAAGTGAGGAAAGTATATGCCTGAGGTGATCTTCACCGGTCCCGCCGGTCGGTTGGAGGGGCGCTATCAGCCCGCCAAGAAGAAAAACGCGCCGATCGCCATCGTGCTTCATCCCCACCCGCAATTCGGCGGGACGATGAACAACCAGATCGTCTACAACCTGTTCTACGATTTCGTGGATCGCGGTTTCTCGGTTCTGCGCTTCAATTCGCGCGGCGTGGGTCGCTCGCAGGGCGCCTTCGATCACGGTGCAGGCGAACTCTCGGACGCCGCGGCGGCGCTCGACTGGGCACAATCCATGAATCCGGATGCGCGCGCCTGCTGGATCGCCGGTGTGAGCTTCGGTGCCTGGATCGGTATGCAGCTGCTGATGCGCCGTCCGGAGATCGAGGGCTTCATCTCGATCGGTGCCATGGCCAACCGCTACGATTTCACCTTCCTCGCCCCCTGCCCCTCCTCCGGCCTGTTCGTGCATGGCTCCGAGGACCGGGTCGCGCCGGTCAAGGAAGTGATGAGCGTGATCGAGAAGGTGAAGACGCAAAAGGGCATCAAGATCGAGCATACCGTGGTGGAGGGTGCGAACCATTTCTTCGACGGCAAGGTCGATGATCTGATGGTTCAGGTCGGCAGCTATCTCGACGGACGCCTCGGCCCCAAACCGTCGGAGACGGCGGACACGGCGGAGAAGGCAGGTGCCGACGAAGCCGCAGCGGCGGAAGCCGAGACGGCCACCCCTGCGATTCCGCATCAGCCCGACACATCACCCGCCAACGACGAAACGGTTCCCGAGGCGGCGCAGACGCGCAGCTGACGCGCCCATTGTTTCTGCTGAATCGCAAAGCGCCGCGGATCAAGCGATCTGCGGCGCTTTGATTCTGATCCCCGGCGCTGGCCGGGCATCACGCCGCGCGCAGCAAGTGGCCGGCTCAGGGAGCACTATTGGCAGGATCTGCAAATCCTGGCGGTGACAGCTGCAATGGCGGGTCGAGATCGGCGCCCGGGCGGTCTTCGCGGAACAGGTCGCGCCAGCCGTCGAGCTCGCGCTGCCGCTCCAGCAGCCGCCGGATATCGTCGCGCATGCGCTCGCGCTCAATCTGCTCGGCAGCCTGCTCCTGGACGCGCCGCGCCTCCTCCTCGGCCTCTCGCGCCGCCGCCTCTTCGGCGCGCAGACGCGCTTCCGCCTCAGCGCGGGCCGCCTCCTCTTCCGCGCGACGTGCTGCCTCCTCCGCGAGTCGGGCCTCTTCCTGCGCCAGACGCTCGGCTTCCCGTTCCGCGCGGCGCTCGCGTGCGATCGTCTGCGCTGCTTCCAGCATGGCGGGGCGGCGTTCGATCACGCGCTGCTCACGCTCTTCGAGGATACGCACCCATTCGAGGCGCGCCTGCTCGCGCGCGCGCTCCATGCGCAGTTGCTCGAGGCGCCGCGTCCGTTCGCCGGCTTCACGCTCGAATGCCTCGATCCGATCGAGTTCACGTTGCAGCACGATCTGGGCCACGCCGTTGGTCAAGGGCCCGGTATCGACGATGCGCGTCACCCCGTCCTCGCCGCCACGCCAGCCCAGATCGATCTGCGGTGCAGGCCCGCTCCACCCGGTCGGCCCGTCGGCGGCGCGCAATGTGCCGCGAATATCGATGCCGCCATCGGCCAGACCGAAAGCCGCGACGCCGCGCCATGACGGTTCCCCGGCATCCGAATCGCCGAGTTGCAGCGGATCGAGCCGCAGATTGCCGCCAACGAGCGTGGCCGACACCGTCGCCGCGTCGCGTGTGAAACTGCCGTCGTCGAGGGCGCGCTCGACATGCCCCTGCAGGCGGCGACCGCCGAGCGGGTCGTCCTCGGCGAGCGCACGTTCGAGCCCCCGGTCGACCCCGTCCGGCGCCATGTTCGCAATTGCGATGTCATCGAGAATGATCACCCCCGCACCGGAGAGGTCCGCGAGCACATCGGCGAGCGTCGTGCCGGCTGCACCAAATTCGAGCGCACCGGTCAGATTGGCCGCGAAGGGCGAGGGACCGAGCAGCCGCTCGGCAGGCATTCCGGCGAAATCGACCTCACCGACGACCGCAAGCGGCCCGTCCGGCGAAAGCCGCAGGCTCAGCGTTCCCGAAAGTTGCCCGGGATCCAGCGAGCCAGAGAAATCCTGAAACACCAGGCCATCGGGCCTGATCAGCAGATCGAACGCCGCCTCACGCGCTTCGAAGTCCCGACCGAGCCCGAGCCGCTCGGCCGTGATCGCCACCCGCCCCTGCCGAAGCGGCATTCTGATCGGACGGAAGGCGGCGCCGTCTGCCTCGCCTGCGGCACCCGCCTCGCCGGTATTCGTCAAGAGCGTATCGATAAGCGGGGGAAGCGACAGGGCTGCGAGATCGAGCTCGCCGGAAATGCTCTCCTGCCCGAGCCGCAGCGAACCGCGCACGCGGTCCTGCGCAACCCGACCGTCCAGTTCGAGCCGCGAAGCGCCGGGCTCGCGTGACAGCGAGACACGCATCTGCCCCGGCAGCGTGTCGAGCCCCGCATCGCCGAGCGCCAGAAGCGCCAGAGCCGGGCGCAGATCGTCGCTGGCGAGCTGGATTTCCCCATCCCAGATCTCACGCGTGATCGCATCGATCGACAGGGCGCGCGTCGTGCGAAAGCGCAGCCCCGCCATGTCGCCCGAGGCCGTCGCGGCATAGCGATCGGAACCGGACCGGCGCATTTCGAGCGTCGCATTCGAGGCGCGCCCGGCCACGGCGGGATGGTCGAGATCGACCCAGTCCCGGGTGTCGCGGGTGGCGAGGAACATGCGGAATTCCTCGATGCGCCCGCCCAGCGTCGAGGCGGTGGCACTGAATGGCCCGCCGGCGAGATCGCCCTCGAGGGAAAGTCGCAACGCGCCGGCATCGAGCCCGCGCTCCGGCGGCAGCCTGTCGATCGAAACGGCCAGATCGACACCACCCTCGCGAATGAAGGGCGGTGCGAGACCGAGCAGACCGTCCTGCTGCAGACGCCCGAGCAGGGTCAGCAGCGGCGCCGCGCGCGCCGCCTGGACGCGCCCGGAAATCAGGCCGGCACCATCGGCGGCAATACGCCCGGAAAGATCCGCCTCGGCTCCGGCAAGCCCCGCAATCCGGAAGGTCTCGACGACGAGTGTCTCGCCCTCGCTGTGCATGCGGGCATCGATGCGCCCGCCACGTTCCTCGCCGTAGCGAACGTCCTCTGCCGACAGCGCGATCGTCATATCCGTGTCGCCGGCGGTGAGCGGCACGCCGTCGAGCGGAGGAAGGTCGGCCAGATCGAGCCCGTCGGCGCGGATCTGCGCCTCGATGCGCCCGCGCTGGCCGATCTGTGGCGCGGTGTAGACAAGCATGCCGCCGATCGCCGCATCTCCGGCGCGGAAGGCCAGATCGCGCAGGGTGATCCCCTCGGGCGCGATGGCGACGTGGCCGCCGATATCGAGCCCGGCGCCGCGCACGAGGCCGAGCCAGGGTCCCTCCAGACCGATCCGCCGCAGATAGCGCGCCAGACGGTCGCCATCGGCTGCAGTCAGGCGCGCCTGCCCGGCAATGCGATCGCGCGCAACCAGATCGAGATCACCGGCGAATGTCAGCCGCCCCTCTCCGGGGAGCGTGACGGCGCTGTGCGCGATCTGCAGGGCGCCACCTTCCAGCATGGCGCGCAACGCGACATCCACGAGTTCTTCCTGCGCAAAACCGATACTGCCCAAAGCCAGGGATAGATCGACAGGCGGCAGTGCTGCGCCCTGCCCCTGCCCCGCGAGCCAGGAAGCAAGCAACGCACCGCGCTCGCCGCGCATGATGGCGTCCAGCGCAAGCCGCCTCCCCTCCAGAGACAGGCTCAGACGCGGATCGTCGAGCCGCAGGAAGCCGCTTCCTTCCAATTGTGAGCCGAGCGACGGGTCGCCGAGCTCCAGCCGCAGATCGGAGAGATCGAACCCGGCACGCGCGCTGTCGAAGCGGGTGCTCAGAACGATCGGCTCAGTAACTGCGCCATCGGCATCATCGGGCTGCCCGGCAGCGTGAGGCAGGGCCGTGAAGCGCATGTCGCCGGCGAGTTCGGGCCGGAAGCGCCCGTCCTCGCGCGTCATCTGCAGGCGCGCATCCACATCGTAGCGAAGCGCCGTCTGGGCGCCGCCGACGAGCTTGATCTGCATGGACAGATTCTCGTCGAGCTGACCGGTGCCGAGCCGGAACCGGTCGCCGGCGTAGATACCCTCGATCCGCCACGGGCCGGCGAGCGACGGTGCACCCAGGCGAATATCGCCGAGCCGGGCCCGCCGCATGGCGCCGAGCTCCGGCGTGATCGTGGTCACGCTCAGATCGGTGATGGTAAGGTCATCGAAGGCGAGCGCGCCCAGCGCATCTCTGCCGCCCTGCGCCATTCCGGGAAGGCTCATAGCGCCATCCTGCATCGGCAGGCGCAGATCCGCCTCGGCGACGCTGATCGCACGAAAGCGCACCTCGCCGCGCAGGAGCGCCGTCAATTCCATCTCTGCGGATACGTTCTGGGCGACGAGCGAAGGAGCGGTGCCGTCGGGGACGCCGATGGTGAGACCGTCGACCCGCATGCGCGGCGAGGGCAAAAGCCGCAGCTCGATCGCACCGCGTGTTTCCACCGGTATGCCGGCGGCGCGCGAAAGCGCCGCCTCGAGATCGAGACGTCGCTCCTCCCAGTCGACGAAAGGCGGGATCGCGAGTGCCGCCACCAGGATCAGTATGACGAGAGCCGCCAGAGCGGTCAGACTGTCACGCAAGGCCCAGAGACCCCTTCACGCCAGCGATCGAATTCAACAGGTTCGACACGGGGTTAACCCCGTGACATGGCCGAACCATGACGAAAGCGGGCGCGCACGTCCAGCATTGCCGGGCGGTTCGGCGCACAAAATCCCGAATTAAAGTCCCGGCGCACCTGCGGGGGCCGGGACATTCGCTCACCAGGAGACGATCTTGCCGGGATTCATGATGTTTTGCGGATCCAGCGCATGCTTGATCGCCCGCATGACCGAGAGCGCCTCCGCACCGTGCTCCGATTCGAGGTATTTCATCTTCATCTGGCCGACGCCGTGTTCGCCGGTGCAGGTGCCGCCCATTTCGAGCGCACGCTCGACGAGCAGCTCGACGAATCGCTCGGCCTTGGCGATCTCTTCGGGATTATCCATATCGACCAGCGGCAGGACGTGGAAATTGCCGTCACCGACATGGCCGACGATCGGCGCCATCAGCCCTGCCTCTTCGATGTCGCGCTGGGTTGCCTCGACACATTCTGCCAGCCGCGAAATCGGGACGCAGACATCGGTGGAGATACCCTTGGCGCCGGGGCGCAGCGCCATCGCGGACCAGTATGCGTCATGACGCGCCTGCCAGAGTCGGGTGCGCTCCTCGGCCTGGGTCGTCCACACGAACGGGCCGCCGCCGAATTCCTCGGCGATCTCGCCGAAGCGCGAAGCCTGCTCCTTCACGCCATCTTCCGAGCCATGAAATTCGAGGAAGAGTTGCGGCTTCTCCTCCAGTGTCGTCTTCGAATAGAGGTTGATGGCGCGCACCTGCATCTCGTCGATCAGCTCGATCCGCGCCACCGGGATGCCGGACTGGATGGTGATGATCACCGCCTCGCAGGCAGCCGCGATGCTCGGGAAGGGGCAGACGCCGCCCGAAATCGCCTCCGGGATGCCGTGCAGCTTCAACGTGATCTCCGTGATGATGCCGAGCGTGCCCTCCGAGCCGACCATCAATCGGGTGAGATCATAGCCGGCACTGGACTTCTTGGCGCGACGCGAGGTCTTGACGATGTCACCATTGGGCATGACCACGGTCAGCGCCAGCACGTTGTCCTTCATCGTGCCGTAACGCACCGCATTGGTGCCTGATGCGCGCGTGCCTGCCATGCCGCCGAGCGAGGCGTCTGCGCCCGGATCGATGGGGAAGAACAGCCCCATATCGCGCAGATATTCATTGAGCGCCTTGCGCGTGATCCCCGGCTGCACCACGCAGTCGAGATCCTCGGCATGCACCGCGATCACCGCATTCATCCGGCTGGTATCGATGGAGACGCCACCATAAGGGGCATTGGTATGGCCCTCGAAGGAGGTACCCGTGCCGAACGGGATCACCGGCACGTCATGCTCGGCGCAAAGCTTGACCACCCGCGAGACCTCCTCCGTGCTGTCGACGAAGACGACGATATCCGGCGGCTGGTTCACCACCCATGTCAGCGTGTTGGCGTGCTGCTCGCGCACCGCCTGCGATGTGGAGACGCGCTCTCCGAGAAAGCCCTTCAAGGCTTCGCTCAGCGTCGCGAGGGTGGCGGCATCGGGGCGCTTGCGCGCATCGGCGGCGATCATGTCCATCGTTTCCGGCCCTGTATTTTTTCAATTGTTCGATGCGTGTATGTATCAGAACCGGCCAGCCGGCGCACGCGCCGAAACCGCGCATCCTCCCCGCTCCGTTCTGGCAAAACCGCGCTGCGCACGCGCATTCGGGGGGCGCGCAGCTCCGGCAATTGCGGAATTCCCATGGCGTGGCGCGCCGCTTCGTGATCAATAAAAGCATGAACGAAACAGGCGCCAACGACTCGCAGCCGGAGCGCACGGGCACGAACGGCAGCGGATCATCAACGCACCGCTCCCCGGTCCTGCGCGGCATCCGCGATGCGCTGGTGCTGCCGGCCTGGATCGTCGGCTTCTCCCTCCTCGGCGTCGGCTCGCTGGCGCAGGATGTCGGCTTCCCCTTCGGCGTGGCGGTGTTGTCGACGCTCCTGATGTGGGCCGCGCCGGCGCAGGTGATCCTGTTCGGCGGGGTCGCGGGCGGCACGGCGCTGCCGTTACTCGCAGTGGCGGTATCGCTTTCCTCGATCCGCCTGCTGCCGATGACGGTCGCGATGATGCCGATGCTGCGACGCCCCGGACAGAGCCTGCTCACACAGCTCTTCGTCGCCCATTATGTCGCGGTGACCGTCTGGATCGAGAGCAACCGCCGCATGCCGACGATGCCGGAGGAGGAGCGGTTCCGCTATTATCTCGGCTTCGCCAATGCCTGCCTGCTGGTCGCGACGACGATGACCGGAATCGGCTTCCTGCTCAGCGCCGCCGTGCCGTTGTACCTCGCAGCCGGCTTGCTCTTCCTGACGCCGCTGTTCTTCACCATCGCCCTGATCGCAGGTGCACGCACGCTCATCGACCAGGCCGCGCTGTTCATAGGCGCCGTCCTCGCTCCGCTGTTCACGCTGCTTGTGGGCCCCGATTTCGACCTGCTGGCGACCGGCCTCGTCGGCGGAACGCTGGCCTGGCTCATCGGGCGGAGGCGCAGATGACGGCATTCGAAGTCGCGATTGCGCCGCTATGGCCCTATCTCGTTCTGATCATGGTGGGTTTTCTGCCCAGCGAGGTCTGGCGCGCGCTCGGGGTCGTCGTCTCGCGCGGGCTGGACGAGCGCTCGGAAATCATCGTCTGGGTACGCGCTGTCGCCACGACACTGCTCGCCGCAGTCGTGATGAAACTGCTGCTGACGCCCACCGGCGCCCTTGCCGCAGCACCGATCCTCGCCCGCTTCGGGGCCGTGGTTGCCGGTGTCGGCGTCTACTTTCTGGCGCGGCGATCGGTCATAGCAGGTGTTATTGCAGGTGAATTGATCTTAATTTCAGTCACGTATTTTGCACTTGCGTAACCAAGGTCACGCAACAATTCGTAACTTAGTGTTTGATTTTGGAACGCGTCTTGCCGAAATTCGGCCCAAGTGTTAACTTTCTATTTTACTCCAGAACAATTGTCGCTCTGCGAATACATTTTGTAGCGACCATTGCAGAGGAGGGATCGATGAAACACGAGGGTGTTGATCAGCTCCGTAGCGTTGCTCAAGTCGCGTCGAACCGGCCGCGGGAGATGCTGACCCGCCGTGAGCGCCTGGAGCGCTGGGCCGTATTGCTGGAACGCCGCCCGAATACGGATTTTGCGCCGTTCCCCGAGGATTACGAAGCGCCGTTCGATGCGCGCAGCCGCCTGCGTTATCAGGCGTCACCAATGGAAATCGCCCATGCCGATCCGCTGCTGCGTGCCCAGGGGCTCGCAGGTGACAGCCTCGGCGATGCCGTCGCCTTTTTCGGCTTGAGCGAAGATGACGCGCTCTATGTTCTCGACGATGCGAGGCTCGACGGGCAGAGCGTCGCGCGGCGGCTGCGTTCCATCGCAGCAAAGCGTGACCGCACCCTGCTGGCAGCCGGCCTCGCGACGGCCGGTGTCGTCGCGGTGCCGTTTCTCGCCTTCATCTTCGGCTGAGCGCGGATATCGCGCTCAACCTTCGAGGATTTCGCTGCTCGCCACCGTCGTATCGGCGTTCAGGCGATAGACCATGGGGATGCCGGTGCCGAGTTCGAGGCTCGGAATCGTCTCCTTCGTATAACCGTCGAGCACCATGATCAGGGCGCGCAGGCTGTTGCCATGCGCCGAGACGATGACCCGCTCGCCGCGCATGACGCGGGGCTGAATCTCGCGGATATAGAAGGGCAGCACACGCGCCACCGTATCGCGCAGGCTCTCGCCGCCGGGCGGCTGCACGTCGTAGGAGCGGCGCCAGACATGAACCTGCTCGTCGCCCCACTTCGCGCGGGCATCATCCTTGTTGAGCCCCGCGAGATCACCGTAATCACGCTCGTTGAGCGCCTGGTCGCGGATGGTCTCGAGGCCTTCCTGGCCGATCTCGCCGAGGATCAGGTCGAGGGTCTTCTGCGCGCGGGTGAGCACCGAAGTGAAGGCGATATCGAAGGACAGGCCGCGCTCTTTCAGGAGCTTGCCGCCACGCACCGCCTCCTCGACACCGAGTTCCGTCAGGCCGGGATCACGCCAGCCGGTGAAGAGGTTCTGCTTGTTCCACTCGCTCTGGCCATGGCGCACGAGCACGAGAAGGCGCTCCATCGTTTCAATCCTTTCGTTGCGTTCAAAGATCGTTGAGGCCGAGGACATCGGCCATCGAATAGAAACCGGCGGGCTTGCCCTTGCCCCAGATCGCCGCACGCACGGCGCCACGGGCAAAAAGAATGCGCTGCTCGGCCACGTGCTGCAGCACGATGCGCTCGTGCGGGCCGGCGAAGATCACCGAATGATCCCCCACCACGGTCCCGCCGCGCAGGGTCGCAAAGCCTATATCGCCGGGATCGCGCGCACCGGTATGGCCGTCGCGATGGCGCACTGAACGTTCCTCAAGCGAGATCTGGCGCCCTTGCGCCGCCGCCTCCCCGAGCATGAAGGCAGTGCCCGAGGGCGCGTCGACCTTCTGGCGATGATGCATTTCGAGGATCTCGACGTCGAATTCCTCGCCGAGAACCGCCGAGACCTTGCGCACCAGAGCGGCCAGCAGGTTCACGCCGAGCGACATGTTGCCCGACTGGATGATCACCGTCTCCTCGCCGAAGGCCCGCAATGCGTCGACATCTTCGCTCGAGAGCCCGGTCGTTCCGACCACATGCGCCGTGCCGGTCTCCGCCGCCAGAGCGGCATAGGCGAGGCTCGCCTCCGGTGTCGTGAAATCGATGAGCACATCCGCCTGCGCGAGCACGTCGCGCGCGTCAGCCGAGACCGTCACGCCGAGATCGCCGACACCGGAAACCATGCCCGCATCCTGTCCCAGGCAGCCGGAGGTCGGGCGTTCGAGCGCCCCGGAAAGGGCGCAGCCCGGCGTTTCGTCGATCGTCCTGATCAGCATGCGGCCCATGCGCCCGGAAGCGCCGGCCACCACCATACGGGTTTTAGCCATCAAGGAACTCCTGTCGAAAGAAGCGGGCGGTATAACGGCATCGCCCCCGGATGAAAAGCGCCAGGCGCTTTATTCTTCGACGCGCAGGCTCACGATATAGGCAGCAATGTCGGCCCGCTCCTGCGGGAAGAGCCTGTAGGTGGGCATCGGGAAGTGATCGCCTTCGAGGAAATCCCAAAGAAACTGCTCATCGCGCCCGTCCCGTCCGGCGATGGCGGCGAAGCTCGGCCCGTCGCCCTCTTGGGCGACCCGCGCGGCGCGGGCTTCCTCGTCACGCGCATGGCAGGTCGCGCACCATTGCTCGGCCACCGCCTGCCCCCGTTCCGGCGAAGGCGTCTGCGGCATGCCGCCGGCAAACGGCACCTCCTCCTGCGCCAGGCATCCGGCGAGGAGGAGGGCTGCGGCGATCGTCATCGATTTCCTGCCCATTGCTGCGCACCTAGCTCCCCTTGCGATCATCAAGGCCCCTTATAGCACTCGCCCCATGCGATGGAATGCGCCTTTGTCCCCAACCTGCAACGACAGACAGATGGGCAGGCAGGTTCCTCGACGGCTCGGCCCCGCTCTTTCGCCCGCTTCATGCCCGAAACACGGCTTCGTCGGCTTCATTCCGGCACGCTGAAACGGCAGCTTGCGATCGAACCGACGAGCACCTTTCGCCGACATGTGGACGCATCCGAGGTTGCGAGCTTCACATATGCAATTCCGCTTGCTAACTTTAAATTGCAACATAGACTTGAAACAATCAAAAAAAGCATCCAGTATCAATGCCTGATGGCGCTGTTCGTTGACGCCTCAACCTGATGCCCGCCAGACCACAGTTGCCGCCATCGCCATTTTCATCACCACCAACTGCCTCTCTGTCGGGATGATCCGTCATGGTGCACGCCGATGAACGACTTCACGGCCGTGCCCGAACAACGGCGCCCGCCATCACGCCCCGAGGTAAACGAGAAAAGACCAATGCCGAGCTTGCTTCATACACGCAAAGCCAATCTTCTCCTGACCGCCCTGCTCACGATCTGGACGCTGGCCTACTGGGCTCGGCTGTTCGACCTGACCTGGGCCTTCCTGACCTTCGGAATAACAATGGCATTCGCCGCCACGATCGACTACGCGAACCGGCAGGCGGATATGCGGGGCGAGGACGTTCCGATCATCATGCGGATCGGGGCAAACGCCCTCCTGCTGGCCTGCATCGGTTTGCTGGCCATCGCCCTGCTTCGGGGAACCATCCGTTGAACGGAACCGCGCTCACTCCCACTCGATCGTCCCGGGCGGCTTCGAGGTGATGTCGTAGACGACGCGGTTGATACCGTTGACCTCGTTGATGATCCGGGTCGCGACGCGTCCGATGAACTTCATGTCGAACGGATAGAAATCCGCCGTCATGCCATCCACCGAGGTGACGGCGCGAAGCGCGCAGACATAGTCGTAGGTGCGCGCATCCCCCATCACGCCGACGGTGCGCACCGGCAGGAGCACGGCGAAGGCCTGCCAGATCTCGTCATAGAGGCCGGCGCGGCGGATCTCTTCGAGATAGATCAGATCGGCCTTGCGCAGGATGTCGAGCTTCTCGCCGGTGATCTCGCCGGGGCAGCGGATGGCGAGGCCCGGGCCGGGGAAGGGATGGCGCCCGACGAACTTGTCGGGCAGGCCGAGCTCCCGCCCGAGATCGCGCACCTCGTCCTTGAACAATTCGCGAAGGGGCTCGACGAGCTTCATGTTCATGCGCTCGGGTAGACCGCCGACATTGTGGTGGCTCTTGATCGTCACGGAGGGGCCGCCGGTGAAGGAGACGCTCTCGATCACGTCGGGATAGAGCGTGCCCTGGGCGAGGAAACTCGCGCCGCCGATCTTCTTCGCCTCTGCCTCGAACACGTCGATGAACAGACGGCCGATGGTCTTGCGCTTGATCTCGGGATCGCTGACGCCGGAAAGCTCCTTCAGGAAGGTCTCCTGCGCCTGCACATGCACCAGCGGGATGTTGTAGGCGTCGCGGAAAAGCGTGACGACCTGCTCGGCCTCGCCGGCGCGCAGGAGCCCGTGATCGACGAAGACGCAGGTGAGTTGGTCGCCGATCGCCTCGTGCAGGAGCACGGCGGCAACGGAGGAATCCACACCGCCGGAAAGCCCGCAGATCACCTTCTCCGAGCCGACCTGCGCACGGATGCGTTCGATGGCCTCCTCACGGAAGGCCTTCATCGTCCAGTCGCCGGCACAGCCCGCGATCCGGCGTACGAAATTGCGCAGCAGCGCCGCGCCGTGCGGGGTATGCACCACTTCCGGATGGAACTGCACGCCGTAATAGCGCCGCTTCTCGTCGGCGACGGCGGCAAAGGGGGCGTTTTCCGAGGTGCCGATGATCTCGAAACCGTCGGGCAGCTTCGTCACCCGGTCGCCATGGCTCATCCAAACCGGGTAGCGCTGGCCGACCGCCCAGACGCCCTCGAAGAGCGGCGAGGCGGAAATCGCCTCGACCTCGGCGCGCCCGAATTCCCGATGATGCCCGCCTTCGACCGCGCCGTCCAGCTGGGCTGCCATCGTCTGCTGGCCATAGCAGATCCCGAGCACCGGCACGCCCGCATCGAAAATCTCCTGCGGCGCACGCGGCGAGCCGTCTTCGGTCACCGAGGCCGGGCCGCCGGAGAGGATCACGGCTTTCGGATTCATGGAGCGAAACGCTTCCGCCGCCGACTGGAAGGGGACGATTTCGGAATAGACCCCCTCCTCGCGCACCCGCCGCGCAATCAGCTGGGTGACCTGCGAACCGAAATCGACGATCAAGACCTTGTCGTGCTGAGCCATGCCTGCATCCATCCATCGCGCGCGTGAGCGTTGAGCCGATCCGTTACGCCGTTTGGCTCGCAGGCGCAACACGCAGGCGTTTGCATAGGCGGGGAAAACGGCAGGGAAGCGGCAGGGGAATAGCGTACTGGCGCGGGCGCTCCGGCGCCTTGCCCATCGTGAAGCCGGCATTTTGCCGCCAGACGCGGGCTGCCCAGACGCGGGCGGCTGCGATAGGATCGTGCGCAGGAATGAATCAACAAGGCGCCTCGCGCCGCCGGAGGAAACGCGATGACACGATCCCCCCTGCCCCGCTCCCGCTTCTCGGTGAATTTTGGCACGCTCTTCACCGAATACCCGCTTCCCAAGCGCCTCGCGGCGGCGAAGACCTGCGGTTTCGAGGTGGTCGAATTCCAGTTTCCCTACGATCATTCCGTTGTCGAACTGAGAACCGCACTCGATTCGACGGGCATGCGGCTGAACAATCTCAACACCCCGCGCGGCGACGTCACCCGCGACGAATGGGGCCATGCCGGGATTCCCGGGCGCGAGGACGATTTCCGGCGCTATTTCGCGCAAGCGGTCGACTACGCGACCGTGCTCGACGCGCCCCTGATCCACGTGATGAGCGGTTCCGTCGCCCCCGGCCAGCATGAGGCCGGCCTGACCACCTATATCGCCAATATCCGCGAGGCCGCCCGCTCGGTCGCCGACAAGGGCCTGACCCTGCTGCTCGAGCCGCTCAACCGCTACGACCGCCCCGGCAACCTCGTCTCACGCTCCGACGACATCGTCGCGCTGATCGACGAGATCGGCGAGCCGAATGTCAAGCTGATGTTCGATTTCTACCATATTCAGGTGATGGAGGGAGACCTGCTGCGCCGCTTCGAGCGCCACATGCCCTATATCGGCCACGTCCAGATCGCCAACGCCCCCCTGCGGCTTGCGCCCGGCAAGGGCGAGATCAACTACCCCGCCATCTTCGAAGCCATCGCCGCCTCCCCCTATCAGGGCCCCGTCGGCCTCGAATACAAGCCCACCGGCCCCACCGAGGAAGATTTCGGCTGGATGGCGGAATACGGGATCGTTTGAGGGGTGGCGGGGTACGCGCTGTGCGAAATCATCAACGCCGAACCTTGCATTCACCCGCTATCCCCAACCTCGTTCCCTCCCCGCCGGGGAGGGAGACCCCTTCATGACGGTCGCGACATGCCTCCCTGCCCTAGGGGGAGGGATTAAGGGTGGGGTGAAAGCGAAAAGAACTACCCGCGCCCCTTGTCATACGGGTTCGTACCCGTGCGCAGGGAGACACGGATCGGCGTGCCGGGGAGGTTGAAGGTCTCGCGCAGGCCGTTGACGAGATAGCGCGTGTAGCTCTTGGGCAGGGCGTTGAGCTGGTTGCCGAAGAAGGCGAAATGGGGCGGGCGGGCCTTGATCTGGGTCATGTAGCGGATCTTGATCCGACGCCCGGAAACCGCCGGGGGCGGGTTGGCCTCGACGGCTTCACCGAGCCACTGGTTCAGCTTCGCCGTTGAAATCCGCGTATTCCAGGTCTCGTAAGCCTTGAACACGGCCTGCATCAGCCGGTCGAGCCCATCACCGGCAAGGCCCGAGAGATGCACCACCGGCGCGCCCTTGACCTGCGGCAGGAGCCGCGTCGCCTTCTCGCGCAGATCCTTGAGGAGCCCCTGCTGATCGGCGACGAGGTCCCATTTGTTGAGCCCGAACACCACCGCCCTGCCCTCACGCTCGATCAGATCGACAATGGTCAGATCCTGCTTTTCGAACGGGATCGTCGCATCGAGCAGGATCACCACCACGTCGGCGAAGCGCATGGCGCGGATCCCGTCCGAGGTGGCGAGCTTCTCCAGCTTGTCGTCGATGCGCGCACGTTTGCGCAGGCCCGCCGTATCGATCAGCTTGGCGTGGCGCCCGCGCCAGATCCAGTCGATGGTGATGGCGTCGCGGGTGATCCCGGCTTCCGGCCCGGTGAGCAGGCGTTTGCGACCGATCAGCTGGTTGATCAGCGTGGATTTTCCGGCATTGGGGCGCCCGAGAATGGCGATGCGCACGGGGTCGTCCTCGCCGCGCTCGTCATCATCCTCGCTCTCGACAGCGTCGGGCAGAAATTCCCGTAATTTCTCGTAGAGCTCGTCGATCCCGATTCCGTGCTCGCCGGAAAACGCGATCGGCTCACCGAGGCCGAGCTCGTAGGCATCGTAGACATTCGCGATACCGGCCTGGCTCTCGGCCTTGTTGGCGAGCAGGATCACCGGCTTGCCGGATTTGCGCACCAGCTCCGCGAAGGGCGTATCTGCCGGCAACAGGCCGGTGCGGGCATCGATGACGAAGAGGACCGCGTCGGCATCCTCGATCGCCGCCTCGGTCTGCGCACGCATGCGCCCGAGCAGGCTGTCGGCATCGGCTTCTTCGAGACCCGCCGTATCGACGATACCGAACCGCAGATCCGCCAGGCGCGCCTCCCCCTCGCGGCGGTCACGGGTGACGCCGGGGCGGTCGTCGACGAGCGCGAGGCGCCGGCCGACGAGGCGGTTGAACAGGGTCGACTTGCCCACATTCGGGCGGCCGACAATGGCGACGGTGGGCGACATGGCCTTTTACGCTCTCGCGAACACGCTGGGACATTCCAGCAATGCGTTACATGGTCTCGACGGGCCCGGCAGCCACGAGTGCGGAATAGATTTCGAGCCGGCCGCGCAGCCCCGACGGGGTCTCGGGATCGGCGGCCATCTCGTCGAACCAGCGCCCGGCCGTATCGTAATCGCCACGCCGCAGCGCCGCGAGTCCGAGCGCCTCGCGCGCCGAATGGCGATAGCCGTTATCGGGCGTGGCGATCTGCTCCAGCGCGGAAGCAGCTGCGGCGGGATCGGTATCGAGCCGCAGCATGGCCGCGCGCAGGGTCGCAAGGTCGCGCATGCTGGACGGAACGCTGGAATCCGCGGCGAGGTCATCGAAGGCTTCTGCGCCGCGCGCAGGGCTCTGCTCGCCGAGGGCGGCGGCAATGCGGAAGCGGGCCAGCAGCGGGAACCCGCCGCGCCCTTCGGCAGCCAGCTCCTCGAGCATGGCGATGCCGCTGTCACGGTTGCCGTCGATGATGAGCTGCTGCGCATCGAAGAGCTGCGCGGAGGCCTGATGGGCGCGCTGCGCCTCCAGGTAATCCCAATAACGCCAGCCGCCGACACCCGCGACCACGATGACCGCGACCACGACGAAGGCACCGCCCCAGCGCTTCCAGAACGCCATCGCCTTGTCGCGGCGGAATTCCTCGTCGACCTCGCGGAAAAACTCGTTCATCGCTCAACCCGTTCGCATGACGGCGCGCCTGCGCGCGCCCTTGTTCAGACGGCTCGCCTAGCACAGCCCCGCGCGCAAGGCGAGACGCTTTTGTCCGGCGGTGCCGGGCGTCGTGCCCCGGCTTCCGGCAATCATGCCCGTACGCGCTCCACCTGCGCCCCGCAGCGCACAAGCTTGCTCTCCAGTGCCTCGAAACCGCGATCGAGATGATAGACCCGGTTGATCGTCGTCTCGCCATCAGCCACCAGGGCGGCGATCACGAGGGAGACCGAGGCGCGCAGATCCGTCGCCATGACCGGCGCGCCGCGCAACTGAGGTACGCCCTCCACGATGGCGAGATCGCCGTCGAGGCGGATCCTGGCGCCGAGGCGCGCCAACTCCTGCACATGCATGAAGCGGTTCTCGAAGATCGTCTCGCGAATATGCGAGACTCCGTCGGCCCGCGTCATCAGCGCCATGAACTGCGCCTGCAGATCCGTGGCGAAACCGGGGAACGGCGCGGTGTCGATATCGACCGGCGCCAGCGCACCGCCGTTGCGCCTGACGCGGATGCCGGTATTCGTCTCGCTGACCTCGGCCCCCGCGCGACGCAGGGCATCAAGGGGTGCGCGCAGCAGATCGGCGCTGGTATTTTCCAGCATCACGTCACCGCCCGCCATCGCCACCGCCATGGCATAGGTGCCCGTTTCGATGCGATCAGGCAGCACCGCGTGGTTCGCCCCGTGCAGGCTAGTGACGCCTTCGATCACGATGCGCGCGGAACCGGCACCGGTGATCTTCGCGCCCATTTTATTGAGGCAATCGGCGACATCGACGATTTCCGGCTCGCGCGCAGCGTTCTCGATCACGCTTTCGCCGCGCGCCAAGGCCGCCGCCATCATCGCCACATGCGTGCCGCTGACGGTCACCTTGGGGAAATCGATCCGCGCGCCGCGCAAGCCGTCCCTGGCGCGCGCGACCACGTAGCCGGCATCGATCTCGATCTCGGCGCCGAGCGCCTGCAGCGCATCGATCAGGAGATCGACCGGGCGCGTTCCGATGGCGCAGCCGCCGGGCAGCGAGACGCGCGCCTCGCCGAAGCGCGCGAGCAGCGGCGCGATCACCCAGAAGCTCGCCCGCATCCGCGAGACCAGCTCGTAGGGTGCCGTCGTGTCGATCACGTTCGAGGCCTGCAACCGCAGCGTCTGGCCCGATTCGGAACTCTCACCCGCGCGCCGCCCGACGATCGTATGGTCGACGCCGTGATTGCCCAGGATCCGCAGCAGCAGCTGCACATCGGCCAGGCGCGGTACGTTGGAGAGTTCGAGCGTATCGCGGGTGAGCAGGCTCGTCGTCATCAGGGGAAGGGCCGCATTCTTCGCTCCGGAGATCGGAATCGTGCCTGTCAGCGGCGCGCCGCCCCGGATGATGATGCGATCCATGCCTTGTCCCCCACCGAAAAGATTGCTGCGGCATGCCGCCGCGTCATAGGTTGTGAGCCGCCGAAAGTGGCGAGATCAAGATGTCTTGCCCTCGTCGGGCGCCTCCCGCGACGGCGCGACGGCGCCCGTGTCTTCCCGGTCACGCTCGTTGCCATCGGCGGTCGCACGCTTGCGCGCCTGTTGCTTGCGCCGTTTCAGATTTTCCCGCAGCGCCGCCTTGAGCCGCGCCTCGCGTCCCTGATCCGCCATCGCCTCACCCGTCGCACCGTCGGCTTTGCGACCCTTCGTCGCTTCAAACCGGAATAAGGCTTTACACGGGCTCTCTCAAGCGCCAATCCCCCTATATTGGAATCGTTCGCATTGACCGATCGCAATGTGCGATAATACCGGGCATGTGAACGTGTGAGACAGCGCCGCGTCGTTTTTGCGGCTCATCCCCCGGTGAAGCGATGGATTACACCCGCTATTTCGAAAACGCCCTCGACAGCCTCAAGCAGGAGCGCCGGTACCGGGTCTTTGCCGATCTCGAGCGCATTGCCGGGGAATTCCCCCGCGCCCGCTGGCACAGCCCGCAAGGTACGCGCGAGATCACCGTCTGGTGCTCGAACGATTACCTCGGCATGGGGCAGCATGCCGACGTCATCGCCGCCATGGCCGAGACGGCGCAGAAATGCGGCACGGGTGCCGGCGGCACGCGCAACATTTCCGGCACCAGCCATCCCATCGTCGGGCTGGAGGCCGAGCTCGCCGATCTGCACCGCAAGGAAGCCGCGCTCGTCTTCACCTCCGGCTATGTCTCGAATCAGACCGGCATCGCCACCATCGCGCGCCTGATCCCCGGCTGCGTGATTCTCTCCGACGCCCTCAACCACAATTCGATGATCGAGGGCGTGCGCAATGCCGGCTGCGAGAAGCAGATCTTCCGCCACAACGATCTCGCCCATCTCGAGGAACTCCTGATCACCGCCGGCGACAAGCCGAAGCTGATCGTCTTCGAGAGCGTCTATTCCATGGACGGCGATATCGCCCCGATCGCCGGCATCTGCGATCTGGCCGAGCGCCATGGCGCCATGACCTATATCGACGAGGTGCATGCGGTGGGCATGTACGGCACGCGCGGCGCCGGAATCGCCGAGCGCGACGGCGTCATGCACCGGATCGACGTGATCGAGGGCACGCTCGGCAAGGCCTTTGGCGTGCTCGGCGGCTATATCACCGGGCGCGCTGCGGTGATCGACGCGGTGCGCTCGCACGCGCCGGGCTTCATCTTCACCACCGCCCTGCCCCCGGCAATCTGTGCTGCAGCCTGCACCTCGGTGCGCCATCTCAAGACCTCGCAGGCCGAGCGCGACGGCCAGCAGCGTCAGGCCGCACGCGTGAAGCAGGTGCTCGGCGAGGCGGGCCTGCCGGTCCTGCCCACGCCGACGCATATCGTTCCCGTGATGGTGCGTGATGCCGAGACCTGCAAGGCGGCCTCCGACAGGCTTCTGGAGCGCCACGGCATCTACATCCAGCCGATCAACTTCCCCACCGTCCCGCGCGGTACCGAGCGCCTGCGCATCACGCCGACACCCCTGCATGGCGACGCGCATATCGCCGCGCTGCGCGACGCCCTGCTGGAAACCTGGCATGCCCTCGGCCTGCCGCTGAACGAGGTGCGCCAGGCTGCGGAATGAGGGGCTGCGCCATGGGTGGTAGGAGGGGTGGCGCGAGGGAATGGCCGGCGGGTGCCATTTTCTTCACCGAAACCGCCCCGCCCCACTTGCCAGCCCCCGCGCAATCCGATATCCACCCGCCGCAAGCAGGGTGCTGACCGCGCCCTTTGCTGCCGTAGCTCAGTGGTAGAGCACTCCCTTGGTAAGGGAGAGGTCGAGAGTTCAATCCTCTCCGGCAGCACCATCACAATTCCCAATTTGCGAGCCCAACTTAAGGTGGACAAACTGCAATTTTGACGTTGCGGCTGAGTTCCGGGATTACGAATCAAGCGATCTTCTGTCTACTATCAGCATCAGGCGAGTGAAGCTGCCGGATCCGCGAGGCTGTAGTCTTGACAGAGGAACGTTTTCATATCGCAGAATGGTATGGACAGCCCTTCCATCGTCTCGATGACGTGGAAAGACTGCGCTTTTCCGACCATCGGGTCGGGGGTGCAACAATGTCGAAGACAGATATCGCCCGTCTTACGACCCTCGAAGAAAAGGCGGCACGTACCAGCCTCATCCCTCGCGAAGCCGAGCGGCTTGCGGTGTTGCGCGAGAAGCTGGCAAGGCAACAAGCAGAGGAACTGCCCTGTCCGTTTCGCGGGGATACGGCTCACGCGACCTGCACCAAGCCCGGCGGTGTCTGCTCGCTTCGGCTCTACCATGGCAACGACGACAATGCGGCTCCGGCTTCCGGCGAACGCGGTCGACTGCGCGCGTTATGTCCGTGGAGATTTCATCAGCACGGCACCGCCTTCAAGAAGGTGGGCGAGCGCCTGCTCGGAGATCCTGATCCGGTCCAAGCCGGAGAAGTCGGCTTCCTCGAATCGACCGGAAACCTCGACAGCCAACCCGGTGCCGATGTCGGACGCATTGATATGATCCTGGTGAAGTCTAACGGCGCACAAGGAAGTCCGCTTGAATGGGTCGCAGTCGAAGTGCAGGCAGTTTATTTCTCCGGGAAGAACATGGGCATCGAATTCGAGCACTTGCGCAAGACGCAGGGACGATTGTCGATGGCGCGTGAAAAGCGTCGCCCCGACTACCGCAGCAGCGGCGTCAAACGTCTGATGCCGCAATTGCAGACGAAAGTCCCCACCTTGCGTCGCTGGGGGAAGAAAATGGCAATCATCGTTGATGCGCCGTTTTACTATTCAATGGGGCGCATGGCGCAGGAACTGGATATTTCGAATGCCGATATTATCTGGTTTCTGGTCGATTTCGTCGAATCCGGGGATGGAACGCAATACGAACTGAAAGTAGTGGAGGAACACTATACGACCCTCGAAAGCGCGACGCTGGGGCTCACCGGCGGGACTCCGGTATCTCGATCCGCCTTTGAAGAACGGATCCGGGCGAAAATCCGGATTTAGGCGTTGCCGAATACCTCGTACATGGGGTACTTTTGGGACAAAGTGTGAACACGAGCTGCGGACTGATAGAATGCGACATACGGTGATCGACCTGTTCTGTGGCGCTGGTGGCCTGTCGGCAGGTCTTGAGATGGCAGGGTTCAACGTGCTGGCCGGCAATGATTATTTCGAGGCTGCGGGGCGAACATTCGAGCAAACGCATCCGCAAGCGCGTTTCATTCCCGGGCCGGTCGAAGATCTATCCGTCAAGCGCCTCATGGATGTAGCTGGCCTGCGACGGGGTGAGCTCTCGGTTCTTGTCGGAGGACCGCCATGCCAGGCGTACTCTGTCTATAATCATCAACGTGGCATGCACGACGAGCGCGCATCGCTTTTCCGAGAGTACTTGCGCATTGTCGATGGCTTGCGGCCTGAATGGATCGTGATGGAAAACGTCACCGGCATTTATTCCATTGCCGGCGGTGAGGCGGTCGCAGCCATTAAGTCAGAACTGGCTGCGCTCGGATACGCGGTGGAAGAAGCAGTCCTGCGGGCTGAAGACTATGGTGTCCCGCAGGAACGGCGGCGCGTCATCTTCATCGGTAACCGTGTAGGTGCACAGATCTCACATCCAGTGCCGACACATGGGCCGGGGCGCAGCAGCCCTTTCACGACGATCAGGGACGCGATCGGCGACTTGCCACCACTGGCAAATGGTGAGAATCCCGGCAGGGTTGCATATCATGCCGGCCCCGCGACTGCCTTCCAGCGTACGATGCGCGGCAATGCGAAAACGGTAGCGAACCATGTAGCGCCGACGCTCGGCAAAGTGAATATGGAACGCCTTCCGTTCATCCCGCCCGGTGGCAGCTGGCGTGACATTCCCCATGAGCTCCTGCCCCAGGGCATGAAGCGTGCGAAACGTTCGGATCACACCAAACGATACGGACGAATGAGGTGGGATGGCCTTTCGTGCACTGTTCTCACCAAATGCGATATCCACTGGGGAGCATATATCCATCCGGAGCAGGACAGAGCGATTTCAGTGCGGGAAGCTGCACGTTTACAGGCCTTTCCGGATTGGTTCGAGTTCACCGGGTCGCGCACTGAGCAATATATCCAGGTCGGAAATGCGGTACCGCCCCTCCTTGGCAAGGCGATCGGAGACCATCTGATGCTGCTCATGGGTGCGAAGGGTGAAGCTGCGGCGTGATGGGAACCGTAGCTCAGTGGTAGAGCACTCCCTTGGTAAGGGAGAGGTCGACAGTTCAATCCTGTCCGGCAGCACCAGCATCACACAACCCGCCTTCTCTCCCGAGTTCCCGTGCATTTCTTCCCGCGCCCGCATGCGCGACACTTCGGCATCCCGCCCTTCCCTTACGCACGCCCGGCGCGCTAGAAATGCATCTCGACCGTAGCCGGTGCGATGCCCGGCGGCGGGCTGTGCCGTGCATTCCAGGAGTCCCCCATGAGCGATCCGCGCCTGCCGTTTCTCGCCGAGCTGGAAAAGAAGATCCTGTGGCTGTCCACCTGGACGATCCACAATGCCAACCATTTGCGCGAGAGCTCCGACGGGTTGAAGGTCGGCGGGCACCAGGCGTCCTCGGCCTCGCTCGCCACGATCATGACGGCGCTCTACATGGCGACGCTGCGGCCTGAGGATCGCGTCGCGGTGAAGCCGCATGCGAGTCCGGTCTACCATGCGATCCAGTATCTGTTCGGCAAGCAGAGCCGCGAGAATCTGGAGAATTTCCGCGGCTTCAAGGGCGCGCAATCCTATCCATCGCGCACCAAGGATGCCGACGATGTCGATTTCTCGACGGGCTCCGTCGGGCTCGGCGTGGCGCAGACGCTGTTTGCCAGCCTCGTGCAGGATTACGTGAAGGCGCATGGCTGGGCCAAGGATCGCCGCGAGGGCCGCATGATCGCGCTCGTCGGCGATGCGGAGATGGATGAGGGCAATATCTTCGAGGCGCTGCTCGAAGGCTGGAAGCAGGGCGTGCGCAATACCTGGTGGATTGTCGACTACAACCGCCAGAGCCTCGACGCGGTGATCCGCGAGGGGCTGTATGAGCGCTTCGAGGCGCTGTTTCGCGCCTTCGGCTGGGACGTGGTGACGCTGAAATACGGCTCGCTGCTCGAAGAAGCCTTCGCCGAGCCCGGCGGCGACAAGCTGCGCCAATGGATCGATACCTGCCCCAACCAGCTCTATTCCGCGCTAACCTTCCAGGGCGGCGCTGCCTGGCGCAAGCGGCTGATGGATGATCTGGGCGACCAGGGCGAGCTCACGGCGCTGATCGAGAAGCGCTCCGACGAGGAGCTGGGGCGGCTGATGACCAACCTCGCCGGCCATGACCTGCCCACCCTGCTGGAGGCGTTCGAGGGGATCGACCACGATCGCCCCGTCGTCTTCATCGCCTATACCGTCAAGGGTTTCGGCCTGCCGCTGGCGGGCCACAAGGACAACCATGCAGGCCTGCTCACGCCGGCGCAATTTGCCACCTATCGCGAGCGGGCGGGCGTACGCGAAGGCCACGAATGGGATCGCTTCGAAGGGCTCTCCCTGCCCGAAGACGAGCTCGAGGCCTTCCTCGAGACGGTGCCCTTCCGTACGGGGGGCGAGCGGCGCCTCACATCGCCGGCTCTGCCCGTGCCGGAAGATTTCCCGGTGCCGCATCAGGCGAGCCTGTCGACGCAGCAGGGCTTCGGGCTGATCCTGAACGAGCTGGCGCGCTCCGATTCGGCGCTGGCGGAGCGCATCGTCACCACCTCGCCCGACGTGACGGTCTCCACCAATCTCGGCCCCTGGGTGAACCGGCGCGGGCTGTTTGCGCGCCAGAGCATGGCCGACACCTTCAAATCCGAGCGCATTCCCTCGACCTTCTCCTGGGAATTCAAGCCGGAAGGCCAGCATATCGAGCTGGGCATCGCCGAGATGAACCTGTTCATCCAGCTCTCGGCGCTCGGCCTGTCGCATTCGCTGTTCGGCGAGCGGTTGATCCCGATTGGCACGCTCTACGATCCGTTCATCTCGCGCGGGCTCGATGCGCTCAACTATGCCTGCTACCAGGATTCGCGCTTTATTCTGGCGGCGACCCCGTCGGGCGTGACGCTCGCCCCGGAGGGCGGGGCGCATCAATCCATCGCAACGCCCCTGATCGGGATGTCGCAGGACGGGCTCGCCTCGTTCGAGCCGGCCTATGTGGACGAACTCGCCGAGATCATGCGCTTTGCCTTTGAATACGTGCAGCGCGACGGCTCCGGCGAGCCGGACGAGCGGACCTGGCTGCGCGATGAGACCGGCGGCTCGATCTATATGCGGCTCTCGACGCGCTCCATCGAACAGCCCAAGCGCACCATGACCCCCGAACTTGCCCAGGGGATCGTCGACGGCGCCTACTGGCTGCGCAAGCCCGGCCCGAATGCGCAGGTGGTCGTGGCCTATACCGGCGTGATCGCGCCGGAGGCGATCGAGGCAGTGGGGCTGATGGCGGAGGATCGCCGCGATGTCGGGCTGCTCGCCGTCACCTCGGCCGACCGCCTCAATGCCGGCTGGACGGCGGCGCAGCGCGCCCGCGAGCGCGGACGCGTGCATGCGCAAAGCCATATCGAGCGGCTGCTGGCCGATATCCCGCCCCATTGCGGCATCGTTACCGTGATCGACGGCCACCCCGCCACGCTCGGCTGGCTCGGCGCCGTGCACGGCCATCGCACGCGCTCGCTGGGCGTCGAGCATTTCGGCCAGACCGGCACCATCGCCGACCTCCACCGCCATTACGGCATCGACGCGCAAGGCATCGTCGCAGCAGCGGAAATGATCGCGCCGGGCCGACCGATCCGGCATCTGAAGGCGTTGTGACGCAAGTGACTTGACGCGAGTGACGTGACGCGAGCGCCTATTGCGCGGGCGAACGGCTGCCGATCGCTCCGCGCAGTTCGGCGATCTCGGCGCGCAGTGCCTTGATCTCCTCGGTGAGCACCTCGCGGGAATCCTGCGCGGCCTGCTGCTTGGCCTGCTCGGCCTTGTGCTCCTCCTCGTGCGCCACTTCGTGCTCGACCTGCATCGCATTCACCACGATGCCGATGAACAGGTTGAGCATGGTGAAGGTGGTGCACAGGATGAAGGGCACGAAGAACAGCCAGGCGAAGGGATAGACCTCCATCACCGGGCGCACGATACCCATCGACCAGCTCTCCAGCGTCATGACCTGGAACAGCGTGTAGGCCGAATGCGGGATTGTGCCGAACCAGTCCGGGAAGCTCGCGGCAAACAGCTTCGTTGCCATTACCGAGAAAACGTAGAAGAGCAGCGAGAGCAGCAGCACGATCGAGCCCATCCCCGGCAGGGCCCCGATCAGCGCGCCGACGACGCGCTTCAACGAAGGCACGATCGTGATCATGCGCAACAGGCGCAGCACCCGCAGCGCGCGCAGCACCGAGAACGCGGCGGTGGCCGGGGCGAGCGCGATCGCGACCACGGTGAAATCGAAAATGTTCCAGGCGTTCTTGAAGAAGGCCAGCCGGTAGACTGACAGCCGCAGGCCGATCTCGATCACGAAGATCGTCAGGATGATCTGGTCGAGCGCGAGCAGCACCGGGCCGAATTGCGCCATTGCCCATTCGCTGGTTTCCAGCCCCAGCGTGACCGCGTTCACCGCGATCAGCGTCATGATTATGCGCTCCATAAGACGCGATTCGACGAACGCCCTGATACGGTCCACTGTCTCAATCTCCGGATCGATGATGATTCGCGAAACGACGCCCCGCGCCGCAGGGAGGAAGTGCGCATGATCGCGCGCAAGGTCAAGCGTCACGCGCGCTCGCGGCGAAATCAAGCCCCGCCGGGAAAGAACCGCCGCAACCCGCCCTTTTCCGGTTGACCCCGCCGCCCCGAGGCCTTAAGTCCACGCCCATCGAGCGCGTAGCTCAGTTGGTAGAGCAACTGACTTTTAATCAGTGGGTCCAGGGTTCGAATCCCTGCGCGCTCACCACTGAAAAAACAAAGACTTAGCCCCCACAGCTCACCCTCTGCAAGAACCGGAAAAATCCCAAGGGTAACGCACAGGGTAACAGGAGATGGTGATTTCCCGCCTCACCGCTCCAGCTCTGCGAAGGCGCTCACCGCGTTCTGTGCGGCCCGTGTGAGCCCCTGCGCGGTCAGGAGCCCGCCCAGGACCGGAATGAACCGCTGAAGCGTGCCGACCGCGCCCTGAAACGAGCGGCTCATCTGATCGGTCTGGCGGGTGAGCCGCTGCGCTCCCCGCTCAGCCCGTCGCGCCGATCGCGGCATGCGGTCGAGATCCCGCGTCGCGGTCCTGACTTGCCGGCTGTCCACGGACAAGCCGAGTGTTGCAAGGTCTGTCGCCATCCCTCACCCTCCCATGATCTCGGACGCAACCGCGTCGACTTCCTGCGGGGCAAGCATCAGGTTGTCCGCAAGCGATTCCTTCGCGATAACTTCGCCACCCTTCGCGGCCTGCAAGGTGACCTCGGCGGCCTGCTCAATCGCTTCGAGTTCGGCAAGGGTCTCCCCGTGTTCCTTCTCGAAAGCGCGTTCGAGCGTGGTCATGTAGATGTCCGGTGAGACCGGCGAAAACTGCAACGGCATCTCTGCCAGAGCCGCCACCACGTCAGGGTGAAGATGCGCAAGCGCCTCGCGCTGCGACTTCGGGTCCATCGCCTCCAGCTTCGTGCGGATGCGCTCGCGACGCAGGGCGCCGGCATAGTCTGACGATGAAATCTTGGCTGCTGAAAGCTCCAGCCCGGCCCGGCGCTCCGCTGCGCGTTCAATGGCTTGCTCGGCAACCTCACGCGCCCTTTTCGCATCGGCCAGGACGGCGCGCGCACGCTCCCGCGCGATCCGCTCGTCACGTTCCCGGATCACCATCTTGCCCTCGGCAGATCGTTTCTTGGCGATCTCGGCCCGCTCAATCTGCCGGGCTTTCGCCGCCTCGGTCAGATTGTGATAGAGCGTCTTCATCTCGTACACGTCCGGCGCCTTCCACTCCTCGCGCCAGAAACCGACCTTGAATCGCACGTTGTCATTCAGCGTGAACCGGCTCGCACCGGTCTGCCCGTGGACGGGATTGGCCTTGCTGAAACGCTTTGCCCTGTCTGCCATGTGCCCGCTCCTGTCGTCTCTCAGATCATCATGATTTCGCTGGCGAATAGACGGCCATCAGTCCGCGCGGTTACCCGCATCGCCCCCACAAGCGCGTTGGCGAAGTCGTCAGTGCCGTTCTGGGGATGGTCCACGCTGTCACGCCCCGATCGGGTCGTGCGCCGCTCCAGGAGCCGCAATTCGCGGATCAGCACCGGATGATTCGGGATTTGCACCGTGCGCCGCGAGAAGGACGGAACGGCTTCGAGATAAAGTTGCGATTTGGGCATTTCCGCTCGCACGTAGGAGATCCCCGCATCGCTGAAGGATTGCTTCACCCATTCCCCAGCGAAGTTGTCGCCCGTCACACGCCGCAGCCCATAGGCGCGCACGTCGCGGGCAATCTCGCGCACCACCTCGTTCGGATCGAAAGGCGGCTTCCTGCCTTTCACCATGTCCGCAACGAACAGATCCTTCTCGCGATGGCCGATGCACCATGTGAAGGCGTCATGGCGACCACCGGACGGATCGACGAAAGCCACATATTCCGCGCCCTCACGCGGTGGAATTTCAATCGGGCGATCCGCTTCGATCGCAGCGTCAATCATCGCATCGTCGAGGAGCTGCGAAATATCTCCTCGAAATTCGCCATCCCATTCGGCCTTCGCCGATTCCGGATCGGCCTTGCGAGCGCGCGCGACAACATCCGCATCGATCGTCGGGTTGAGGGTGAGCGTCGGCGCCTGAATAACCAGCACGTCGCCATCCTGCCCAAAGTGATCGCGCCACTTCTGATGCAGGAGCCCAACCTTGCGGTACGGGCTCGATATCCCGACCAGCATTCCCCCGGTCGTGGCCAGCGCCGGCAATACCGCCCGATACGTCTCGATGTCCGGCATGGCGCTTGTCTCGTCACGCCAGAAAGCACTCTCGTCGAAAATCGCGGCGAGCAACGTGCGACCGCGCACCGTGCGGAACGAATTCGCATGCGCTCCGATCTCGATATTGCCCTGCAAGCGGATGCTCTCAGCCCTCACCGCCTCGACAGACTGCGCGAGCACCGGCGAAACCGAATAGAAGCCTTCGCAGTAATCGGCGACCGTCCTGGCCTGCGCCTTCGATGGTGACAGGGCCAGCACATGCCCCGTCTCACCCGGTGCCAGCTTCGCCTTGTGCTCCTCGAAGCCTGCGATATAGGAGGCGATCAAAGCCGCCATGCGTGACTTGCCACCGCGCCGGCCCGCGATCACCCATAGCTCTGCAACACGCCTGCGAGGAAGGCGCCGGCGGCCTGACAGGCTGCGGAACGTGCGGATCTCCGAGCGCGTCATGGGCAGGGCGAAGGCTGCCTTCAGGATCACCCGCCACACGGCCCAGGGCTCAGGGTCGCCAAGCGCAGCGCCGAACAGGTTCGGATCGGTCAGGGCATCATCGATCGTGATCATGCCGCGCCCGTCCGTGAATAGGCGCGCTGATACTCCTCGATATTGGGGGTGACGTCGCGCGCCCTGCGCTTCAGCCCGATCGTCGTCGCCTCACGCCTGCGGGCATTGATCAGCGCCGTGTATTCGGTGATGTCCACGGCCTCGCCTTTGAGGAAGCGCACTTCGAGATCCCGGATCATCGCGCCCATAACCGCGACACTCTCGGCAAGCGAGCGCTCCAGCGTCGTGCATCGATCGGCGCCGCCCATGTCGGACATGACGCCTTCGAGGATTTCCGCCGTGCGCTGATAGGCCTGCGTGCGCCTGTCCAGGTCGTCGAGGGTGAGCAACCGGGCCTTACCGCCGTTGCTTCCCGCCTGCTTTGCCTTCGCATCTTCCGGCATTCCTGAGGCCTCTTGCGTTACCCCAGCGTTACCCTGAGGCGAAATTCGCATCACAGAATGCCTTTGAACGCCTTGAATTGCAAGCGCTCTGAAAGAAAGAGCCGTTGATTATATATCAAGACATCTCCAGCTTTAGCGTTCAGGCAGAAAAAACCACTCGCACTCTGGTTGCAAGCGGCCACACTTTCAACCCGCTAACCTCATCCCCTTGCATCCGAACATCCCGAACATTTCCGACAAGTTCGAACATTGTCACCGGGGCGATACCGAACAACACGAACAAAACCCTTTAGGGTTGTTCGTGTATGTTCGCCTGTTCGGTCACCCTGTTGTCCAGACGTGAGGGCTCCACGATGCGACATGCCCTGAGGCGATCAGGCTTTCGCTTGCCCGCTTGAAGGCGATGCGCACCGCGTCGGTATTGCCGGCGGGTGAGATGCCCATGCGTGCGGCATACTCGCGCCATGTGTCTGCGGTTACGGTTTTGATGCCCGGCGGAATGTGGTTGCTCGCTGGGGGCACTTCCCCGGCCTCGTCGATTGCTGTCTGCAAGGCGCGCAGGGCGATGGTGGCGGATTTCGTCAGCTTGCGACCGGTCGGGTTCTGCGATGCCGTGACGCCCTCCAGAGCCTTTACGATCGGCGCGGTGGTCACGTCGCCTGTCTCGTCGTCGGTGCCGATCTCGATGCTCTCAAGGGCGAAGGCGAAGCGAAGGTCATCCGGGCCATCATTCACCTTGTCGATTTCCATCGTCCGGATGTCCCCTGCCTTCGTGATCCGGAAGGTGCTATCGACCGCCCCCAGCAAGGCGCCGTGACCGCGCATCCGCTGGCCATCATGGGGCATGTGATCGATGACGGTGACATGGGCGCCGGTGGCGTTCTGGATCTCGCCAAGGTTCGTTACAAGCATTCCCATGTCTTTCGCCGAGTTTTCATCAGCGCCGGCCATCGCCCTGTTTTTAGTGTCGATGATCACCCACCGGCAAGGCGTCCCTGCGGTCTCAGTGAGTTCCTGCGCCGTGGCGATGATGCGCGCGGTGTCCTCGGCTTTCTGCGCAAGGGCGAAGCTGCCACCGATCACGGCAAGGGGCGCGTCGTCGTGGCCATAGGTATTGCGCAGGGCGAGGAAGCGGCGCTTGACCAGTTCGGATCGCTCCGCTGCCACGTACAACACCGCAGATTGCTTCACCCGGTATCCGTTCCAGTCGAGCCCGGCGGCAACATGGAAAGCCATGTCACCGACGAGAACCGATTTCCCGCTTCCGGGTGCTCCGAAGATGTCGGAAAGCTCACCCATCCCGAGAACGCCATGCACAAGCCAATCCTTGCTTGCGCTCGCGTCGATATCCCCCAGGAAGGTGAGCGGGTACGGTTTGACGGCAGGCGCGCGGTCATCGGGCGGTGATCCGCCGTCTGGCCACTTGCGCGCCCGCGCCTGTTCTATCTCCTCAGGATCGCCGAACTCGTCATGCCGCATGCGCGCGATCCTCCTGGCCATGTGCTGCGCGGAAGTCTCGCAACACGTCGCGCGCGAGTCGGGCGGCCTGGATGACGCATTGCAGATGGTACGCCATCGCCTCGTCGTCTCCGATCATGGCCATGTCCTGCGCACAGGTGGCGTGGATGATGGCGTTTTGCGCCACCACCTCCGCGAGATACCGGCGGAATTCCTCCGCCGGCGGTGCCCTGTTCGGCGTCGGGATGGGGCGGGTGATGATGCTCATGTCCCATCCTCCGGCTCGTAATCGCCATTGTCTTCGTCGTCGGCTTCCGGTTCGAAATCCGGATCGCCTTCGATCTCGTCGAGGATGCTGATCAGCCGATCGATCGCCTCTTGAATCGCCTTGCGCTGCGGCTTCGAGATAGTCGGGTTAGCCATTGGACGGCCCTCCTTCCTCGAAATCGGCAATCCAGCGCAGGAACGCCGCTGCCTGGGTGAGATTGGTGCCGGTGACCTTTAGATCCTTGGCCATTACTTCCACCCAGGCATCGCCCTCTGGGTCCACTTCCGCGTTCGTTTCGATCTGGTTGCGTAGCCATTTCTCGCTACTTTCGAGTGCATTGGCGGCCTTGCGGGCATACGCGGCAACGTCACCTTGGATGGTGAGCGGCGGGCGCTTGAATTCGTTCGTGTCGCTCATGCCGAAGCCCCCTTGTCGATTAATTTGATCGCCTCGCGAAGCTTGTTGCCGATCACCTCACAGACGAGTTTCAGGGCATATTTGCTTTCGGAGTCTTCGAGATCCGAGAGAGCCATTTCGAGTGCGAGAAGAAGGGCGTTCGCTTCGTCAACTTTCTCGAAGGTCCGCAGACGCCTGACGTCCTCGAAACGAGGCGGGGGAAGTTTCTCTTTGCTCATCGGGATGCCTCCTTGGTTTCGAATGCCAGGGCGGCTATGACGCGAGCGACCGCAGGCGAGACGCTGACACGCTTCTCGACTTCACGGGCTTGCAATTCAGGGGAGATTCGGCGATTGTGGAACGTGATGAAGCCGCCCGCTTGATCCAATTCCAGAGACCCCCGCCACGCCCCGGCGGGGGTTTTTCGTTTCTGCCTCATGCCGCGCGCCCCTCGTCTTCGAGAGCCTGCGCATGGGCAAGCATGGCCTCAGCCTCCCGGCGAAGCTGCTCAGGCGACTTTCTGCGCGCGGTCGCTTCCTCCCATGCGACCAGCTCGGTAATCCGCCAGTAGCGGCGCCGCCCGATATAGATCGGTTTGGGGAACTTCTTCGCGGTATCGGCAAGCCACCGGTACAGCGTCATGTCGCTCACGCCGTAGCGCGTGCGCACTTGCGGTGCGGTGAGATAAACCGCGTCCGTTTCGTTGTTTGGATTTGTCATCGCTCGGTCCTCGTTTGAACGTGCGATAACGATGACAAACGATTAGACGGGGTATTAGAACGCGGTGATTTACCCTATTTGCCGAACAGTGACGCAATCATGTGATCGATGGCCTTGCGCTGGCCTTCGTTGTCCAGCGTCGCGAGGCGCGGCCCCTGCTGAGAAATGCACCAGTGGTACGCATCGATTGCTTCGCGACGGGCCCGGCCCTTCCGGCAATTCTTCCTGAATTCCAGCAATTGATCAGCGTCGAATTCCCGCCCGCTCGATCGCGCGACTTCCTGCGCCGCAGAACCAATTTCCATGCCCGTTTGTTTCAACAGGTCCACGGCTGCCGCTGCAAACGCCCATGTGTGAGCGTCATGAAATGGCTTCTGCCCGGCGCTCGATTGAGCGTCATTCAAGGAAGCTGCGAGCCAAGCGACGGGTAGCATCCTGCGCGCCCCCACCCGCTCGGAATCGAGAAACTGGACCAAAGCCCGGAAGCTCTGAAGCGCCCCTGTCGCCTTGTCCCTTTCAAACGCATCAGCCGCAGCGTCGAGATCGGCCATCAGCTTTTCCATGTTGCCGCTCATGGCCTCGCCTCCATCGTCAACACGTTATCAGCCGGCTTCTCGCTCGTCAGTGTCCCGATGAAGGATGCCCATGCGTCGAGGGCGCGCTCCATCTCGTCGCGGAATTCGTGGCGCTGGTAAACCGACACGATGCCTCCGAAGCTGCCAGAGACGTGATTGAGCACCTTCTCGATCACGGGCAGGTTGATACCGATCCGCGCCATCCCCGATGCGGCGGTGCGGCGCAGGTCGTGAAGCGTCCAGTGCGGGATTTCCACGCGGTCAGGGTCGCCACCGTCCTTTGCGACTTCATCGCGGGCGATGGCCAGCATCATCGCGTCGAGCCGATCCTTGGCCTTCGAGAAGCCGCTGGCGGGGCTCCTGCCGTTCGTGGTGAAGACGTAGCCCGGCTTGCCGGCAATGCGCTTGACGCCCTCCAGCGTCTCCAGAGCGAGGCCTGAGAGATGCACCGCATGGGCCCGGCCATTTTTCGCCCGATCGGCGGGAATGGTCCATGTGTCGCCATCGATCTCGGCATGCGTCATAGCGGCGACTTCCTCGCGGCGCTGCGCGGTGATCAGGAGCATCCGGAAGAGCGGCCCGAACGGCTGCCCAAGCTGCCCTGAGGCCTGCCAGAACCACCGCAGCTCATCGTCGCTCAGGATGCGCTCACGGCTCGATTCCTTGCCGACCGGCTTCACGCCCGCCGCGAAGGATGCCGGGATGATGTCGCGCGCCACGCACCAGTTGCCGAATTTCCGGACGGTGGCCAGCACCCGGTTGGCCATGACGGTCGCGCCCCGATCGGCGATCTTGTCGAGAAGTTCGATCACGTCGCGGCGGGTGATCTCGGCAATCTTGCGATCGCCCCATGCCGGCAGGATCTCCCGATCGAACTGGCGTTGCGTCTCATGGGCGGTGCGGTTGCGGCTCGCATGGCGCTTGATGAATTCCTTCGCCACGGTGCGCACGAGATCGCGGTCATCGCCCTCAGTCTCGCGCTGCGCGGCCTTCTCGGCCTTCCTCACGCCCGCCGGGTCTATGCCCTCGCTCACCTGTGCCAGCGCCTTGCGTGCGGCCTCGCGGGCTTGTGCGAGCCCCAGAAGCGGGAACTTGCCGAGCGTGTATTTCGAGGGCTTGCCCGTGCCCGGCGCCCGGTAGCGCACCGCCCATGCCTTCGCCCCGGTCTTTTGGATGACGAGATACAGCCCCTGCAATCCACCATCAGGGATTTCAAGGCGCTTCGACGGGTCGGGCTTCTTTGCCTCGATTGCCTTCGGGGTGAGAACCTTTGTCATGCTTGGCCTCCAGCATCAGGCAATAGTCAGGCGTGCCCGTGGGGTAACGCAGGGGTAACGCGATTTGCCTGATAGAGACCGTTACCCCGTGTTTCTAACGGGGCCTAACATACGGCTGATTTCTATGTGATGCAACGGTTTTCGGGTGATGGATATGTTTTGATTTGTTAGCCCGTGTTAGTTGCAAAAATTTGACTTTTAATCAGTGGGTCCAGGGTTCGAATCCCTGCGCGCTCACCACTGAATTCCCATATTGCGCAAGCGAGAACCGGCTGCCTGCGGACGCTGGTGGAACGTCGCGACCGAGCTATTCGCCGGGCTCGCAAATCCTGCCGCTTTCGCCCTTGCACATGACACCGCGAAAGCCACTTGTAGCCCATCGCCGGCACCATCGCGAAACGCCGACAAAACGCCTCGCGTTGATCCACGGTCAAACACTCCTGAAACGGCATGCGCGAACCCTCTCCGCTCATGCCTCACAGTATTCACCGTCTCCCCGAACATGTGTCCAACTTCTCCCCGTTCATACATGGAAAGGGGGGCGAGGTCGGAGCCTTCATGGATGGTAGCAGCGTCCGTGCTCTGCCCGCTACGCCCTACAAACCGCCGGCGCCCTGATTGATATCCTCCTCGACGAGGTGCTCCACCTCCTCGATGACACCGTCGACATCGGCCGCCGACATCGGCTGGCGGGTGAAGCCGCCGAGGCCCTTCTTGATCTCGTGCACGTCGCGCATGATCTCCACCGGGCTAGCGCCGTAGGCCGTCATCAATTCCGCCAGCGAGCGCAGGGCGTGCATGTGGATGCGCTCGTAGCCGTGCGAGGCATCGACACCGAATGTGATCAACGCCGCGCGCACGTCATGGCCGGCGACCACCGCCGAGGCGGAATCGGAACGGTAGTAGCGAAACACATCTTTCTGATAGCGGATGTCGTTATCCTTGCAGAGCTTGGCGAGCTTCTGCGTCAGATGGAAATCGAAGGGACCCGTCTGGTCCGCCATGGCGAGGGTCACGCCGAATTCGTCGGAATTCTGCCCCGGCGCCGTGGTGCCGTTATCGACGGACACGATCGCTGCGACGTCGTTCGTCAGCGCGGCGGACGCGCCGACCCCGACTTCCTCGGCGATCGTGAACAGGAAATGGATATCGACCGGAGGCTTTTCGCCCTCCTCGATCAGGGCCTTGAGGGCGGCGAGCATGGCGGCGACGCCGGCCTTGTTGTCGAGATGGCGCGAGACGATGTAGCCGTTGTCGAGGAATTCCGAATTAGGATCGATCGCGACGATGTCGCCCACATCGATGCCCAGCCGCTGCAGATCCCGCTTGTCGCGCGACATCGCGTCAACGCGCAGCTCGACATGCGGCCAGCCGACGGGCGCGCTGTCGACTTCCTCGTTGAAGCGGTGGCCCGAGGCCTTGAGCGGCAGGATCGAGCCGCGATAGGCGCCCTTGTCGGAGAAGATCGTGGCGCGTGCACCTTCGGCAAAGCGCGCCGACCAGTGGCCGATCGGCACCAGTTCGAGACGCCCGTTATCCTTGAGCTGCATCACCTGGGCGCCCAGCGTGTCCAGATGCGAGACCAGCGCACGGGCCGCGCGCTTTTCATGCCCGGGCAGAATGGCCCGGATCACGCCGCGCCGGGTCAGTTCGTAACCCAGGCCGAGCTTTTCGATTTCCTGGCAAACATGTCTGACGATGCTGTCGGTATAACCGGTGGGGGAAGGGATCGCGAGCAGGTTGGCGAGCCGTTCGCGGAGATAATCTGTGTCGATCGTCAGTCGCTGCATTGGTCCTTGCGTTCCAGATAGGCCGCCTGGCGCACGGAGGCCGGGATCGAGAGCGGAAAGAGCAGGTCGATGAAGCGCTCCGCCGTCGGTTGCGGCTCATGATTCGCCAGACCAGGCCGCTCGTTCGCCTCAATGAAAGCATATTCGGGCTCATAGGGCGAGGGCACCATGAAATCGATCCCGGTTACGGGGATGTCAATGGCCCGTGCCGCCCGCACTGCGGCATCGACGAGACGCGGATGCACATGGCTCGTGACATCATGAATCGTGCCACCCGTATGCAGATTGGCGGTGCGGCGCACATTCAGAACCGTGCCTTCCGGCAGGACTGTGTCGAGGTCGTGCCCAGCGGCTGCAATGGTACGTTCGGTTTCGCCGTCGAGCGGAATCGAGGATTCACCCCCGGTCGCCGCCATGCGCCGGCGGCTCTGCCGCTCGATCAGCTCGCGGATCGGGCTGGTCCCGTCGCCGACGACCTGTGCCGGGCGCCGAATGGCTGCGGCGACGACGCGGAAATCGATAACGACGAGGCGCAGGTCCTCGCCGGTCACGCAATGCTCGATCAGGACGATGTCGCAGTAGTTCTTCGCCGTTGCGATAGCTGCCTGGAGCTCGTCCATGGTTTCGACGCCGACGGCGATGCCGCGCCCCTGCTCGCCGCGTGCAGGTTTGACCACGACGCTGCCATGGCGCTTCAGGAAATCGCGCATTGCCGCGTCATCGCCGGCAACGAGCTGTTCGGGGACAACAACGCCCGCGCGCTCCACCACGCGCCGCGTGACAGCCTTGTCGTCACAGATTGACATGGCGACGGCGGTGGTGAGTTCGCTAAGCGATTCACGGCAATGGATCGAGCGCCCGCCATAGAACAGCCGGAAGAAGCCGCCCTCGGCATCGGTCACCTCGACATCGATGCCGCGCCGGCGGGCCTCGTCGATGATCAGACGCGCATAGGGGTTCAGCTCGGCCTCCGGGCCGGGCCCGGCAAAAAGCTTCTCGTTGATGAAGTTCTTGCGCTTGAGCGTGAAGAACGGGACGCGTTCGAAGCCGAGCTTCTCGTAGAGCGCGATGGCGTGCTCGTTGTCGTGCATCACCGAAAGATCCATGAAGGCCGCGCCGCGAGCCTTGAAATGCTCGGCGAGGTGGCGCACCAGCCATTCGCCGATGCGCGGCGGCATGGCCTGCGGATCGACGGCGAGGCACCACAGCGACGAGCCGTGCTCCGGATCCCCGAAGGCCCGGAAGTGATCGACGCCGGTGACCGTGCCGATGATCTGCCCGGTGGCTTCGTCCTCGGCCACGAAATAGGTGATCGCCCGGCTGTCGCGCTTCGACCAGAAGAATTCCGGCGGCACCGGCACCATGTGGCGCGCGGCATAGATCCGGTTCACCGCCTCCGCGTCGGAAGCCGAAGAGAGCCGGCGAATGAAGAAGCCGCCGGGCCTGCGCCGCGAGGTGCGATAGCGCGATAGCGGCAGGCGGAACGTGTGCGAGGGATCGAGGAACATTTCCTGCGGCGCACTCGCCAGGGCCACATGCGGATCGCGCACATAGACCGCGATGTCGCGCCTGTCGGGCCGTTCGCCGCGCATGGCCTCGACGAGTTCCTGGTGATCGTCGAAGGTTTGCCCGAAGAGCAGCCGCCCCCAGCCGCAATCGACAATCGCGTTCGGCTGCGGGGTTTGGTTGTGATCCGGTTCGGCATAGGCGTGCTGCCGGCGCTGGTCGCGCTCCTGGCGCAAGGAACGTTCTGTCCGGGGTGAACGCGTCTTGGTCATGTCGACCCTCTCGTCAGGCGCTTGATCTTGTCACGAAATCGGCGTGTCGCGGCGATTTTTCACGCGGGTGCACCCCAACCTTGATCCCTCCCCTGAGGGGAGGGAGACCGGGCACGCCTTGCATTTCACGCTCAAAGATCATGTTGCTGCAGCCACATTTCGAGCAGTGCCACCTGCCAGAGCTCGGAGCCGCGCAGCGGCGTGATGGCGCTGGTCGGGTCGGCGAAGAGGCGGTCGAGATAGTCCTGGTTGAACAGGCCGCGCTCGCGCGCTTTCTGCGAGGTAAGCGAATCGCGCACCATGTCGAGGGTCGGGCCCTGGATGTATTTCAGGGCCGGCACCGGGAAATAGCCCTTGGGCCGGTCAATCACCTCGTTGGGGATGACCAGCCGTGAGGCCTCCTTCAGCACGCCCTTGCCGCCATGGGCGAGATGGTGGCGCGAGGGGATACGGGCGGCGAGTTCGGCGAGTTCGTAATCGAGGAACGGCACGCGCGCCTCGAGCCCGGATGCCATGGTCATATTGTCGACGCGCTTGACCGGATCGTCGACCAGCATGACCGTCGAATCGAGGCGCAAGGCCTTGTCGACGGGGTCGTCGGCGCCGGGCATGGCGAAATGGTTCTCGACGAAGGCGCGGACCTCGTCGCGATCGGCATGCCAGTGCGGCGCCACGTGCTGGCGCATCACGGTGTTCGAGCGATCGAAGAAGGCGTTGGCGTAATCCTCGACGGGATCGTTGGAATTGCTCAGCTTGGGATACCAGTGATAGCCGGCAAAGATCTCGTCGGCACCCTGGCCGGACTGCACCACCTTCACATGCTTGGCCACCTCGCGGCTGAGAAGGTAGAAGCCGACATTGTCGTAGGAGACCATCGGTTCCGACTGCGCGCGGATGGTATCGGGCAGTGCCGAGAGCATATCCGCCGAGGGGATCATCATCTTGGTATGATCGGTCTCGAAGCGCTTGGCGATGAGATCCGAATAGACGAACTCGTCGCCCTTCTCGCCATTGGCTTCCTCGAAGCCGATGGAGAAGGTCTTGAGACCCTTCTGGCCCTGCTCGGCCAACAGCCCGACGATGACGCTCGAATCGACACCGCCGGAGAGCAGCACGCCGACGGGCACATCGGCGACCATGCGGCGCTTGACGGCGCGGCGCAGCTCCTCGAGCACCATGTCGCGCCATTCCTCGAAGGGGCGCTCGGCATCAGCGGCGCTGCCGCCGTAATTCAGCTTCCAGAACTGGATATCCTTGGAGGTGCCGTCCTTCTCGATCACGCGCAGGGTCGCCGGCGGCAATTTCCGCACGCCCTTGAGCATGGTGTAGGGCGCCGGCACCACGGCATGGAAGCTCATGTAGAACTGCAATGCGACCGGGTCGATCGTGGTGTCGACTTCACCGGTGGCGACGATCGCGGGCAG
The DNA here is from genome assembly GCA_020832565.1 of Salinarimonas sp. Classification (GTDB taxonomy): domain Bacteria; phylum Pseudomonadota; class Alphaproteobacteria; order Rhizobiales; family Beijerinckiaceae; genus Saliniramus. Next base: position 128,081 of record JAFIEI010000003.1, on the reverse strand, counting down.
GGTCGAGGCAAAGAGAAGGCGCTTTCCGTTCTCGGCCAGATAGAGCGGCTTGATGCCGAACCGGTCGCGCCCGAGAATGACGCGCCCGGTATCGCGCTCGTGGATCGCGAAGGCGAACATGCCGTTGAAGCGCTGGACGAAATCAAGACCCCAGGCATGATAAGCCTTGAGGATCACCTCCGTATCGCCATGCGAGAAGAAACGATAACCCATCCCCTGCAGCTCTTCGCGCAGCTCGGGATAGTTGTAGATGCAGCCGTTGAAGGCGATGCTCAGGCCGAGCTCGGAATCGACCATCGGCTGTTCGGCCTTGTCGGACAGATCGATGATCTTCAGGCGGCGATGGCCGAAACTGACGCGCCCGCGATTGAGCATGCCGCCGGAATCGGGGCCGCGCGGGACCATGCAATTGGTCATGCGTTCGGTGATGTGAGGGGAGGCAGGACTCCCGTCGAAAGTGATTTCGCCGCAAATGCCGCACATAGCTTCGTTCTGCTCTCGTCTTTTCGGCAAGCCCATATCGCCCGGCTCACCCAGGCGACGACCACCGATCGTTAATTTGAGAACAAATGTTTACAGGACGAATTATTTGATGTCAAATGATCGTGGAGGTTCGCGATGCGTGACATGATACGTCCGGATGCGCCCGCCCCTGTTGCCGGGCGGCGCGGGGATTTACGGGATGAGAATGCTCAATCGCCCACAAAGGTTCCGCCGCAGCATGGCGGCGGCGTCGGCGATGATCTCGGCGCGCTGGTCAAAGCCATTCGCGTGATCGCGCAGGCGATCGATACGCGCTCCAAGGCGATGGCGCGCCTGTCCGGCCTGACCATCCCGCAGGTGGTGGTGCTCGCAGGTATCCGCGATCTCGGGGAGGTGACGACGAACAGCCTGTCGCGGCATGTCGACCTGTCGCCCGGCACGGTCGTGGCGATCCTCGACAAGCTTGCCGAGAGGGGCTTTGTCGAGCGCTATCGCTCGCCGACCGACCGGCGGATCGTGCATTCCCGGCTCACGGTCGACGGTGCCGCAATTCTGGCGCGCGCGCCCTCGCTGCTTCCCGATGATGCCGTTGCTGCGATTACGCGCATGCCGGAATCCGAGCGGGCCGCCCTCGTCGCGGCCTTCCGCAGCGTTGCGGGGTTGTTGCGCGGTATGGCCTGAGCGTGCGCGCGATCAGGAAAAGCGGCGCAGCTTTTCCCGTGAGGACAGCGTATCGATCTCGGGCATCGGCCCCTTCGGCGCATCCGCCTCGGGGGTCTCGACCTCACCGAATTCCAATTCGACATCGGCATCATCGATCGATGCCGCGCCGGCCTCGGCTTCAGCCTCATCGGATTCCTCGATGACGGAACCGGCTTCGGCAAAGATGACTTCGTCGACATCTGCGGCCTGCATCAGCCCCTTGGTCTCGATATCGCTGGCCGAATCCGTGGAATTATCCGCATCCACCGGATCGGCAACGAGATCGATTTCCTCGGCGAGGCGCGGCGGTTCGGCCTCTGCGCCACGGTGGAAGAAGTAGGCATCGACCGGGTCTGAGCCGCCATCCTCGATGATGACCGTGTCGATGCCGTCCTGGCAGAGCCCGTTGAAATCGTCGAGGCTGTCGTTGAGATCACGCTTGCGGGCGGTATCTCCCCCCTCCCCGGCCTCGGAGCGCATGTCGCCGGCCTCGCCATCGCCCCAGATCTCGATCATGGCGTTGATACGCCCTTCGAGGAAGCGCAGGGTGTCGACGATGCGGGTGGTGCGCTGGGCGGTGAGGTCCTGGAAGGAGCAGGCGGTGTAGATGTCGGTGGCGCGGCGGTCGAGCTCGTCGCACATCGCCTCGCTGGCGCCTTCTTCCCGCAGCGTCCAGGCGGCTTCCTGGATCTGCTCGGCGGCTTCGAGAATGTCGGAGGTGGCCCGCTCGGTGGTGCGCACGATCGCGTCCAGCGCCTCGGATGCGACCGCGAGATCGTTGGGCTGCGGGCCCTGGGGCCGCAAGGTGCTGATTTCCTGCTTGGTGCGTGAGATCGCCCGTGACATTTCGAGCAGATCCATGCGCAGGCGGTCTTTTTCCTGCGCCTCGCGGCTTTGCACCATCATGCTTTCGAGGCGCTCGATGGCACCCAGCAACATCTGCGTGTCGGCGGCCCGGTTGCGGCGCGCATATTCCTTCAGAAACCAGCGGCCCCGCTCGGTTTCCATGACCGCACCTTCGATGGCTTCGTAGTCGGCCTCGGAGACCGAAGTGAGGGCTTTCGAATCGCTCATATCGTTGCCACCACGCCTCTTCGAATCATCCAGGATCTGCCCATTCGACGATATAGCGCACCATAAATCCTTTACCCTTGCTTAAAACGCTTCGATTCCGACGCTCGCCGCATCCGGTCGGTCGAGGCAAACCTGCGCATGGCCGATCCTTGACATGGAGGCTTCGCCGGCATGGTGGGACTTGCCGGATGCTCGCCTGACGAACCTCCTGCAGCCCTCCTCTCGGCAGGGATGCCGGCAATTCGGTCCGGCACGTTTCAGGCTCTTATCCCACATGCATGAATGCGCGCCGGCGCACTTGCTCGTTGTACGTGATTTGTTCTAGGTTTGCCGGGGTCGCCTTGACGCGGCCCGCGCACTATGTGACCCGCTGTTGCCGCGCAGCGCGATCGTCCCTGCATCCGGATCCGACCAGCCCAGAGCCCCGAGCCCATGCCTGCGAAATCACCTTCGAAAGAAAAGAAATCCGTGCGACCGCGCGGGTCGAACGCTGCGGATAGCCCGCGCGCCGTGAAGAAGCTACCGAAAGCGGCGGCGTCCGCTTTCGCTCATACTTCCGGCAGCGGCGAAATCGATGCGCTGTTCGACCGCGCGCGGGCCGGCGATCCGCATGCGCGTGTCATCGCGGTGACGGGTGCGCGCGAGCATAATCTCAAGAATGTCGACCTGATGCTGCCGCGCGACCGGCTCGTCGTCTTCACCGGGCTCTCCGGCTCGGGCAAATCCTCGCTGGCCTTCGATACGATCTATGCCGAGGGGCAGCGCCGCTATGTCGAATCGCTGTCGGCCTATGCGCGCCAGTTCCTCGAGATGATGCAAAAGCCCGATGTCGACCAGATCGACGGGCTCTCCCCGGCGATCTCCATCGAGCAGAAGACCACCTCGAAGAACCCGCGCTCCACGGTCGGCACCGTCACCGAGATCTATGATTACATGCGCCTGCTCTGGGCGCGCGTCGGCACCCCCTACTCTCCCGCCACGGGCCTGCCCATCGAGAGCCAGACGGTCAGCCAGATGGTCGACCGGGTGCTCGCCCTGCCGGAGAAGACGCGGCTCTATCTGCTCGCGCCGGTGGTGCGCGGTCGCAAGGGCGAGTATCGCAAGGAGCTGGCCGAGTTTCAGAAGAAGGGCTTCCAGCGCGTCAAGATCGACGGCAGCTTCTATGAAATCGACGACGCGCCGGCGCTCGACAAGAAATACAAGCACGATATCGACGTGGTGGTCGATCGCATCGTGGTGCGCCCGGATATGGCGCCGCGTCTGGCGGAATCCTTCGAGACGGCGCTGGATCTCGCCGACGGCATCGCCTTCGTGGAATTCGCCGACGAGAAGGACGAGAAGGGCGCCCCGCGCCGGCTCGTCTTCTCCGCCAAATTCGCCTGCCCGGTCTCCGGCTTCACGATTCCCGAGATCGAGCCGCGGCTTTTCTCCTTCAACAATCCCACCGGCGCCTGCCCGGAATGCGATGGCATCGGCCATGAGATGCGCATCGATCCCGCCCTCGTCGTGCCGGATCAGACAGCCAGCCTGAAGAAGGGTGCGATCGCGCCCTGGGCGAAGTCCTCCTCGCCCTATTACGGCCAGACGCTGGAGGCGATGGCGAAGCATTACGGGTTCAAGATGACCGCGCCCTGGGCGGAGATTCCGGAAGCGGCGCGCGAGGCCATGCTCTACGGCTCCGGCGGCGAGGCGATCCGCTTCGCCTATGATGACGGGCTGCGCTCCTACGAAGTGCGCAAGCCCTTCGAGGGCGTGGTCACCAATCTCGAGCGGCGCTACCGCGAGACCGAGAGTGACTGGTCGCGCGACGAAATCAGCCGCTACATGGCGGCCACGCCCTGCGCGGCCTGCGGCGGCAAGCGACTGAAACCCGAGGCGCTCGCGGTCAAGATCGACGCCTGCGATATCGGCGACGTGACGCGCCTGTCGGTGCGCGATGCGCATGCGTGGTTCACCGCCCTCCCCGAGCGGCTCGAATCCAAGCAGAACGAGATCGCCGCGCGCATCCTCAAGGAGATCGTCGAGCGGCTGCGCTTCCTGCTCGATGTCGGGCTCGAATATCTTACCCTCGCGCGCGCATCCGGCACGTTGTCGGGCGGCGAGAGCCAGCGCATCCGCCTCGCCTCGCAGATCGGCTCGGGCCTCACCGGCGTGCTCTATGTGCTCGACGAGCCCTCGATCGGCCTGCATCAGCGCGACAACGAGCGCCTGCTCGGCACGCTCAAGCGGCTGCGGGATCTCGGCAATACCGTCATTGTGGTCGAGCATGACGAGGACGCGATCCTGCAAGCGGATTACGTCGTCGATGTCGGCCCCGGCGCCGGTATCCATGGTGGCGAAATCGTCGCCCGGGGGCTGCCGTCGCAGATCATGGCCGATCCGGCTTCGCTCACGGGCAAATACCTCACCGGCGAGATGAGCGTGCGCATGCCGGCAAAGCGCCGCAAGCCGATGAAGAGCCGGATGCTGCGCCTCGTCGGCGCGCGCGGCAACAATCTCAAGGATGTCACGGCCGAGATCCCGCTCGGCACCTTCACCTGCATTACCGGCGTCTCCGGCGGCGGCAAGTCGACGCTCGTCATCGACACGCTCTACAAGGCGATCGCACGCAAGCTCAACGGCGCGAGCGAGAACCCGGCGCCGCATGACCGGATCGAGGGGCTGGAGCATCTCGACAAGGTGATCGATATCGACCAGTCGCCGATCGGGCGCACCCCGCGCTCCAACCCGGCCACCTATACCGGCGCCTTCACGCCGATCCGCGAATGGTTCGCCGGCCTGCCCGAGGCGAAGGCGCGCGGCTACCAGCCCGGGCGCTTCTCCTTCAACGTCAAGGGCGGACGCTGCGAAGCCTGCCAGGGCGACGGCGTCATCAAGATCGAGATGCACTTCCTGCCGGACGTCTACGTCACCTGCGATGTCTGCAAGGGCAAGCGTTATGATCGCGAGACGCTGGAAGTCAAATACCGCAACAAGTCCATCGCCGATCTCCTCGACATGACGGTCGAGGAGGCGCGCGACCTGTTCAAGGCAGTACCGTCGATCCGCGACAAGATGGAGACGCTGGCGCGGGTCGGGCTGGATTACGTCAAGGTCGGCCAGCAGGCGACCACGCTCTCCGGCGGCGAGGCGCAGCGGGTGAAGCTTTCGAAGGAATTATCCAAGCGTGCCACGGGGCGCACGCTCTATATCCTCGACGAGCCGACCACGGGCCTGCATTTCCACGATGTCGCCAAGCTGTTGGAAGTGCTGCATGAACTGGTCGAGCAGGGCAACACGGTCGTGGTCATCGAGCACAATCTGGAGGTCATCAAGACGGCGGACTGGGTCATCGACATGGGCCCCGAAGGCGGTGATGGCGGAGGTATGATCGTGACGCAAGGCACGCCTGAGCTGGTTGCAGCTTGCGATGAGAGCCATACGGGCCGCTTCCTGCGCGATGTGCTCGCACGGAGACCGCCTAAAACACGTGCAGCCGCAGAATGAGGCAGATTTACCTCTGTGGCAGGAGTGTGACAGCAAAATCGATTGCGACAAGCCGATGGCAACGCGCCACAGACGACATGCACCAGGTGCATGGCTGACGCGCCGAATTAGCCATGGTCTTTTCTTCGGGCACCGCCATATTGCGCTGCAACAGGGCAACGCAAGTCGCGCCCGCAAGAATTGACCTTGGAGTACCGCACATGTTCATCACCTACCTGCTCGAACGCTACCGCGCCTGGCTTCGCTACCGTGAAACCGTGAACGAGCTTTCACGCCTGAGCGACCGCGAACTCGCCGATGTCGGCATCAGCCGCTACGATATCGATCACACGGCGCGACGCTTCGCGCAGATCTGAACGGTTCGTCCCTCAGATCTGATTGCCAGACGAGAAAGGCCGGCGGACCAACCGCCGGCCTTCTTCGTTTGTGCGCCCACAGAAAGAGGCAGCGACGAGCGCCGCTGCCTCCATTCGTATCACGCGATCAGTCGCTATCCGGCGATCAATCGGAAGGCTGCGAGAAGCGGTAGTCGAGCGCGCGGGCCTGAGCCATCGCGCCTTCGGCCACCGAGGCCCACTCAATCGCCTGCGAACGGAAGCGCAGGATGCTGTCATAGGTACGACGGCTCAGATCATCCTGATTGGCGATCTGGTCGAGCACATCGGCGGAGAGCTCGGCGAGCGCGACCAGGGTTTCGTCGTTGTAACGGCGAAGCTCGACATTGTGCTCGTTGACGAGCGTATCGAGCGCGTCGTTATTGTTCGCCATGAACTCGGAGAGCACGTAGTCGTTCGCGTAGGCGTTGGCCGCCTCGACGATCGCCTTTTCTTCGTCCGTGAAGGATTCCCAGACGCTGAGATTGATGAAGTTGTCGAGGCCCGTGCCCGGCTCCTGCCAGCCCGGATACATGTAGTACCAGCCCGAACGGTGCATACCGAGAGCCAGATCGTTGTACGGACCGACCCACTCGGCCGCATCGAGCGCGCCGGAGGCCATGGCCGGCGGGATTTCGCCGCCCGGCAGGTTCACCACCGAAGCACCGGCTGCAGCGCTGACTTCACCGCCGAGACCCGGCAGGCGCAGGCGCAGGCCACGATAATCCTCGATATCCTCGATCGCGCGGGAGAACCAGCCACCCATCTGCGAACCGGTATTACCCGACAGGAAGACCTTGCAGCCCATCTCGCGATAGGCTTCGTCGGCGAGCTCCTGACCGCCACCGAAGCGGAACCAGGCATTCGTTTCGGCTGCATTGAAGCCGAAGGGAATGACGCCGAGGAAGTCGGTCGCTGCGACCTTGCCCTTCCAGTAGTAGAAAGCGCCGTGGCCCATATCGAGCGTACCGGCCTCGACCGCGTCGATCGTCTCGAACGGCGGAACCACTTCACCACCACCGAGCACTTCGATCTCGATGGAGCCACCCGACATCTTCTTGATCATCTCGGCGAGGACATTCGCACCGGTGCCGAGCCCCGGGAAGTTGCGCGGCCAGGTCGTCTGCATGCGCAGGCGCTTGACGCTCTGGGCGATCGCCGGCGTGGCCAGCGTCGAGGCCGCAGCGACACCACCGAGCGCAGCACCTTTCAGGAATTGACGACGTTCCATTCTAAACCCTCCATTATCATTGACGTCCCGCTCCGGTTCTTATCGTTTTGCCCAATCCAACGCGCGCGGAAGTGAGCGTGCGAACCGTTGCGAGGGCTGGCAGACCATAATCAGCCGATGCGGGAAAGACAACATGGATCGGGCAATTTCTCACCCGTCCTGCAAGCCAAAATTGCCTAAAAAAAAGGCGATCCAACCAAGACGGCGAAATTGGTGAACCATTTCAAAAGATGTTTTAGGCTAGTGTTGAAACCAAACTTGCGTCATTTGATTGAACCTGGCGTAACGTAAGCAGTATCAACCGGTCGTAGCCGCTTGGTTACGACTCTTGTGAAAGGGCGATCATGACTGTCGTGGAACTCGTCAGCCGCTTTGCAGAGGACCTGAATACGACCGTTCTGGTCACAGACACGGATTTTTCAGCTGCAGGGCCGAAGATCCTCTATGCAAACCCGGCAGTGGAAGCACTGACCGGCCATTCGCGCGAGAGCGTGATCGGGCGATCACCGAAAATCCTTCAGGGGAAGGCCACCAGCCCCTTTACCCGCAAGGCGATGGGTCAGGCCCTGCGCGCCGGGCGCCCGTTCCACACCTGCGTCACGAACTATCGCGCCGACGGCTCGCCGTATCTGTGTGAGTTGGATATCCGCCCGCTGCGCGATGCCGATGGTAAAATCGAGGCATTCATTTCCTTCGAGCGCGAGGTCGAACGCCGCCGCGTCCGCGCCCGCCCCGGCGAGAATGCGCGCTATCGCCCGATCGATCCGAGCCTGGAAGACGAAGCCCGCAACCAGCTCGCGGGGTTCGAGGTATTCACCACGCCCCTCGACTGATCAGCGTCGGGCCGAATCAGCCTTCGCGACCGATCGCTTCACCCTCGGCAATAACCGTCGCGAACCCCTCGAACTCTGGTGGCCCCAGATAAAGCGAGCGGTTCTGCCCGGCATTGCGATGCGAATCACGGAACTGCTCCGAGCGCGTCCAGGCCAGGAAGCTCGCCTCGTCTGCCCACAGGCTGTGGGACGCGTAGAGAATGTGATCCTCTCGCTCGGGGCCGCGCAGCAGATGGAAAGCGATGAATCCCGGCATCTCGTCGAGCCGCGTGCGGCGCCCGCGCCAGACCTCCTCGAACGCTTCCGTCTGATCCTTGACCACCTTGAATCGGTTCATCGCGACATACATGCGCGTTTGCTCCCTGTTACGCATTCATTGATCCGTTCAGGGTGCAGTATCGCGCTATCGCCGCAGCGCTTTCAAGGCGACTGATTGCTGCGGAAGAGGATCGGCAGCGCAAAGCCGATCCCGAGGAAGCGGATCGTGTGATGGACGCCCACATAAAGCGGATCCACCCCCAGAACCAGCGCGAGCACGACCATGGCCTCGAGCCCGCCCGGGGCGAAAGCGACGAGTGCCTCACCGGTGCCCACACCGGCAACCACGGCCGTCAGCAGGGCGAATGCGGCAGAGACGACGAGGCCGATCACGAAGACGCCGAGAGCCGCACCGAAAAGCGGCACGAATCCCCCTCGGTCCAGCGTGGTGAATCGCTCACCGATGAACGCGCCGATCACGACGAAGGCCGCCGTGGCGATCTCCGGCGGCACCACTCCCGGCGCGATCTCCGTCACATGTAGAAAGGCCGAAGCGAGAGTCGCACCGAGCAGGAGCGGAGCGGCCACGCGCAGGCGCTCGAAAAGCAACCCGACCACGAGTGCCGCGGCCAGCATCAATGCGAACGCGCCCGGCGTCGCGATCGCCTGCCCCGACCCGACCAGCGCGCGCGGGTCGCCATCCGTCGTGAGTGATACGAGGAACGGCAGGATCGCCATCAGAACCAGCAGCCGGAAGGACTGAACGATCGCGATTCGCCCGACATCCGCCTTGCGATCGATCGAAACCGCCAGCACGGCCGTGAGTGCACCGGGCAACGAGGCGAGGATGGCGTCGTCACGGCTCCAGCCGTAAACGCGCATCAGGAAGGCGGCGCAGGCCAAAGTCACGGCGACGACTGCCAGCGTCAGCGCGAAAAGACTGAACGGATAGGCGCCGATCGCCTCGAGCGCTTCCGGTGTGATCCCTGCCCCCATCACGACACCGGCGAGAATCATTGCGCCATCGACGAGGGGCTTGGGCACGCGCGCCCTCGCGGCCAGCCCGGCGGGCAATATCGCGCCCCAGGCGATGACACCGACGACCGCCCCCGAAAGCCATCCGGCCGGGATGCCGACGGCATGGAACAGGCCACCGAAGACCAAGGCACTGACGAGTTGACCAGCGGACAGGACGGCGCGGCGCTGAAACAAACGGCTCACGATTTCACTGCGCCCAATTTTTTCCACGCCTTGCGATCGATCAATGTCGGTATCGCGTCATGCGGTAAAAAGGTGCTCACGGCGGAACGCTTTGAGGCGACTGACCGCCGTGAGCGCCCGGCGTGATCTCGGGGGAGTCGCGTCGGGCGTTCTACTTATCCCGCGTTCCGGCCAGAAAGAAAAGACCGCCTCTTGCGAAGCGGCCTTGCAGTTTTGGTGCATTGCATCAAGGGAACGTCGTTTGAAACGCCCCCGTTTCGACGCAGATCAGTGCGAGCCGGTCAGCCGGCAAAGCTTGCACACGCTGGGGATCGAGACACGGTCCTGACGGTCGTATGCAATCGTGCCGGCGCGGCGCAGGGCCGAGAAGGCACGGCTGACGGTTTCGATGGTGAGACCGAGATAATCGGCGATTTCCTGGCGCGTCATGGCGAGATCGACGCGGGTATCGTCCCCGGCTCCGAGCGGCCCGCGACAGGCATGCCCGCCACGCCCGGGCACAAGCCGCATGATGAAGGTCGCCACACGCTCCTGCGCGGATTTGCGGCCGAGCAGCAGCGCATGGTCATGCAGGGCGCAGAGCTGTGAACGCAGGCGTGAGAATATGCGGTCGCGCAGCTCCGCATCGGCATCGACGCGACGCTTTTCGTAGACCGCGACGCGCGCCTTCGTCAGCGTCTCGGCACCGACATCGGAAATCCCGTTCGGCGCCAGGCCGAACACGTCTCCCACGCCGAGCACCTCGATGATCTGGCGACGCCCGTCGGGCAAGAGCTTGAAGAGCAGCACACCGCCTTCGACAACCTCGTAGACATTCGTGGTCGCGTCGCCCTCGTCGACGATCTGCGAACGTGCGGGGTAGGAAGCGATACGGGCATCCGCAACGCGGGTGACATCATGATCGGCTTCGAAGGAAATATTCCAGCCGGCATCGAATTTCGTATTGCTGAAGCCGCCGGTTTCGGCGTCCTGTCGGGAAATCATCGCATCCATGGCGTCGTCCTCGAAATCGCCCGGGGGAACGGAGCGTTGCTATGGCGATGTGTATGGCCGAGCCGCTGCGCACGCATCGGTGTTTGCCCTTAAGCAGTGCCACGATGGGGAAAGCACGGAGGGCCGTGCGAATGCCCAAATTGCTTGCAAATCAATTGGTTGAGTAAAACGCATGCAATCCCCGCCGCGCATCGCGGCGGGTTGATCCAACGCAATCGGCGTCGGTCAGAGCAACGCGGAGATCGCTTCGGGCGCCAGGGGCTTGCGCAGAAGTTGCAGGTCGGCGGGAAGGCGTCGACGCATGAGTTCGATGTCGATTCGCGGGCGCCCGGTGATCGCCACCACGCGCGGCGGCTCCGGCAGGCGACCGAGCCAGTCGATCACGTCCGCACCACCGATTCCCGGCAATCCGAGATCGACGAAGACGAGATCCCCGCCTCGCGGGGAGCACCCGTTCATGAACGCCTCGCCATCGGCATAGGCGAGCACCTTGTGCCCTTGGCCGCTGACGAGTTCGATCAGCGCGTCACGGACGCCGTAGTCATCCTCTACGATATGTATGCGCACGCTGATCTCACATCTGGTCCGGGCGGGGGAGCCACAATCATGCCGATCAACATTTGTCCGGAATGCCTCAACGTCAATAAGGGCTTGTCCGCACGCTCATGCAAAGTTCTTTTGTTTCAACGCATACATAGGCAGTTTTCCGGAGGCGCGCCGCCGTCGCAACGCGGACTGGCTGTCGGATAAAAGGTCCGGATCGCGCGATCGCGGGTTACCAGGACGGCGAGGTCGGCGGAGGATTCGTCGGCGTCGCGCGGCTGGTCGAGCGCGTGCAGACACATCCGCTCGTCGATCTCATGCGCCTTCTTGATGGTGAAGGCCCGCGTGACCTCGATCAGCAGGCCGAGAGCATCACGATCCGTGAGAAAACTCTTCGGGCAGGCCTCGGCGCGCGCGCCGGACGGGGTGCGGAAACGAATGCCGATACTGGCCAGTGGCGGCGCATGCGTGGCGCGATCACACGCCGCGAGGCCGCCCCACCCCTCTTCCTCAAGTTGCAGAATCCGACCACGGAAATGCAATCCGCCCAGCCCCTCCTCGCTCGGCTCCCCGCAAAAGATATGGCGAAACCCTTCCTGCGCGAACCAGATCTCCGTCAGGGCATCAAAGAACGCTTCAGGTGCAAGCCGCCGGTCCAGCAGGCTGTAGCCGAGGGCCGTGCCGATCCTCTCCGCCGCGTCGGTATGGGCGGCATCGTCGAACAAAGCCCGAAAGCCCGCCTGTGCCGGGCGCGATCCCCACCCGCCGCACAGGGCGAGAACCGCCTCGTCGAAGGCTCCCAGCCGGGGCCGGGGCAGATCCGCTCCGAAGATCGGGGCGAAGCCGTCGCCGTCATCCTCGCCGTCGCGCTGCGCCTCGATGACACCGCAAGTTCGCGCCACCCAGCGCTGCCGGGGCTCCGCATCCGGTATGCGCAGCCGAACATAGTCGCCGTCGGCGCGGTTGAGACCTTCGACGGCATAGGCCTCTTCGGGGACGAGGCGTATCGCACCCGGATTGTCGCGCCGCGCCAGACTGTGCCATGCTGGACAGGCGTCGCGCGCGATGAAATCTCCCTCGAGCGGCGCGAAGGCCGTCGCCGATACCGGCGCAAGCGCCGTGAACAGGAGCAGCGGCAGCGCAGCGAGGGCCTTGCGCCAGGGGGATCTCATCATAACCTCCGATCGAGACGCCACACGAGCCGTTGCGTCGGCGCGCGCATGCAATGCTATAAGCATCGGACGAGCCGCCGGTGGATCGCGACTCGCGACAGCTTACGCATTCCCGCAAACGATCGTCCAGCATGCCCCGCCTTGCCCTGCCGCCCTCGCCCGCTTTGCGGCTTTCCGCACTCTGTGCCGCGACCTTTGCGGGTATCGGCATCTACATGCCCTTCTTCCCGATCTGGCTGGAGGAACGCGGCATCGCGCCGGGCGCGATCGGCGTGATCGTTGCCATTCCGCTCGTCGTGCGCATCGTCGCGACGGCACCGCTGGTCTCACTGACGGAGCGTGGGCTCGAGGCCAGAATCCTGTTGATGCTGGCGCAGGTCATCCTGGCATTCCTCTATCTGAGTCTCCTCGGCCTGGATGGCGCCATCGCCATCGGCCTCGTCGTAGCGCTGGTCGCGATCGCCCAGGCGCCGCTGACGCCGACGGTCGATCTCCTGATCACCGATGCGGTGCGGGTCAATCCTGACCTCGATTACGGCCGCATCCGGCTATGGGGCTCCCTGGCTTTCCTCGCCTGCAATGTCGGTGCGGGCTATCTCCTGACCCGCACATCCGCCGATGCGGCGGTGATCGCACTCATCGTCCTGTCCCTGATCGCCGCAGCCGTGTCCTGGGCGGCACCGGCTCGTGCGCTCGATCCGGCGCAGCAGGATGCCAGCGGGAAACCGGGCGCGGTGCGCCTGCCGTCCGGGCTGAAATGGATGATCGCCGGCGGCGCGATCCTGCAGGCATCGCATGCGACGCTCTACGGCTTCGGCTCGATCGAGTGGCGCGCGCAGGGCATTCCGGAATCCCTCATCGGCTGGCTCTGGGCGATCGGGGTCATCGCGGAAGTTGCCCTGTTCTGGCTGATCGGTCGCGGTGTCGGGCGTGGAGGCAGCAGCAGCCGCCTCCTCCTTCTCGCCGCCGGCGCGGCGGTGATTCGTTTTGCAGGGCTGGCCCTCGCACCCGGTCTCGCCGCGACATTCGCCCTCCAGATCCTGCACGGCCTGACCTTCGGCGCGACGCTTCTCGGGGTGATGGCAGCGCTCACCCGCTATGCACCGCCCGGTACGCGCGGCAAGGCGCAGGGCCTGCTCGGGGCAAGCGTGGCGCTGGCCACGGCGAGCGGAATGGTGCTGAGCGGCCTCGCCTATCCGGCGCTCGGCGCCGCGACCTATTGGCTGATGGTGCCCGTCGCGCTCGCCGGCGGCGTCTGCGCGCTGCGCGGTGCCGCGCTGCTGCGGTGATTGCCCGCGATCAGCCCCAGAGCGCGCGCTCTGGCGGATGCACCAGCCCGTCGTGGTAATGCATGGCGTTGTCACGATCCTTTGCCAGCAACAACGGCCCGTCCAGATCGACGAACCGGGCCTGCGGCGTGAGAATCATCGCCGGGGCCATGGCGAGCGACGAGCCGAGCATGCAGCCGACGAAGATACCGAACCCGCGCTTTTGCGCTTCGGCGGCCATGGCGAGCGCTTCGGTCAGGCCGCCGGTCTTGTCCAGCTTGATGTTGACGATATCGTAGAGCCCCACCAGCCGGGGCAGGCTGGAGCGATCATGCGCGCTTTCATCGGCGCAGAGCGGCACATGCCGCTCGACATCGCGCAGGGCGTCGTCGGCATCGGCGTGGAGCGGCTGCTCGACCAGCGAGAAGCCTGCCTGAGCGCAGGCATCGATATAGCGCTGCACGTCGCCGGGAGGCCAGCCCTCGTTGGCATCGGCGAGCAGGACGGCCTCCGGCGCCGCGTCGCGGACGGCGCGAATACGCTCGATGTCGCCCTCCGGGGCACCCAGCTTGATCTTCAGGATCGGCCGCGAGGATGCCTTGGCCGCCGCCGCATGCATCGCCTCGGGGGTATCCAGGCTGATCGTGTAGGCCGTCGTGATCGGCGGGATCCGGTCGACCCCGGCGGTGACATGGGCGGGGACCTCGCTGAGCTTGGCTTCGAGATCCCACAGCGCGCAATCGAGCGCATTGCGTGCCGCACCGGCGGGAAGCGCTTCGAGCAGCGCCTCGCGATCGCCTCCCTCTTCGATCAGGTCGCGTACGCTCTCGATGGTCTCGACCACCCCCTCAACCGATTCGCCGTAGCGACGATAGGGGACGCATTCACCACGCCCGGTGCCGTAACCTTCGCGAATTGTCGCGGTCACGACGGTGGCTTCGGTACGCGACCCCCGCGAAATCGTGAATTTGCCTGCAATCGGGAAGGTCTCGATCGCGACTTCAAGGATCCGTTTCATCGTCTCACCGTCTTCATAATTGGTTTACGCCTCGACTCGGCGCCTTGCGACAGGCTATCACCATTGCGTAATGCGACCAGTATCAAGAGCAAATTCTCCGTGACGGCCCATGCCCGATCCGCAGCTGCAAAAGAGCACGAACCCCGCGTGACGCGCGCGGGCGACAACGGCTTTGCACTGTCGGGTGACTGGGTGGCCGCGAACGGCAACGTGGTCGCCGAGACGCTCGAATCAATGGGTCGGGACATCGCCGGCTCCGCGCAGGTCGAGATCGACCTCGCGGGATTGTCGCGCTTCGACACCCTCGGCGCACTGATGCTGTCGCAGGCCAAGGCCGACTGGGAGAGCCGGGGCGCAAGGGTTTCGCTGATCAACCAGCGCGAGGAACAGGCGATCCTGCTGCGCGAAGTCGGGCGGCGGCCGACCGAGACACCGCGCCATCCGCACAAGTCCCGCTTCGTCGACATGCTCGAGGATGTCGGCGGCGTCATGGTCGAGAGCGGGCGGGATGTCCTGCGCGGGGTATCCTTTCTCGGTGAGGTCCTGACCGCTTGCGGGCGGCTGATCCTCAATCCGCGTCGGTTCCGCGGCACCGCGGTGGTGAACCAGCTCGAACAGATCGCCTTCAAGGGCGTGCCGATCATCACGCTGATCTCCTTCCTCGTCGGCGCCATAATCGCCCAGCAGGGCATCTTCCAGCTTCAACGATTCGGCGCCACGAGCTTCGTGGTCGATCTCGTCGGCATCCTGGTGCTGCGCGAGCTCGGCGTCCTCCTGACCGCGATCATGGTGGCGGGCCGGTCGGGATCGGCATTCACTGCCGAGATCGGCTCGATGAAGATGCGCGAGGAGATTGATGCGATCCGCGTCATGGGTCTCGACCCGGTCGAGGTGCTGATCGTGCCGCGCCTGCTGGCGCTCGTCATCGGCCTGCCGCTTCTGACCTTCCTCGCATCGCTCGCCGCATTGTTCGGTGCGATGGTCGTCGCCTGGATATACGGCAACATCACGCCCGACGTCTTCCTCGACCGTCTGCGCGAGGGGATCGCCCTCAACACCTTCTTCGTCGGCCTGATCAAGGCGCCCTTCATGGCGCTGGTGATCGGGGTCATCGCCTGTATCGAGGGTATGGCGGTGAAGGGCTCGGCCGAATCGCTTGGCCGGCAGGTCACCTCCTCGGTGGTCAAGGCCATCTTCATGGTGATCGTGATGGACGGCCTGTTCGCCATCTTCTTCGCCGCGATCGATTATTGAGGGCCGTCCATGAGCGCCACCGCGACAATGCCGGAGCCCATTTCACAAAGCGAAAAGCGTGCGCCGATCATCCGCGTGCGCGGGCTCGAGGTGGGCTTCGGCCCCAAGACGATCATGAAGGACCTCGATCTCGACGTATATGCGGGCGAGATTCTCGGATTCGTCGGCGGCTCGGGACAAGGCAAATCCGTCCTGACGCGGGCGATTCTCGGGCTGATCCCCAAGCGCGCCGGTTCGATCGAGGTATTCGGGCGCGACATC
Source organism: Salinarimonas sp. (assembly GCA_020832565.1). GTDB lineage: Bacteria > Pseudomonadota > Alphaproteobacteria > Rhizobiales > Beijerinckiaceae > Saliniramus. The sequence goes on along the minus strand of JAFIEI010000003.1, from coordinate 111,910 downwards.
GACAGCCTGAACGACATGGAGCGGCGGGCGATGGAGCGGCGCTGGGGCGTGCTCTTCCAGCAGGGCGCGCTGTTCTCCGCACTCACCGTGAAGCAGAACATCCAGGTGCCGATGCGCGAGCATCTCGACCTGCCCGACAAGCTGATGGACGAGCTCGCCATGCTCAAGATCGACATGGTGGGCCTCAAGCCCGATGCCGCTGACAAATTTCCCTCGGAGCTCTCCGGCGGCATGATCAAGCGCGCCTCACTGGCGCGCGCGCTCGCTCTCGACCCGGATATCGTCTTCCTCGATGAGCCGACATCCGGCCTCGACCCGATCGGCGCTGCCGATTTCGACGACCTCATTGCAACCTTGCAACGGACATTGGGCTTGACCGTCTATATGGTTACCCATGATCTCGACAGCCTCTTCTCGGTATGCGACCGAATAGCGGCGCTGGCGGATGGCAAGGTGGTGTGTGAAGGTCCGATGCGCACGATGCTCGATTCGGACCATCCGTGGGTGAAGAGCTATTTCCACGGAAAGCGTGCGCGAGCGGTTGAAACCGCCACGCAGGAAGGAAGCTGACGGAATGGAGACCCGGGCGAACTACGCTCTGATCGGTTTGTTCACGCTGCTCGTCGTCGCGGCGGGTTTTCTGTTCGTCTACTGGTTTGCCGTCAGCGAACGGGGGCAGGAGCGCCTCGCGATCGAGATCGTGTTCCGTGATTCGGTCGCCGGCCTGTCGCGCGGTTCGCCGGTGACCTTCAACGGGTTGCGTGTCGGTGACGTCCAGTCCCTGCGTCTCGACGACGACGATCCCAGCCGGGTCGTCGCGCGGATCCAGATCATGGCGGAGACGCCTGTCCGCGCCGATACGCGCGCGCAACTCGAATATCAGGGCCTGACCGGGATCGCCAATATTTCGCTGACGGGCGGGACCCCCGAAGCGCCGCGCCTGACATCCACTCCCGACCAACCGCCACCGGTTATCACCGCCGAGCGCTCCGATTTCCAGGATCTGATCCAGTCCGGCCGTGACATCGCGCGACAGGCCGCCGATACGCTCGAACGCATCAACCGCATGGTCGACGACAATGAAACGACGATCACCGCGACGATCAGCAATGTCGAGCAGTTCTCCCGCGCACTCAGCGACAATGCGCCGGGCATCGATCATTTTCTCGAACAGATCGGCCAGGCGGCAGAACGCGTCGGTCCGCTCGCCGATTCGCTTGACGAGCTCTCGCGTTCCACGAATGCGATCGTCTCCGCAGTCGATCCAGAAGTCGTGGCCCAGACCGTGCGCAACGTCGAGGAATTTACCAAGACCCTCGCCGACAGCCGCGACCAGATCGATACAATTTTCGCCGATGCCAGCTCCATGGCCGACCGGCTGAACCAGACCTCTATCAAGTTCGAGCAGACGCTTGACGCCGTTGCCGCCGGCATCGACGCCGTGGATGCCGACCGCATCAACGCGACGATCGGGAATATCGAGAGCTTCTCGCAGATGCTCGCCGAGAACAACGACCAGGTCACCCAGGTCATCGCCAATGCGGCGACACTCACCGAGAACCTCAACACCACGGCTTCGCAGATCGACGGGGCCGTCGCCGAGGTCACGTCCCTGCTCGACGCCATCGACCGCGATGACGTAACGCAGACCTTCGCCAATATTCAGGAATTCAGCCGTACGCTGGCCGACAATCGCGAGAATGTCGACACGATCATGCGTGATGCCGCCCGCGTCACCGGGGCGCTCGATCCGGAGCGTATCGGCCGGATCGTCGCCGATGCCGAGAGCTTTACCGCCGTGCTGCGGGCGCGCAGCGCCGACGCCGATCGCATCATCGACAATGTTGCATCCCTGACCGACGATCTCGGCGCGACCCGCGCGCGCGTCGACAGCGCTCTCGACGAGATCAACAGCCTCGTCGCCTCGGTCGACCGCGAGATATTGCGCCAGACGCTCGCCAACGTCTCGGAGTTTTCCGGCACGCTGGCGGATAATCGCGGCAATCTCGACACCGTGATGCAGGATCTCGCGGGCCTCACGGGCTCGATCGATCCGCAGCAACTCGGCTCCACCATGGAGAATATCGAGCGCTTCGCGCAGGTCCTGGGCACCCGCAGCGCCGATGCCGAGCGCATCATCGACAATGTCGCGACCCTGACCGAGGATCTCGGCGCAACACGGGCGCGCGTCGACAGCGCTCTCGACGAGATCAACGGCCTCGTCGCGTCGATCGACCGCGAGGTGCTACGCCAGACGCTCGCCAACGTCTCGGAATTTTCCGGCACGCTTGCCGAGAATCGCGGCAATCTCGATACCGTGATGCAGGATCTCGCCGGCCTCACGAGTTCCCTCGACCCGCAGCAGATCACGAGCACGTTGGAGAATGTCGATCGCTTCGCGCAGGTTCTGGGCAATCGCAGTGCCGATGCGGACCAGATCATTTCGAACGCGGTCTCGATTTCCGAGAAGCTGAACGAATCGGCTGATCGCATCGACGGCGTGCTTGAAGCCGCACAGAGCTTTCTCGGCACGGCTGAGGATGAAGTGGGTGACGGTCTGTTCGAGGATATTCGTGAGGCCGCCGCCTCGATCCGCAGGCTGGCCGACAATCTCGATACGCGCACGGCGGAGATCACTGCGGGTATCAGCCGCTTCACCGGTCCGGGCCTGCAGGAATATCGCGCGCTCGCGGATGAAGGGCGGCGCACGCTCGAAGGTATCAGCCGCGCGGTTCGCTCCATCGAGCGCAATCCGCAGCAGTTCATCTTCGGCGGCCAGTCGAGCGTTCCGGAATATGGCGGTGCGCGGCGTTGACGGCGGGATAACGGAGCGTTTGGATGAACGCGTGAAACGGGTGACAGGGGCGTGAGCAAAGTGTTGGACAGAATGTCGAATTGGCCCGGTCGCGCGCGGGATCCGGCGCAGCTGCCGCGAACTCTGCGCAGGCTTCTCTTCGTGAGCGCCACATGCGCCCTGCTTGCTGCTTGCGGCGCGGCGCCCGCGCTGACCGTATTCACCCTCAGCGCGCCGGAAGAGCGTATATCTGCCGCACGCAGCCTGCCCGGCCTGCTGCTGATCGCCGAGCCGTCCACCATCCAGATATACAACACCGAGCGCATCGTGGTTCGCGGTTCCGATGGTTCGCTAAGCTATCTTCCCGGTGCACAATGGGCCGATCAGCTTCCCGAACTCGTGCAGTCGCGGATGGTGGCGACCTTCGAGAACACCTCGCGAATCGGCGCGGTCAGTCGGCCCGGTGACCGGGTCAGCCCGGACTTCCAGATCAATACCGAGATCCGCCGTTTCGAGATCGATACGACACGACGCGAGGCGGTCGTCGAGCTCGCCCTGCGCGCCACCCGTGAATCGGATGGCCGCATTGCTCGCGCTCAGGTCTTCCGTGCGAGTGCGCCCGTCGGCGCCGTCGAGGGCGGCAGTGCCGTTCGCGCCCTCGACGAAGCGCTGTCACGGGCCCTGGTGGAGATTGTCAACTGGGCAGGGTCGTCCTGAAGTCAGCCCCTTACGCTGATCACCTGCGCTCCGGTCGCAAGCTGCAAGGCCTTCGGATCGACCGAAAAGACGGCATTCGGCGTGCCTGCCGCAGCCCAGACCACGTCATGGCGAAGCAGGTCTTCGTCGATATAAGCGGCAAGCGGTGATTCGTGCCCGAAGGGCGGTATCCCGCCGATCGCGAAACCCGTCACCTTGCGCACATGGGCCCCGCGCGGACGCTCCAGTGCCTCCCCGAGATGTGCCGCGACACCGGCCTCGTCGACGCGATTGTCACCGCTGACGAGCAACAAGACATCGCGCCCGCTCTGTGCTCCGGTGAAGACGAGCGATTTCACGATCTGGCCGACGCTGCAGCCGCAGGCGGAAGCTGCATCCTGCGCTGTGCGGGTGGAATCGGGCATCAGCCTGATATCGATCGCCAAGCCCAGCGCATCGGCGGCTGCGGCCACGCGACGCGAAGCTTCCGGCAGGCTGTCACTCATTGTCCCCTCCCCTGAGATACCTTACTGGCGCGCGTGTTTGCCGCGCTTGAGCGACTCGCGCAAGCCCCCGCTCTTGCGGGCGAGCGAGACGTTTTCGAGGAAACCGATGCTGCCGTCAGGCTTCAGGCCGCGCATCTGCGCCTTGATGTTGAAGCCGTAATCGGCAAGGGAAACATCGAACAGGTAATAGGCGGCACGATGCGCGATGGTGCCGCCACGCGACGAAGCCGACGGCGCGCCGACCACCGGCACGCGCCCGTCAGGCCCTGAGATCGTGGCAACGGTGCCGATATGGTTATGCCCGTGCAACACCAGATCCGCTCCCGTGCGGGCGATCATCTCCTCGAACCTGCGCGAATCGGTGAGATTGCGCCCGGCCGAAGCACCCGCCACATGCGGGGGATGGTGGATCATCACCACGCGGCAAAGCCCCTCCTCCGCCAGCGAGTCGAGCAGTTTCTCGGCGGTGTCGAGCTGCGTCTGCCCCATGCGTCCGCTCGCGACGAAAGGCGCTGTCGGGATCGCCGAGGACAGGCCGACCAGCGCGACATGGTTGCGCCGGCGCACATAGGGAAAGGTCCCCTCCTCACCCGAATCATCGCGCGTCCATGCACCACAGACGGTGAGCATGCCGGCCAGCGCGCCTTCGATATAGGCGTCGTGATTGCCGGGCACGAAACTCACTTCCTCGGGCTGGCCAAGACTTTCGAGAAACTCGCGCGCGGTTTCCCACTCCGCAGGGAGCCCGATATTCGCGACGTCGCCGGTGCAGGCGATGTGATCCGGCCTCTGGTTGCGGATGTCGTGGACGAGCGCCGCGAGCAGTTCCATGTCATGGGCGCGGTCGCGTCCGCGATGCCAGTTGATGAAGCCGGTGAGGCGCTTGCCCATCAACTCGCGCAGGCGCGGACGGGGAAGCGGGCCGACATGGGGATCGGTGAGATGGGCGATGCGAAAGAGTGTATTCGATGACGTCATGATGCCTTGAGAGTTCGCGCGCTCGACCCCCGAGGTCAAGCGCGAACGGTGGATGTCGCTTTGCTTTTTGCATGCAAGCGTGCATTTTCCGTGACGTCCTTCGTTGTGTTTCGCGGGTGTTTCATCCGCGCATCATGCATCGCCGGAGCCACCTCGAAACGCGAGCGATATGCCGTGAATCCCTTCCTGCGCAGCCCCTTGCTCCTCTACTGGCGCCTCACGCGCGCAATGACGCTCGGCGTGCGCGCCATCGCCACCGATGCGCAGGGCCGCATCTGCCTCGTGCGTCATACCTACACACCGGGCTGGCTGCTGCCGGGGGGCGGGGTCGAGCCCGGGGAAACGGCGGGCGAGGCACTGGAACGTGAGCTGCGCGAGGAGGCTGCGATCGCACCGCGTTCCACACCACGCCTGATCGGGCTGTACCACAATCCCGGTTCGTCCCGGCGCGATCATGTCGCATTGTACTCCGTCACGGACATAGCCCATCTCGACATTCCGCGCCCGCGGCTTGAGATCGCCGAACGCGGTTTCTTTCCGCCGGGCGCTCTCCCCGAGGGCACGTCGCCGGCGACGCTGCGGCGAATCACGGAATGGGTTGAGGGGCACCCGGCGGGATCGACCTGGTAGCGAACACCAATCGCGTCGGCAGCGTTGCGTGACAGGTAATCGGGTGCTATGCGCGTTGGCTTTCCCGGACGCCGCATAATCCCGTCGCGGAGCGGATTTGCTGCAATCCGATGTCGCTTTGCGGCACTTCGAGCTGGCGGAACCATGACCGATCTGACGCTGACCATTCGCCCCGAGCACCCGTCCGATCATGCGGCGATCGAGCGCCTTCATGAGCGCGCCTTCGGGCCGGGACGCTTTGCGCGAACGGCGTTCCGCCTGCGTGAGGGCGCAACACACGATCTGGGCCTCTCGTTTGCGGCCCATGTCGGCACTCTGCTGGTCGGGTCGGTGCGTCTCTCCCCGGTCTGGGCGGGGAATGTGCCGGCACTGATTCTCGGCCCGCTTACCGTCGAGCCGGCCTTCAAGGAGCGCGGCATCGGGGCCGCCCTCGTGCGCCATGCGCTCACCAAGGCCGGGGAGCGTGGCGAAAAACTGGTTCTGCTCGTCGGTGATGCACCTTATTACTCGCGGTTCGGCTTCAGCCCGGTGCCACGTGGACAGCTGCGCCTGCCGGGTCCTGTCGACCCGGCGCGCCTTCTGGCCTGCTCACTCGTCGAAGGCGCAAGCGATAGCGCTCATGGCGATGTTCGCCCGCGCCCGGCAAACTGACGCATGTCCGGTATCGGTTCAGCGGCGGACGCGCACCCGTGCCGGCTGCATCACGGGCTCGCGGCCGATCAGCGACCAGCCTAGTTTGTGATAGGCGAGCGCACGCTCGACCAGCGCGGCGGCCTTCGCGGCCAGCCCCATCTGCTTGAGCATCCGCGCCTGCTTCACCATGTAGCGGGCCAGAGAAAGATATTCCTGCGCATGACGTCTTTGCATCGTTTGTCTCCCCTTGATAACGAGTATACGCGTCAGCCTTGCGCGTAGATTGCGCGCCGGGAGGCGCAAACGGTCGCAGGGGGCGGCCCTCATCGGCAAGCCGCAATGCGGCGCTCCTCGCGCCACCCGATCATCTGGGAGTATGACCATGCAAAGCCGCCCGAATGTCGCGATCATCGGGGCCGGAATGGCCGGAGCCGCCGCTTCGGCGCGTTTCGCCGGAGCCGGCCTGGACGTGACCCTGTTCGACAAGAGCCGGGGCGCGGGCGGGCGCATGGCGACACGCAGGCTCGATGGTGGCGTTTTCGATCACGGCGCCCAGTATTTCCGAGCCAGGGGCGCGCGCTTCGCCGATGCGGTTCAGCGCTGGCAGGAAGCCGGCCTCGTCGCGGTCTGGGATGCCGACCACCACGATGACGACGCGCATCCCCGCTTCGTCGGCACACCATCGATGAATGCACCGGTCAAGGCGCTGATCGGCGATCTTCCGGTCCATACCGGCAATCCGGTCACCGCATTGCACGCCGAAGGTTCGCGTTGGCGCGTCGCCGCCGAGGGCGCACCCGATACCCTGTTCGATGGCGTCCTGATCGCCATCCCCTCGAACCAGGCGCGCACGCTCGCCGCGAGTGCGGGCTGGAACCCGGCGGCGCTCGCAAAGGAGCGCTATGCCCCCTGCCTCACCCTGATGCTCGGCTATCCCGAGCCCGTCGAGCTTCCCGCATCCATGGCGATCGAGGACGAGACCATCGCCTGGATCGCCGATAACAGCAGCAAGCCCGATCGCCCCCTGCCGCGCGGCGAATCCGACATGCATTGCGTCGTGATCCATGCCACGCCCGACTGGTCACGAACCCATCTCGAGCAGGATATGCAGGAGGTGATCGGCCATCTCTATGCCCGCTATGTCGGCATGACGGGGATCATGGACGAGCCGATCCACGGGGACATGCACCGCTGGCGCTACGCCCAGGTCACCGATCCGCTGGGCGAACCCTGCCTGATCACCCCCGACCAACGCCTTGCCGCCTGCGGCGACTGGTGCCTCGGCCCGCGCGTCGAAGCCGCCTTCGACAGCGGCGAGGCGGCGGCGGCGGCGTTGCTGGAGAGGCTTTGATTAGGGGACAACATGGACTTGTCATGGCACCCTGCGATGCTACCCTGTGCGGGCGATTGCCCGGATTTGCGGGCTTCTATGACGGAAGCGCTTTGAAATGAATACCATTGCCAAGCCGGTGAGAGACGCCGTCGAAAGCGTCGTCCGGCGCGAACTGGGGGATGCGGTCGTCGCGGCGCTGCATGTCACGGACGAGATCGACCACGACGGCATTGCGTTCCTGCGGGTCGAAATCGTCTTCGACGAAGCACACGGGCGGCTTGATCCGCAAAAGATAAAGTCGCTGAGCCGCCTCCTCAGGGAACCGCTCGAGGATCTCGGCGAGCCGCGTTTTCCGGTATTCTCGTTCAAGTCGATTGCGGAGCATCAGGGTGCAGCCGCTTGACCTGATCGCGACGGCCAGAGCTTCAGCGAATCGGCAATCGGCCCAAAAGCCGCGCCAGTCCGAACTCAAGCGCGCCCTTAGTACGGCCTACTACGCCATGTTTCATGCGATGTGCAGGAACTGTGCGGATTGCCTGATCGGTACGGCGAGCGCGGACAGAAGTAACCCGGCCTGGGCCCAAGCCTACCGCGCGATCGAACACGGTTTTGCCAAGAGCCAATGCCTCAACCGGCAGGTCATGGGCCGGTTTCCACGCGATATCGAGGATTTCGCCAATCATTTCGTGGACCTGCAGATCGAACGGCACAGGGCCGACTACGATCCGCATGCACGGTTCACACGTTCCGACGTCACCACCGCGATCGACACTGCCGAAGCGACGATTACGGCATTCCTCGCCGTACCGATCAAGGATCGGCGGGCGTTCGCAGCGTGGGTGACGTTGCGCAACAGGACGCCGTAGCCAGCATTGTATACCGAATCATCGGATATCGGCCCCGGATCAGCTGCCACGCAATCTCACCCCCCGAAGCCGACCGGCGGCTCTCGTCGAACCGCCGACCGGATTCGCCGGAGCGCCTTACCCCGAAAGCGCCTGATCGAGATCGCCGATCAGATCCGCAACGTCTTCCAGGCCGATGGACAGGCGCACCACTTCCGGGCCGGCGCCGGCCGCGACACGCTGCTCGTCGGTGAGCTGGCGGTGGGTGGTCGATGCCGGGTGGATCACCAGCGAGCGGGTATCGCCGATATTGGCCAGGTGCGAGAAGAGTTGAAGCTTCGAGACCAGCGAAACGCCCGCGTCATAGCCGCCCTTCAGGCCGAAAGTGAAGACGGCGCCGGCACCCTTCGGGCAATAGCGCTTGGCGAGCGCGTTGTAACGGTCACCTTCCAACCCCGGATAGCTCACCCATTCCACCGCCGGGTGGGAAGCGAGATGCTTCGCTACAGTAAGCGCATTGTCGGAATGGCGCTGCATGCGCAGCGGCAGCGTCTCGATGCCCGTGAGGATCATGAAGGCGTTGAAGGGCGACAGCGCCGGGCCGAGATCGCGCAGCCCGAGAACCCGCGTGGCGATGGCGAAGGCGAAATTGCCGAAGGTCTCGCCGAGCACCATGCCGTTATATTCCGGGCGCGGCGCCGAGAGCATCGGATAGCGCTTGTCGCCGACCCAGTTGAAGCTGCCGCCGTCGACGATCAGCCCGCCGATGGAATTGCCGTGGCCGCCGAGGAACTTCGTCGCGGAATGCACGATGATGTCGGCGCCGTGCTCGAAGGGCCGCACCAGATACGGCGTGCCCATCGTGTTATCGACGATGAGGGGGATGTTGTGCTTCTTCGCGATTTCGGCGATCGCCGCGATATCGACGATCACGCCGCCGGGATTGGCGATCGATTCGATGAAGATCGCCTTGGTCTTGTCCGTGACAGCGGCATCGAAGGAGGCCGGATCCTCGGTATCGGCCCATTTCACCTGCCAGCCGAAATTCTTGTAGGAATGGGTGAACTGGTTGATCGAGCCGCCATAGAGCTTCTTTGCGGCGATGAACTCGTCCCCCGGCTCCATCAGCGCGTGCAGCGTCAGGAATTCCGCAGCATGGCCGGACGCCACCGCGAGCGCCGCCGTACCGCCTTCGAGCGCAGCGACGCGCTGCTCGAGCACCGCGCAGGTGGGGTTGGTGATGCGCGAATAGATATTGCCGAAAGCCTGCAGGCCGAACAGTGACGCAGCATGGTCGACATCGTCGAAGACGAAGGAAGTCGTCTGGTAGATCGGCGTGGCGCGCGCGCCGGTGGCGGGATCCGGCGTGGCGCCGGCATGAATGGCGAGGGTATCGAAACCGGGCGCTTGTTCTGACATCGTTTGCATCTCCCTTTCGCGCGAAACGCGCTGCATTGTGTGGGTGCGCACCCTGCGCATGTTCGTCTGCGCGCAGACCGCGCATAATCGTGCCTTGTAAAGAACGATCGTTCTTTTAATAGAACACTCGGAATGCGTCAACGCGTGGGATCCGGGCTTGCCGGGGCGATACGCAACCAACGGCGATCATCCGCAAAAGCGGATGACGACGGTGACGCATTCTTGAACCGTGCGGCAAAACCGTGCAAGAGAGGCTGGAACCGACGGGGGCGCCGAAACACACGGCTCGCGGCGCAAGTCGGGTAAAACTCGGGTGAGATTGATGACGAATGCATTGCGGATCGGCGTGGCCGGCCTTGGAACTGTCGGAGCGTCTCTCGTGCGGCTCATGGATCAGCACGGTGCGATGATGGGCGTCCGCAGCGGTCGAGGCATTGCCGTCACCGCCGTGAGCGCCCGCGATCGCAGCCGTGATCGTGGCGTCGATCTCGCGGGTCTCGCCTGGTTCGACGATCCGATCGCGCTTGCCGGCTCCGATGACATCGATTGCTTCGTCGAACTCATCGGCGGCGACGAGGGCCCGGCCCGCTATGCCGTCGAGGCGGCGCTGAAGGCGGGCAAGCATGTCGTCACGGCCAACAAGGCACTTCTGGCCAAGCACGGAAATGCGCTTGCGGTGCTTGCCGAGGAAAACGGCGTTCATCTCGCCTTCGAGGCCTCCGCTGCCGGTGGCATACCCATCGTCAAGACCATGCGCGAGGCGCTGGCGGGGAACCGCGTGACCCGCCTCTACGGAATCCTGAACGGCACCTGCAACTATATCCTCTCGCGCATGGAAGCGGAGGGCCTCTCCTTCGCCGAATGCCTCGCGGACGCGCAGCGTCTCGGCTATGCCGAGGCCGATCCGACCTTCGATGTCGAGGGCTATGACACTGCCCACAAGCTGGCGCTGCTGACGAGCCTCGCCTTCGGCACGCAGATCGACGCGGATGCGATCTATGTCGAGGGCATTTCGGCGATCACACCGCTCGATCTGAAGATGGCCGACGATCTGGGCTTTCGCATCAAGCTGCTCGGCGTGGCCGAGCGCACACGGACCGGCATCGAGCAGCGCGTCCATCCGACCATGGTGCCCAAGGATTCCTCGATCGCGCAGGTCATGGGTGTTACCAATGCCGTGACCATCGACGCCGATGCCGTGGGTGAACTCACCCTGATCGGCCCGGGTGCGGGCGGTGACGCCACCGCCTCGGCGGTTCTGGCCGATATCGCCGATGTGGCCGGCACCCCTCCCCGCCCGCCTTTCGGCTGGCCGGTGGCGCAGATGGAGGTCGCCGAGCGCGCGCCGATGCAGCGCCATGAGGGTGGCTACTATGTGCGTCTCTCGGTCTTCGATCGCCCGGGCGCCGCTGCCGGCATCGCCACGCATATGGCCGAGAACGACATTTCCCTGGAGAGCATCCTGCAGCGCCGCTCGGAAGCCGCCGCGCTCGACCCGACGGGACGCTCCGGGGCGCCGGTCCCGGTCGTCTTGATCACCTATGCGACCAGTGAGGGCGCGGTGCGCGAGGCCATCCGGCAGATCGCGGAAGACGGATTGATCTCGGAGGATGCGCAAGTCATCCGAATCGAGCGAGAATAAGAGCAGTCGCGATCACCGTGTGGTGATCGCATCAGGAGGTTCGCCCCATGGCCGACAAGAAAATCACGCCCAATCCCTTCATCGAACGCATTCTCACCCTCGAACTCGTGCGCGTGACCGAACGCGCCGCGGTCTCCGCCGCGCGTCTGCGCGGGCGCGGCGACGAGAAAGCCGCCGACCAGGCGGCCGTCGATGCCATGCGCCGCGAGCTCAACAAGCTGCAGATCGACGGCACCGTCGTCATCGGCGAGGGCGAGCGCGACGAGGCGCCCATGCTCTTCATCGGGGAGAAGGTCGGCAACGGCGACGGCCCCAAGGTCGATATCGCCGTCGATCCGCTGGAAGGCACGACGCTCTGCGCCAAGGACATGCCCGGCTCCGTCGCCGTGATGGCCATGGCCGAGGCGGGCACCCTGCTGGCGGCTCCCGACGTCTACATGAACAAGATCGCCATCGGCCCAGGATATCCCAAGGGTGTCGTCGATCTCGATGCGAGCCCACAGGGCAACATCCACGCGCTCGCCAAGGCCAAGGGCGTGGAAGCATCCGACATCACCGCCCTGATCCTCGATCGCCCGCGCCACCATGACCTGATCGCGGCCATCCGCTCCACCGGCGCCAGCGTGCGGCTGATCAGCGACGGCGATGTGGCCGGCGTGATCTATACGGCAATGCCGGAGAAAACCGGGATCGACATCTATCTCGGCATCGGCGCCGCGCCCGAAGGCGTCCTCGCCGCCGGCGCCCTGCGCTGCATCGGTGGCCAGATGCAGGCCCGCCTGATCCTCGATCGCGAGGATACCCTGACGCGCGCCAAGGCCATGGGCGTGAAGGATCCCGAGAAGAAGTACGACATGACCGAGCTCGCCTCCGGCGACGTCATCGTGGCACTGACCGGCGTGACCGACGGCGCACTCGTCTCCGGCGTGCGCTTCGGCCCCGAAGTGATCGAGACGGAAACCGTGGTCTATCGCTCGGCCACCGGTACGGTGCGCAGCATCCGCGCCGAGCACCGTGAGTTCGCCAAGTTCCATCTGGATTGATCCGCGAAGACAGGTTCACACGCGAGTGCAAAGACATGTCCGACGACCCGCAAAAGCCTTCGACCGAAGCGCAGGCCTCGATCACACTCCCGGCGAACCTTCTCGCCGGGCTTGATCATGCCTGCGCGCAGGAAGCCGACCGCCCATCGCGGCAGGATCTGGCAACACGCATCCTCGCCGACTGGCTGCGCGCACGCGGCCATTTGCGCGCACGCGGTTGTGACGAAGGCAAGCGCCCGGAGGAGTTGACCACCGGCAACGACGACTGACCTGCTCTCGAGACCCGCTTTCGATAGCTGCTCTTGCGTTTTGCCCGCCGATGCCACAAAACCCGGCCTGCCGGCACGAACCGGAAGCCATGCTGAGAGACGAGCCATGATCGATTACGCCAAAGTCCGCCGCATGATGGTCGACAACCAGCTGCGGACCTATGATATCAGCGATCACAGCGTGCTCTCGGCCATGAACGACACCCCGCGCGAAATCTTCGCGCCGGCGGATCTGGCGATGCTCGCCTATTCCGATCGCCCGCTCGTCGTCGCGACTGGCGCGGAGGGCGAGACGCGCCACTTCCTGGCTCCGATGGTCTTTGCCCGGATGCTGCAGAATCTCGACCTGCAGGAGGGAGAACACCTGCTGATCATCGCGGGTGCGCTCGGCTACGAAGCCGCAGTGGCATCACGCCTCGGCGTCGCCGTCAGCATCGCCGAGCCCGACCCGGCGCTTGCGGAAAAGACGCGCGAGAACCTTGCCCGGGCAGGCGTCGCCGATGTCGCGATCATCGAGAAGCCCTTCGATGCCGATTTCGCCGACAAGGACGGCTTCGACGCGATTCTCGTCAATGCCGCAGTCCAGCAGCGCCCCGAACCACTCCTGGCACAGCTCGCCGATGGCGGGCGTCTCGTCACGGTCATGGGAGACGGCGGGCGCACCAGCCGCGTGACCTTGTTCGTGCGATCCGGCGACATTATCGGCGACCGGCCCGTCTTCGATGCCGCTGCGCAGCCCCTGAATGCTTTCCGCGAGGATCCGGGCTTCGTCTTCTGAAGCGTTGCGGAAAAGCCACGGCGGCGCCGCAATTGCGCCAAACGCGACGCTCGGCTTCCGCTCGGAGTGAGACCGGTTTACATTCGGTAAGCTGATGAGTCCCGCCAGGGCCGCATCTGCGTGCGATTTCGTCATGGTGGCGCAGCAACGGGATACGATTCGTGACCAGAGCAAGACGAGGCCCCTTCGTCACATTCCTCGCGACGACAGGTCTGCTTCTGACCGGCTTCGCGATGGCCGCCCTGCCTGCCGCCAACGAGGCCCGGGCCGAGACGATCGACACCGCTCTCGCCCGCGCCTACCAGAACAGCCCGGTCATCAACGCCTCCCGCGCCGGCCTGCGCGCAACCAATGAAGGCGTTCCGCAGGCGCGCTCGGGCTATCGTCCGCGCATCAACGCCACGGCCGATATCGGCAGCCAGATCACCTGGCGCCCCAATCCGATCACCGGAGCGCTCGACTCGACATCCCGTGATCCGCGCGGGATCGGCCTTGAAATCACGCAGAACATCTTCGACAGTGGGCGTACCGGCAATGCCGTTCGTCGGGCCGAGACACAGGTCCTCGCCGCACGCATGCGCCTTGAGGCGACGGTGCAGCAGACGCTGTTTCGCGGCGCCGAAATCTACATGAACGTGCTGCGCGATACCGCCATTCTCAATCTGCAGCGCAACAATGTCGAGGTGCTCGACGAGCAGTTGCGGCAGTCCCGTGACCGGTTCGAGGTGGGCGAAGTCACCCGCACGGATGTTGCCCAGGCCGAGTCGCGGCTTGCCTCAGCACGCTCCCAGGTCAGCCTCGCCGAGGCGAATCTGCGTGCCAATATCGGGCGCTACCGCCAGGTTATCGGCGTCGAGCCGCGTGAGCTCGGGCCCGGGCGCGCGCCGGAGCGGCTGATCCCCGGCAATCTCGATACAGCCCTGCAGTTCGGCCTGACCGAAAATCCTTCGATCATCGCCGCGCGCCATGCGCTCGACGGCGCCCAGATCGCCGTAAAGGTTGCAGAGGCGGAGCTGTTGCCGCGCGCCAGCGTGCGCGGCTCGATCGACCGGCGTTTCGATGCGCAGCAGCGCGGCGATCGCCAGACCAGCGCCTCGATCACCGCACAGCTGACCGTCCCGCTCTATCAGGGCGGCGAGGTTTCCTCGCGTGTTCGCGCTGCGAAGGAGACCGTCAACGAGTTCCGCTTCGAGTTGGAGCAGGCGCGCGAGGACGTGCGCGCCAATGTCATAACCGCCTGGGGCTCCCTGGAAGCGGCAACCGCACAGATCGAAGCAGCCGAAATCCAGGTCGAGGCGGCCGAGACGGCGCTCACCGGCGTGCGCGAGGAGGCCCGCGTGGGTCAGCGCACCACGCTCGACGTGCTCAACGCGCAGCAGGAATTGCTGAACGCCCGCGTCAATCTGATCACCGCCCAGCGCGACCGTATCGTCGCCGCCTTCTCCCTCGTCCAGTCAATGGGTCGCCTTACGCCGGGTCAGCTCGGGCTGGCGGTGGCGGAATACGATTCCCGCGAGCACTACGAGCAGGTCCGCGGCCGGATCTGGGGCACTTCGACACCGTCCGGCGACTGAAAAACGTCTGTGGGCGAAGGGTTTTCGCCCCTTTGCGGAACGGCCTCGCATCGTTTAACCATAATATATGTCATGGCGGGGTGATTCTCGCCGAAGGCGCACTCTATCGCGGTGAGAGTTTCGCATGAGCCAGGCCAATCCGAAGACCGACGAACCCTCGATGGAGGAGATTCTGGCCTCGATCCGGCGCATCATCGCCGACGATCAGGAGGCTGCGAACAAGGGCGACGAGGAAGATCCCTTCGAGCAGGCCATGTCCGAGGCGATCGGCGATGACGGCGCGGACATGCCCGAGGAGCGCGCCGCGGCGCCACAGCCTTTCGAGGATGACGACTCTGCAGAGGACGACGATATTCTCGACCTCGCCGATGTCGGCGAGCCGGTCCCGCCTCCCGCCCTGGAGATGGAGCACGACGATATCGACTTCCGTCAGGAAGACGGCCAGATCGATTTCGACGCAATCGGCACCGACGATGGCGAGGACGAAAGCGAGGAGCTCGACGGGCAGGATGCCATCGACGCCGCCTTCGATGCGATCGGCACCGATAAGGATGATGACGAGGATGACGGGCTCGATTTCGGCCATGCGCCGGAGCCGGAGCCCGAATACGCGCCCCCTCATCAATTCGCCGCCCCGGCTGATCGCCCTTTCATCGACGAGGACCGCCTGATCTCGCAGGCGACGGACGAGGCCGTGGGCAACGCCTTCAACCAGCTCGCGCATACGGTGCTGTCGAATAACGGGCGCACCCTCGACGATCTGGTCAAGGAGATGCTGCGCCCGATGCTCAAGGTCTGGCTCGACGACAACCTGCCGACCATTGTCGAGCGCATGGTCCGCGCCGAGATCGAACGGGTATCGCGCGGCGGGCGCTGAAGGCTGCGCTCGGGCCCGGGCCCCTGCCCCGCCCGCGCAGATCGGAAAGCGTCATCGGCGCCGGTTGACTTGTCGGCGCCGCTGCTCTTTCTAGCGCCAAGGCCTGTTCTAGCGCCAGGATCTATTCTAGCGCTAAGGCCTATCGATCTTCGTCAACACGGACACGACCGGCTGAAATCATGATGGACAAGACCTTCGACCCCGCTGCCGTCGAGGCGCGCATCGCCGCGCGCTGGAATGATGCGGGCGCGTTTCGCGCCGGTCGCCCCGAGCGCAAGGACGCCAAGCCCTATACCATCGTGATCCCGCCGCCGAACGTGACCGGCTCGCTGCATATGGGCCACGCGCTCAACAACACTATCCAGGACATCCTCTGCCGCTTCGAGCGCATGCGCGGGCGCGACGTGCTCTGGCAGCCCGGCACGGATCATGCCGGCATCGCCACGCAGATGGTGGTCGAGCGCAAGCTCGCCGCCGAGGGCCGCCCGGATCGCCGCAGCCTCGGGCGCGAGAAATTTCTCGAAGAGGTCTGGGCCTTCAAGGAGGAATCGGGCGGGCGCATCCGCCGGCAGCTGGAGCGCATCGGCGCCTCCTGCGACTGGTCGCGCGAACGCTTCACCATGGATGACGGGCTCTCGAAAGCGGTCCTGCGCTTCTTCGTCGAGCTCCATCGCCAGGGGCTGATGTATCGCGACAAGCGGCTGGTGAACTGGGATCCAAAGTTCCAGACCGCGATTTCCGATCTCGAAGTGCAGCAGCTCGAAATCAAGGGCCATCTCTGGCATTTCCGCTACCCGATCGAGGGCGAGCCGGGCCGCTTCATCACGGTCGCGACGACACGTCCCGAGACCATGCTCGGCGATACCGGCGTCGCAGTGCATCCCGATGACGAGCGCTACAAGGATCTCGTCGGCAAGCACGTGATCCTGCCCCTGGTCGGTCGCCGCATCCCCATCGTCGCCGATGAATATTCCGATCCCGAAATCGGCTCCGGCGCGGTCAAGATGACACCCGCGCACGACTTCAACGATTTCGACGTCGGGAAACGTCAGAACCTGCGTATGGTCAATATCTTCGACCCGGAAGCGCATATCTGGCTCGAAGGCAACGAGGACTTCCTCGAAGGGCTCGACGAGAGCGCCGACCTCGCCGAGACGATGGCCCTGCACGGGCTCGACCGGTTCGAGGCCCGCAAGCGCATCGTCGCCATGATGGAAGCGCGCGAGCTTCTCGCGGAGATCGAGGACAACACCCACACCGTCCCCCATGGTGACCGCTCCGGCGTGCCGATCGAGCCCTATCTGACCGATCAATGGTATGTCGACGTCAAACCGCTAGCCGAGAAGGCGATGACCGCCGTGCGCGACGGGCGCACCAGCTTCGTGCCGAACAACTGGGAGAAGACCTATTTCCAGTGGCTCGAAAACATCGAGCCCTGGTGCGTCTCGCGCCAGCTGTGGTGGGGTCACCAGATCCCGGCCTGGTATGACGAGGACGGCAATGTCTTCGTCGCCTATGACGAGGCCGAGGCGCAGGCGCAGGCGCGCGAGAAGCATGGCCGCGACGTGCCGCTTCGCCGCGACGAGGACGTGCTCGACACCTGGTTCTCCTCAGCGCTCTGGCCGTTCTCGACGCTCGGCTGGCCGGACGAGACGCCGGAGCTGAAGCGCTATTATCCCACCGACGTGCTCGTCACCGGTTTCGACATCATCTTCTTCTGGGTCGCCCGGATGATGATGTCGGGCCTGCAATTCATGGAAGAGACGCCCTTCCACACGGTCTACATCCACGCCCTGGTCCGAGACGAGAAGGGCGCGAAGATGTCGAAATCGAAGGGCAACGTCATCGATCCGCTCGACGTGGTCGAACAATACGGCGCCGATGCCCTGCGCTTCACGCTCTCCGCCATGGCGGCGCAGGGGCGCGATCTCAAGCTGTCACTCCAGCGCGTCGAGGGCTACCGCAATTTCGCGACCAAGATCTGGAACGCGGCGCGCTTTGCCGAGATGAACGGCTGCGAACGCGTTGAAGGTTTCGATCCGACGAAGGTGGAGATCACCCTCAACAAATGGGTGCTCTCCGAATGCGCCAACGCGGCCACGCAGATCGAGGCCGGCATCACCGAATACAAGTTCAACGAGGCGGCGGGCGCGGCCTATCGCTTCGTCTGGAACGTGTTCTGCGATTGGTATCTCGAGCTCGCCAAACCCGTCCTGCAGGGCGAGGACAGCCCGGCCAAGGACGAGACGCGCGCGACGACCGCCTATGTGATCGACCAGATCTGCAAGCTGCTTCACCCCTTCATGCCCTTCCTCACCGAGGAGCTCTGGGCGGTGAAGGGCGAGGCCGGCCCTGCCCGCGACGAGCCTCTGCTCGCGCTCGCCGCATGGCCGTCGCTCGCTCATCTGCGCGACGACGCGGCGGAGGCCGAGATCGGCTGGATCGTCGATCTCGTCAGCGAGATCCGCTCGGCGCGTGCCGAAACCAACGTCCCCGCCGGCGCGCAGATCACCCTGCAGCTGATCAATCCGAGTGCTGACGCGGCAGCACGCGTCGCACGCTGGGATGGCATGCTCAAGCGTCTGGCCCGGCTGGAGACGATCGATACGGCGAATGTGGCGCCGAAGGCCAGCGTGCAATTGCTGGTGCGCGGCGAAGTCGCCGCCCTACCGCTCGAAGGCGTCGTCGACATCGCCGCCGAGCGCGCGCGCCTCGACAAGGAGATCGCCAAGCTCGACGGCGAGGTCAAGAAGATCGACGCCAAGCTCGGCAATGCCGATTTCCTCAAGCGCGCCCCGGAAGAGGTCGTCGAGGAGCAACGTGATCGGCGCGAAGCCGCGCTCGCGCGTCGGACAAAGGTGAGCGAGGCGCTGGAGCGCTTGCAGGCTTGAGCAGAAGGCGCGGGCTGGTCGTCGACCGCGCCCGCGCCATGTCAACCATCCGGGGAACCTCGAACCGATAGCGATGGAACAGGCAGATCATGGCCGATAGCGACACCCTGCTCGACCTGCGCGGGCTGAAATGCCCCCTCCCCGCCCTCAAGACACGCAAGGCGCTTTCACGCGTCGCGGCAGGCACGGTCATTCGTGTCGAATGCACCGATCCGATGGCTGCGATCGACATCCCGCATCTCGTCGGCGAGACGCGCGATCAGATCGAGGAGCAATCGCGCGAGGGCGACCTGCTGGTCTTCCGCATTCGGAAATCTTGAAAATAGAAGATGTAATTTTTTTTCAGATTATTTAAAATATAATATAATTCAAGATTATATATATTGCATTGAAATTATATTTTCTCAGCTGTATATCCGATGTAGTTTTTTTCTTTGTGGATTTTCGATCATCATGGATATGAATTTCCCGCGGCACGACACTCCCGTGCTTCCGCAGCATGCATCGCGCACGCCGACTGAGCGCTTCCAAATCACCGGAGCCGGTCTTCCCGCATTTGTGCCGACTCCGCACGCCTCATCTCTGATCGACCAGCAGCTCCATTCCAAGGGGCATGCCGGCGGCTTCCCGCAAGACCCGCCATTGACGGCGATGGGCGGAGCCGCTGCGATCGCCGCTCCTGCCACGTTCGGAGGCGGGGGAGCGTTCACGCTTTCCGGCGCGGGACTCGCCGGCTTCGCCTGGCTCGTTGTTCTGGTGAACGAAGCCGTCAACCCGCAGCATGCCGCCGCCCCCACCCTCGACGATCCCGCAGTACAAGCCATGCTGCAGCAGATGTACGAGGACGGCGAGACCTTCAATGGCGAGATCACCTTCCAGCTGAATTCGGAGGGCGAGGTGACGGCCGCCCTGAACGCCAACACACGCGCGGTCATCATCAGTGTGGCCGAGGGCAGCCTCGCGGCAAATCCCGATGCCTTGCCTGAGAGCATCACCCGATCGTCGCCCGAGGCCTGGGATCTGGGCATCGACGATCCGCTTCCCGGCTTGAGCCTGCCGAGCAATATCCTGGCGATCAACCCGCCCGAGAATCCCGAGGCCAGTGCCTTCGAACGGGCGCGCACGCTCAATGCCGAAGGCGCGATCGGCGACATGCTTCTCGTATTGGATCTGGTCGGTCCCAATGGCGACGTCTATCGTGGCTTCGTCCGCGGTGGCCTTCCGGAACTGATGGCCGAATTGCTGGTCGCCGATAGCCTCGGACTGCTCCCCGCAGGCATGAGCGTGCTCGACATGCTGGCGCGTTCAGGCATCGTGCTCGCGGAACATGCCGACGCAACACGCGCCTTCATCGCCGAACGGAGCCTGAGGCAGCACCCGCTTACGCTGTTCGGAACCAGCGCCCGGGCATTCGCCTCGCAGGACGAGGCGCAGGCATCGGCACGTGAGCGGAATGCGGATGCGACGTCATCCCAAGCCCTCACCGTCGCATTGCCGGTGGAGACCTGGCCCGTCGACAGCCCCCTCGATACGCTGCTTCCCGGCCTTCACCAGTATCTGGGCCATGTCACCTATACGGGGTCGATTGCGGAGTTGCTGCAGTTCTTCCGCGTGCTTGATGATCAGGGGCGCCTGCCGGACGGTTGGTCCGCTGCGGATATCCTGCGCATGAGCGGGGTGATCGATGCCGCGCGCCGGATCGGCGTCATGGCCATCGTGGTGGGTGAGGCTTCCGGCGCCTTGCCCGATCTCACCGGCCTCACTCCGCAGGAGCGCGAGGCGCTCGGCTTGCCCGGCTCGCCGGTTTCGGGGGCCGAGCCGGCGAGCTTGCCGGGTCATCCGGGCTTTCCGGTCGGGCCGCATGCGGATCTCGACGGCGCGACGCCTGAGCCCGAGCTTCGCCCGGACGCGGTACCCGGTGGCGAATACATGCCGAACGATGGCGACCCCGATCTGCGCATGGACATGACGTCCTTCCCCGCCATAGGCGATTCAGTGCCGATACCCGAGGACTGGGAGGGGACGACCATCACCGACCTTCTGGAACCCTTGACGGCGAATCCACCGCTGGATCCGGCGGAGAAACTCGCCCTTGCCGGCTTGGCCATGGGGGCAGATCCGCATAATGCCGATGCTAGGCGGATGCTGCGCGTCGCTCTCGCGAAGATCGGTGCACCGGATGTCGACGACATAGACGTGGCAAGGCGTTTCGTATTCGACAGGATCGGCAAGGCGAACTCCGTGGACGTGCTCGCGACGATGCTCGGCGACGAGACCGCACGCCTGCTGCAGCGCTACCCCGAGATCCTGACACCGCTTCTGCGCAACCCGCAGACGATTCAGTCCCTGAGCACCCACCCGGATGCGCTGCGCATTGTC
This sequence comes from Salinarimonas sp., assembly GCA_020832565.1. GTDB lineage: Bacteria > Pseudomonadota > Alphaproteobacteria > Rhizobiales > Beijerinckiaceae > Saliniramus. The sequence goes on along the minus strand of JAFIEI010000003.1, from coordinate 90,623 downwards.
CTGCACTACCTGAGGGAGCTCGAGGCCCAGCCGATCGGTGGTATTGAAATTCCCGATCGCATCGGGGCACCGAGCCTGATGCTCCCGGCAGAACTCTACGAGATCGCACGGCGCGTCCACGACAGCGTCGTATATCCCGATACGGATCTCGTGCGCCAGGAGGGATTTGACGCTGCCTATATCGGCGACGCGCAGCAGACTTCGCAATATGTCAACCAGCTCTACGCCGATTCCGCAGCCGCTAAACCGATCCTGGCGCAGATGATGCACGAAGTTGCCGCACCGTTCACGCATGTCGATGTGATCTTGCGCGAGCAACCGAAATCGCGCGCCCGCATATTCGAGAAGATCGAGAAATATGGCGGCGACCCGTCACGTATAACGGATCTGGCGGCGGGCCGTTTCGTCGCCGACGACATTGCTACGGTCTACGCGATTCTCGATCGGCTGGAGGCGTCCGGAGCGAGAATTCTCAGCATCGAAGACCGTCTGGTCAATCGCCAGCCGAGCGGGCACGGCGACATCACGATGACGATCGAGATCCCGTTGGAGGATGGTCGGACGCATGTCGCCGAAATCCAGATTCAGTTGCGCCCCTTGTTCGACTTCTCGCAAACGGTGGAGCACGCGCTCTACGAGGTCATCCGCTCTCTCCGCGGGGCGCCGATGAATCCTCCCGTCGAATTCCTGATGACCGTGCTGCGCAACTACACGGCACGCAACTATAATGAACTGCTCGATGATGCTCTCGAAGACACCGATCCGGGACAGGTAAGCCGATGACGATACAGTTCCACATGATCTACGGGCGCCCGGCGATCTACCGCACCGGGCCCGGAGGGGAAGTCTGCCTCGCATGGAACCGGGCCCGTGCGCGCTTCGAGGACGATCCCGAGGCGCTCGCCGACCTTCTGGGCGGCGGGAGCGACACGCACCGCGTCGACGCACCGGGCATCCGACTTGGCATCGCCCGCATGCTCGCCCGTCATGAAGGGACATTGCCGGAGCTGGCGGCGGATCTCGATCGCGTGATCACACTCGACAACGACGCCATTCGCAACCGCCGGCGTCTTTCCCCGGAGGAAGTGGCCGCGCGCCAGGAGGCAGCCGAGCGCGCCGTGCGTACGAAGGCAGCGAACGACGATTTCGGCCTCTCGCCGGAATTGCTGCGGGAAATCCTCTGATACGCGCCGGCACCACCTTGCCGACGATGGCATCATCCGGCGTCGAATGCTGCTCAACCGTTCGGGCGGGCCCTTGCGAACCCGCCCGATCAAATGGCGATCACATAGCGATCACATAGCGATCACATGGCCGCAAGCACGCCCAGCAGCAGCAGAGCGATGATGTTGGTGACCTTGATCAGCGGGTTCACCGCCGGACCGGCGGTGTCCTTGTAGGGATCGCCGACCGTGTCACCGGTCACCGAGGCCTTGTGCGCCTCGGAGCCCTTGAGATGCTTGACGCCGTCCTTGTCGACGAAGCCGTCCTCGAAGGACTTCTTGGCATTGTCCCAGGCGCCGCCGCCGGAGGTCATCGAGATGGCGACGAACAGTCCCGTCACGATCACGCCGAGCAGAAGCGCACCGACAGCCGAGAAGGCCTGGTCCTTGCCGGCGATGAGGTAGATCACGCCGAAGGTGACGATCGGCGCCAGCACCGGCAACAGTGACGGAACCACCATCTCCTTGATCGCGGCCTTGGTCAGCATGTCGACGGCGCGCCCGTAATCGGGACGCTCCGTGCCTTCCATGATGCCCGGCTTCTCCTTGAACTGCCGGCGCACTTCCTCGACCACGGCCCCTGCCGCGCGCCCGACCGCCGTCATCGCGATCCCGCCGAACAGGAACGGAATCAGGCCGCCGAGAAGCAGGCCGACGACGACATAGGGATTGGCCAGTGAGAAGTCCGGAGAGACCCCGGCAAAATACTGGTACTGGGTCGAACCCGGTTCATTCGCCGTGGATATGAAGTAGTTCAGATCCGCCGTATAGGCCGTAAACAGCACCAGCGCGCCCAGCCCCGCCGAGCCGATGGCGTAGCCCTTGGTGACGGCCTTGGTGGTGTTGCCCACAGCGTCGAGCGCATCGGTCGACTGACGCACTTCCTTGGGCAGCCCCGCCATTTCCGCAATGCCGCCGGCATTGTCGGTGACGGGTCCGAACGCATCGAGCGCCACGACCATACCCGCGAGTGCGAGCATGGCCGTCACCGCGATGGCGATGCCGAACAGGCCAGCGAGCAGATACGAGGTGATGATGCCCGCCATGATCACCAGCGCGGGAAGCGCCGTCGATTCGAGCGAGATGGCGAGACCCTGGATGACGTTGGTGCCGTGCCCCGTCACCGAGGATTGGGCGATCGAGCGCACCGGGCGGAATCCGACGCCGGTGTAGTATTCGGTGATCACCACGATCAGCCCGGTGACGACGAGGCCGATAATGGCACACATCAACAATGCGAAAGAGCTGAAGGTCACCGTATCGACACCACCGCCGATGATCGGAATCCGTGCCTCCATCGTCGTCCCGAAGCCGCCGAACATCATCACGTTGGCTACGGCAATAGCGACGACCGACAATACGCCCGTGGCTATGAAGCCCTTGTAGAGCGCGCCCATGATCGACTGATCCTGACCGAGCTTGACGAAGAAGGTACCGATGATCGAGGTCAGGATGCACGCCGCGCCGATGGCGAGCGGATACAGCATCATCGTCTCGAGTCCGGTCTGCCCGGCGAAGAAGATCGCCGCGAGCACCATGGTCGCGACGAAGGTCACGACATAGGTCTCGAACAGATCGGCCGCCATACCGGCGCAATCGCCGACATTGTCGCCCACATTGTCGGCGATGGTGGCGGGGTTGCGCGGATCGTCTTCGGGAATGCCCGCTTCGATCTTGCCGACGAGATCGCCGCCGACATCCGCACCCTTGGTGAAGATACCGCCGCCGAGACGGGCGAAGATCGAGATCAGCGATGCGCCGAAGCCCATGGCGACAAGCGAATCGATGACGAGACGCCCGCCGGGATCGGCCCCGAGCATGCGCGTGAGAATCAGGTAGTAGACGGCCACACCGAGAAGCGCGAGACCCGCGACCAACATCCCCGTCACAGCACCGGACTTGAAGGCGACATCGAGCCCGCCGGCAAGCGATTGCGACGCCGCCTGGGCCGTGCGCACATTCGCCCGTACCGAAACGTTCATCCCGATGAAGCCGGCAGCGCCGGAGAGAATCGCCCCGATGGCGAATCCGACCGCAACCCAGATCGAGAGCAGGAAGATGAGCGCCACGAACAGCACGATACCGACGATGCTGATGGTGACGTATTGACGCCAGAGATAGGCTTGCGCGCCCTCGGCGATCGCCGCGGCGATCTCCTGCATGCGCTGCGTGCCCGCGTCACGCTTCATCACGTCGTTGATGGCCCATAGGCCGTACGCGATCGACAACGCGCCCAGTAAGATGATCAGAATCAATGCCAACATGTGACCGTCCTTGCCTTTGGAGGGCCAGACGATCGACGCGTCGGCGCATGATGAGTCAGCGCCGCCCCAGACGCCCGCCCCCGGAGTGGTGAGCGGAGCCTGCCAAAATTTTCAGCTATCGGCAAACGCCATTTATGCAAAATGTTGCGTGTTTGTGCAGCGCACCATTCCGATTCTTGCTCAGGTCGCCGCAGCACGCCGCATCCGCGCCTGCGCGATGACGAGAACCAGCGCAACGGCGAGCGGCGGGAAGGACAGCCAGTTCACGATTTCCCAGCCCCCGGCATCGAGCAGCTGGCCCGAGGAGAAGGAGGCCACGGCAACCGAGCCGAAGACGATGAAGTCGTTGGCAGCCTGCGCCTTGGTGCGCTCCTCGGGGCGATACGTATCCGTCACCAGCGCCGTGGCACCGATGAAACCGAAATTCCAGCCGATCCCGAGCAGGATCAGCGCGGTCCAGAAATGCGCGACCGTGAGCCCGGACAGGCCGATCACGGCGGAGACCGCGATCAGGACGAGCCCGACCGCCGTGATCGTTTCCTTGCCGTAGCGGTCGATCAATTTTCCTGTGAAGAAACTCGGCGCGAACATCGCGAGGATGTGCCAGGAGATGCCCAGCGCCGCCGTCTCCAGCGGCAGGCCGCATTCCACCATGGCCATCGGCGCCGCCGTCATCAGGAACGCCATCAGCCCGTAGGAGACGACGCCTGCGACCACCGCGATCATGAAGCGCGGCTGCAGCATGATGGTCATGAGCGGGCGCCCGGAAGCCGTAGGCGCATCGTCGGGCGCCGGCGCCGTGACCGGAATCGGCGGTGTGCGCAGGAAGGAGATTACCACGATGGCGATCAGGGCGAGCAGCGCCTGCGCCATGAAGGATCCGGCGAAGGTCGCACCCGGCACCATGTCGCGGGTGAAGATCACCACCTGCGGCCCGAGTATCCCCGCAGCCAGTCCGCCCGCGAGCACGTAGGAGATCGCGCGCGCCCTGAAGGCCGGCGTCGCCGCATCGGTTGCAGCAAAACGGTAACTCTGGACGTAGGAGCCGTAGAATCCCGCAATCAGGGTGCCGATGCAAAACAGAACGAAATCGCCCCAGACGATCGCGAGCGCCGCCGTTGAGCCGCCGATCACGCCGAGCAGGCCGCCGAAGACATAGCCGTTGCGGCGCCCGAAGCGGCGCATCACCATCGCCGCGGGGATGATTCCGGCTGCGAGCCCCAGATTGAGCAGGCTGACCGGCAGCGTCGCCAGCGCCTCGCGCGGCGCGAGCATGAGGCCGACGAGCCCGCCGATCGAGATCACGATGGCGGGATTGGCCCCGCCCAGCGCCTGCGCACCGGCGAGGATCCAGGCATTGCGCTTGGCGAGGGCATCTGGATCGGCACCGGTGGTCGCGGCGGCTTGAACGGTCATGAAGCGCTCTCAGAAATGGCTGTACGAGCCTTTCTCGTAACGTCTCTGACCGTTTGCGTCACTGAAGATTGGCAAACAACCGTTTTGCGCGAAATCGCGCGGTCTGAAATGCCCGATCGGCGTCATGGCGATCCCCGTCTGCGCGCACTCGGTGAGGAAGGCCTCGAGATTCTCCGGCGCGACGGCACACAGGATCTCGTAGTCATCGCCCCCGGTGACCAGCTTGTCGCGCAGGCCGCGATGCGCCTCGCACAGCGTTCGCGCCGCGCTGGAGAGCGGCAGTTTTTCGAGATCGACCTCCGCCGAAACGTCGCTGGCCCTGCACATCTTGGCGAGGTCCCCGACAAGCCCGTCCGACACGTCCATCGCCGCCCGCGCCTTGCGACGCAGGATATCGGCCAGTGCAATGCGCGGCTGCGGATGCAGGAAGCGATCGGTGAGGAAGACGCGGCTCTGGATTCCGATATTCAGCGCCCACGGCTCCGTCGTGCCCGAGCGCAGAGCGAGGCCGAGCACCGCATCGCCGATCGTGCCGCTGACGCAGAGCACGTCCCCTGCCTGCGCCGTGAACCGATGCACCATTTCGCCGCGCGGAACCTCGCCGAGCGCCGTGATCGAGAGCCAGTAGGCGCCGTTGGCGCGCACGGTGTCACCTCCGAGCAACGGACACCCGAAAGCGCGCGCGGCGTGGCCGAGGCCCTGCGTAAAGGCTGCCAGCCAATCCTCGCGCCACCCTTCCTCGAGGGCAATGGAAAGCAGATGTCCTCGAGGACGCGCGCCCTTTGCGGCCAGATCCGAGAGATTCACGGCAAGCGCCTTGCGTGCGATCGAGGCCGGCGGATCGTCAGGCAGGAAATGCACACCGGCAACGAGTGCATCGACGGTGACGACGAGATCGCTGCCCTCGCCCGGTGTCAGCATCGCAGCGTCGTCGCGCATGCCGAAACCGCCATCACCGGCGATCGGTGCGAAATACCGACTGATCAAAGCATCTTCACTTAAACGGATTTCGGCATTCATAACTGAAAGCTCCGGGTTTCACCGCAAGGGCAAACCGGTCATGCAATACCGTCTCCTACATGAGCAAGCAACAACCTATTTGAGCGCTCAAGTTGGGATAAGGCAGTCTACACGCGTTCTGGTAGATGATGGTACGGCATGCCCGGAGGTTGCGCAGAAACCGGTCCCGGCGCCGTTACGTCAATTACCGCGCGGAACGCTCCTGCCCGACTTGCGCGGCTTTCCGTCGAACTCGTCGGGGCGCAGCTTGTGGGCGATGGCATCGAGCACGCCGTTGACCATGCCGGGCTCCTCGCCGTCATAGAAACCGTGAGCGATCTCGACATACTCGTTGATCACCACCCGCACGGGAACGTCGCGGCGCATCATCAACTCGAACACGGCGCAGCGGAAGATTGCGCGCAGCACCGCCTCGATCCGCTTCAGCGGCCAGCCTTCCGCAAGGGTTTCATCGGTGGCACGATCGATCCCCCGCTGCTCGCGCACCACGCCCGCGAGGAGGTCGCGAAAGAAGGGCATGTCGGAGGCGTTGAAGATCATGCCCTCGATCTCGCGCCCGATCCAGTGCGCTTCGAATTCGGCGGTCACCTCGACGACGCCCTTGCCGGAGACTTCCATCTGGTAGAGCGCCTGCACGGCGGCGAGGCGGGCAGCGGTCCGTTCGCTGGGCTTGCTTTTGGCCATGGTCAGGCTCCCGTAACCAGGCCGCGCTTGATGCGCAGGACCGCGAGCGCCGCATCGGCAGCGCCGCCACCCTTGTTCATCTCACCGACACGTGCCCGCGCCCAGGCCTGGGCGTCGTTCTCGACCGTGAGAATGCCGTTGCCGAGGGGCAGGCGGCGCGCCACGGACAGATCCATCAAGGCGCGCGCGCTTTCGCCCGCCACGATCTCGTAATGCCCCGTCTCGCCCCGGATCACGCAGCCGAGCGCCACTGCGGCATCATAGGGCGTGCCGGCTGCCTCCGCCCGGTCGAGCAGGATCGCCATCGTGGCCGGGATCTCGAGCGCACCATCCACAGTGAAGACCTCGGCAACCGCTTCGGCCTGCGCGACGGCCGCACGGGCGCCACGCAGCAATTCATCGGCGAGATCATCGTAGAAGCGCGCCTCGACGACGAGAATACGCGCGCCGGGAACCGGGACGGTCGGGCGCGATTGTTGTGACTGGGCGATCATGAATGGCCTTCGGCGCGATCGGGACTGATTTGCTCGCGCATGAGTTACGCCGCAGCGCGCCACAGGGCAAGCCCGTGAGCGCCCGCGCGATGCAAATTACCATCACGTCTCGCGCAAGGCCGGCATCGGACCGCCTCAGCGCACCACCAGGACCGAGACCTTGGCGTGGCGCACGATGGTGGTGGCGTTCGAGCCGAGCAGATAGGTCGACATGCTCGGGCGGTGCGAGCCGATCACGATCAGATCCGCGCCGCATTTGTCCGCCTCGTCGAGCACCTCGTGATAGATCGAACCGAGGCGCACCACGGAGGAGACGCGATCCTCGGGCAGCGGCAGGTCGGCGGCGATCTCTGCGAGGCTCTCCTCGGCCTCGTTCTGTTGCTGCACATCGAAATCGGGCGGGACGAACTCCATATAGGTCACCGGCATGATCGAGCGCACATAGATCAGGCGGACATTCCCCTCCCCGCTCTGCGCCATGGCTGCGGCGCGGGCGACGGCGGGCTTGGAGGTGTCCGGGTCGGCGAGATCGACGGGGACGAGGATGGTTTCGTACATGGGGGATCTCCGACTGGGTCGCGCCGGATGGCGCATGGTAGAACAGGGTCTCACGCTGGCATGAGGAAGCGCTTTCGGCTTTGACGCACGTCAAACACGGCATTTTCGCGCGGAAACCTCCAATGGATGATTTGACGGGCCCCGACCGGCGGCGCAAAGTCCCGGCTCCGTAATCTCTGGAATTGCCCTCGTGATCCCCTTTGCCGACGCCCCCTGGCGGCAGCGCGCCGTCTTCGCCTCGCCGATCGTCTTCCTGATGACGCTCGCCTTCATCAACTGGATCGGCTTTGCGAGCTGGCAGGCCCTGTTGAACAATTTCGCCAAGGAAGAGGCGGGCTTTACCGGGTTCCAGATCGGCGTCCTGCAATCGGTTCGCGAGATCCCGGGCTTTCTCGCCTTCACCGCGATCTTTCTGTTCATGATCATGCGCGAGCAGATGCTCGCCTATCTCAGCCTGATCATCCTCGGCATCGGCATCGCCATGACGGGGTATTTCCCGAGCTTCTATGGCCTGCTTCTGACCACCACGATCATGTCGATCGGCTTCCATTATTTCGAAACCGCCAACCAGGCGCTCGCCCTCCAGCTGCTCTCGAAGAAGGATGCGCCGGGCGGGCTCGGCAAGATCTACGGGGCGAATGCGGCGGCGCAGCTCACCGCCTATGGCGGTATCGCGGCGATCTATTTCCTGATGGAGCCGAGTTTCGAGGTGCTCTTTCTCGTGGCCGGCGGCGCCACGATCATGCTCGCCATCACCGCAATGAGCGTGTTCAAGCGCTTCCAGGGCAGCGTGCCGCAGAACAAGGGGCTCGTCCTGCGCACGCGCTACTGGCTCTATTACGTGCTGACCTTCCTCTCGGGCGCGCGGCGGCAGCTGTTCATGGCCTTCGGCGGCTTCCTGCTGGTGGAGCGCTTCGGCTACGATGTGGCCGGCATGGCCAAGCTCCTCTTCATCGTCTGCAGCGTGAACATCTTCGTCGCCCCGTTGCTGGGGCGGTTGATCGGCCTGATCGGCGAACGCAAGACGATCATCATCGAGAATATCTCGCTGATCGTGGTCTTCCTCGGCTACGCGCTGACGGGAAGCGCCGTGGTCGCAGGCGCATTATTCATCGTCGACGGCATCTTCTTCACGCTGACCATCGCCCAGCGAACCTATTTCCAGAAGATTGCCGATCCCGCCGATATCGCGCCCACCGCGAGCGTGGCGTTCACGATCAATCATATCGCAGCGGTGTTCATCCCGGTCACGTTCGGTGTGATCTGGATGACCGACCCGAGCGCCGTGTTCATGATCGGCGCGGCGATTGCGCTGGTCTCGCTCAGCCTCGCATTCCTCGTGCCGCGCCACCCGGAAGCGGGACGCGAGACGACGACGGGATGGTTCTCGACCAATCTGCCGCTCAAACAGCCCGCCGAATAGACGGGGCTCCGGTCAGCCCTGGTATTCGGGCGTGTGGATGGTGAGGCCGTCCATCTCTTCGGTGATGCGGATCTGGCAGGACAGGCGCGAGGTCGGCTTCACGGCGAAGGCGAAATCGAGCATGTCCTCTTCCATCGGCTCGGGGCCGCCGACCTTCTCGCTCCAGGCTTCGTCGACATAGACATGACACGTCGCGCAGGCACAAGCGCCGCCGCACTCCGCTTCGATACCCGGAACGCCGTTGCGGATCGCGGTCTCCATGACCGTGGCGCCGGCATCGGCCTCCACCGTGCGGCTATTGCCCTCGAAATCGACGTAGTTGATCTTGACCATCAAAAGCTGCTCCCGTTCGGCCCGGCCCGGCGTCGCGCCGGTTCATCCGGCGCCGTAATCCGGGGAGCTACTTAGGTCAATTCGAAACGGGATGCCAGCCTTCGCACTGCAAAACGCCTCATGCGCCTGCGCGCTGCGCGATGACGGCACGGGTTGCACGCATCGCGGATTCGAGGCGCACCCACTCCTCCTTGATGAGCGCACCCTGCGCACGCAAGCCGGACTCGACCCGTTCGGCAGCATCCGCCACGGCGAGCGCCCCGATGGCGCGGGCTCCGCCCTTGAGCGTATGGGCTGCATCGATGCGCACCTGCAAGACGCCGCTCTCCCCCGCGATGACCGGCGCGAGCGCATCGCATTGCCCGTCGAACAAACCCAGCAACTCGCATGCCAGCGCGTCATCGCCGAATGTCGCCGTCGCCAGATAGTCGGCATCAAGAAGCGGCATGTCCCGCCCTGACGCAGCAGCCGTTTTCGCCATAACCGCCGGGCCTCCATCCACCTCGTGCGTGTATCATCTCGGGCCAGGGAGCGATCCTGCAGCCGGGACCGGATGCGGTCCACAGCTATGTGCCCCGCAAACCCCTTGCGCCTTCAAGCTTTTGCGGCTTTGGTAACCATATCGTTAACGAAAACCTAAAATCGCATGCCGGGCCGGTTTTCATTGAGTTTGCAGGCGACTACACTCACGAGTGGAAAATCGTGGGTATCGTACTTGCACGCTCGGGAGGCGGCGTGAGACGTGTTTCATCCATGCACGGCGCGAAGCATTAACCGGCCGAGCGCTAAAGCATGACCCCGCGACAGGTTGCGTAATCGAGGCGGCGACATGGCAACGGAAAAGAAGCTCAAGGATCCGGCGGAAGCGGCGCTGTCGGCAGTCGAGCAGGCATTGAATCTCGGGCCCGAGGACGCGGCGGCGAGCAGCTCGACCAGCGAAGGCGAGAACGCGCGCAATGAGAACGCGCGCAAGAAGGACGCCGAGAACCGGGATGACGAGAAGGCCGGCCAGGACGAAGCCGCCGGCAATGCCGGTCGATCCGAAACCGTCGAGGCCGCATCCGACAAGCCCGATGGCGAGCCGCGCCTTCCCGCAATCGAGGAAGACGAGCTGACGCGTCGTTTCGACCGCACCGCCCTCGACGAAGAACTCTCCGCCCGCCGCGCCGAAGGCGAGCGTCAGGCAGGCGTGGTGAGCCCCGATCGCTCGCGCGTGGCCAACGACGACCGCCAGAGCATCGGCATGCTGATGCAGGCGCTGCAGGTGCGCCCCTCACGCAAGCCTTACGGATACGCAGCCGCGGCATCGGTCGCCTGGATCGGAGCCCTGTTCGGGCTCGCCGGCCTCGATGGCGGCCTCGGGACCATGATCGCCGGCTGGGGTGCCGCGCAGACCGCGATCGCCGGCGCCGTGATGCTGGTCCCCACCATCTTCTTCTTCACCGCCGCCGTGCTGGCCGTGCGCTCGCAGGAAATGAAGCTCGTCGCGCGTTCGATGGGCGAAGTCGCGATGCGTCTCGCCGAGCCCGAAAGCTTCTCGACCGACGCCGTCCTGACGGTTTCCCAGGCCGTGCGCCGCGAGGTCGCCGCCGTCGGCGATGGTATCGAGCGTGCGCTGGCGCGCGCCGGTGAACTCGAAACCCTGGTGCGCAGCGAAATCTCGACGCTCGAGCGCGCCTATTCCGACAATGAAATCCGCATCCGGTCGCTCGTGGACGAGCTAATCGCACAGCGCGAAGCCATCGTCGCCAATGCCGAGCGCGTGCGTGGCGCCATTTCCGGCTCGCACGAGACCTTCTCGCAGGATCTCGACAAGGCATCGCAGCGTATCGTCGAAGCGATTTCCGCCACCGGCGACCGTGTCAGCGGCTCGATCGAGAGCCGCGGCGAGCACATCACCACCGCCCTCGGCCGCGCCGGCGAGCAGGTCGTCGACGACATGGCATCGCGCGGCGAGGAGCTGGTTCAGCGCCTCGGCGGTGTCACCGAAGAAGTGCGCGCCGGTATCGCGCAGGCAGGCGAGGAACTCGCGGTCTCGATCACCGAACGCGCCCAGGAATTCCGCAACTCGCTCGAAGAGACGAGCGGGGCACTTTCCGGCAAGATTCTGGAGAGCGCCGAGAGCGTGACACGCACGCTTGCCGAGACGGGCGAGCAGGTTAACAGGTCGCTGGCCGATCAGGGCGAGCAGCTGCGCACCAATCTCGAAGGCACCGCCACGAAGCTTGAGGAGAGCTTCGCCGCGCGTGGCAGCGAGATCAACGAGCGCCTCGAAACGACTGGACGCAGCATTGCCGAGGAGCTCGGCAGCCGCGGCGAGCGTATGCGCGAGGAGATTGCCGCAGGGCTGCGCGAAATCGGCGAGGATCTGAGCAAGCGCGGCAGCGAGGTCGTCTCGCGGCTGGAGGAGAAGAGTGCCGAAGTCGTTACCCGCATCGACGAGGCGAGCGGGCGCATGGAAGCCGGTATTTCGCGTTCCGGCGAGGAATTCACCCGCAATCTCGACGAACACTCCGAAAAGACCCGCGAAAAGCTCGCCGATACCGGCAAGCACATCGCCCTCGCCATCGCCGGCCAGGGCACGCGGATCAACGACGCACTGCGCCAGTCGGGCGAATCGATATCGGGGCTCGTCGGCGAGAAGGGTAGCCAGCTCGAAAAGCTGCTCGGCGATCGCCTTTCCGGCTTCGAAGCCATCATCGTCGAGCGCGGCGGCAGGCTGGAACAGGATCTAGGCGAGCGTGCGAAGCATTTCGAGGAAGTGATCGACAGCCGCACCGGCACCCTCACCAGCAAGCTGGACGAGCGCACGCAACAGATCGAGCAGGTCATCGACAGCCGCACCGAAGCGCTCGCCGGCAAGCTCGGCGAGAAAACGCAGGAGATCGAACAGGTCATCACCACGCGCGGTGACGCATTGACGGGTACGCTCGGCGACCAGACCGTGAAGTTCGAAGAGTTGATCACAAACCGCAGCGAGGCGCTGACCAGCGCCATCGGCGACCGCACGCAGGCCTTCGAACAGGCCGTGAATGCCGGTTCGGACAAGCTCTCCGGTGTGATCGGCGAGAATCTTTCACGAATCGAGACGGCGCTGCTGCGCGACGGTGGCGCGCTGGTCGACAAGTTCTCGCGTGACGTGGAAGCGATGAGCGGCGTGATTTCCGGTCGTTTCTCCGAGATCGACCGCGTCATCAATATCGAGGGCAAGGCGCTGGCGGACACGCTCGGCGACCGCACCCGCGACGCCGCCGACATGATCGAAACGCGCCTGCGCGAGCTCGAAGACCGCGCCACGCAGCGCAGCAGCGAGATCACCACGCGCTTCGACGATATCGTCGGCAAGGTCGATGCCACCCTCGGCGCACGTGCCACGGCCCTCAACGAGGCGCTGGTCGTGCGTACGGGTGAGATGGCCCGCGTGCTCGCCGAAGGCGGCCGCGAGGTTTCACAGGCGCTGGAGAAGCGCGTCGACGAGATCGGAGAGATCGTCACCGCCCGCACCAGCTCCATCGCCGATACGCTCTCGACAAAGGCTGCGGAGATCGAGGCCTCCCTGGGCAGCCGGTCGGAGGAGATCGTCCGCGCGCTCGACGGCAGCGTCAATCGCCTCGAGGGCGATGTTCTCGCCCGGTTGGAAAGCGCTGCCGGTCACATCAACGAGCGCAGCACGAGTCTCGAGAACCTGCTCGGCACCCGCGTCGACGACATCGTTACCCTGTTCGAGACGCGCGGCAACGAGATCGCGCAATCGATCGGCGGCAGCACCGAATCGCTGGCCAACCTGCTGGACGAGAAGACCCGCGCGCTTTCCGAAACGCTGGAATCGCATAATCGCGATGCCGGCCAGCAGCTGGAGACGCGCGGTCGCGAGATCTCGGCCAATATGGGCAACCGGATCGAAGAGCTTTCGGGCCTGATCGATCGCTCCTCCGAAATGCTCGGCCAGGTCATCGACCAGCGCGGACGCAACATGGTGGTCTCCCTCGGCGAGCGCATCGCTGCGGCCACCCAGAGCTTCAACGAGCAGTCCGACAGCCTCGCGCGTATCATCGAAGAGCGCAGCGAGACCCTGGTCGGCACGCTCGGAACGCGCGTAGACGAGTTGCAGGCGATCTTCGACAAGGGCGGCGAGCGCATCGGCGCCAATCTGAACGCCCGTGGCGAGGCCATGGTCGCGATCCTGGAAGGTCGAATTTCGCGCATCGCCAGCCTGCTGGAGAATGGCGGCGAGAATCTCGGCAAGCTGCTCGACCAGCGCGGAGACAGCTTCGTGCAGGAGCTCGAGGGCCGCATCGCGCGCATCGACGCCCTGCTCGACGGCGGCGGTCAGCGCCTGACCGCGACGCTGGATGCGCGCGGCGAGGAAGTCATCGCCAAGCTCAATACCAGCCTGGGCCAGCTCGCCTACCTGCTCGAAAAGGGCGGCAATGCGCTCAGCAACAATCTCGACCAGCGCGGCCAGGCGCTCATTGCCGACATCGAGACGACCGTGGGCAATCTGGGCAACCTGATCGAGCGCAGCGGATCCGAGCTCGGCGAGCGGATTGATACGCGCGGTGATGCGCTGGTGGGCAATCTCGGCGCGAAGGTCAGTCAGCTCGAAAGCCTGATCGACGTGCGCGGCGAAGGCCTCGTCCAGGCGCTCGGGGAGCGCAGCCAGGGGCTCGCCCGCGAAATCGCCGATGCGGGCGACAATGTCGTGCGCTCCCTCGAAATGCAGGGCGGGCGTCTGCTCGACACCCTGCGCGAGCGCAGCGCCGAGCTGCAGGACGTCTACGGGCGTTCGAGCGAGGCGCTCAAGGGCGCCATCGACGAGGGTGCCCAGCATGCGATCGACGCGCTGGTGGCGACCAATGAACGTATCCGTGGCGAACTCGGCAGCGTCCTCGTGCGCCTGCACGATGCCAACCGCGTGCTCGACGAGGTGGCCCGCCGTGCGGGGAGTAATCTCGGCGAGGTCGAGACCAACCTCACCGCCCGCGTCACCGAGATTTCGGGGCTGCTCGGCGAGGTGGCCGAACAGACGAATGCGGCAACCGGCCGGATCGCGGAACAGGCACAGGCTCTGCGGTCGATCTCTGCCGGCGCATTGTACGAGGCCGGAGAACTCGCCAAGACGCTGGACGAACGTGGCGAATCCGCCGCCGAGAGCACACGTCGTCAGGTGAGTGCACTCAGTGAGGCGACAGGCATGCTCGAACAGCTCGAGCAGCGCATGGGTGCCGGCCTGCACGGTCGCAGCGAAGCGCTCGAGAAACTGCTCGCGCGGGTCGAAGAACGCGCCGGCGAGATGGATACGGTCAGCAAGCAGTTCACCCAGCTCGTCGAGGGCTCGCTTTCGGAAGCCGAGGGCAAGGCCAAGCAGATCGGCGGCGTTCTCGCCGACAGCGCACAGGCGAGCAGCGAGGCGATGGCCAAGCAATTCGCCGAGATCCGCCAGGCGACCGATGGTGAGCGCGCCCGCACGAGCTCGGCGATCCGCTCGGCCTACGAGGATGTCGCGCGTGACATGCATGGCGCCCTCGAAGGCGCATCCGAGCGCTTCCGTGAGGCGACCGACGAATTGCGCACGATGACGGCGCAGATCCAGCGCGAGCTGGAAACGACGCGCAACGAGCTCAAGCGCAGCCTCGCGGAACTGCCCAAGGATACGGAGGAGACCACGACCAGCATGCGGCGCGTGGTGGCCGACCAGATCAAGGCGCTCAACGAGCTCTCCTCGCTGGTGAGCCGTTCAGGCAAGGCCGTGGACGTGGCCCAGGCGGATGCCGCCCGCCTCGCGTCGCAAACCGCGCAGGCCGCTCAGCAGGGTCAGGCTGCGCGCATGACGGGCACCACCGGTGCGGTTGCCGGTGGTTCGGGCGCGGCTTCGCCCTATGCCGCCCCGTCGCATGCTGCTTCGTCGAGCGCAGCGTCACAAAGCGCGATGGCCGCCGTTGCGGAGGCCGTCTCACGCCCCGCGGCTTCACAGCCGCCCCCCGCGCCGGCACCTGCTCCCGCTCCGGCTCCCGCCCCTGCTCCGCAGCTGCGCGGGACCGATACCCAGCCCGCACGCGATTCGAACGGCAACAACGGCTCCCGGAACGCGCCATCGCGTAATCCTGGCGGCCGCGAGGGCGGTGAGAACAGTGGCTGGCTTTCCGACCTGCTGCTGCGCGCATCCCGTGATGACGATGACGCGCCTTCCTCCGATGTCGCGCAACCGGCGCCCGCGCCGCGTGCCGCGGATCAACCGGAACCGTCATCGACGCGCAATTCCGGGGCCACGGCGCTGGATTCGCTGAATGCGATCTCGGTCGATATCGCGCGGATGGTCGATCACGGCGCCGTCGTCGCTGCCTGGGACCGCTTCAATCGCGGCGACAGCAATGTGTTCGATCAGCGTATTTACACGGCGCAGGGCCAGCAGACATTCGAGGAGATCCGCCGCAAATACGGGCGCGACCCCGAGTTCCGCCAGACGGTGGATCGGTATGTCGAGGAGTTCGAGCGTCTGTTGCGTGAAGTCGCCCGCGACGACCGCGACCAGCTGCTGACCCGCACCTATCTCGTCTCGGAGACGGGCAAGGTCTACACCATGCTGGCGCATGCCAGCGGCCGGCTGGGCTGAAGCCCGGCCAACCGCACCGACCGGCCTCTCCCCCGACGGTCGGTGCGCGAGGAGAAAGCGATGCGGCGCTCTGCGTAAGTAGGGCGCCGTATGGTTTGGGTGCCGCTTTGCCGTAACAATGCCGGCAAGGCGCGAGTCACCCGCCCGAAGCGCACAATGCACCCGTCATCGGCACTGCATGTCGGTGAACGCGTGCGGATAACCAGGTGATTGCAGGGGAGATTTCGCAAATGGCTCAGGATGGTTCCGGGCAGAATCCGGGTCAGGGACGCGCGGCGGAAATGGTGGTTGAACGCGCCCGCGTACCGCAGCCCGTCATCCGCGAAATCAGCATGGAAGACGTGCAGGCCGCCTTCTACGAGGGGCTGAACGATTTCCGTGCCGCGCCGGCCTACGGGCTGTTCTTCGGCGCCGTCTATGCCGCCGGCGGTATTCTCTTGCTGGCCCTCGTCATCGCCCTCGATGCCGTCTATCTCGCCTACCCGCTCGCTGCGGGCTTCGCGCTGATCGGCCCCTTCGTCGCGGTCGGCCTCTACGAGGTGAGCCGGCGGCGTGATCGCGGGGAGCCGCTCTCATGGGGGGCGGTGCTGGGGGTGATTTTCTCGCAGAGCAAGCGCGAGCTCGGCTGGATGGCATTCGTCACCCTGTTCATCCTGATCATCTGGCTCTACCAGGTGCGACTGCTGCTCGCGCTCTTTCTCGGATTCCAGTCCTTCGCCACGCTCGGCGCCTTCCTGAACGTGGTCTTCACCACGCCGGAAGGCCTTATGTTCCTGCTCGTCGGCAATGCCGTCGGGGCGCTGCTGGCGCTCGGGCTGTTCTCGCTGACGGTGATTTCCTTCCCGCTCCTGCTCGATCGCGACGTCGATTTCATCACGGCGATGATCGCGAGCGTGAAGAGCGTCGTGATGAATCCCAAGCCCATGATCGGCTGGGGCCTTTTCATCGTGATGGGGCTGATCCTCGCTTCCATCCCCTTCTTCCTCGGCCTGCTGATCATCCTGCCGGCGCTGGGCCATGCTAGCTGGCGCCTGTATCAGAAAGTCGTGGCGCCGGCGGAGGAAAACGCCGAGGCGTGATCGCGGCCCGGGCCACTTTTGCGCCGCAGCGGGGTTGCAATCAGCGCATAAACTCGTTCGTTTATGAGGACGGGCCGCCGCCATCCGGATTCGGCCCGCCAACGATGCGAGGGAGTTTGCGACCGTGGAAGCGCTGTTCATCGGCCAGGCCTATATCGACGTCACCTTCGTCGCCGACGATCTGCCCAGCGGCGACGAGAAGAAAGTCGCGCGCGAATATGCGGTCTCGTTCGGCGGCAACGCGGTGACGGCGGCTTTCGCCTGCGCCAAGCTCGGCATCGCCCCGGACCTGCTCGCATCCGTCGCGGATGACTGGCTGGGCCGCATGTTCATCGACATGGCCTCGAAATACCACATCAGCGTGCATCACCGGAAAGTGCGCGAATCCTCGCTCTCCTTCATCATGCCCCGCGGCGACAAGCGCGCCATCGTGCGCTGCCGCGACGACGAATATCTCCACCCCTTCCCGCCGCTCAATCTGGAGAAATGCCGGGCGCTGCATGTCGACGGGCACCAGCCGGATGCGGCCCTGCACTACGCCCATACCTGCCGCCAGGCCGGGATCCTCACATCGCTCGATGGTGGCGGCCTGCGCGAGAACACGCACGAGCTTCTGGCTTATATCGACGTTGCCGTCGTCGCCGAGCGGCTGTGCGAGCAGATGGATCTCACGCCGGTGCAGATGCTGGCCTATCTCAAGACGCGCGGCGCGCGCATCGGCGGCGTCACCATGGGCGAGCGCGGCATGCTCTGGTACGACGAGACCGGCAACCAGCAGCACCTCCCCGCCCTCTCCGTTGCCGCTGAGCGGATCAAGGATACGAACGGCGCCGGCGACATCTTCCACGGCGCCTATATCTATTCCGCCCTCGCCCATCCCGAAGCGACCTGGGCCGACCATTTCCGCTTCGCCCGTGCCGCATCGGCCTATGCGATCCAGCATCTGGGCAACGAGACCAGCCTGCCGACGCTGGCGGATGTGGAAGCGATGCAGGCGACGCTGGTCGAGATCGGTTGAGCGAAGCGGTTCACGCTCCTCAGCCGTTCCAGCGGACGGCGCCGAGCCCGGAAACGTCGTAGCCGCCGAGATAGGCCGCACGACGCGCGAATTCCGGCGTCGCTGCGAAAGCCAACAGCATCTGGACTGCCGGCTCGAAATAGTCGCGCCGTGCCATGACCAGATCGAAGCTCTCGTCGGAGATCAGCGGCAGAAAGCCTAGGTGCCCGGCGGCGGCTTGCAGCCCTAACCCGCAATCGGCCTCGCCGGTCGCGATCATCGCAGCAAGGTCGGCATGCGTCTCGACCGGTGTCTGGGCGATCATCAGGCTATCCGACGCAACGCCTTCACGTGCGAGGAGAACGTCGAGCAGGAGCTGCGACCCTGCACCCTCCCCGCGCATCGCGAAACGCAGGCCACGTCTGGCGGCATCCGCCAGGCCCGAAATGTCCAGCGGGTTTCCGGGCGCCGTGATCAGCCCCTGTACCCGCCTGGCCCAGTGGATTACCACATGCGACGCACCCGTGAGATGGCTCCGCACGGCCGGGATGTTCCATGCTCCGCTCTCGGGGTCGATCAGATGGCAGCCGGCGAGAACCGCGCGTCTGGCAGCGAGTTCCTCCAGGCCGTGCGTCGAGCCGGAGGCGAGCACGGCCAGCCCCGAGCCTGATTGCCGCAACGCCCATTCCAGCAGCGGATCGTTCGAACCGGCATAAATCGCCGGTGGCGGCGCGATCCCCGATTGCGGCAGCTCGGTCTGGGCGTCGAGCCAGGCATCGACGAGCCGCTTGGGGAAAAGCAGCTTGCCGGTGGCACGCGTGAACGGAATCGTTTGCCGCGAGACCATTTCATAAATGGTGCGCTCCTTGACGCGCAGGTAATCGGCCACCTCCGCGGTCGTCATCAGCGATGAATACGGCCCGGCAGGCGATTCGGGCCACCGCCCGGGACGATCATCCGGCATTTCCGGCTGCACTTTCATGCGAAATCCTGCAAGCATTCCAGTGTTGCCGATTAGACTGTTTTTTGCTCTGATTTCAAGTCAAAAGCAGGAATTCCGATTGAGCGACCCGTTCAGCACAGCTTTCTCCATGATCGTTTCTGGTGATCCCGCCTTTATGGAGATCATCGGGCTGTCGCTGCGCGTCACGCTCTCGGCCGTGCTGATCGCCTGCCTGATCGGATTGCCACTGGGCGCCGGCCTGGCGCTGGCGCGGTTTCCCGGTCGTTCCATCACGATCATCGTCTTCAATGCGCTGATGGGGCTGCCGCCGGTCGTGGCCGGGCTCGTCGTCTATCTGCTGCTGTCGCGCTCAGGGCCTATGGGATCGCTCGCGCTTCTGTTCACCCCCACCGCGATGATCATCGCCCAGTCCATCCTGATCCTGCCGATCGTGATTTCGCTGACGCGCTCCGTCGTCGAGGACCTGTGGGGAGAATATCGCGAGCAGTTGCGCTCCCTCGGGGCGAGCCGCCTGCGGGCGGTGCCGACGCTGCTCTGGGATGGTCGCGTCAGCCTCCTGACGGGTGTACTTGCCGGATTCGGGCGCGCCAGCGCAGAAGTCGGGGCCGTGCTGATCGTGGGCGGCAACATTGCCGGCCACACCCGCACCATGACAACGGCGATCACACTGGAAACCTCGCGCGGCGAGCTCGGCCTTGCCGTGGCCCTCGGCATCGTCCTGCTCACCCTGACGCTGGGCCTGAACGCGATGGTCTGGTTTGCAGGGCAATGGGCACGGGAGCGACTCGGATGAAGATCGAACGCGATTTGCATCCGCCGATCCTGCCGCTGCGTCTCGATCGAGCGGGCTTCGCCGTGGCCGGCGAGAAACTCTTGCAGGATATTTCGCTCTCCATACCCGCCGGGCGCCGGTTGATCGTCATGGGTGCTAACGGCGCGGGCAAGAGCCTGTTGCTGCGGCTGTGCCATGGTCTGATCGAGCCCGGCTCGGGCCGACGCCTATGGTCGAGCGGGGAGACGCGTCCGCTGGCGCAGGCGATGGTGTTTCAGCGACCCGTCCTGCTGCGGCGTACGGTTGCGGCCAACCTCGCCTATCCACTGCGCCTGCGCGGCATGGATCGGGCCACCTGCCGGGCGATGGTCGAGCAGACGCTGGAGCGTTTTGGGCTAACATCCCTATCGGAGCGCTCGGCACGGCTGCTCTCGGGCGGCGAGCAGCAGCGCCTGGCACTGGCGCGTGCCTGGGCGATGCGCCCGCAGATTCTCTTCCTCGACGAGCCGACATCTTCGCTCGACCCGTCCGCCACCCGCATCATCGAAGAGATGATTGCGGCATTTGCCGCAGAAGGGATCACGATCGTGATGAGCACGCATGATATCGGCCAGGCGCGGCGTATCGCGCAGGACGTCGCCTTCCTGCATCGAGGCAGGCTCATCGAGCATGCTCCTGCGGAGCAATTCTTCGATGGGCCAGACGCACCGGAAGCGCGCGCATATCTCGCCGGCGAACTGGTCTGGTAGAATGGTCTGCAGAACGATCTCGCCCCCCCGGTGCAGCCTGCACCTCCGCCTCGCCTTCGGCATCGCGATGCTGGTGGCACCGCCTTTCGCCACACAAGCCGCGACGCAGGAATTCATCACGGTGGCCTCGACCACCTCGACCGAGAATTCCGGCCTGTTCCGGCATATCCTGCCTCTCTTCGAGCACGAGACCGGAATCACGGTGCGTATCGTCGCCCAGGGCACCGGACAGGCGCTGGAAACCGGGCGTCGGGGTGACGTCGATGTCGTGTTCGTCCATGCCCGCACGCAAGAAGACGCTTTCGTCGCAGCCGGATACGGGGTCGCGCGCTTCGACGTGATGTATAACGACTTCGTCATCGTCGGCCCTGCCGGGGATCCCGCCGGGCTGGCTGGCATAGATGATGCCGCCGCCGCCATGGCAGCGATCGCGCAGGCCGAGGCCCCCTTCGCCTCGCGCGGTGACGACAGCGGCACCCATGCTGCGGAGATGCGCCTTTGGGCTGCTGCCGGGATTGAACCCGAGGGGCGATGGTACCTGTCGACCGGCTCGGGAATGGGCGCCACACTCAATATGGCGGTGCAGGTGCCTGCTTACGCTCTGACCGATCGGGGGACCTGGCTCTCGTTCCGGAATCGCGGGTCACTGGAGCTCCTCTTCGAGGGGGATTCTATGCTGCACAACCCTTACGGGATCATTCTCGTCGATCCCGCGCGCCATCCCCATATCAAAGCCGGGCAGGGACAGACCTTCATCGACTGGTTGATCTCTTCCGCGGGACAGGAGGCGATCGCCGGCTATCGGATCGACGGGGAGCAACTGTTCTTCCCCAATGCCGAGTGAGCGTAGGGTCGGATGGCAGGCCGGCCTCGGCGATGGCGCTGCGCGCACGGTCGATACCGAAGCAGCAACTCAGTCCTGCTGCGTGGCACACGCCCTGTTTGAAGAATTGTACGCCTCGCCTGCAGATGCACCGTGCCTCTTGATACGGTGACTCTGGGAGAGTGCCGCTGGGCTATGGGTCCGGTGCTTCGCCGGATTTCAGCGTTCAAAAAGCTCGGCGCCTACGCCGAAGCAGGCGGGATCGGGGTCAAGTTGCACCCAGCTACGCCATCTAACGAATGCGTGAGCCCTGAAACGAAAGGGGTTCACGAAGCGTAGAGAGACTATACGTTGGAAGAATGCCAGTGAGCCCTCGCAATCTTCCATCTCATCCCACGAGCATTCTCGAGGTGTGCGGCTCTCCTGTCGCAGAGTTTCAAAACAGAAAGCATAAATGACGTGAGTAAGCTTGAAAGCCCCATGGTGGCGCGGCGTACCTTCCTCGTCGGCGCAAGCGCGTTCGCCCTTGCCGGTTGCGTATCGATGCGACAGCCGGCCCCTGCCCCGGCACCCGTCGTCGCGCGCCCTGCACCCTTGCGCACGCCGCCCATGTACCAGGCGCTGCCGGATGAGCGATTTCCGATTCCGGAAGTCGATGTGTCTCAGGTCGCCCAGAGATGGTGGCGCCGGGAGGTGGATTACGCCACCGACGAGCGGGCCGGAACCGTCATCGTCGATACGCCGAACCGTTACCTCTATCACGTCCGGTCCGGTGGCAGGGCCATGCGCTACGGCATCGGGGTCGGCCGCGAAGGGTTCCAATGGGCCGGACGCGGGCATATCGCCTACAAGCGGGAATGGCCGCGCTGGACCCCGCCCGATTCGATGGTCGCGCGCCAGCCCGAACTCGAACCCTATTCGATCGCCAATGGCGGAATGGATCCCGGGCTCGAAAACCCGCTTGGATCGCGCGCGCTCTACATCCATGAGGGCAATCGGGATACGATCTACCGCATCCACGGCAATCCGGAATTCTCGAGCATCGGGCGGGCGGTATCGTCCGGCTGCGTCCGCATGATCAACCAGGACGTGATCCATCTGGCCGACAACGTGCGCGACGGGAGCACGATCGTGGTCATCCCGGATCCGGAGATGGATCATCTCATGGTGGGATGATTGCTGCCGCAAATGACGCGAGCCAAGTACGACGGTGCGATCCGTTCGCACTTGGCCAGTTCGGCAATGATCGAAAACCCGCCCAGTGTCAGCATCAACCTCAATTGGAAGGCTTAGGCGCGTGCCTTGATAGGATCCTGCCGCGCAAACACCATGGGAATAAACCGTGCCGTTCGAAAGCCGGATAGCTTCATCGCCACCCACTGATCAGCGCCAAGCCGATGCATCATTGCGCAACGTGAATCGATTTCGCATGCACTAGAAAGCAAGACGCATGTCCGGGCGTGATCGCCAGCTCATGGGGCCAATCTGTGCCCCTTCGCGACACACTGACATAATCTCATGCACTGGTTCCACATAACCCATTGAAAAGATTGGTGGGCCCGGCTGGACTCGAACCAGCAACCAGACCGTTATGAGCGGCCGGCTCTAACCATTGAGCTACGGGCCCTGCGCCGGGGGCGAGGAATCGCGGTTGTGACCGCTCATGGGAGATAGCGGAAATCGGTATGGAAAATCAATCGCCGAAGTTGCACTCCTGTCATCATCGGTTCGTAGTAGCACGATGGCCATCCTATTCCGGCTGAGAGGGCACGATATGAGAGACGATTTCGCTGCGCAGGACCCGGGCGCGACCGAGGTCCGTCCGGGCAGTGTCGGCGAAGTCTTCGCCGCCTTCGGCAAGCTGGGCGTGACCGCCTTCGGCGGGCCGATCGCGCATCTGGGCTATTTCCGCGAAGAATTCGTCATGCGACGCAAATGGCTGGACGAGAAGGGTTATGCCGATCTCGTCGCGCTGAGCCAGTTCCTGCCCGGCCCCGCATCGAGCCAGGTGGGTTTCGCGCTGGGGCTGATGCGGGCGGGTCCGGCCGGTGCCGCAGCCGCGTTCCTTGCCTTCACCCTCCCCTCGGCGCTGATCATGATCGCGTTCGCCTATGGCGCGCACACCTTTGCCGGACCGATCGGCTCCGGCATCATCGACGGGCTGAAGATCGTCGCGGTCGCCATCATCGCGCATGCGGTCTGGGGGATGGCGCGCCAGCTCTGCCCCGACCGCATACGCGCAAGCATCGCGCTGGGTGCCGTCCTGATCGCATTGATCCCCGCAGGCGCCTATATGCAGGTGCTCGCGATCGCCATCGGCGCGGTTTTCGGCCTCGCCCTGTGCCGCGACGCCTCGCGAGAGAGCGCGAGCGCCCTGCCCTTCGCCGTGTCCCGTGCCACCGGCTTTATCTGCCTTGCCGCATTCGCCGTCCTGCTGATCGGACTGCCGCTCGCCACGGCTGCCGGTGCACCGCAGGGCATCGCCCTGTTCGATGCCTTCTACCGCGCCGGCGCGCTGGTTTTCGGCGGCGGGCATGTGGTGCTGCCGCTGCTCGAGGCGGAGACGGTGCGCTCCGGCTGGACCGATGCGGATACCTTCCTCGCCGGCTATGGCGCGGCACAGGCCCTGCCGGGGCCGCTCTTCACCTTCGCCGCCTATCTCGGCGCAGCCATGGAGCCGTGGCCGAACGGAATTCTCGGGGCGATGATCGCCCTCGTCGCGGTCTTCATGCCGGGCTTCCTCCTGCTCGTGGGCGTAATTCCGTTCTGGAACGCGTTCCGCGAGCGCCCCGCCGCGCAGGCGCTGATGCGTGGCGCCAATGCGGCCGTGGTCGGCATTCTCGGCGCCGCGCTCTATACACCCGTCTTCACCAGCGCCGTGGTCGGGCCGGGCTCCTTCGCGCTGGCGCTGACCTGTTTTCTGCTGCTCTTGGTCTGGAAGGTGCCGCCATGGGCGGTGGTCATTGTGGCCGCCCTTGGCGGTGGCGTGATGGGGGCTATGTAACCCCTTGAATTCTCATGACGCGCGCAGCGCCGGCGATCTGGACAAGCCTGACGGGCTGATGCAGTCTCGCCGGGCGCGAGCGTCCGGTTCGCGGTGATTGCGGCGCCATGAAAAAGATCTTTCCCGACCCCACCGATCCCCGCCTCACCCGCCCCGTCACCGGGCGCGATCATACGGGTGCGGAAGTCACCATCCGCGTGGTCGAGGAACGTCCGCTGACGATCTTCCTCAACAGCCGCGAGATCGTTACCGCCATGACGATCGGCGATTACCCAGAATATCTCGCGCTGGGCTTCCTGCGCAATCAGGGCATGCTCAAGGCCGACGACGTGGTCACCGGCGTCGAATACGACGATGATCTCGAGGTCGTCGTCGTGCGCACCGAGACCGAGACCAATTTCGAGGAAAAGCTGCAGAAAAAGACCCGCACCTCCGGCTGCGCCATCGGCACCGTCTTCGGCGACATGATGGAGGGGCTGGAGGGGCTCACCCTGCCTGATACGCCCCTGCGCACCAGCTGGCTCTATGCGCTTGCCAAACAGATCAACACCATGCCGAGCCTCTATCTGGAAGCCGGCGCGATCCACGGCACGGTGCTGTGCCGCGCGGACCAGCCGCTCGTCTATATGGAGGATGTCGGGCGCCATAACGCGGTGGACAAGATCGCCGGCTGGATGCTGATGCATCAGGAGGGCCCGCAGGACAAGGTGCTTTATACCACCGGTCGGCTCACCTCCGAGATGGTGATCAAGACGGCGATGATGGGCATCCCCGCGCTCGCCTCGCGTTCCGGCTTCACCGCCTGGGGCGTCGAGATCGCCCGGCAGGTCGGGCTTACGCTGATCGGGCGCATGCGCGGCCAGCGCTTCGTCTGCCTCTCGGGCGAGGAGCGGCTGATCCGCGATGCGGATCCCGGCAGCGCGCCGGAAGAAGAGCGCAAGCATCGGCGTAAAGGCGCGCGCGAGGAAAGCAGCGTCGAATGATCGATCCGAAGGCGGGTATCGCCGGCCAGCGCATCTACGGCGTCACCGGCTGGAAGAATGCCGGCAAGACCGGTCTGGTCGAGCGGCTGGTTGCCGAGATCAGCGGGCGCGGCTACAGCGTCTCGACCATCAAGCACGCCCATCACAACGTCGATATCGACGAGAAGGGCCGCGACACCTATCGCCACCGTCAGGCGGGCGCGCAGGAGGTGGTGCTGGCCTCCGCCGGACGCTGGGCGCTGATGCATGAATTGCGCGGCGCGCCGGAGCCTGCGCTCGGGGAGATCGTCTCGAAACTCACCCCCGTCGATCTCGTCATCGTCGAGGGCTACAAGCGCGAGAGCCACCCCAAGATCGAGGCATACCGGCACGAGAGCGGGCATGCGCGCGGGCTGCTGGCGCAGGAACTGCCGACGATCCGCGCCATTGCCTCCGATACTCCCTTAACCGAGATTACCCTCCCCGTCTTCGATCTCGACGATACGGCGGCGATTGCCGAATTCATCCTGAGCGAATGTGGTCTTGCATGAGCGGGTATGATCAGGTCGTCATCGTCGACTGGTCCGCCTCCTCGAAGCGCATGCCGGAGCGCCCGCGCGCGGATGCGATCTGGATCGGCATCGGCGATGCGGCGGGCGATCGCAAACCGCTTTACTGCCGCAGCCGGGCCGAGGCGATGGCGGCGCTCGAAGCCGTGTGCAGGGACGCGCTGGCAGCGGGCGAGCGGCTGCTGATCGGCGTGGATTTTCCGCTGGGCTATCCGCGCGGCCTTGCCGGGAAGCTGACCGGGCGCGCGGAGGCGCTGGCCCTGTGGGAATGGCTCGCCGGGCAGATCGAGGACGCTGATGACAACGCCAATAACCGCTTCGCCATCGCCGCCGCGATCAACCGCCGCTTTTCCGGGATCGGCCCGTTCTGGGGCCGCCCGGCTTCGCGCGACCTGCCCGATCTGCCCGAGCGTGGCTCGCTGCGCGACAGGCAGCACGGCCTGCCCGAGCGGCGGCTCGTGGAGGAGCGCGTTCCGCGCGCGCAGCCCTGCTGGAAACTCTTCACCACGGGTTCCGTCGGCTCGCAGGCCCTGCTCGGCATACCGCGGATGCAGGCCCTGCGGGAGCGTTTCGGCACATCGCTGACCGTCTGGCCCTTCGAGAAGCGCGATGCACCGATCACGCTCGCGGAGATCTATCCCTCGCTGATCGATGGCGCAGTCAACCGTGTGCTTGATCGTGATCCGCTTGCGATCAAGGATGCGGTACAGGTGCAGCTACTCGCCGCAACGCTGATGGCGCATGCCCGCGATGCCCTGCCCGCCGCGATGCGCGCAATCGACGCGCCGGAAGCGGTTTTGCGTGAAGAGGGCTGGATTCTCGGCGTGGGTTGCGAGACCCTGCTGCAAGATACCGCCGAGGAGATCGCATCCGGCATGAGCGCACTCGAACCGCCACGCCTGCAGAACGACTGCTTCGCTCTGCCGCCCGGCGTCGACTGGACGCCCGTGGACGATGCGTTGCGCTATCTGCGCGAGGCGCTGCATCCCGTAACCGGGACCGAGACGCTGGCGACGGCGGATGCGCTCGGGCGGGTGCTCGCAAAGGATGCGATCGCGCGCCGCTCCAACCCGCCTGCCCCCAACGCCGCCGTGGACGGCTACGGCTTCGCCCATGCCTCCACGGGCGGCGGGCCTCAGCAATTACCGCTCATCGTTGGCCGCGCCGCTGCCGGCGTGCCCTATACGGGCGTCGTGCCCCATGGCCATGCGATCCGTATCCTCACCGGCGCGATCTTGCCGGAAGGCGTCGATACGGTCGTGCTCGAAGAAGATTGCGCCACGGATGGCGCGCGCATCGCCTTCAACGGCCCGATCAAGCCGCGCTCCAATACGCGCAAGGCCGGGGAGGATGTCGCAGCCGGGGAACTGGCGCTACAGGCTGGGCGATCGCTGACGCCGGCTGATCTGGCGCTGCTCAGCGCGCTCGGCATCGGCGAGATCGCCGTGCATCGCCGCCTGCGCGTCGGGGTGCTTTCGACCGGCGAGGAGATCGTCGGCGATTTCTCCGGCGAACCGCTGGCACCCGGCAAGATCTACGACGCCAACCGCCCGATGCTGCTCGCCATTGCGCAGGCCTGGCGCTACCGGCCCGTCGATCTCGGCCATGTCGGCGACGACCGGGAAGCCCTGCGGGCGCGGCTCGATGCGGCCTCGCGGGAGGCGGATGTGATCTTCACGACGGGCGGGGCTTCCGCCGGCGACGAGGATCACGTCTCGGCGCTTCTGCGCGAATCCGGCGCCCTGCAGGAATGGCGCATCGCCATCAAGCCGGGCCGGCCTCTCGCGCTCGCGGTCTGGAACGGCGTGCCCGTCTTCGGCCTGCCGGGGAACCCGGTCGCGGCCTTCGTCTGCGCGCTGATCTTCGCCCGCCCGGCGCTCGCGGCGCTCTCCGGTGCCGGCTGGAGCGAACCGATGGCCTTCACCGTGCCCGCCGCCTTCTCCAAGAGCAAGAAACCGGGGCGGCGCGAATATCTGCGCGCGCGCCTCGATGCGAACGGCGCAGCCGAAGTCTTCGCCTCGGAGGGGTCCGGGCGAATCAGCGGGCTGTCATGGGCGACGGGATTGGTGGAAATCGGGGACGGCGCACAAGAGATAGCGCCCGGCGACCCGGTGCGTTTCCTGCCCTATGCGGGATTCGGGATCTGAAACGCGGTCACGCGCCCAGATCCCGGATCCGGATCAGAAGTCGACGAGGTTGCGACCCGGATCGTCCAGCCGCACGCCTTCGGTGGTGAAGGCTTGATGCGCTGTCGTCTGGAAGGTGCCATCGAGCAGATAGGCCGCTCCGACGGCAACCACGATCGCGACGATGGCCGCTGCTACGAACGATTTCATCCCCCTGGTCTCCCTACATTTTTTCTGGAAGCCGGATATCCGGCCCAACCTTGACATAATCGCCTATTGCAGGCCCGCAAGCAAGCGTTCCGCGAGCCCTTGATAGATGCGACCGAGTATCCCATCGGGCGCCACCGCCGTGACCGGCTGGCCGAGATCGGAGGCGCGGCGCAACTCCATGGTCAGCGGCACGCCGCCGAGGAAAGGCACGCCGAGGCGCCCGGCTTCCTCCTGCGCACCGCCCTCCCCGAAGATCGCATGGTGTGCGCCGCAATCCGTGCAGATGAAATGCGACATGTTCTCCACCACGCCGAGGATCGGCACATCGACCTTGCGGAACATGGTGATGCCGCGCCGCGCGTCGATCAGCGAGAGATCCTGCGGCGTCGAGACGATGACGGCGCCGGAGAGTTCGGTACCCTGTGCGATCGCGAGCTGGGCGTCGCCAGTGCCGGGCGGCATGTCGATGATCAGAACGTCGAGCTTGCCCCATTCGACCTCCGCCATCATCTGCGTCAGTGCCGACATCACCATCGGCCCGCGCCAGACCATGGCGGTCTCCTCGTCGACGAGCAGCCCGATCGACATGGCCTTGAGCCCATAGGCCTGCATCGGCAACAGCTTGCGGTCAGCGCCGACACGCGGCTGGCCGCGCAGGCCGAGCAGGGTCGGCAGCGAGGGGCCGTAGATATCGGCATCGAGAATGCCGACCTTGAGCCCCAGCGCGCGCAGGCCGAGCGCGAGATTGACGCTCGTCGTCGACTTGCCGACCCCGCCCTTGCCCGAGGCGACGGCGACAATATGCGTGATCCCGGCCATGGCGGCGGGTTTGCGCGAGGCGCCCGGGGCGGGCGTAACGCCGGGTTTCGCCGGTGGCGGCTTCGCGGATGCCTCCGGCGCCGGTGTCGAGGCCTCCGCCGTCAGCGCGACCAGAGCCTTCTCGATTCCGGGAAGCGCCTCGAGCGCTGCCTGCGCCGCATCGCGTACGGGAGCGAAAGCCTCGGCCTCCTCGGGCGCGATCGCGATCATCGCCGTCACGCGCCCCTCGCGCGCGCTCACTGCAGCGAGGCGCGTGGTATCGCCGAGCGTCCCGCCATCGGGCAGCGTGATCGCGGCGAGCGCCGCGCGTGCCTGTCCCGTCAGTGCCTCATCCTGCGCCATGAAAGATGCGTCTCTTGCTCTGATCCGACGAAAAACGGCCCGGACTTCGCCCGGACCGTTGGATTAGTTTAAGCACGCGGCACCACGAGGGCGCCGCGCTGCTCACTCCGCGGGCTGCGGTGATGCGCCGCCGGCAGGCTTGATGGCAGCACTGCCTTCGCGCGCCTGCTTCTCCTCGACCCACAGCGCGTGGTGCTCCTTGGCCCAGTTCTCGTCGACCTGGCCCGACCCCATGGCATCGAAGGCGCCTTCCATACCGACAGAGCCGATATAGATATGCGCGATGATGATCGCGGTCATGATGCCGGCCACGATGGCGTGGATCACTTGATAGAGCTGCCACTGGGCAGAAGTGCCGGCGAGTTCGGGGAAGAGCAGCATCACACCGGTGAAGGAAAGCGCCGCGCCACCGATGATGACGGACCAGAAGATGACCTTCTGACCGGCATTGAACTTTTTCGCCGGCGGATGGACGCCCTTCTTGAACAGGCCGCCGCCCTGCTTGATCCACTCGATGTCGGTCTTGTTGGGGATGTTGTGCAGCACCCAGGCGACGAACACGATCACCAAAGCGGCCATGAAGGGCCAGGCGAGATAGTTATGGGCAATCTTGCCCCAGGCCGAGAGCGTACCGAAGGCACTCTCGCCGATGATCGGCAGGATCACCGCGCGACCGATCAGCAGGTTCAGACCCGTCAGGGCCAGAATTATGAAGGTCGCCGCGAGCAGCCAGTGCGCGAAGCGCTCCACCGCGTTGAAGCGCTGGATCGTGCGACCGGACGGGCCGGATTCGATGCGGATCTTGCCGCGATACATGTAGAAGCCGACCAGCAGCACCAGCATCCCGAGGATGGCGACGACGTTGACCGTCTTCACCGTGCCGCCATGGGTGGCAGCCCAGTTCTTGTTGTCGGGCTTGATCAGATCACCCGCGCGCGCATCGGGAATGGTGATGCGCCCCGAGACCGCCTCGCCGGATTGGAGCGCGCGCATGAGCTGCTCCTCCTGGACGGAACTCTCGGTCGGGTTGACCTGCTGCGCCGCGAGTGGCGGCGCAGCGAAGGCGAAGAGCGCGACGACGGCGAACAGCGTGGCGGCGCTTTTGAGCAATTTGTGTACCACGGTACTTCCTCCCCCTAATATCCGATCGGATATCCCCGATCAGACGGAGATCGTTTCGCCGTAGGCCGTGCGCCAACCCCAGGCGCCCGAGCCGTAGCCACGGGTCACCACGCGCTCGCGGTAGATGTCGGCGATGATGTCGCCGTCACCGGCCAGGAGCGACTTGGTCGAGCACATTTCCGCGCAGAGCGGGAGCTTGCCCTCGGCCAGACGGTTGGAGCCGTACTTGACGTATTCCGCCTGGGTCATGTCCGCTTCCGGACCGCCCGAGCAATAGGTGCACTTGTCCATCTTGCCGCGCGTGCCGAAATTGCCGACGCGCGGATATTGCGGCGCGCCGAACGGGCATGCGTAGAAGCAGTAGCCGCAGCCGATGCAGGTATCCTTCGAGTGCAGCACCACGGCATCCGCCGTGGTGTAGAAGCAGTCGACGGGGCATACGGCGGCGCAGGGCGCGTCGTCGCAATGCATACAGGCCATGGAGACCGAACGCTCGCCCGGCAGGCCGTCATTGATGGTGACGACGCGCCGACGGTTGATGCCCCACGGAACCTCATGCTCGTTCTTGCACGCGGTCACACAGGCCTGACACTCGATGCAGCGATCGGCGTCGCAGAGGAATTTCATTCTCGCCATTGTTTCATCCTCCCTCAGGCAGACTCGATCTGGCAAAGCGTAACCTTGCCCTCGTGCATGCCCGTCACGGGGTCATAGCCATAAGTCGTGACGACGTTCACCGATTCACCGAGAACGATGGGATCAGTGCCCTGCGGATAGTTCCCGCGCTGGTCCTCGCCCTGGAACCAGCCGGCGAAGTGGAACGGCATGAATGCCGCCCCTGATGCGACGCGCTCCGTAACGAGGGCCTTGACCCGCGCCCGGTTGCCTTCGGGGCCGTTGACCCAGACCCAGCCGCCATCGGTGATCCCGCGTGCTTCAGCGTCGCGCGGATTGATCTCGACGAACATGTCCTGCTTGAGCTCGGCGAGCCACTTGTTCGAGCGCGTCTCCTCGCCGCCACCTTCGTATTCCACGAGGCGACCGGAGGTGAGCACGATCGGGAAGGTCTCGTGCAGGCCACGATCGACGACCGATTGCTGGATCGAATGCCCGATATTCGGCATGCGGAACTGGCGACCGTCCTCGCGGGTCGGATAATCAGCCACGAGATCCGGACGCGGCGAGTAGATCGGCTCGCGGTGGACCGGGATCGGATCAGGCAGGTTCCACGCCACGGCGCGGGCCTTGCCGTTGCCGAAGGGCACGCAGCCATGCTCGATGGCGACACGCTGGATACCGCCCGACAGGTCGATCGACCAGCTGACGGCATCGATACGCTCTTCGTCGAAGCCACCGATTTCCTCGATAACCCTGCGCTCCTGCGGGGTCAGATCCTCATCCCAGCCGAGGCGCTTCAGCACCGCCATCGTGAATTCGGGATACCCGTCCTGGATCTCCGATTCCGGTGGCCAGCTGCCCTCGGCCAGAAGCGTCTCGCCGTCGCGTTCGAGGCCGAAGCGCGGACGGAACGCACCGCCGCCATCCTTCACGGGGATGTTGGGATTGTAGAGGATATGCGTGCCCGGATGGCGGAACTCGGCGGTTCCCCAGCACGGCCACGGCAGGCCGTAATAGTCGCCGCCGACATCTTCTACATCTGCAGGGGCGCGCAGCGTGACCAGGTCGAACTTGTCCTGGTTGGCCATATGCGCCTTGAGACGCTCGGGGCTCTGGCCGGTGTAACCGGTGGACCAGCCGCCGCGATTGATCTCGCGCAAGATGGATTCGGGGGTCGGCTCTTCCGAGAACTTGCCCTCCACCATCTCGTAGTTCTTGAACATTTCGTCGGCGAAACCGAGCTTGCGCGACAGGCGGTAGATCACCGCGTAGTCGTTGTCGGATTCGAAGATCGGATCGACGATCTTCTCGCCCCACTGCACCGAGCGGTTGGAGGCCGTACGGCTGCCGGCGCATTCGAACTGGGTCGAGATCGGCAGCAGATAGGTGTTGTCGGCGCGCTCATGCAATGCCGCAAAAGTGGTCGGATGCGGGTCCGCCACGACGAGCAGGTCGAGGGCGTTCATGCCCTCTCGTGCATCGGCCATGCGCGGAACCGTGTTGCCGCCGTGGCCGAACACGATCATCGCCTTGATGTTGTCGCGCTGATCGACCTCTTCCGCGTCGATCATGGTCGCATCGAACCAGCGGGTCGAGGGGATGCCCGGGACGTTCATGTTCTGCTCGGGCGAGCGCGCATCGCGTCCGCCTTTGGCCGGAACGGCATCGAAGCGGCCCACGAAATAATCGTAGGGCACGTCCCAGACGCGCGACCAGTGGCGCCAGGCGCCTTCAGCGAGGCCGTAATAGCAAGGCAGGTTGCCGATATCGAGACCGAAATCGGTCGCGCCCTGCACGTTGCAGTGGCCACGGAAAATGTTGGCGCCCGTGCCCATCGCACCGACATTGCCGGTGGCCAGAAGCAGGTTGCAGTAGGCGCGCACATTCGCGGTTCCGACCGTGTGCTGCGTCCCGCCCATGCACCAGATGAAGGTGGATGGGCGTTCCGTCGCGAATTTCTCCGCCACGCGGCGCAGCTGTTCGCCCGGCACACCGGTGACACGCTCGACCTCGTCGGGCGTCCACTTGGCGACTTCCTCGCGGACCTGGTCCATCCCCCAGACGCGCTGGGACAGGTATTCCGTATCCTCCCAGCCGTTCTCGAAAATGTGCCACATGAGACCCCAGATCACCGGGATATCGGTGCCCGAGCGGAAGCGGACATAGTCGGTGGCATGGGCGGCCGTGCGGGTGAAGCGCGGATCGAACACGATCACGTTGGCCCGCTGCTGCTCCTTGCCGGAGAGGATGTGCTGCATCGACACCGGATGGGCTTCCGCGGCATTCGAGCCCATGAAGATCACGGTTTTGGAATTGCGGATGTCGTTGTAGCTGTTGGTCTGTGCGCCGTAGCCCCAGGTGTTGGCAACGCCCGCCACCGTGGTGGAGTGACAGATGCGGGCCTGGTGATCGACGTTGTTCGTGCCCCAGAAGGCGGCGAACTTGCGGAACAGATAGGCGCCCTCGTTCGAGAACTTGGCCGAGCCGAGCAGATAGGCCGAATCGGCCCCGCTGCGCTCGCGGATCTCGAGCATCTTGTCACCGATCTCATCGATGGCCTGATCCCAGCTGATGCGCTGCCACTGGCCGCCGACCTTCTTCATCGGATATTTCAGACGCCGATCGCCATGGACCAGTTCGCGCACCGAAGCGCCCTTGGCGCAGTGCGTTCCACGGTTGATCGGGCTGTCCCAGGCAGGCTCCTGGCCGACCCAGACGCCGTCCTGCACTTCACCGATGACGGTGCAGCCGACCGAGCAGTGCGTGCAGATGTTCTTGCGCAGCTCGATCGGGCGGCTGTGATCCGCCGGGCCGGCTTCGGCCTGTCGGGTCATGCCTGCATTGAGGGTTCCCAGGGCGGCAAGACCGCCGACTGCGAGACCGGAATTGCGCAGGAAACTGCGACGATCGATCGCCTTGGTCGCGATCCCCGCCGCCATTGAAGCGAGACGCCCGCGCGCGGCTTCACCTTGCTTGCGTTTGACGAGCATCGGTCATTCTCCCGAAGTGTAGTAACGATTGGTGCGGTAGAAGGCCTGCACGTGCTCCGTTTCCTGGTAGCGCGCGCGCTTGCGTTCGTCCCGCGACTGTTGCGCCGCGACGGGAACCGCACCCCCGACGCTCAACGCAGCCGCTGCACCGGCGCCGGCCACGGCCCCGAAGAAGCCGCGACGGCCGATGCCCGTCTTCCTGCGCGTATCCTGATCATTGACACTCATGATCATCCTCCCGAACACGGTGGGCTGCGCCGCACCGAATGGTTTCCAACTGCCATTACCCTCGCGACCCGGATGCGCTCGCCAAGGCGAATGCACGGGTCTCGATATCCACGAATTGACGCCCGATCTCCGCGACGGGCCGATAGAAATCGGCGCTCGGCGCGATAGCCAGATCATCGAAGAATTGTCCCGCCCAGGGGGCGATATGCCGGTCGAAGAAGCGCGCCTGGTTGCCGGCAATCTCGCCGCGCGCCAGCTGCGCCATCACTTCGAGGACGAATGCGATGTGATCCTCGGGCTCGTAACGACCCGGTACGCGCTCGACGCTCATGACGCGCAGATCCGCGCGCAACTCCGCGAGCGGGCGTTCATTCAGGAAACCGGTCAGATAGAAGGAAGCATAAGGCAGCAGCTCGCCGCGCCCGACGCCGACGAAGAGCTCGAAGAACTCGTTCTCGACATCCTTGGTCGAGACCTGCGCAGCCTTGCGGGCCAGCGCGCCGTAGGCCTGGCCGAAAGCCGTCTCGTCGCCTGCGATCGTCGCCATCTGTGCCAGCATGTCGCCGGAGGGCGCCGCGCCGAGAAGGCGGGCGAGCAATCCGTAATGCTGGGCGCGCAGCTGCTCCTCACTCATCGATGCATCTCCGGAGAGACGCTACGAAAGCGCAGATTGCTGCGATGCGGCATCAAGATCGTCACGACGTTTTTCATCTTTTGCTTGTGTGCCGAACCCGGTCACGAACCCGGCACGACTCCTCCATTGCGAAACGCTACCATGGAGTTTTTCTAATGTGAATACTGTTATGCTTTGTGCAATGCAGCACGGCACGGCGCGGCTGCGATCTGAGAAATCAGAGATAAATACTTGAACCGAAATCATTTTCTAAGATGGAAGGGCGCCACCGTGGCGCCTGCGTCGCAAGTTGCCGTCATCGCCGTTACGCGACACGACGTCGCCATCCCCTGCGGCGGCGACAGAACTCGGCGCCCCGAAATCGGCATCAGAAGCCTTGTTCAGAGCAGATCCGGCGTCCTCGGCAGTCGGGGGCACGATCGAATTCTGGACTTCCTCATCGGCAATGGGCCGATCGCCTTGTGGTTGAGTATTCTCGGCAACCGACTCCGGCTCCATCGGCACGCCGCCCTCGCCTGCCGCCGGATCCGAGGATTCCGCCGCTATCGTTTTCTCGTGCGAAACCTGTCTCGGGAGGACCTTATCGAGCATTCTGGCTACGCTTTCGCCACTCATCAGCCCGCCGTGCCCGGGCACGCCGCCGGGCACGTTCCAGTCCCAGGCATAGTCGACGGCAAGATCCGCATGGTTGCGGATCGCCGGGTCGAGGAGCCACATCTTGCGCATGGCCGCGTTCTTCAAAGCGTTCGGAACACCCTTGCGCAGGAACTGGCGCAGATCCGTTTCAGAGGTGATCGAATCGATCGACGGGAGTGCAGCGAGTTCCTCCTCGCTCAGGATTTCATCGTGTTGCAATGCCGCAGAAATTTCTTGCTTCTCATCCTGCGGCGCGGTGTCGCGGAGATCCGATTCCGGTGCGTTCTCATCGCGATCCGGCGAATCGGACGCGCTGCCCGCCGCCTCTTCCTTCTGCTTTTCCGAGAGCTTGCGCTGCGACCAGCGCCCCAGGAAACCGCCACTCATTTGCGCACCCATTTGTCTTCGGGCTGCAGGATACGCGGCGCGCGCAGGTCGGATTCCACATCCACCGGTTTGCGCTTGCGCTTCTTGAAGGGGATCTCGACATGATGGCGCGCGATGAAATCATCGAGCTTGAGCCGCAGCATGTCCGGCATCGCCACCACGTCGACCAGCACCCCGGTATCGAGAGCCAGCCCCTCCCCTTCATAAGGGTCGACGGTCACCAGCTTGATATCGGCCTTGCGCGCATCCTCGACTTCCGAAATCGCGACCCAGACACGGGGAAGCCGGCTCATCAGATTATCGCGGTAATGGCCGGTATCGCCGGTATGCAGGATCAGGTCGTGCGCGCCGAGATACCAGGTCTCGACCCCGTCCTCTTCGCTCAGGAGGGTATGCGGCGCGGTCTCCGGCACTGCGGGCAGCACCGCATAGGGGCGGACCTGCCGGCCGGCCCATTTCGTCACGGGCGGGCGCGATTGCGCCACGACGGCGAACTTGAGCACTTCCCTGGCCATATTGGTGCTCCCTTCAGCATCATTCCGTCAGGTGGATACCGGCTGGCGGATAAGACGATGCACAAAAAAGTAATTCAGGACACCTGAACTGACCGAGTCAGATCGGGTGTCCTAATGCGTCGTTGACAAGGCTACGAGCGGCAGCCCCATCACGAGATTCTGCGGCTTCATCCGCACGGTCTTGTCATCGCCCATGCCGAGGATCAGCCAGACCGGGGCGCCGCGCACCTCCTCGATCATCACCTGCGGATCCTCGAATTCGAGCCGGAACAGACCGATCAGCGCCCCGACCGGCTCCTCGCCGCGCCACAACGCGTCACCGATCTTCACGCCGATCTGGTCGAGCCCCACATACCAGCGCAGATCCACATCCTCGACGCTGGTGAACGGGGTGACCCGCACGCGCATTCCGAGGAGATGCGTCACGAAGGCAGCCAGTGCCCGGCCCAGCCCCTCGCGGGCCTGCGAGGAGGCCCCGAAGGGCAGCGCCATCGTATGCGCGTCCGAGCGGCTCCAATAGGTCCAGGCGTTTTCCTCGACCAGCACATCAAGATCATCGGCGCCGCCGGCGAACATGGCATTGAGCGGCGAGAGCTGCTTTTCGGCTTCCATTTCCGCCACGAGTTCCTCGTCGGCCAGGATCAGTGCCCCGTCCGAGACATGCCCGCGCTGGGCGCGAAACAGCATCTCGGCGGCACGCAATGTCCAGACATCCTCGCAGCCTTCCAGCGCGTTGCGCAAAATCAGCTGGACGAGTTGATCATAGAAGACGACCGGCAGCCGCAATCCTTCGCGCAGGATGGCGAGATAGCCTTCCTCGATCGTCCCCGCCGCGAGCAGGCGATCGCGCAGGGTGATGAGAAAACCCCAGTTCTCGCGCGCATCCGCATCGGCCATGGTGGCGATGTCATCCGGGGTGACGGGATCGCGCGGGGCGCGCATCAGCCGCGCGTGCAGCGCGCGCTCGGCTTCGCAGGCCTCATCCGGCGGCAGCACCTCCGGACGCGCCAGCCAGGCCAGCAGCAACTCGTCCGTGACGAGCATCCGGCCCTGCGCATCGAGGCGGGTGAGTTGGTGGCCGCTGGCGACCCAGAACTCTCTCATTGTCCCTGCCCCCGCAGATTCAGAAGATCGACATGATGAGCGCCATCCTCGCCAGCATCATCCTCCCCGTCACTCTCGACGATGTAGAAGGCGCGATCATGGCCGCGCAGATAGCCCGCACCGAAGGCCGTCTCGTCCCGGGATTTGAGCGTACGGAACTGCTCGTGAATCGCGCCGTCCTCACCGAGGCTGCGATGCAGCGCGACGAGCGTATTCTCCGCATGTCCGCGGCACAGATCCTGCGCCAGGGCCACCTCTTCCTCGGCGGCGGGGCGGGCGATATCCTCGCCGGGCGCACCGAGATGCGCAACGAGTTGCCGGGCGAGCGTGGCGATCATCGCCTCCCGCTCATCCTCGCCGGCGGGCTGCAAGATCACCAGCGTCGAGAAGCCGAAACTGTCGACGCCCAGAAAGCCCGAGCGGAAGGCGATCTGCTCCTTGCGCGAGAAGCTTGCCGGATCGCGCCCCGCAAAGAGAAAGGTGCCCGGCACCGCCCATTCCCCCGGCTCGGCGGCGCGGGCGAAGACGACGGCATCGGAGGCGTCGAGGCGTATGGTGCGCGGCAGCAGGATCACAATCGCGGCCCCTTCGCATCGCGCCACGCGCAGGCGGCGAGCCCTTCCAGCAAACCGACGCGGCGTGTCTCTCCATCGGGAAGGCGCTCGATGAGATCGCCATCGGCGATGGCGCGTGCGCCCGGTTCGAGCTTCGGGTCGAGACGATCGAGATAGGGCTTGATCACGGCATCGAAACCCTGATGCGTCCAGCGGTCGAAATAGAGCATGAGATAAGACGCGAAGCTCTCGACGATCAGCTCGCTTTCTTCGAATTCCTCCTCGGCCAGGGAGGTGCTGTCCGGGAACACGCCTGGATGCGGCAGATGGTCGCGATCACCGATCAGCTCGACGGCAAAGACCATCCAGTCCGGCACCTCGTCCTCGCCGCAGCCTTCCGGCGTAACGAAGCGTGCGCCGCCCAGACGCGCGGCATCGAAGATCACCGTATCGGGGAAGGCGAAGCGCAACGGCTTGTCCGGCAGGCAATGGGCGGCGAGCGCATCGCCGAGCGCGGCCATCCCGGCGAAGAAGGCGAGCCGGGCCGCGCGCAGGGGTTTTTCCGGTTCCAGAACCACGGCGAAGGTCAGCAACCCGCCCTCCCTGCGCCATACCAGCGTCCCTGCCCCCGCTTCCGGAGCCAGGCGTATCGCCTCGTCGAGGACATCCCCGTCGGCATGATAATGCTGGTCGTATGGCGGCGGCAGCAGGAGGCGACGCGGCGCATCGTCGGCACCCGATTGTGCTGTTTTCCGTTGCGGCAGGCTCGATACCACGCCCTGTGGCGCTGCCTCGCCGTTGCCGGCCCGCCCCTCGCTCATGCTCTCACTCCCCGGTCACAGTATTTTTCGGGAGCGCGGCGCCATGCCCCTCCCTTTCTTACCTGTCTGGATGGATTATAGAGTAGAGAGCGGACCACGCATCGCAAAGAGCAAAAACAGCGCGGAACCGCATTCCGGAGGAAGAGACCCATGAAGAAGCGCGACCGCCTCGTCCTGACCTGCAGCTGCGAGGGCACAATGCCCGTCGACGGTGCCGCCATCGCCGCTGCCGGCTGCGGGGAATTGCCCGAGGCCGCGCATCAGCTCTGCCGCATCCAGCTCGACCGTTTCCGCGAGGCGCTGGAAACAGGACGCCCGATGACGGTGACCTGCACGCAGGAGCAGCCGCTCTTCGAGGAAGTCGCGGCTGAATTCGCGCAAGCTGCCCTCGAAGCGTCTGAAGACGGCTACGCGCCCGAGCCGGATCTCACCTTCGTCAATATCCGCGAGACGGCGGGCTGGTCGCATGACGCGAAGGCGGCGGGCCCCAAGATGGCGGCGCTGATCGCGCAGGCGGCGGAAGAGGCCGAGCCCTTCGAGATCGTCTCCATGGAAAGCCGGGGCGTGGCGCTGATTCTGGGCCGCGACGAGACCGCAATCGACGCCGCGCGCGATCTCCTCGACAATCTCGACATCACCGTCCTCGTCACCCCGGGCGCCGATGTCACGCCCCCGCGCCGCAACGCGTTCCCGGTCCTGCAGGGGCGAATCGCACGGGCGAGCGGCCATCTCGGTGCCTTCGAGCTCACCGTCGACGCCTATGCCGCGCCCTCCCCGTCCTCGCGGGCGAAACTCGTCTTCGGCGAGACCCGCAACGGGGCGGTGTCGCGCTGCGATCTCGTCATTGATCTGACGGGCGGCACGCCGCTCTTCCCCGCCGGCGAATTGCGTCCGGGCTATTTCCGCGCTGATCCCGCCGATCCGGTCGCCGTGGCGCAGCTCGTCGCCAAGGCGCAGCAGATGGTGGGAACCTTCGACAAGCCGCGCTTCATCAACTTCTCGGCTGATCTGTGCGCGCATTCGCGCAACCAGCAGACGGGCTGCACCCGCTGTCTCGATCTCTGCCCCGCCGGCGCCATCGAGCCCGCCGGCGACAGCGTCGCGATCGATGCCAATATCTGCGCCGGCTGCGGCCAGTGCGCCGCCGTCTGCCCCACAGGCGCGGCGGCCTATGCGCTGCCCGCCGTCGAGAGCCTCGCCCGGCGCATCCGTGCGGCCTTGCGCGCCTGGTACGATGCCGGCGCCACACGCGCCCCGATACTGCTCCTGCACGATGACGATCACGGCACGCCGCTGATCGATGCCAGCGCCCGCTTCGGCAACGGCCTGCCGGCGCATGTGATCCCGATGGTCGTGAACGAGGCGACGCAGATCGGCCCCGAACTCATTGCGGCGGCGCTCGCCTGGGGTGCCGGTGGCCTGCGCATCCTCACCCGCGAACGCCCGCGCCATGCGATCGACGGGCTCACGCGCACCCTCTCCCTGATGGAGACCATCACCAGCGGCACGGGCCACGCTCAGGATACGCTCTCGCTGATCCAGACGGATGATCCCGACGCGTTCGAAGCCACGCTCGCGGATGAGCCGCCGCAGGCACCCGCGAGCCGCGCGTCGTTCTTTGCGCCGGAGGACAAGCGCGGATTGCTCACCATGGCGATGCTGGAGATGAACCGGCACGCGCCCGAGCCCGCCGCCACCATCGCCCTACCGGAGGGCGCGCCTTTCGGCGAAGTCAAGCTCGATACCGATGCCTGCACGCTCTGCCTCGCCTGTGTCGGCGTCTGCCCGACGGGGGCGCTCTCCGACAATCCCGATTTGCCGATGCTGCGCTTCACCGAGAGCGCCTGCGTCCAATGCGGCCTGTGCGAGACGACCTGCCCGGAAGACGCGATCAGCCTCGTGCCGCAGCTCGATTTCGAGGCCTGGGAGGAGCCGAAGAAGCTGCTCAAGCAGGAAGAGCCCTTTGCCTGCGTGAGTTGCGGCAAGCTGTTCGGTACCAAGGCCAGTATCGAGCGCGTCCAGGCGAAGCTTTCCACGCACTGGATGTTCTCCGGCCCTGCCGGCGAGCAGCGTCGCCGCGTCCTGCAGATGTGCGAGGATTGCCGCGTCGAAGCCGCCGTCAATGAAGGCTTCGATCCGCATGACGAATCGATGCGCAAGGTGCGCACGACGGATGACTATCTGAAGGGGTGAGGTGCCGCGCCGGAAGACCGGCGCGGGCTGATGGGAACAGGTACCGGGAAACCTCTGCTGCTACCCAGCCTGTTATCAGTATTATTCCGGCACCGGCATAGGGTCACCTGGTTCACGACCAAGCGGCTCTCGGTAGAACCGCCCAGTGTACATGTAAAACGTACTTGTATCGAGCGATGTGAATGCCCAACAATCGTCATCGTCCTGCGCGCAATTGCCGGCCTCGCGCATCCGCGCACGCGTCGCCTCGACATCGTACTCGCGTCCCTCGATCGGATCCATGTTGAGCAGGACCGGAACATTCGGCTCGGTTGCGACGCCGTTGTAACCCGAACCACTTTCCCGATATTGGACACCAATATAGGCATGCATATCGTCACCGAATTGTTCTGTGAACTCATGCAGCAGCGACAATTCTGACGGTATTCGTCCGCCAGGCACGCCATTTAATACAACGCCCGCCTCGGCTATTTCGCTGTTCGTCACGAAATCCGGAATCACGTGTAGCTTGCCGACCTGCAAGAGAAGAAAATTGTCGGGATACCTCTCCATGGCTTCCCTAACAGCTTCCTCCAAGCCCCTGGTCCGGTCCGCATTCTGCCCGGATTCATCGAATGTGAATCGATTGCGGTCCACCAGAACGACGCGCGCGTCATTTCTGTAGTTTCTGATGACATCGCGCTCCAGCATCCGGCGAAAAGTGTCGATAGTGCCCGGATCATCGACCGTCTCACCAGTTTCGTTCTCGTGATTGATCAGGGCTGCGAGGTATTGATGCTGCAGCGCAACCGATCCACGGGCCAGAAACTCATCTTCGTCGATGTCACCATCATAAAGTTTGTCAATTAAATCGTCGACATATGGCGTCGTTGGCGATTCGATCAATTGTATCAGATCACTTCCGATCTCACCGGTGCGCAGATAGTGCGCGGTAAACTGGTAGATGGCCTCCGATAAATCCGAATGCTCCTCGCCCATTACAGCAAGTCTGAAATTCGGGTTATCCGCACGGCGCTTCTCGATATCATTAGCGATACTGGCGGCGGCCGTGTCGAAATGGAGAAGCTGCGATGGATCTATCCGGTCGACCGGAATCGCGCCATGTTCATTCGATTGTAGCTTCACATCCTCTAATGCAGGGGCATCCGGTCGGTTGGAGCCGGGCGGCCATACCGATGGCAGGGTGGAGGCGGGCAGCATATCGACCTGGCGTCGGTGTGGAGCAAGATCGCCATAGCTTGGAGGCAGTCGAAATGCCTGGAATTGCTCGTCCTGAGGCAGCGATCCGATCGGCATGCGAGACTGACCTGTATTCAATGAGATACTCATGAAAACCTCTATGAAAAATTGCTGCAATAATTTATTAAGTATAATTAATTTCCGATCCAGTTCAAGACATTTCCACTTGTCTCACCGAACCGCCCATCCCGCTCATTCTCCTGCCTCCTCCGGCGCAGCCAACCCGTCACGAGGCGTAGCGATGCGATGGAGCAATAAGATCAGTTCATCCTTGAGCGCCGGCATGAGCGTGCGCCCGTCGGCGAATGCCGGCTCTGCTCCGGCGAGATGATCTGCGATGAAGGCGGCGATGGCGTTCTGGTCGTCCGGATCGGCGCCGAACCATGCCTTCTCCAGTTGAGCACGCAGGCTCTCGCTGCCGCCCGGCGGGATCACGATGCCACCCGGCGGCAGCGGCTGAAGCCCGAGCGCCGCTTCCACCTGCCCCGGCGCGACCGCCTCGCCCAGCATCATCGAGAGCCAGACCGGCACATCGATCTGCCGCTCCTGCGCGAAACTGTCCTCGAATGTGACCGTCGCGGTCTCGGTGGAACGCAACAGCGCCGTTCGCCCCTCAGGGCGCGATTCCCGCACGAGATAAAAGGCTGTGCGCAGGCCGATGATATCCCCCAGACTCGCCGATGGACCGAGGTTGAGCTTTATGCGCACCTTGTCGGCGTACCCGTGCAGAGCATCGGGCGCGAAGCGCGCGGCCACGTCGAGCTCGCCGGGAACCGCGCGATCCATCGGCAGATGCACGGCGCCGCCCGTCGCCACCGAAACCATCCAGTTGACGAAATGCTCGGAGGGCGGGAAATTCGCGTCAATCGTATCCCGTCCATGCGGTGTCCGGCCCGGAGGCGCCGAAAGCCGCGCGCGCAATCCGGGGTGATAGGTCGCCTGGATGTTTTCACGACCAAAATCCTGGAGAAAGCCGGGTTGTCCGGCGAGCGGCGCATCGCCGCCGAGGCCCGCGATCAGTTCGTCGCGCAGGGTTGCCTGCCCCTCGGGGTCGTCGCGATAATCCACCTGGAGCCGCATTTCGACATGCCCGTCTCCGATGGCGCGGTTGATCACCGAAACGAATTCGCGCGGCAGGTAGCTGCCCGCCGGGATGATCAGCTCCTGGGCCAGTTCCTCGCGATACTCGGCGCCGGGCATCTGCAGCGGGCCGATGCCGAACGAAGGCGTATAGAACTCGAACATCGTCTTGCCGATGCGTAGATCCTCGTTGAGCATCATGAGCTCACTGTCGCCGTTGCCGAAAATATCGACCGCACCTTCGGCTTCCTCGGGGGATAGCCGCGTGACATTCAACGAAAGCCGCCCCTCCAGCCGGGCGAAGCCGGGATTGTCGGCCTCGAGCGAGAGCTTCTCCGGATCGGGGGTGAACTCGAAGGGAGATACCTCGCCGAGGAATGATCGTTCGGCATAGCCCTCGAGCGCCTCTGCCTTCCATTGCAGAGCGGAATTAATTCCCAGCCCCCGCAAGCCGATCAGTTCCTGCAGAATCATCCGCACCACCTGCGGCTCGTGCAGCCCCTCGCCGATCCGGGCGCCGACACCCAGCGCATGCGCGAAGATGTCGAGCAGCGTGCGCACGTCGCCCGCACCCGCCGCCCGCATGATCTCGGCCCGGCGCGTGTTGATTTCCCGCAAGGTGTCGAGCCCCACCGCCCCGGTGCTGCGCAGAACCGGAGCGTTCATGAACGGATCGCGGATCGCAACATTCAGCCCGG
Source organism: Salinarimonas sp. (assembly GCA_020832565.1). GTDB lineage: Bacteria > Pseudomonadota > Alphaproteobacteria > Rhizobiales > Beijerinckiaceae > Saliniramus. Next base: position 46,360 of record JAFIEI010000003.1, on the reverse strand, counting down.
CGCGCAGATCGAAACCGGCATCGCGGATCATCCCGATCATGGCATCGATGAGATCGCGCGATTCCTGCAGCAACTCTTCGCGCGTAACCGGGCGGGACGTGTCCGACGGGTACGGATCCGGATTGTATTCGACCATCGCACCCGGAGGCGCCAACGGCACCATCGCGCCCGGCGCCGTCGGGTTGAAGGGAAAGCGCGCCGGCGGCGGCTCATTCTCGACGGACGGGTTCGAGAAGGCACCGGAGGGTTCGCGAGCAAACGGGCCGACATGCCGCCCATCCTCGCCGCGCCAGATCGGATGGCCATCATCATCCATGCCGACATAGTGATAAGCGCGTTCGGGAAGGCCGTAATCGACGGCACGCGGCATCGCCTCGTAACCCGGCTCGCCCGGCATTACCGGATCGGGAAATGCGCGCCCGCCCGCCCGACGGATCGCCGCAATCGCTGCACGCAGATCGTCATCGAAGAAACCGATCCCGCCCGGCGCGCTGAAATCGAGCGCATAGAGCGTCGCGGCAGCCCGATCGAGTGCTTCTGCATCCAGGTCGTCGATTCCGTCACCTTCCCAGCTCTCGAGACGTCGATCCCGAATGAAACTGATGATCTTGGACGGATCGTCGAAATCCGGCATTTCCGGTGATGTCAGAACATCGCCGCGTTGCGCCGTCTGCTGCTCGGGCAGCTCACCATGAGACGCCGCATCCGTCTCGCGTTCAACAGATACTTCCGCCTCCGGCTCGCGTTCAACAGATACTTCCGCCTTCGGCTCCTGCCGATGCGATGCGCGTTCCGGCTCGGGCGTCTGCGGCTGCTCCTGCACCCGCCAAGCGGCGAACCGTCCCGCAATGCCGGCTTCGCGCAGCAACGCGTCGAAACTGATGCTCTCGGGCAGCCGCCCCTGTGCGCGCATCGTCTCGTAGAAGGATTCCAGCCCGCCGAAATCATGCCCGGCATAGATCGTGTGTGCCCGCCCGCGCGCACCCTCGGGGAGCCCCGGCCCGGTGATCCGGTTCTCCAGCGGCAGGTAAAGCCAGAGCGGATCGATGCCCGCCTGCGCTTCGGCGTTATGCGCCATCACCGCCCCGACCGCGGCCTCGCGGCTGGGTTGGACGCCGACCGCACTGCCCTGATAAGTCGTCGGCTGCTCCGCCTCGATCCGGGCAGCCTGCAGGTCGAGCCCGGCCTGTTCGCGGGAAGCGAAGCTGTTGGTCAGGCCGGCGCGCGCGAGAATCGCTGCAAAGTCCTGCCCCGGAGCGAGCCGGCCCTGTTCGCCCAGAGCCGCGACGGCGCCACGCGCACGCTCGGGCGGACCGACCCAGACTTCTTCGGAGCGCGCGGCGATCTGATCACCCATACCATCCGCGATATTGCGCAGGATGCGCAGCGGCAGGGCGATCATGCCGGCGAGATCGGCTTCGCCGTTGAAGCGCAGCGATTCGGTTTCCGCCCGCTCGGCATCGGGCATGGCGAAGGTGTCGTATCCCGCGATGGTCAGCGGATTGTTGATGGCGACCGAGAGAACCCGCGCCTGCGCGGCAGCCTGCCGGGCCGCTGCCCAATCGACCCCGACCTGTGCGGCGGCGCCCCGCAGATCGAAATCACGAGGTACGCTTCCCGATTCGACGAAGGCATCGACCTGCCGCTGCAGCGCGAGCGCGTCGCCTCGCAGGAGGGCGATCTCGCGCAATGTCTCGCCATCACCGAAACGCCGTTCGAAAGGCAGGCGTACGACCACGTCGCGCAGCGGCGCCCCGGCATTGTGCCGGGTGGCGATTTGTCCGGCGCTCTCCCAGCTCTCGTATGGACGCTGAATCGACACTTCCGGGCTATGTGCGATCGGATGTCGGTTTGCAGCCTCGCGCAAGGCCGCGCTGCGGGCCCGGTCGGCCTCGGCCAGGCGTTGTGCGCGATCGGTGATCCGGGCCGATGCGTCGCGCCCTGAGGATGCGTCGTCAGTCCGATGACCGGCCGGCGAACCTCCCGATGCTGCCGGTCGACTGCCCCGCGGACGCGGCGCGGGACCGTGGCTTCCGGAAAGCTCGATCGACTCCCCCCTCCCCGCGTTCAGACGCGGCATATCCGGCATATTGTGACCGGCGCCGCCACCCGCAGCTCCGGCTCCGCCACCCGGCGGCGTGACGACGATACGGCCGCGCGCCAGGTCGTCGAGGCGCGTCAGCGCTGCGCGGGCCGTGGCATCGCCGGAATGACGAGCGAGGCCGCTGCGCATGGCCTGCAGGAGCGCGGGGTCGAAGGCCGCGATATCCTGCGGGGTCAGATTGTCGATAAAGCGCGCAACCTGTCCGATCTTCCCGCGAGAGAGATTTTCGAAGGACGCCAGCACGTGCAGGTTCTGACCGGCAATGCGCACCTCGCCCGCGACGCGCACCAGACGCAATCCGCCCTCGGCCAGGGCGTAGGCGCCTGCGCAAAGGCTCGCGATCCTGAAGGCATTGATACCGAATTCGAACTCCGCCGTGTCCACGCCGATACCCACGGCGCTCAGCCATTCACGCAATTGCGGATCGACTGCGCCACTCGCTGTTCGGCTGAGATCGCGCGCGACACCCATCATCGCGGGATCCTGAAACATGCTCGGGCTCACCGCGAAATACGGTGCGACACCCGCCAGGGCCCCCAGCGGATCGCCGATCAACGACATCCCCGCCCCGGCCATGGCATTGCCGAAACGCACGAAAGGATTGTCGGAAAGGGGCAGCGCCGGATTGGCCGTGGCTCGGCGCGCACGCTGATCGAGCTCGCGCGCGACCTCGTTCAGACGCTCTGCGAAGGGCGTGCCAAGCTGTCGGGGGATCGGGAAATCGACCGTGTAGCGGTAGTCGCCGCGCATGTCGATCGGGCGCCCCCGATTGGTCCAGACCAGCCCCGCCTCGCCGATGCGCGATTCGAAATAGAGTTCGTAATCGCCGGCGGCATTGCGGACCTGGAAAGTGTGTCCGAGATTGCCGAATGGCCGGCGATCGAAACGCACGCCTTGCTGATGCCCGGGCGCCTGCGCAAGATCGAAGGTGGTGGAGCCGGAATCGCGGAGCGGCACCGGCGATGCCGGCGAATCGAACAGAACATGCATGATGAAAAGCCTTCAAATGAAAACTTGAAACTTACCTTGCGTGAAACAAATATTTTTAGCTGTCTAAAGATGCATTATCGCCAAACAACGAAGCGAATACCCGAGTGGTGGATCGATATCAAGCAAAACGCCATATCTCAACGAATAGTATATTTCTGTATCAGTTTCATGACACAACGCCGCCCCCGATTACCGGGGACGGCGTTCTCATAGCCATGAGGCGAGGCGGTTCAGCCGCGCAGATAGGGCATCGGGTCGACCGGGTCGGAGCCGCGGCGGATCTCGAAATGCAGCTGCGGCGCGTTGACGTTGCCGGTGCGCCCGGAATTGGAGATCACCTGCCCGCGCCGCACCGTATCGCCACGCTTGACCAGCAGATCGCGGTTATGGGCGTAGGCGGAGACGTAGCCGTCATCATGGCGGATCAGGATCAGGTTGCCGTAGCCCTTGAGCTCGCTGCCGGCATAGGCGACCGTCCCGCTCTCGGCAGCGCGGACCGGCGTGCCTTCGGGAAGGGCGATGTTGATGCCTTCATTGCCACCGGTGCCGAAACCCGCAATAACGCGCCCGCGCGCCGGCCAGCGGAAATCGAGTCCTTCTGCGGCGACGTTCGGCTGCGAGGCCTGCGGCTCCGGCTGCGGTGCGCTCGCCTGCTGGACACTCGGCGCCGGCGCAGATGCGCTGGCATTGTCCTGGCGGCTTTCCGGCTGCGGCGCAGGACGAGCGGCGCTCGCGACCTGTTGCGGACGCGGCGGCGGTGCCGAGGACGGCTGCGAGGGCGGCGCTGCGGAGGTCTGGCGCGACTGCGACTGTGAACCGGAGGTCGACGCATCGTTGCGGGTCTGCGCCGGCTGCGCCGAGGCCGTCTGCGAACCGATGGCATTGTAGACCGGTATCACCACGGTCGATCCGGCCCGGACATCTTCCGCGCGCTGCAGGCCGTTCGCCGAGAGAATGGCGGAGGCGGGGACGTTGTAGCGGTCGGAAAGGCTGTTGAGCGTCTGCCCCTCGCGAACGACGATCGGCGTGCCACCGAGAGCCGTCCAGCCGGCGGGACCGGTGGAGCGCTGCTGGTTGCCGCTCGGCGCAGAGGCTTGCGTGGAAATCGCCTGCGGCTGCTGTTGAGCAGCGCCCGGAGCGTCCAGCGGCGCGGCCTGAATGATGCCGGATGACGAGGCGCCGCCCGGATCGATACTCCCCGTGGTGACGGGTTCGGCCTGACGCGAGGAGAAGGGGTTTCCGAAAGGATCCCCCGCGAACCGCATCGTATCGGAACTACACGCGGCCGTGAGACCGGAAACGAGACCGATCACCATCACTCGCGAGAGAAGGGAGAAACGACCGAAGCCGTGCAGACAACTCATCGGCGCACCTGGTGTTCTACGCAACATTGGAATCCGATTAAAAGCCGATTCAGGTTAAGCATTGGTTGAGCTGATGGACAGATTTGCGGCTAACCGCATTTTTTCTTAACCATGGCGCACTGCCCTGACCGACCCGATACCCGCCAGGCGATGCGTTCGCCCATAATGCCGGCGCCGCGATCAGGCGCGCTGCGCATATGGGCGCGTGGCATTCGCCGAACCAGCCGGCTCCGAGCCGAGCTTCGCCAGCTCCACCTGAGCACGCAGTTCGATATGAGCGACGATCTCGTCGAGGCGCGGATCGCCGCTGAGATCACGCCGCTCCGCCAGACGCGCGGCGATCGCCTTGAGATCGCTCACGGGCACCCGCCCGCCCAGGAGGGCGGCCTTCAGGCGATCGAGGGCGTCGAGCAGATCATGCCCGCGCCGCGCGGTGCGGCGCCGACGTTCGCCGTCGCCGGATTCCTCCTGCAGAGCAAGAAGTGCATCGAGCGAGCCTGCGGCCGCCGGGGCAGCCGCCCCGGATGTCGGGCGCGAGGCTGCGGTATCGGCCACATCGAAACTCGCGCCGGATGTGCGGCGGCGCGCTGCCGCAGCGGCGATCGGGGATGCATTGGTCTTGGGATCGATGCGCATGGCGCGTCCTCCGGCTCTGCCATTGGAAAAGCCTGCCGCAACATGGTTAATCGCACGTTAACCACGCGGCAATTTCTGCCGGGTCCGCAGGCCGACGCGAAAACCCGGCAGGGATTTCCGGCAAAATCTGCCGGACGGGCTCCCGTCAGGGTGTATCGGTTCCAGGCATTACTCGAGATAAATGCAAGAAATCGTTCACCTTTCTCGCGAGCGGACGGCTGCGCGCCCCTCTGGCATGGTGCTTGCCATGTTAATCTGGCCAACAGCGACGAGAGTGCGATCATGAAGAAGACGATGCGGAAAGCCTTGACGTTGATCTGCGCCTTCGCCTTCACGGCGGGCCCGCTCCTCGAGGCCGTCATCACGCCTGCCCAGGCGGATGTCGCGCGCCCCACGGCCAACATGTCGCGTATCAAGGATCTCGCCGAAGTCGAGGGCGTGCGCCAGAATCAACTGGTGGGTTACGGCCTCGTGGTCGGCCTGCAGGGCTCCGGCGACTCGCTCAACAATTCACCCTTCACCCGCCAGTCTCTGACAGCCATGCTCGAGCGCCTCGGCGTCAATACGCGCGGCGCGAATCTGCGCACGGCCAATGTCGCCGCCGTGATGGTGACGGCGAACCTGCCGGCATTTTCGACCCAGGGCACCCGCCTCGACGTCACCGTCTCCGCGCTCGGCGACGCCAATTCGCTCGAAGGCGGCACCCTTCTCGTGACGCCACTGATGGGCGCCGACGGCGAAGTCTATGCCGTCGCGCAGGGCTCGGTCGCCGTCGCCGGATTCGGCTTCGAGGGTGAAGCGGCCCGCATCCAGCGCGGTGTGCCGACGGTGGGGCGTATTTCGAACGGCGCGCTGATCGAGCGCGAGATCGAATTTTCGCTCGCCGAAAAGCGGCACCTGCGGCTCGCGCTGCGCAATCCGGATTTCACCACGGCTCGCCGCATCGCCTCTGCGATCAACGATTTCATCGGCGATGATGCCGCTGCGCCGAGCGATCCGTCGACGGTGCATCTGCATATCCCCAAGAGTTATGCCGGCAACATGATCGAACTGCTCACCGAGATCGAGCAATTGCGCGTGGAGCCCGATCAGCCGGCGAAGATCGTCGTCGACGAGCGATCCGGAATCATCGTGATGGGGCGTGACGTGCGCGTCTCTACAGTTGCCGTGGCGCAGGGCAATCTCACCGTGACGATCACGGAGGAGCCCTTCGTCGAACAACCCCTGCCCTTCTCCGATGGCGAGACGGTCGTCGTGCCGCGCACCGCCATCGAGGTCTTCGGCGAGGACGGCCAGCTCGCCGTGGTGCCCGAGGGCGTGACCCTGCGCGAGCTCGTCGACGGGCTGAACGCCTTGGGCATCGGCCCGCGCGACCTGATCGCCATCCTCCAGGCGATCAAGGCCGCCGGCGCCCTCCAGGCCGATATCGAGGTGATGTGATGAGCGGCCTGTCTCTCGAAGCCAGCCTGACCATGGCCCGCGCCAACCAGGCGCGCGCGGATGGACGTGTCGAGGCGACCAGCGAGATTTCCGGCGCGCGGCGCGAGGCCCTGCGCGCGCAGGCCGACGATTTCGAGACGATGTTCCTCGAACAGATGTTCGGCCACGTCTTCGCCGCCGGTGGCGACGAGGGCACGTTCGGCGAGGCGGGACCGGGCTCGGAAGTCTATCGCTCGATGCTCGTCTCCGAATATGCCGGAATGGTTGCCAAGGGCGGCGGGGTCGGCCTGTCCGACCAGATCTATGCCGAGTTGCTCAAGATGCAGGAAGGATGACGCCATGTGGGCCGATCAGCAATCCGCAGAAGGCGCCGCGATCCGCGTGACCGGCCCGGCCGAGGCCCGGGGCCTGATCGACGATATCGGCGCCACCATGGCGGCGCTCGAGAAAATCCTCACCGTCGAGACCGAGCATGTCCGCGTCGGCCGCATCAGCGAAGGGCTCGCCGACGAGGCGCGCAAGACGGAGCTGACGAGCGCCTATCTGCGGGGGTTGGAAGCCCTCAAAGCCAACGCCGTCGCGCTTGCGCGCTTCGCGCCCGCCGCGCTGGAGGAACTCAAGCAGCGCCACACCGATTTCGCCCGCGCCATCGAGACCAACCAGATCGTTCTGGCCACCGCCCGCGCCGTCTCGGAGAATCTCGTCAAGGGAATTTCCAACGAACTCTCCCGTGCACAGACCCCGCAGGGTTATGCACCCGGCCGGGCGCAGAGCGCCTATGGCGGCAAGAGCGCGCCGCTGCTCGTCTCGAAGGAGTTCTGACGAGCGAATCTGCAGCGCGTGACATCGCGCAGTGTAAATCTAATCACGAGCCGTACGGTTCGACCTCTGCAACGGGCCTTTGCACATTTGTGGCGGGGGAAATCGCGCCCTTCATGAAGCGCTTGCCCCCTCCCCCGCATCAGAACAAACGCAACCGCATGCGCGGCGTCGTCGCATCGGGTGCTCGAAAGACAAATACGGTATTTACCTTTGCTGAAATTACTCTACTTCAGAGTGACCATCAGCCTCTCTGCGCCAGCGGCCTACCCTTGGGATTGGATACCTCTTGCCAAATGCCGACACTGCCCGCGGGACCGGAGAGTTTCCGCGCTCATGGAACGCTGCCCTCGCCCGCTACCGCGTGCCCGATAATCGCCGGGCCGTTCTTGAAATTCTCGTCACGACCGTGCCGTTTACCGCGCTGTGGATTGCGGCGGCGTTGCTGGTGACGAACGGGTATTGGTGGGCCGGGCCGATCCTGGCCGTACCGGCTGCCGGGCTGCTCGTCCGGATGTTCATGCTGCAGCACGATTGCGGGCACGGTTCGCTGTTCTCAAAACGCGCGCTCAACGACTGGGCCGGACGCGCCCTCGGCGTGCTGACCTTCACGCCATATGATTACTGGCGCCGCACGCATGCCGTCCACCACGCGACATCGGGCAATCTCGACCAGCGCGGCATCGGGGATGTCGACACGCTGACGGTCGCGGAATACCAGGCCAAACCCTGGACCGGGCGGCTGGCATATCGGCTCTACCGGCATCCGCTCGTGATGTTCGGTCTCGGACCGGCCTGGCTGTTCATCTGCCAGTACAGACTGCCGGTCGGGCTGATGCGGGCCGGCTGGGAGCCTTGGATTTCGACCCTCGCCACCAATTTCTGCATCGCCGCCATGGCCTCCCTCCTGGTCTGGCTGGTCGGATTGGGGCCGTTCCTGCTGATCCAGGGGCCGATCATCCTGATGGCGGCGACGGCGGGTGTATGGCTGTTCTACATCCAGCACCAGTTCGAGGAGACCCACTGGTCGGACGGCGAGCAGTGGAACCACCAAAATGCGGCTTTGCACGGCAGTTCGCATTACGATCTGCCGCCGATCCTGCAATGGTTCACCGGCAATATCGGCATCCACCACGTGCACCATCTCTCGAGCAAGATCCCGTTCTACCGGCTGCCGGAGGTGCTGCGCGAATTCCCCGAGTTGCACGGGCTGAACCGCATAACCTTCCTCGAGAGCCTGGCATGCGTGAAGCTCGTCCTGTGGGATGAGGAGACGCGCAGGCTCGTCTCGTTCCGCGAGGCCAGCGAGACAGGCGCCGCGACCGGCTGATTGCCGGCCGCGATGCCTGCTTTGGCGCTGCCCGATCAGGCGCCGAGGCGCACCAGCTGCTTGCCGAAATTCTTGCCTTCCATCAGGCGCATGAAGGCCTCGGGCATGGCCTCGATGCCGTCGAGCACGTCTTCACGGGTCGCGATCGCACCCGCCGCAGCGAGGGCCGCGAGGCGCGCCATGGCCTCGTCGCGGCGGTGCCACCAGTCGAAGACGAGGAAGCCGTGAATGCTGGCGCGGGTGACGATCAGATGACCCATGAAGCGTTCGCCGATATCCGGCTCGCCGGCCTTGTCAGCAAGCGCGATGCGCCCGCACTGGATGACGCGGGCGTAATTGGCGAGGTTCTTCATCACGGCATCGTGGATCGGGCCGGCGGTGTTGTCGAAGAAGATATCGACACCATCCGGGCAGGCTTTTGCAACGGCGGCGGTGAGATCCTTTTCGGTGCGGTGGTTGATCACCGCGTCGAAGCCGATCTCGCGGCACCAGGCGAGCTTGTCGTCGCGCCCGGCAATCCCGACGACGCGGCAGCCGGCCTGTTTGGCAAGCTGGCCCACGAGCTGGCCGACGGCACCCGACGCCGCCGAGACCACCAGCGTGTCGCCGGGGCGCGGGCGGCCCACGTCATAGAGCCCGAAATAGGCCGTCATGCCCGGCATGCCGAGCCATGACAGCGAACTCTGGATCGGCGCGAGCGCCGGATCGATGCGGTTGACTCCGCCACGCCCGCCACTATTGGGCGTCAGCACGGCGTATTCCTGCCAGCCCACCCCCATGGATTCGGCGATGTCACCGGGCTTCCAGTCGGGATGGTTGGAGGCGACCACCTCGCCGACCCCACCGCCCTGCATCAGTTCGCCGATCTCGACACCCTTGGTATAACCCTTGGCGGGGCTGATGCGCCCGCGCATATAGGGATCGACGGAGAGGTATTTCACCTTGATCAGGATCTGCCCCGGGCCGGGCTCGGGGCGCGGCGCTTCTTCGATGCGCCAGGTATCGGTGCTCGGCATGCCCTTGGGATATTCCGCCAGCAGCCAGCGGCGGTTCACGTCTTGCGCCATAACTGGTTTCCTCGTCTCGACCGGTTTCTCGACATGAAGGCGTCGTTGCGCCCTCCGGTATCTCGCCCCGAGGAAACCAGTCCCGACGGGACGCGGCAAGGCGCAGGACTTCATAAGCGCATCGGCACCTTGCCGAAGCATCGCGGCCGAAGCGTCACGGCCGAAGCGTCACGGCCCGCCTCACAACATGTCGGCTTCGTCGATCACCGCGATCACGTTCTCGACATGGCTGCGCATGGCCGCGCGCGCCTCGCCGCGATGGCGCTTCGCCAAGGCCGCGAGGATCCCTTCATGCTCGTCGCGCCAACGGACCTGCCGCTCCGGCGATTGCAGGAGTTGCCGCAGCTTCTCCCATTCGGGATGCGCGCGCGCTGCCTGCCAGATGCTCAGCATCAGACCATGGGCGAAGGGATTATGCGTTGCCCGGGCGATCGCAAGATGGAAATCGCGATAGTATCGCGCGGCGGTATCGGGGGTGTGGATTTCATGGGTGATGGCGCGGTTGCGCAATTGCAGTGCGTGGATGTCGTCCTCGGTGGCGTTGCGGGCCGCCACGGCGCACATTTCCGGCTGAAACATCAGGCGGGCATTCAGGATATCCGCGACGCTGGGCTCACTGGCATCGCCGCCGATATGGCTCGCCATCGGGGCCGCGCTCTCGCTCACATAGACCCCGGAGCCCACCCGGATATGGACGAGATCCTGGATCTCGAGCGCGAGCAGCGCCTCACGCACGCAGGACCGCGACACGTTGAACTGTTGTGCAAGAGTTCGCTCCGTAGGCAGACGATCGCCCGGGCGGTATTCCCCGGAAAGTATGGCCTCGCGGAGGCTATCGGCAATATGCCGATAACGCCTCTGCTTCGCGACCCATCCGATTGCTCCGGTGCTGTCCATCATCGCCATGCATTTCATTACCTGCTGATACAAGCAGGTACGCCAGTTCCCCCAAACAGATCAATCATAAGTCAATCGATCGCGTAATTTAATCATAAATTGTGTAATGCCACACTTCTTGAACAGGAATTTCCCAAGCGTAATGCGTGTTTATGGCGAATTCATCTCAGCTGGTTTTCCTTCCGGCCTGTACAGGACGTTGCTCCATCGATTTCCGGCATACTTGTCCGGCTCGTCGTCGTCGAATTGCCGGTGCGGCATCCTCACATGGTTGAATTTTCCCGCGTCAGGGCGCATTAAGGCGCCGCCCGTGCATTGCAGGGTGCGGCGCGGGCAGATGCCAGAACGAAAGCATGACATGACGGTTGAAAGCAGGAACGGGCCGCGCGCAGATCAGCCACGCGTGGCAGTCATCGGCTGCGGCGCCTGGGGCCGCAATATCGTGCGCTGCTTCGCGCAGCTCGGTGCCCTCGAGGCGGTGGTCGACAACAATGCCGAGACGATCGAATCGCTGATCGCCCTGTTCGGCTGCCGCGCCATGTCGGCGGAGCAGGCCTTGTCGGATCCCGGCATCGATGCCGTCATCATCGCCACCCCGCCATCCGGTCACAAGGACATGGCGCTTTCCGCCATCGGCCATGGCAAGCATGTCTTCATCGAAAAGCCGGTGACGCTGGATCACGGCGAGGCGGTCGCGATCATCGACGCGGCCCGCGCGGCATCACGGGTGATGATGACCGGGCATATCCTGCAATTCCATCCCGGCTACCGCAAACTGAAGGAACTCGTGCACGAGGGCCTGCTCGGGCGCGTCCAGCGTATCAATGCCAACCGGCTCAATCTCGGCGCCGTGCGGCGCGAGGAGGATGCCCTTTGGTGCCTTGCGCCCCACGATGTGTCGATGACGCTCGGGCTCGTCGGCGCGGCACCCGACCATGTCGATGCCCATGGCGAGGGCCATCTGCGCGACGAGATCGCCGATGCCGTGACGCTGCGGCTCGGCTTCGCCGGCGGCGAGAAGGCGCTGATCCACGTGTCCTGGCTGCATCCCTACAAGGAGCATCGCCTGAGCGTGATCGGCTCGGCCGGCATGGCCGTGTTCGACGACACACTGCCCTGGGATCGCAAGCTGCAGCTCTACCCGCACCAGATCTCCCTCGACAGCGGCAATCCGCAAGTGGTGCGCGCCGAGCCGGTGGCCGTGAAGATAGAACAGAACGAGCCGCTCCTGGCGGAATGCGCCCATTTCCTCGATTGCATTCGTGACGGCTCGGAGCCGATCACCGGGCCTACCGAGGCGCTTGCGGTGATGGATGTGCTCGAACGCGCGAAGCAGTCGATGATCGCCAATAATCCGGAGAAATCAGCGGCTCGCGCGCGTGCATGAAAACGGCAATCTGAACCATTTCCAACGGCAACGGTTGACCACGCGCAACTGAAATCCGCGCCGGTGCGCTCATCAATCCGACCATTCGCGACCAATCGGATGATCGGCTCGCCGGCAGACAAGGAGATGCCGGATGAGGATCGCATACCAGATCGCCGCACTGCCTCTGCTGATCGCCCTGCCGGTTTCGGCGCTGGCCCAGGACGGGCGTGCCGCCGATGCCGACGTGTCCATTACCGGGCTCAACCTTCTGCGACCCGCAGTCGAAGACGCGATGCGCCCGGCCCGCACGCAGATCAGCATTCATATCGCGATGCCGCCTGCACATGTGGTGGGCCTGGGCCCCGACTCCCAGATCACGCGCCTGGAAGACGATACCGGGCATTCGCTTCTGGTCGAGCACGGGCCGGCGGAAGAGGATCGGACCGAGCCGTTCAGTGCGCCACCCGGCCTGACCTGGCGCAATCCCTCACCCTCGCGCGCTGCATCCGGGTTCTTGCGCCGCGATGATTTCAGCATCGGTGGCCGCGAAGGCTGGCTCGAGGTCTCCGTCGATGCGCCCGAGATCCCCGCAGAAGATGCGACGTATCTGATGATCGCCGGCGAGATCGACGTGCTCGTCGCCGGCGAGGAAGAAAGTCGCCATCAGGTCGAGAATATCGACCTTTCCGATGGCGAGGCGACGTTCGAGATCGCCGACGAGACCGTGACATGCATGCGTGATCGCAGCCTGACGGAAGGCGATCAGACCGTAACCGAATTCTATTGCTGGTCGGAAAGCCTTCAGCCGCGCGAGGTCCTCGTCGTTGGTCAGGATGATGCCCCGCCTTCGCCGGAGGACCGCGCCAATCTCGTGGTGGTCGGCGATACCGGTGACCTGACCCTCGAAGTCGCCTTCCCCGTCAGTGAAACGGTGCCCGTCACCTTCGAGCAGCGCATCGGCATTGGTCTGTAAGCGGATAAGGCGTTGAAGGCCCGCGCTTAATGCCCGCCTTGCGAGAGGCGGGCATCGCGCGGGGCGGAAAGGATTTCGCCGAGACTCTCGGCAATATGGCGCGCCTCGTCGTCGCGCAGGCGCAGCAGGAACGGCGGCAGTTGCCCGGCTTGCAGGCCGATCACGGCATGACCGTCTTCATCGAGGCCGACATCGATCGAGGGCGAGGTGACGTCGACCACCTCGCCTTCGATGGTCTCTTCCTCGTCCGACAATTGCCGCATCAGTTCCTCGGTCAGCGCATCATCGTCTTCTTCATCGATGGTGCCGTCATCCACTTCGAGGGATTCGAGCATGTCGTCATCGAGCGCATCAAGCAGCTGGTTGAGTGCGGAGGCGAGCGTGCGCGCCGCCCCGGCATCCATCAACACCGCAGTTGCCTGATCGTCCTTCTGAAAGGACAGTTGAATCTTGTTGCCCTCGACGGACAGTGAAATTCCAGCCATACCTGTCTTTCGCATGAATATGCTCATATGGGAATGATCGCGCGGGTTTGAACCCCCGCCGGGAAGCGGCGCACTAATCCCGCGCTGCGCGCATCCCGCCCGCACCAGCGCGCACAGATAACGCGCCGGCGCGCATGAAGAAAGCATAGACAGTGGCGAATTCCGGAAATTTTTGCGCCGCAGCGTGGTGATCCTGATGCGTGCGACATGCGTATGGTGACATAGTGTGTAAAGCGCGGTCACATTCGACACCGCGGCATCTGAACGAGCGAGATAATGAAAAATCCGGACGGCCAGTTCCCCCCCGCCTCCAACCAGCCGCGCCCCGGCCTGGGCAATCTCGGGGATCTCGAAGCCGGCAAGGGCGAACACGTCGTTGTCGTGGGCGCGGGCCCCGGGGGCCTCGCATCGGCGATGCTGCTGGCGCGGCAGGGCATGCGCGTCACCGTCTTCGAGCGCGACCCCGTCGTCGGCGGGCGCACCCGCACGATCACTGCTCCCGGAGGTTATCGTTTCGATATCGGGCCGACCTTCTTTCTCTATCCGCGCGTGCTCGACGAGATCTTTGCCGCCTGTGGCGAACGGCTTCAGGACCACGTCACGATGGCGAAGCTGGATCCGCAGTATCACGTCGTGTTCGAGGATGGCGGTGATGTTCGCGCCACGCCCGATCTGAAGCGGCTCGCCGCCGAAATCGAGCGCATGGCGCCGCAGGACGCGGCCAATGTCGAGCGCTTCTTCTCGGAGAACCGCAACAAGCTCGATCTCTTCCGGCCCATTCTCGAGCGCCCCTTCGGCAAGCCGACGGACGTGATCTCCCCCGCCATGCTCCAGGCGCTGCCGATGCTGCGCCCGTTCTCGAGCGTCGACAAGGATCTGCGCCGCTATTTCTCCGATCCGCGCGTGCGGCTGACATTCTCCTTCCAGACCAAATATCTGGGCATGTCGCCTTTCCAGTGCCCGAGCCTCTTCACGATCCTCAGCTTCCTCGAATACGAGCACGGCGTGTTCCATCCGATCGGCGGCTGCGGCGCGGTTTCGGAGGCGATGGCCGATGTCGCGCGCAAGATGGGCGCTGATATCCGGCTCGGCCAGGGCGTCGACCGGGTCGTCTACGAGAACGACCGCGCCGTCGGCGTCGAGGTCGGCGGTGAGCGTATCGCGGCGGATGCGGTGGTGATCAACGGCGATTTCGGCCATGCCGCGCGCAAGCTCATCCCGGAGAAATACCGTCCGCGCTGGAAAGACAAGAAAATCGAGAAGGCGCGCATCTCCTGCTCGACCTTCATGATGTATCTCGGCATCGAGGGCGAAGTCGGTGATCTCGAGCACCATACGATCTACCTCTCGCAGGATTACGAGAAGAACATTCGCGACATCAGCGAATGCCGCATTCCGCAGGATTTCTCCTTCTACGTCCAGAACCCCGGCCGCACCGATCCGACCATGGCGCCGCCGGGCCATACCAGCCTGTACGTGCTGGTGCCGGTCCCGAATTTGCGCTCGGGGACCGATTGGGCGGAATTTGCGCCGCAATTTCGTGCCATGACGCTCGAGCGGCTGAAGAAGCTCGGGCTCGGCGATATCGAGGAACGCATCCGCTACGAGCGGGTGATCACGCCGGCCGATTGGGAGAATGATTTCGGCGTGAATGAAGGCGCGACCTTCAACCTTGCGCATGATCTGGGCCAGATGCTCTACTTCCGTCCGCATAACCGCTTCGGACACGGGGTCTATCTCGTCGGCGGCGGCACCCATCCCGGTTCCGGGTTGCCGGTGATCTACGAGGGAGCCCGCATCAGTTCCAAGCTTCTGCTCGAAGACCTGGCGCAGCGCCGGGAGCGGGCGGGCAGCGGGGCGCGTGCCGAAGCCGCAGAGTAACGGCAAATCGGAAGGTATGGCATGCAGGTACGGATTTCGGCCCCATTGCAGAAGGCGGTTCGCAGCACAGGCATTTCATTGATCGCGTTGACGACACTGGTCGGCGCCGGCGTCGCGTCGCCCGCAATTGCACAGAGCGCGGAGACGCGCACGGCGACCGTGACGGTACAGGTCAGCGATGTCGAATCCGCAGAGGGTCAGGTTTATGTCGGGCTGTGCGATCGCGGTTTCGCCGAGGAACGTTGTCTCGACGGGCGTTTCCAGCCGGCGCAACCCGGGACCATGCGTTTCACCTTCGAGAATGTGCCAGTGGGGATGTACGCGGTCGCCGCTTATCACGACATCAACATGAATGAGCGGATGGATACCAACATCATCGGCCTGCCGCGCGAGCCCTACGGGTTCTCGAACGACGTGGGTCGGCGGGCGCCGCCGAATTTCAGCGCGGCACAGGTGCCGGTGACGGCGCCCTCGACCACCATCAACGTGCGCATGGCACGAATGGGCGGCAACTGAAACAACGATGGCCGCAGCATTGCGGCATCATACCGATCGACCGGCCCGTATCGGGCCATGAGGATGACGAGGAGTGCGCCGTGAGCGTGTCGACAAAGAAAGTGGCTGTGATCGGTGGTGGCCTCGGAGGCCTCGCATCGGCCTGCGTGCTCGGCGCCCGCGGCCATGCCGTGACCCTGTACGACAAGAACGACTGGGTCGGCGGCAAGGCGGCGGTGTTCACCGAAGGCGGGTTCCGTTTCGATATGGGACCCACCATCCTCACCGTGCCGCGCGTTCTGGAGCGGATTTTTGCCGAATCCGGGCGTGATCTGAACGATTATCTCGATCTGCGCCGCCTCGATCCGCAATGGGGGTGTTTCTTCGATGACGGCACCCGCTTCGATCTCGCCGAGAGCGTCGACGACATGGCGATTGCCATGGACAAGTTCGCGCCCGGGCGCGGCAACGGCGAAGGGTATCGCAAGTTCCAGGCGATGTCGGAGCACCTGCACGGCGTGTCCGAGCGCTTCTTCTTCTGGAAGGCGGTCGAGGATCTGTTCGACACGATCAACGTGCGCGCCAATCTCAATCCCGGCACCCTGCGCGACGTGATAAGCCTGCGCATGGGCAAGACGGTCGCCGGCACCATCCGCTCCCACGTCAAGGACGAGCGGCTGGCGCAGATGCTCGATCATTTCACGCAATATGTCGGCTCCAACCCCTACGGCTCCCCGGCGGTCCTGTGCGCCATCGCGCATATGCAGGCGGCGGAGGGGATCTGGTATCCGATGGGCGGCACCCGTGCCGTGGCCGAGGCGCTGGCGAAGCTCGCCGGCGAACTCGGCGCCACGCTCAAGCCGTCCACCGAGGTCACCGGTCTGGACATGGCCAATGGCGAAGTCCGGGGCGTGAAGCTTGCCGATGGCAGCATTGAACCCTTCGACTGCGTCGTCTCCAACATGGATTCGATCCGCACCTATCGCGAACTCGTCGGCGGCGAGATCGGCGCGCGCTACGATCGCAAGGGTTTCGAGCCGGCCTGTTCCGGTGTCGTGCTCTATCTCGGCCTGAACAAGCGCTACGACCACATCCTGCACCACGATTTCGTCTTCTCGCGCGATGCACACGAGGAGTTCGACTACATCTACAACAAGGGCGAGCCCGCACCGGACCCGACCGCCTATCTCTGCGCGCCGAGCTTCACCGATCCCTCCGTCGCCCCGGAAGGCGGCGAGGCGCTCTATGTCCTCGTGCACACGCCCTATCTGCGCCCACATCACGACTGGTCGCAGATGTTCCCGGCCTATCGCCAGGTCATTCTCGACAAGCTCAAGCGCACGGCGGGGATGCCGGATATCGAGGAGCGCATCGTCGTCGAGCGCCATCTCACGCCGCAGGATATCCACGACCGCTACAAGGTCCTCAACGGTGCGATCTACGGGCTTGCAAGCCATGGCCGCTTCCTCGGCGCGTTCAAGCCGGGCAACCGCTCACGCGATGTAAAGGGGCTGTATCTCGCCGGCGGCGCGGCGCATCCGGGGCCGGGCATGCCGATGGTAATGATGTCGGGCTGGATCGCGGCGGATGCGCTCGACCAGGACGCGAACGGTCCTGCGCTCAAACAGGCATCCTGAGGGCGCCATGGGGGCGGATGACGAGACACGCAAGCGACTGGAGCGGCTAGCCGCCCGCCTGCCGGAGGGCAAACGCCCGACCCGGCGCCGGAAGCCGCGCGTCGTCAACTTCTTCGTGCGCTATTTCGACCGCTATTACCGGCGCCACATGAACGCGCTGCGTCTTGCCAAATGGGGCGCGCCGCCCGTCCTTGCCGACGATGTGCCGGTGGTGCTCTACACCAACCATCCGGCCTGGTGGGATGCGGCGGTCTATATCCTGCTCGCCGACCGGCATTTCGGCGCGCGCCAGAATTACGCACCGATCGATGCCGACATGCTCGAGAAATACGGGTTCTTCGGCCGCATGGGCGCATACGGTGTCGATCTGGAGAGCCGCAAGGGCGCGCAGGATTTCCTCGCTGCGAGCGCGGATATCCTGGCTCATGACGATGCAGCGATCTGGGTCGCGGCGCAGGGACGCTTCATGGATGTGCGCGCGCGCCCGCTCGATCTCAAGCCCGGCATATCCCGCCTCGTCGAGATCGCACCGCATGCGCAATACGTGCCCGTCGCCATCGAATACGGTTTCTGGGAACAACGTGGTGGCGAAGCCTTTGTCGCATACGGCGAAGCGATGTCCGGCAGCGAGCTTGCAGGTATGGAGCGCGAGGCGCGGCGGCTGCATCTGGAGGACAGGCTCACCCGGATCGCGGACCGGCTGAGCGAAGACGTGATCACCCGCGATCCGGCGCGGTTCGATTCGCTGCTCGAAGGCAAGGCCGGCGTCGGCGGGATATTCGATTTCACCAAACGGATTCTCGCCCGCCTGAAGGGCCAGCGCTATGATCCGGCACATGGAAGGCGGGATGGATGACCGTTCTCAGTTATGTTGCGTTGTTTCTGGCCGCATTCTCGGCCGGGCTCGGTGCGCTCAATCTCCTGCTGATGCGCAGCCCCGCCAAGCGCAAGCCCGCTGCCGGGACGAAGGTCTCGATCCTCATCCCCGCCCGCAACGAGGAAGAGCATATCGGTGAAGCGGTGGAAGCCGCACTCGAGAGTGTCGGCGTGCCGGTCGAAGTCATCGTGATGGATGACGGCTCCACCGATGCCACGCCCCGGATTGTCTCGGAGATCGCCGCGCGCGACAACCGCGTGCGCCTCGTCTCAGCACCGGCTCTTCCCACCGGCTGGACCGGCAAGGTGCATGCCTGCCAGCGCCTCTCGGAAGAGGCGAGCGGCACGCATCTGCTCTTCATCGATGCCGATGTACGCCTTGCACCCGACGCCGCCGCCCTGATGGCGGCGCATGCGCAGGCGAAGGGCCAGGCGATGGTCAGCGGCGTCCCGCGCCAGATCACCCGCAGCCTCGGCGAGGTTCTCACCGTTCCGATGATCAATTTCCTGATGCTCGGATATCTCCCGGTGCTCGCCATGCGCCTCACGAAGGATCCCGGCTTCGGCGCCGCCTGCGGCCAGCTCGTCCTGGTCGAACGCGAGACCTATCGCGCGATCGGCGGCCATGGCGCCATCAGCGACAAGCTGCATGACGGCATCCAGCTCGCCCGGCTGTTTCGCCGCAAGGGCCATCGCACGGATGTCGTGGCGGGACACGATCTGGCTACGTGCCGGATGTATCGCAATTTCACGGAGAGCTGGGAGGGCTTCATCAAGAACGCCCATGAGGGGATGGCGACGACGGGACAGCTGCCGGTCTGGACCATCCTGCTCGGCGGCGGCCATATCCTCCCGGTGATCCTGCTGCCTTTTGCGCTCGCGGGCCTGGCGCCGATGCCGATCGTGATCGCGGCGCTCGCCCTGTCATTCGGCCTGCGCGCCGCGATCACCCTGCGCACACGCGAGCGCCTTCTCGCGATCCCGCTGCACCCGGCGAGCGTCGCGGTCGCGCTTTCCATCCAATGGGCCTCGCTCCTGCGCATGCGGCAGGGCCGTCCTGCGGGTTGGAAGGGGCGCGTCTATCCGGCAGAGTGAGGGCATGAGTCGTACTGCCGCCATCGCCCCGACCAAAACCCATCGCGACGAGAATTTTCCCGTCGCCTCCCATCTCATCGCCCGGCCCCTGCGCCGGGCGGTTCTGGCTTTCTATCGCTATGTCCGCGCAGCCGACGATATCGCCGATGACGGCGATCTCTCGGGCGACGAGAAACTGGCGCGGCTCGACACTTTCGAGCGCGCGCTGATCGCCGGCGATGCGGATGAGCCCCTCGCCGCGGCACTGCACGAAATGGACGCTGCCTTCGGGGCCGGGATTGAGGAAGCGCGCATGCTGCTCGATGCGTTCCGGCAGGATGCCGTAAAGACGCGCTATGCGGATTGGGCGGAGCTGCGCGACTATTGCCGCCGCTCCGCCGATCCCGTGGGGCGGTTCCTGCTGCGGCTGCATGGGGAGCACCGCCAGCCCGATGGCGCGCGCGCCCAGAAAGCGGCAGACGCGCTGTGCACCGCGCTGCAGATCCTCAATCATCTGCAGGACCTGGAAAAGGACCGTGCCGCCCTCGACCGGATCTACCTGCCCACGCCCTGGCTCGACCTTGCCGGCGGCGAGGCGGCGTTCTTCGATCCTGCCAATGGCGAAGGCCGTCGCGCGGTGATCGACGCCACGCTCGATCGTGTCGACCGGCTCCTCGACGAAGCACGCTTCCTGCCCGGCATGGTGCGCAGCCGACGGCTCGCGGCGGAGAGCGCGGTGACCCTCGAACTTGCCGTGCGGCTCGCAGCCAGACTGCGCAGTGGTGATCCGGTCGTGACGCGGGTCAAGCTCGGCAAGGCCGATGTCCTGCGCGCCACCGGAACCGCTCTTGCACGCCTGCCGTTGCGTCGCCGCGATCCGGCCCCCGGCATCACCGGGCGCATCGTCGCGGCATCGGGCTCGTCCTTCCGCATCGGCATGGCCGCCCTGCCGGGGGAGCGCCGCCGGGCGATCCACGCAGTCTACGCCTTCTGCCGCGTCATCGACGACATCGCCGATGGCTGCGCGCCGGTGGCCGAGAAGCGCGCATTCCTGGCCACATGGCGTGCCGAGATCGATGCGCTGCCCGATGCGCCGCAAACCGCGATCGGGCGCGAACTCGCCCGTGCCATGCGCGCCCATGATCTGCCGCGCGCGGAATTCCACGCCCTGCTCGACGGGATGGAGGCGGATGCGCAGCCGCGCGTGCGCATCGAAGACGATGCCGCATTCGCGCTTTATTGCCGCCGCGTCGCCGGTGCCGTCGGTGTGCTCTCGATCCACATCTTCGGTGCGCCGCAGGCCCGGGATTTCGCGATTACACTCGGCCACACCCTGCAGACCGTGAACGTCCTGCGCGATGTCGCCGACGATGCGGCGATGGAGCGGGTCTATGTGCCGCTCTCACGCCTCGCCGCGCTGGGCCTCGCGGATGCCCCTGCCGAGACGCTGATCCGCGATCCGCGTTTCGCCGAGGTCTGCGAGGCGCTCGCGCAGGAGGCGCAGGCCGGATTCGTGGAGGTCGACGCGATGCTCGCCGGGCTCGATCGCGCGCGGCTCAAACCCGCAATCCTCATGATGGAGGGGTATCGCAAATTGTTCGACCGCATGCAGGCCCGCGGCTTTACGCAGCCGGGTGAACGCCTGCGGCTCGGCTGGCGCGACAAGCTGGCACTTGCGGGCAAGGCCCTGCGCCGCGCTCCGGCATGAGCAAAGGCTGATGGCGGGCGTCCTGCATATCGTCGGCGCCGGCATTGCCGGGATTTCGGGCGCCGTGGCCGCCACGGCTGCGGGCAAGCGGGTGTCGCTCTACGAGGCCGCACCGCAAGCGGGCGGGCGCTGCCGCACGGTGAGCGGTCCGGACGGGTTCACCCACGACAACGGCGCGCATGTCCTGCTCTCGGCCAATCATGCAGCGCTCGGTCTGATCGAGCGGATCGGCGCGCGCGATGCCTGGATCGAGCCGGAGCCGCAGGGCCTTCCGGTCTATGATGCCGGCACCGGTGCGCTGGCGCGGATCGGCCTGTCGCCCTGGAGGTGGCTGCGCCGCGACCAGCGCCCGCCCGGCCTGTCGCTCACCGATCTGCCGCGCCTCGCCCGCCTCGCCGCGCCGCTCGCCGATCGCTCGATCGGCCCGCTCTTCGCCGGTAGCGCATTGCATGATCATCTTGTCGAACCGCTCACGGTCGCCGTCCTCAACACTCCGGTGGCCCGGGCCTCCTCGGCGCGGATGGGTCAGGCGCTGCGTCGGGTGATGCGCCCCGGCGGTGCGCGGCTCCTCGTCGCGCAAAACGGGCTCGGCCCCGATCTCGTCGATCCCGCCATCGCCTGGCTGTCGCAGCGCGGCGTGGCCCTGCGCACCGGCGCGCGGTTGCGGGAGATCGGTGTCGAGGATGGACGCGCCGCCGCCCTCGTCTTTGCCGGCAAGACGATCACGCTCGCTCCCGACGATACCGTGCTGCTCGCCCTGCCGCCCGCCGAGATCGGGCGGCTTTTTCCACAGATCGCGGTGCCGGAGAGCTTCGAGCCCATCGTCAACGCCCATTTCTCCCTCGACCCGGCGCTTCCCGCCACGGCCGCGCCGCGCTTCATCGGCCTCGTCGGCACCGTATCGCAATGGGTTCTGGTGCGCGCAGATCACCTTTCGGTGACGGTCTCCGCCGCAGAAGAATATGCTTCGGACAATCCGGAGCGCCTGCTCGCGCGTATCGAAGAAGAAATCGCGCCCGCGCTCGTTGCGGCGGGCCTGTCATGCGTGATCGGGGAGCAACGTCGTCTCGTGAAGGAAAAGCGCGCGACCATGACGCAAAATGCCGGCGGGGCGATATTCTGCCCGGTCTCGCCATTGCGCGGTCTCGCCATTGCCGGCGACTGGATCGGCGCGCTTCCGGCGACGATCGAAGCGGCGGCCATAGCGGGAAGCGATGCCGCCCTCGCGCTTGCGGGGATGCGGCCATGACGCATCCGCTCACAGTCCTTCTGGCCAATCCGCGCGGCTTCTGCGCCGGGGTCGATCGCGCGATCGCGGCGGTGGAGGATCTGCGCGGCATGACCGATCGTCCGGTCTATGTCCGCCACGAAATCATCCACAATGCCCGCGTGGTCGATGACATGCGCCGGCGCGGCGTCCATTTCGTCGACGAGATTGCCGACATCCCCGACGAGGCCGTGACGGTCTTCTCCGCGCATGGCGTCTCGCGCTCGGTGGAGAACGAGGCGCAGGCGCGCGGGCTCGATGTCGTCGACGCCACCTGTCCGCTGGTACGCCGTGTCCATGTCGAGGGCCGCCGCCATGCCCGGGAGGGACGCGCCGTCATCGTCATCGGCCATCGCCAGCATGTGGAGGTCGAGGGTATTCTGGGCCAGATCGACGGCGAGACGCATGTCGTGGCAAGCCGCGTCGATGTCGCCGCGCTCAGCGTGAACGATCCGCAGCGGCTGGCCTATGTGACACAGACGACGCTTTCCGTCGATGACACCCGCGACATCATCGCGGCGCTGAAGGCGCGCTTTCCGGCAATCGTCGGTCCCGACGTCAAGACGATCTGCTACGCCACGCAGAACCGGCAGGGCGCCGTGCGCATGCTGGCCGAGCGGGCCGAGCGCTTCATCGTCTGCGGTGCGCGCAACAGCTCAAACACGAACCGCCTGCGCGACGTGGCCCGTTTCCTCAATCGCCCCGCATTGCTCGTCGAGGACGCGGCCGAACTCGACGCGGAATTCGTCGACGGGATCGAGACAATCGGCGTCACCGCAGGTGCCTCCGCCCCGGAGATCATCGTTCAGGAAGTGCTGGAGAAACTCGCAACCTGGCGGCAACTGCATGTCGAGGAGGTGACCCTGACGCGCGAGACGACGCAGTTCGCGCCTGTGGATCTCAGCGCCTTGCGCACCGGCGTTTCCTGAATTCCGGTCGATCCGGCTTTTCCCTGCATGAAAAACTCATTCGCCGGCAGGCTTGCTGCGCGGCGCCGGCGAAGCGCTAGAATGGGAGATGACGAAGAACCTCAGCAGGCGAGGAGCCGCCCCATGTCCGAACTGAAATTACGCATCGCCCAGCGCATCGTTGCCGCAACCCTGAAAGCCGCGCGCGAGGCCTCGCTGCAACCGATCGCCGTGGCGGTCTATGATGCGCGTGGTGCGCTCAAGGCCTTCCAGGCGGAGGACGGCACCAGCCTCAAGCGCGGCGAGCTCGCCATGGGCAAGGCCTATGGGGCGATCGCTCTCGGCGTACCCTCGCGCACCTTCGGTGCCATGGCCGTTGAGCGTCCGCATTTCATCGCGGCGGCGAGCCATGTCGTGGCCGGGCCCCTGATACCGGCAGCGGGCGGCGTGCTGTTGCGTGACAAGCGCGGCAACCTGATCGGTGCGGTCGGCGTCTCCGGCGATCTCTCCGACAAGGACGAGGCGGCTGCCCTTGCCGGTGTCGCTGCCGCCGGCCTCGTTGCCGATGCCGGCGCCTGAACAGGGTCGCCGGATCGAAAAGCGCTCCGCGCGGTTTGCCGCTGGCTCTGGGTGAAACCACTCCGAGGCGGAGATTGCGCGATCCGTCCGGCAGAATTGCGTATTTCACCCGCAGATAACCGGGCCCAGTATGCAGTGATCGTCCGTGGTGGGCATACTGGGCAGGGTGGAGATGAGCACGCAGGGGTCACGGCCGGACGATCTGAACAAGGCCGTGCTGTTCATGGTCCTGGCCGCATCGCTGATTCCGATGCTCAATGCCAGCGCGAAATACCTCACCGATGATTACAGCGTGCTGCAGATTACCTGGGCGCGCTATGCGGGGCATTTCGTCTATATGCTGATGGTGTTCGTGCCGTATCGCGGCCTCGCGCTCCTGCGCTCGCAACAAATTCCGTTGCAGCTGCTGCGCTCGAGCCTGCTGTGCATGGCAACGCTGATCTACATCACCGCCCTCGCCTTCGTGCCGCTGACGACCGCCGCGGCGATCAGCTTTACGGCGCCCTTTATCGTGACGGCCTTCGCACCGTTCATCCTCAACGAGCGCGTCAGCCTGCGGCGCTGGATCGCGATCACGGTGGGTTTCGCCGGTGCGCTGATCGTGATCAGGCCCGGCGAAGGCATGAATCTCGCCGCACTGCTCGTCTTCGGCAGCGCGGGAGCTGCGGCTTTCTACCAGCTCCTGTCGCGCAAGCTCGCTGCGGGTGATCCGGCGGATACCTCGATCACCTATATCGCCGTGACGGGCTTCCTGCTCACCAGCCTGCCCCTGCCCTTCATCTGGCAGACGCCGGGAAGCGCGCTCGACTGGGCGTTGTTTGCCAGCCTCGGCTTCTTCGGCGGTTTCGGTCATTATTTCCTGGTCCGGGCCTTCGAGGTCGCGCCGGCGCCCTTCGTCTCGCCCTTCAATTATCTCCAGCTCGGCGGAGCGGTGCTGCTGGGCTGGGTGGTGTTCGGGCAATTGCCGGACCCGTTCGTCTGGCTCGGCTCGGCCATCATCATCGGCAGCGGCGTCTACATCCTCTATTCCGAGCGGGCGAAAGGCATCCCCGTACGGCCCGGGCCGGTGCGCTGACCGAGACACTGGTTATCGCGAACCTTGTCAGTCAGGCTTCGGCTTCCGCCGCCTGCTGGCGCATGGCATCCAGCCGCGCCGAGAGCGCAGTGAGATCGCCCGTGAGCCGCCGAAGTTCGGCCACATCCCAGCCATCCAGCAATTGTGCGAAGGCAGGCGAGAACGCCTGCTGTACCTCGTCGAGATGCTGCAGCCCCAGCGCCGTTATGCAAACCGGACGGTTTCGTTGATCGACGGTATCCCGCGCAATCTCGACGAGTCCGAGCCCGGCGAACTTCTGCACGGCCTTCGTCACCGCCGATTGGGTGAGATCGACCGCCCGTGCGATGTCGGAGACGCGCGTGGGCCCGCCATGGCGTCCCAGATGCGCCAGCAGGGCAAATTGGCCGTAAGTCAGCTGGTGAGGTGCCAGCAGGCGACCGAGAAGCGCCGTGTAGAGCTGGCTCACGACGGCGAGTTGGCGACCGAAATCGGCGGACAACTCGGGGGGCAGATTTTCGGGCTTGATTTCCATTCCACGGAATGTAATATGTATTCCATGGAATGCAAATGGAGAATTATCATGTTCCATCATCTTCTCAGGATGACACCCGGCACCCATCTCGCTGCCACGGGAGCCGCCTTTGCGGGCTTCATGGGGGCGCAAACCTGGCTCGATGCGAGCTATGAAGCATCCGGACATCCCGTCCATTACGCCGAGGGGCAGCTCGCCTTCAGTGCCGAGCGCGTCGAATATTTCTACGGGGTCATGCTTGATGCCGGCACGCTCGACATCTACTGGCGAACACAGATCATCGATTTCGCGTTCATCGCGTCCGTGATGATCCTCTCTGCCCTGCTGGGAACGCTCGTCGCGCGCCTCGGCGGCGTCGGGAGCTTCGGTTACCGCGCGGGAATCGCAGCGGCCGTGCTGGGGATTGCCGGAGCGAGCATGGATGTAATCGAGAACCTGATCTCGTTCATCATGCTGGCGAACCCGCAGGATATATCGCAGACCGTCGCCGTGGTCTATTCGAGCTTTGCCGCAGCGAAATTCGCGCTTCTCAGCGGGGCGATGATCACGCTGAAGATCGCGCTGCTGGCGGGGCTATTCCGTCGCGCCCGTGTGGCATTCGCGTGAACGCAATCCGGAATCGCCTCCGCGATTTCTCGGCACCGTCATTGGCAAGCAAGCAGCTTCGGTACGGGCGATCCTCAAGGATGACTTAACGTAAGTCATGCTTGAATCGCCGATATGACAGGTTCGGCGCGAATCACCTTCGATCCCCCGAGCGCGAAGACCTGTCAGCCGATACAACAACCTTGCGGAGCCGAAGATGGATGCCTTGATGCGAGCCGAAACCGGGGGCGACGATGTGGCGCCGGAAGCAGGGAGCCCGGGGGAGAATTCCCTGTCGATCATGCGCAGCATCGTGCGGCGGATGAACGGCTTCCTCTACCGCTGCCACAACGACACCGATTTCACGATGATGTTCATGGAAGGCGCCGTGGATCGCGTGACCGGATATTCTCGTGACGCCTTTACCGGCGCCGAAAAGCGCTCCTATGCCGGCATCATCCATCCCGATGATGTCGAGACGGTCGACAGTGCCGTAGCGGCAGCCGTCGAGGCACGCGGTAACTGGGAGGTCGATTACCGGATCAAGCGCGCCGATGGCGGCACGCAATGGGTGCATGAGAGCGGCGGGGGCGTCTACGGGCCGGACGGGGCACTTTCGCATCTCGAGGGCGTGGTGATCGACGTCAACAACAAAAAGACCCGCGAGCTCGAGAACTCCACCGCGCTGCTCGAACGGGTGGGCGCGACGAGCCAGGAGATCATCGCCAATACCGGCGCTATCCTGCGGATCCTGCAGACGCTGCAGCTTCTGGCGCTCAATGCCCGCATCGAAGCGGCGCGGGCGGGCGAGTACGGCGCGGGCTTCACCGTGGTCGCTACCGAGATCAAATCACTGGCCGACGAGAGTGGCGTCTCGGCGGAACGCATCACCAAGCTTTCCGAGGAGTTGCAGGGAATCCTGCGCCAGAGGGCCTGAGCGCCCGCCCATCCCCGGCCTGATCGGCGGTGCATTCGCGCGGGAATCGGTATAGCCTTCATCGACAGAGCGCTGGTCGAGCGCAACCATTCAGGCCTGGTCGCGTTCATGAGGCGACCGGGCAGCATTCATATATCCCTGTCACCCACCTGAAGATCACCTCCGCCACCGCAGCCGAGATTTCGACCAATGACCCAGGAACAGGGCATCTTTCTCGCCATTCTGTTGGCGACCATAGGGCTTTTCATCTGGGGGCGCTGGCGCCACGACATCGTTGCCGTCGCCGCGCTCCTGGCCTGCGTCGGGTTTGGCCTCGTCGATCGCGATACGGCCTTCGAGGGCTTCGGCCACCCTGCAGTGGTGACCGTGGCCTGCGTCCTGATCCTGTCGCGGGCGCTGCAGACTTCCGGGGCCGTGGATGCGATCGCGCAGCGCTTCATTCCATCGGATTCGAGTTATTTCGTCACCCTCGCCGCGCTGACGACGCTCGGCGCGGTGCTGTCGGCATTCATGAACAATGTCGGCGCGCTTGCCCTGTTGATGCCCATCGCGATCCAGATGTCGGCCCGGCACGGCATCTCTCCCGGCAAGGTCCTGATGCCGCTCTCCTTCGGATCGATCCTGGGCGGCATGACCACCCTGATCGGCACGCCGCCAAATCTGATCGTGGCGGGATTTCGCCGTGAGACGGGCGAGAGCAGCTTTGCCATGTTCGATTTCGCCCCGGTCGGTATCGCGGTTGCAGTGGCGGGGCTGGCATTCCTGCTGATCTTCGGCCGCAAGCTGATACCCGAGCGCGGCGGCGGAACTTCCGAGGGTTTCGAGACCGATGCCTATATGACCGAAGCGCGCGTACCGTCGAAGTCGAAGGCGGTCGGCATGACGCTCAAGCAGATCGAGAAGGAGCTCGACGAGGTCGATGCCACCATTGTCGGCCTGATCCGCAACGAGGTGCGCATGCGCGCCCCCGACCCGTGGCGGAAACTGCGCATCGACGACATCCTCGTCATCGAAGCCGAGCCGGATTCGCTTGCAGGCGCCTTGTCGGCGCTGGAACTGAAGCTCGAAGAGGACAAGCCGCGCGATCCGGATACGCCGGAGGCCAAGGCTGACGCTGAGGAAGAGAGTAGCCGGGACGAGGAAATGAGCATCATCGAAATGGTGGTCTTGCCCAATTCCTCGCTGATCGGACGCTCGGCCGCCGACATCCACCTGCGCACGCGCTTTGCCATAAACATGCTCGCCGTCTCGCGCCAGGGTCAGCGCTCGCGGGCGCGGCTGCGTACGCTGCGGCTGAAGGCAGGCGACGTGTTGTTGATGCAGGGTGCGTTCCAGCGCCTTTCGGATTTCGCCGGACAGTTCGCCCTGGTGCCGCTGGCGGAGCGTGCGGTGCGCATTCCCAATGCGCGCGAGGCGTTGATGGCGCTCGGGATCATGGGTTTGGCCATCGCCGCAGCGGCGTTCGGCCTGTTTCCCGCCGCGATCGCCTTCGCCTTCGGCGTGCTCGCGGTCATGGCCCTGCGCATCATCCCGCCGCGCAACGTCTACAACGCCGTCGACTGGCCGGTGATCGTCCTTCTCGGGGCACTGATCCCCGTTGCCGGGGCGATGGCGACGACCGGCTCGGCGGAACTCATCGCGCAGACCCTGCTCGATTGGGGGGCGAGTTCCAGCGGGATGGCGGCGCTCGCCATCTTGCTGGTCCTGACGATGATTATATCCGCCTTCGTCAACAACGCGGCGACCGCTGCGGTGATGTGCCCGATCGCGATCAGCACGGCCAATTCCCTCGGCATCAGCGCAGATCCCCTGCTGATGGGGGTCGCGGTCGGCGCGTCCTGCGCCTTCATGACCCCGATCGGACACCAGAACAACACCATCATCCTCGGCCCCGGAGGCTTTCGCTTCGGCGACTACTGGCAACTCGGTTTGCCGCTGCAGGCCGTGGTCGTGGCTGTGGCCGTGCCGATCCTGCCTCTGGTCTGGCCATTTTGATACTTGTATGTTTCTCATAATCGGGAAATAATCCCGAATATGAGAAATGATCGAAACGCCTTCACCACCATCGACAGCCGCATTGCGGCGCGGCTGCGTGAGCTGCGCCATGCGCGCAATCTGTCGCTCGAACAGCTCGAAGCCGCGAGCGGGGTGAGCCGCTCGACGCTCTCGCGCCTCGAAAAGGCGCAAACCAGCGCCACCGCGGAGGTGCTCGGGCGGCTTTGCTCGGTATTCGGCCTGCCCGTATCGCGGCTTCTGCAGGAGGTCGAGAATGCCCCCTCGCCGCATGTGCCGCATGACGCACAATCGATCTGGCACGACCCGGCAACCGGCATGGTGCGCCGGGTGATATCGCCGCCCGCCGAGGGTTTCACCGGCGAGGTGATCGGCTGCACGCTGCCGGCGGGGACGATCATCGCCTATCCCGCCCCGCCGCGCCCGGGCCTGGAGCACCACCTCGTCCTGCAGGTCGGGGCGCTGCACGTGACGCTCGAGGACGACGAACATCGTCTCGGCCCCGGCGATTGCCTGCGTTACCGGCTCATCGGTTCCAGCCGGTTCGAAACACCACCGGATCACGGCGCCACCTATCTCCTCTTCATGCTCTGAGGCTGCCCCATGACGAATGCGCCGATACCGCCCGCAAGCGGGTTCAATCTGCTGCGGCTCGATGCTGCGGCGATGCCCGACGCGCTCGATGATCTCGCCGGTATCCTGCATGCCTGCGTCAATGACGGCGCCGCCGTCAGCTTCATACTGCCCTTCGGTTTCGAAGATGCCAGCGCTTTCTGGCGCGACAGCATCCTGCCGCAGGTCGCAAGCGGCGCGACGATCCTGCTGGCCGCTCGCGACAATGCTGACGGGCGCCTCGTCGGCACCATCCAGCTCGGCATCGACACGCCTGCGAATCAACCCCACCGCGCCGATCTGAAGAAGCTTCTCGTCCATCCCCGGGCCCGCCGTCGCGGCATCGCCCGCGCGCTGATCACGCAACTGGAGAATGTTGCTCGGGCCTGCGGACGTAGCATGATCACCCTCGATACCCGCACCGGTGATGTCGCGGAGCCGCTTTATCGTGCGATGGGATACGAGGTGGCGGGCATCATTCCAGACTACAGCCTCGACGTTGCATCGACCCGCCTCGATTCGACGACGGTGCTTTTCAAGCGATTGAACGTAAAGTAATTTTTCGCCGCGTTCGCTGCACTGCAGAATAGCCAGAGAATAGAAACGCCGCCCCGGTTTTCCCCAGCGTCTAATGGTCGGCGCCCGCCGCCGTTGACCAGTTTAACAGCACGGTGACGTAAAATTTCGCTTGCGCAGAATTCGTGCAATGTGCCAGCCTGCAAAAAAATACGACAAACAGGGGACATCGTCACATGCCAAGGCACAGTTTCTGGTCCGGCCTTGCCGTGATCGGATTTGCGTTGCTTGCACTTAACTGGGTTATCCCGAACTATGCGGGCGTCAATCCGCTTGCGCAGATGCCGCCGGATCTCGTTCCGCGCATTGCGTCATGGATCATGCTGGTCAGCGGCATCATCGTGGTCATCCAGGCAACCGTGGAGATGGTTCGGGCCGGCGAGAAGCCGGTCTCGCTGGATATCGACTGGCCGGATCTCGGCTGGAAGTTGTGGCCCTTCGCCTATGTCGCCGTCGGGATCTACTTCCTGACCTTCCTCAAGGTGACATATGTCGGCGCGCCGCTGATCGCGGGCATGCTCTTCCTCCTCGGAGAACGGCGCTGGTACATCCTCATCGGGTGCTCAATCGCCCCGGTGATACTGCTCTACTTCCTTTCAGTTTATCTGATGCGCGTCGGGGTGATCTGAGCCATGGACTTCTCAATTGTCGGCGCAGCCATCGGCGAAGCGCTTACCCTTTCATCCTTCATCGGCATCGGCGGCGGTGTCCTGCTCGGATACATCATCGGCGTCATTCCGGGCTTGTCGCGCTCCGTGGCGATCGCGATCGCCATTCCGCTGACCTTCTACATGACGCCCTATATCGCGATCTCCTTCCTGATCGGGCTGTCGAAGGGCACGGCGGCGGGGAGCGCCGTCTCGGCCATTCTCCTCAACGCCCCGGGCGAAGCTTCCTCGGCTGCGACCAGCCTCGACGGCTATCCCATGGCCAAACAGGGAAAGCCGAAGACGGCCCTGCAGATCGGCCTGATCGCCTCGGTGGCGGGTGATATCCTGGCGACGATCATCCTGATCTTCGTCGCTATTCCCTTCGCCCGGGTCGCGCTGTTGTTCGGCCCCTACGAGATGGCGGCGATCCTCGCCTTCGCCCTCGTCTTCATCGCCGGGCTCTCGGGCGGCAACCTGTTCAAGGGGCTCGCCGCCGGCGGGCTCGGCATCCTGCTCGGGACCATCGGCCTCGACAACCAGACCGGCCTGCCGCGCATGACTTTCGGCTTTCCGGAGCTGATGGAAGGCATGCCGCTGATCGCGGTTGCGATCGGGACACTGGCCCTGTCGGAAATGTTCGTGCAATCGGAGCGCCTGCGCAAGGAGCGGGCGACCATGGCGGTCAAGCTCGAGCATCGCCCGGACGATCACATCACCTGGCCAATCCTGCGCATGATCACCCCCACCATACTGCGCGGCACCGGAATCGGCACATTTGTCGGCGCCTTGCCCGGGCTCGGCCCCTCCGTCGGCTCCTTCATGTCTTATGGCATGGCGCAGAAAGCGTCGAAGACCCCGGAGAAATTCGGAAAGGGCGAGCCAAGGGGCATCGCCGCCGCCGAATCGGCAGATAACGCCGTGATCCCCGCCGCGCTGATCCCGCTTTTCGGACTTGGTATTCCCGGCAATGTCTCGGCGGCTTTGCTGATCGGCGCCTTTGCCATCCACGGCATTACCGTCGGCCCGCTGCTTTTGCGCGACGAGCCGGAACTGCTCTATTCGATTTTCGCCGGGATGATCGTGGCAAGCTTCATCATGCTGGCGCTCGGCTGGTTCGGGTTGATGGTATTCGCCCAGATCACCCGCGTTCCCGCGCATGTCGTGATACCGATCGTGATCTTCTTCTGCTTGGCCGGCATGATGCTTCAGGGCTATGGCGCCTTCGGCTTGATCATCCTGATCGCGTTCGCTGCGCTCGGCTTCCTGATGAAGAAGTACGATTACTCGTTCGTTACATTCCTGGTCGCCTTCATCATCACACCGATGTTGGAGCTAAACCTGCGGCAGAGTATTATCCTTTCGCGTGGCGATTGGATGATCCTGCTCAATCGCCCGATTGCCCTGTTCTTCATCTTCTGCACCCTCGTCGCCCTTGCGATGCTGGCGTACCGGACGGTGACCGTGGGCAAACCGGCCGCCCCCGCGCCAGCGCGAGGGCAGACTGAAACGACCGCTCACCAAGAGCGGGTAACGAAGGAAACCAATCCATGAAGAAACTCCTCCTTGCTTCCGCCAGCGTGATGCTGATGGCCGCGCCGATGGGTGCTGCTCATGCCGATACCTGGCCCGAGCGGCCGCTCACCATGGTGATCGGCTTCGCCCCCGGCGGCTCCACCGACATTCAGGGCCGCGTGCTCGCCAATGTCATGGAAGAGTATCTCGGCCAGCCGGTGAACGTGGTGAACCAGCCCGGTGGCGGCGCGGCCGTCGCCTATACGCGCCTCGCGAACAACACCGACGAGGGCTACACCTTCCTCTTCGGCGGCCTCACCGCGCTGACCTTCACGCCGATCATTACCGAGGTCGAGTACGAGATCGACGATTTCGAGTATCTCGCTGCCCTCGCCGTGGGCCAGAACGCCCTCGTCACCTCCGCCGAGCAGCCTTTCCAGACCTTCGACGAGATCATCGAGTACGGTAAGGAAAACCCGATGACCTACGCCCAGCAGACGCCGCTGGACGAAGCCATCATCCGTCGCGTCGCCGAGATCGAGGGCCTCGACCTCGCCATCGTGCCGACTGGCGGCGGCGGCGGCATGGCACCGCTCGTGCTCGGCAAGGAAGTCGACTTCGCCTATTCGGGCGGCACGCATGCCCAGTACACGCCGACCGGCGAAATGGTCGTCGCGGCCTTCCTCTCGGCCGAGCGCAGCCCGTTCTATCCGGATACGCCGACCCTGATGGAGCTGGGCTATGACTATTCGATCGAGGATTACCGCTCCATCGTGGTGCCGGCCGGCATTCCCGACGAAGCCAAGGAGCGCCTGATCGCGGCAGCAGAATTCGCCTCCACCAATGAGGACTTCCGCGCCATCACCGAGGACAACACCTTCTTCCCGGTGGTGTTCATGGGCCAGGATGAGATGGAAGAAAACGTCCGCCGCATCCGCGCCGCCACCGAAGAGGTGATGGCCAACTGATCTGGCCCATCAGAAAGACGATCAACGCGGCCCTCGGAGCAATCCGGGGGCCGTTTTTGTTGAGGGATGGTGCACGGGCAAAACCGCTCTCGACGCATCGCGTCGCAGCCGGGCTCAAGGCCCGACGCAGGGTGAGCAGCGCAAGGCCGGGATACCGTAGCGAACGCCGCGCCCATTCATCGGCACCGCGTATCTGCGACGCATCGGTGCGCCGTCGGCGATGATTGCTACTGCGATTTCAAGAAGTTCAAGATGGTGGGCGCGGCTGGGATTGAACCAGCGACCCCTACGATGTCAACGTAGTGCTCTCCCGCTGAGCTACGCGCCCATCTTGGCTCGGCGGCGGGCCGTTTGTGCCGCTGCCGTGGGAGCGCGTATAGCGAACCCGCATCGGCGGCGCAAGCGGCTTGAAGAGGAAATCTTCAGGCGGCGAGGAGTTTTTCCACTTCGCCGACGAGATCCTTCAGGTGGAAGGGCTTCGACAGCACCTTGGCATCCTTGGGAGTCTCCGAATCGGCGTTGAGCGCCACGGCGGCAAAGCCCGTGATGAACATCACCTTGATATCCGGATCGAGCTCCGTCGCCCGGCGGGCGAGTTCGATTCCGTCCATCTCCGGCATTACGATATCGGTGAGAAGCAGCTCGAACGGCTCCTCGCGCAACCGGTTATAGGCCGACAGCCCGTTATCGAAGGAGGCCACATCGTAGCCCGCATTCTGCAGCGCCTTCACGAGGAAGCGGCGCATGTCGTTGTCGTCTTCGGCGAGTAGTATCTTCATGGTGTCCCGCATTGCCGATCCCGGCTTCCCCTCAAACTCATTTCATAAAGCGTGTCGCGGGTAAAGATCACGTGAAAACGGTGTCGCACCCCCAAAAAAGCGAAGCGCAAAGGCGCTTTCGCAGATGGACACGAAACACAGCCCGAACCGGAATCGCGGGCAAATGCAGCCACGTCGACAACGCGCTCGCGCATGATTGCACCTGAATGCTCTCGAATGCACTTGCCTTCTGCGTGCCCCCGCGAAAGATTGGTGCGAGCCGGCATCGGCGTGGTGGAACGGTGTGAGGGAATCAGGCGATTGAAAGATTCGGCTGACATGGCGGGCATGCAGGCCAAGGCGGAGCATGGGCCGGAAGCGCTGTTCGATCCGCCCTTCGAAATCGCCATCCCCGAGCGGGTGACGAGCGGTTTCGTCTTCAACTCTCCCCATTCCGGCAATCTCTATCCGCAGGCTTTCCTCGATCGCGGGCGCCTGAGTGCGCATACCATCCGCCGCTCGGAAGACGCCTATGTCGACCGGCTGTTCGCGCCGATGGTCGCCCATGGCGCGCCGCTGATGCGCGCCCGGTTCCCTCGCGCCTATCTCGATCTCAACCGCGAGCCCTACGAGCTCGACCCACGCATGTTCGAGGGCCGCCTGCCCGCTTTCGCCAATACCCGCTCGATCCGCGTCGCTGGCGGGCTCGGCACCATCCCGCGCATCGTCGCCGATGGCCATGAGATCTATACCGGGCGCCTGCCCGTCCGCGAGGGCCTCGCGCGGATCGAGGCGCTCTACAAACCCTATCACCGTGCCCTGCGGCGGCTGATTACCCGGGCGCAGGACAATTTCGGCTATGCCTGCCTGATCGATTGTCATTCGATGCCCTCGACCAGCCTGTCCGCCGAATCACTCGGCCAGGCCGATATCGTCCTCGGCGACCGCTACGGCTCGAGCTGCAGCAACGTGCTGACCGATCTCGCCGAGGCCGCCCTGCGCGCGCGCGGCTTCGGGGTGATGCGCAACAAGCCCTATGCAGGCGGCTTCATCACCGAGCATTACGGCGAGCCTTCCGGACATCGCCACGCGCTGCAGATTGAAATCAACCGGGCGCTCTACATGCACGAGGCGACCCTGACGCCGCATGGCTGGTTCGACGAGGTCGGGCGCGCCCTCTGCGCCGCCCTTGCCGAAGTGCTCGCCGCCGGCGAGGTCTTCGTCGCGCGCCCGTCAGAGCCGCCGGCAATCGCGGCGGAGTGATGCCTCAGCCGCATGCAAAAGCGGGGCCTGCCGATACGACAGGCCCCGTTGGAGGTGGTGCGGCACCCGAAGCGTTAGAATGCTCGGATGCCGCACGAGGGTCCGCCTCGAAACTCCTGGGTAGCAATCACTTCTGCTTGACGATGATCGGCGTGAGGAGATCGCCCCAATAGCCGTCCTGATGGTGATGGCGCGAGGCGCGCTGCAATTCGATCGAGAGGCCGGAATTCACCGCTTCCGCAACGGCCGCATTGAGCCGGTGGAGCTGGTTGGCGAGCATACGAATCGCCGCCTGCTGCTTCTCGTCCATGGTGATGGCCAGATCTTCGGCGCGTTCCTTGACGTTGGGCATGATCATATCTCCTGAAAGGGCTGATTGAGATTATCGTCTCGGACGGCCGGCGGGCATGCGCTCCCGCCGGGCCGGGATCATCATTCGGCTGCGTGCAGCTTCGGTGCGTCCGCCTTGAACTGCGCGGTCTCGGTGGATTCGCCCATCGCCGTGGTCGAGGAGCGCCCGCCCGAGATCGTCATTGCCACCTGATCGAAATAGCCGGTGCCGACTTCGCGCTGGTGGCGCGTGGCGGTGAAGCCTTCCGCCTCGGCGGCAAATTCCGCCTGCTGCATTTCGGAATAGGCGCCCATGCCGCGATCGCGGTAGCCGCGTGCCAGTTCGAACATGGACAGGTTCAGCGAATGGAAGCCGGCCAGGGTGACGAACTGGAACTTGTAGCCCATCGCGCCGATTTCGCGCTGGAAGCGCTCGATCGTGTCGGGATCGAGATTCTTGCGCCAGTTGAAGGAGGGCGAGCAGTTATAGGCGAGCAGCTTGCCGGGGAACTTCGCATGGATCGCCTCGGCGAAGCGCCTTGCCTCGTCGAGATCGGGCCGCGAGGTCTCCCACCAGAGAATATCCGCCGATTCGGCGAAGGCGAGGCCGCGCGCGATGCAGTGATCGACGCCGGTGCCTTCCTTGAGGCGGTAGAAGCCTTCCGGCGTGCGGCTGTCCGGCTCGATGAAGGGACGGTCGCGCTCGTCGACGTCGGAGGTGATCAGGCGGGCCGATTCCGCATCCGTGCGGCACATGACCATGGTGGGCACGCCCATCACGTCGGCGGCCAGACGCGCGGCGTTCAGATTGCGCTCATGCGCGGCGGTGGGGATGAGGACCTTGCCGCCCAGATGCCCGCATTTCTTCTCCGATGCGAGCTGATCCTCGAAATGCACGCCCGCAGCACCGGCCTCGATGAAGGCCTTCATGATCTCGTAGGCGTTGAGCGGGCCACCGAAGCCGGCCTCGGCATCGGCCACGATCGGCGCGAACCAGTCCCGCTTGGCGCCGCCTTCCGCGTGCTCGATCTCGTCGGCACGCTTGAGGGTGCGGTTGATGCGCCGGCACAGCTCGGGGGCCGCATTGGCCGGATAGAGCGACTGGTCCGGATACATCTGCGAGGCGGTGTTCGAGTCGGCGGCGACCTGCCAGCCCGAGAGGTAGATCGCCTTGAGCCCGGCGCGCACCTGCTGCATGGCCTGGTTTCCGGTCATCGCGCCCAGCGTGTTGATGAAGGGCTCGTCATGCAACAGCTTCCACAGCTTCACCGCACCACGCTCGGCGAGCGTGTGGGCAATGGGGAAGGAGCCGCGCAGCCGCAACACATCCTCCGGCGTATAGGGCCGGCGAATGCCATCGAAGCGGCCTTCCGGCGCGGCGGGAACGAGATCCTGGAAGGTCGGCTTGCTCATCACTGTCTCCTCGACATCATCGACATGTTTTTTACAACTTTGGTCGTAGCGATCGGCATTTCCTCGAAATGACCGCTGGAACCTGTCGATATTGATGCTATGTTGCGCTGCGATGAGCAAGACGGACAATTTTTGGAAAAAGTCGCGCAGTGAAATCAACACAATTGTCGACCTGTAAAATTGTCAAAACTTGTAAAAGGCCAAACTGATGAGCGACGATGCTGCACGCAAGATCATGGCCGGCGGGCGCCTGCGCCGCCTGCGCCAGGATCTCGGTCTCTCCCAGACCGCGATGGCGACGGAGCTCGGCATCTCGGTGAGCTATCTCAACCTCATCGAGCGCAATCAGCGCCCGGTCACGGCGCAGGTGCTGATCAAGCTGGCCGAGGTCTACGACATCGATCCGCGCGAATTCGCCCGCGAGGAGGAATTGCGCATCGTCGGCGAGCTCGAGGAGATCTTTTCCGATCCGCTGTTTCGCGATTCGCCCGTGCCGCGTGGCGCATTGCGCGAGATCGCCGATACGGCGCCTACCCTGGCCACGGCGATACAGCGGCTCTTTGCCGCCTACGGCCAATTGCGTGAGGGCGGCAGCCTCTCCGGCGGCGGCGATGCCGATCGCGCCGAGGGCGCGGCGCCCGAGCAGCCCGTCGAGCGGGTGCGCGACTTCCTGCATGCGGCCAACAACCATTTCCCCGAGCTCGAAGCGGCGGTCGAGCGCCTGGCGCAGGAGCTCGGAGCATCCGGGCCCGACCTCTTCTTCGCCCTGTCCGAGCGCCTGCGCGAGCGCCACGGGCTGCGGGTGCAGATCATGCCGGTCGATGTGATGCAATCGGCCCTGCGCCGCTTCGACCGTCACCGCCGGCGGCTGATGATCTCGGAGTTGGTCGAGCCGTCCGGGCGCACCTTCCAGGCCGCCTACCAGCTCGCCTTCACCGAATATGCCGAGACGATCTCGCATATCGCGGATACGCTCGAGGCTCGCGACGGCGCCGTGCGCCGGCTCGCGCGGATCACGCTGGCGAACTATTTCGCCGCTGCCGTGATGATGCCTTATGAGCCCTTTCTCCAGGCGGCGGAGAGCCTCGCCTACGATGTCGAGGTGCTGGGTGCGCGTTTCGGGGCGAGTTTCGAGCAGGTCGCCCACCGCCTCACCACGCTGGCGCGCCCGAGCGCGCGCGGCGTTCCGTTCTTCCTCGTGCGGGTCGATACGGCAGGAAACGTGTCGAAGCGGTTTTCCTCGGGCTCCTTCCCGTTCTCGCGTTTCGGCGGCACCTGCCCGCGCTGGAACCTGCACCATACCTTCCGCTCGCCGGGGCGCGTCCTGTGCGATGTCGTCGAACTCCCCGACGGGGCGCGCTGGTTCTCGCTGGCGCGTACGGTGCGGCGCAATGCCCAGGCCTGGGGCGAGCCGGAGGCGCAATTCGTCATCGGGCTCGGCTGCGAGCTGAAATACGCCAACCGGCTCGTCTATGCAAAGGGCATGGATCCGAAACTGCGCGAGCCGACACCGATCGGCGTGAATTGCCGGCTCTGCGAGCGCCAGAACTGCGCCCAGCGCGCTGCACCGCCGATTCTGCGGCGGCTTACCGTCGACGAAACCACGCGCGGCGTCTCGCCCTTCGCCTTCGAGAGCTGAGACCGCACCGCCCGCGCCCGGACCACATTGCACGAAAGGGCCTTTACCCGCCGCCTCGTGCGGGCATCATGGCGCGATAATCCAGGAGCCCCGCGCTGCGGTGGCAACCAGTGGGGAGGATCGCATGCATGTTCTCGTGACCGGCGCCGCCGGAATGATCGGCCGCAAACTCGTGGAGCGGCTCGCCGCAGAGGGGCGTATCGGTGATCGGGAGATCACGCGCGCCACATTGCACGACATCGTCGCGCCGGAGGCTCCCGCCTCCACCCCCTTCCCCGTCGAGAGCATCGCCGCGGATTTCGCCGATCCGGCCACGCCGGCCAGCCTCGTCGCGGGCAAGCCCGACATCATCTTCCATCTCGCCGCCATCGTCTCCGGCGAGGCCGAGACGGATTTCGAGAAGGGCTACGCCATCAATCTCGACGGCACGCGGCGCCTGTTCGACGGCCTGCGCGCGCTCTCGACTGACGGTGCGGCGTATCATCCGCGCATCGTCTATGCCTCCTCCGTCGCCGCCTTCGGCGCCCCCCTGCCCGATCTGATCGACGATGAATTCCTGCAGGCGCCGCTGACCAGCTACGGCACGCAGAAAGTGATCGGCGAGTTGCTCCTGACCGATTACACCCGCAAGGGCATCTTCACCGGCATCGGCATCCGCCTGCCGACGATCTGCGTGCGGCCGGGCAAGCCCAACAAGGCCGCGTCGGGCTTCTTCTCCAACATCATTCGCGAGCCGCTTGCGGGCCACGAAGCGGTGCTGCCGGTGGATGAGAGCGTCACGCACTGGCACGCCTCGCCGCGCTCCGCAGTGGGCTTCATGCTGCATGCCGCGACCATCGACAGCGAAAAGGTCGGCCCGCGCCGCAACCTCAACATGCCGGGCGTGCGCGCCACGGTCGGCGAGCAGATCGAATCCTTGCGCAAGATCGCCGGCGACAACGTCGTGGCGCGCATCCGCCGCGAGCCCGACGAGATGATCCGCTCCATCGTGGGCAACTGGGCGCGCGGTTTCTCGCCCAAGCGCGCGCTGGCGCTCGGATTCACGGCGGATGAGAGCTTCGATGCGATCATCCGCACCCATATCGAGGACGAGTTGGGCGGCGATTTCGTGCGCTGACGCGGCCTCGCGCGTCGAATCCGGGGCGTGATCGCGACTTTTTTCGCTCGCGCCCCTTGCCGGATGCGGGTAATTCGGCAACCTCCGGCAGGAGGCGCCGGTATACGGCGACCGATCGGGCAAGCGCATCGGCAATTCGCCGCTGCGCATTCTCCGACTGCGGAAAGGTTGCCATGGACGCGAGGACGACGATCTACCCGGTGATTCTGTGCGGCGGCTCGGGAACGCGGTTGTGGCCGCTGTCGCGCAAGAGCTATCCCAAACAATTCGCGCAACTGCTCGGGCGCGAGAGCCTGTTTCAGGGGACCGTGCGGCGCATGGCCGAGGCCGGCTTCGCGCCGCCGCTGACGATCACCGGCGAGGATTTCCGCTTCATCGTCACCGAGCAACTCGCCGCCATCGAGCAGGCCGCACGCGCCACCCTGATCGAACCGCAACCGCGCAATACCGCCCCGGCCATCCTCGCCGCCGCATTCTGGCTGCGCGAGAGCGCGCCGGATGCGCTGATGTTGGTCGCTCCCTCCGATCACGTGATCCCCGATACGCCCGCCTTCCGGGAAAGCGTCGAGGCTGCGATTCCGGCGGCCCAGGCCGGCACGCTCGTCACGTTCGGCGTCGCGCCGACGCGCCCGGAGACCGGCTACGGCTATCTCGCCCTCTCGCCGGAGGCCGATCCGCAGGCGGTTGCGCCGCAGCCTCTCGCAGGCTTCGTCGAAAAGCCCGATGCTGCGCGCGCGGCCCAGATGCTGGCCGGAGGCCGCCACCTTTGGAATGCCGGCATTTTTCTCTTCTCGGTGAAGGCGCTGATCGCCGCTTTCGAGGAGCATGCGCCGGCGCTTCTCGACCCTGTCGGCGCCGCCGTCGCGCAGGCGCAGGCCGATCTCGGCTTCACCCGCCTCGCAGCGGAACCCTGGGCGCAGGCGCAGGAAATTTCGATCGATTATGCCATCATGGAAAAGGCGGAGAACCTGGCCGCCGTACCGATGCGGGCGCATTGGTCGGATCTGGGCGGCTGGGAGGCCGTCTGGCAGGAGAGCGGGCCGGACGGGGACGGCAATGTCGTATCCGGCCATGCGCTGGCGCAGGATTGCCGCGACACGCTTTTGCGCTCGGAATCGGAAGGGCTCGAACTCGTCGGGATCGGCCTCGACAATATCGTCGCCGTGGCGATGAAGGATGCGGTGCTGGTCGCGCGTAAGGACCGGGCACAGGAGGTCAAGGATGCCGTCGCGGCGCTCAAGGCGCAGGGCGTGGCACAGGCGACCACCTTCCCCCGCGACCACCGCCCCTGGGGCTGGTTCGAGAGCCTTGCCGTCGGCGACCGTTTCCAGGTCAAGCGCATCGTCGTCGAACCCGGCGGCGCGCTCTCGTTGCAGAGCCACATGCACCGCTCCGAACACTGGATCGTCGTGGCCGGCACTGCCCGCGTCACCATTGACGGGCAGGAAAGTCTCCTCGGGGAGAACCAGTCGGTCTATATACCGCTCGGATCCGTGCATCGGCTCGAGAATCCCGGCAAGCTGCCGATGGTTCTGATCGAGGTACAGACCGGGGCCTATCTGGGTGAGGATGACATCATCCGCTACGAAGACATCTACGCGCGTCATTGACGCGAAACGGGAGGACGGGACATGGACGAAGATCGTTTCAACATGGAAATGCGCAAATTTCTCAAGGAAGTCGGCGTAACCTCTCAGCGTGAGATCGAACGTCTCGTGCGCGAAGGCTCCGTCAAGGGCGGCGAATTGCGGTTGCGCATGACGCTCACGGCGGAAAATACCGATCTCGAGCACGTGGTCGAGCGCACATTGCCGGTGCCGGACGAGTCCTGATCGCGCGCGGCGCCATCGGTGCCTCAACGGTCCTGCGGCGGGATGTGCCTGATCCGCTCCACATGGGCCTTGATGTCCTCGCAACTGTATTTGCTGTGGACCCGCCTGGTGGAAGCGGGATGATATTGCAGGCCGAGCTTCCTGTCGGCGCGCCAGGCTTTCATCGGGCGAATGGGGCGCGGCACGAAACCGCCTCCGCATGTCGGACAGACATTGTGAAGCACATTATCGACGCAATCGGCGCAGTAGGTGCATTCATAGGTGCAGATGCGCGCCTCGGTCGATTGCGGCGGCAGATCCTTGTCACATAATTCGCAGTTCGGGCGCAATTCCAGCATCAGGGCACTCCATCAGGGCATCTGCGCCGGGAATGCAAGCGCGAACCGGCGTAGGCTTCGTCATCACACCATGCAATCCTGCATAAGAAAAGGCAAAAGACTGCCGGGCTGGCGCCATGGCCAAACATGCACCAGCCGATTCACCATCGCGTGTGGAATTTCGTCGCGTGCGGTCTCGCGAGCGCTATCACGGCGGGCGCGGAGCGGCTATGCATGGAGACATGCGTGACAGCAGACGAGTCGATCATCAGGCCCTGACACAGGGCGCATTCTCGGGTGCGATGGCCTTCGCGAAGGCCGCCCCGCTCGTCGTCCTCGATACCTTGATCCTCGCCGCAATCGTCGATCTCGCCCGCCGCGTGATGCTGCCGACGGGATCGGCTTCGCCCTATCTGATCGGGACGCTGGAAGCGATCCTGAACGTCTTCGTCTTCGCGCCGCTGATGATCGCCGCGCACCGCTACAGCGTCGCGGGGATCGTGACCGGGCGCATGAGCGGCTCGCTCGCCGGACCGATCTTCGGGCGTTTCGTCAAGGCCTCACTGATCCTCGCGCTGATCACCGTGGCGGGCTATGGCGGGGGCGCGTTCCTGTCGGAAAATCTCGGCCCGCCGCTCGGCACCGCCGTGTTCTTCATGGCTTTCGCCGCGACGATCGCGCTCTCGGTGCGCATCGGCCCGCTGTTTCCCGCGATCGCGGTGAATGCGGATGGTGCGGCATGGGGGGCCGCGTGGCGTGATACGGCAGGGCACGGCTGGCCGATCTTCTTCGTGCTCGCCCTGTGCAGCCTGCCCTTCATCTTCCTCGGCCTGCCGCTTGAGGCCGCGATGCGCGAGGTCGAGCCCCTGCGCGTCGCCGGGCTGATCCTGACCATCATCCGCGCCGTGATCGAGACCGGCTGGACGCTGGTACTCGCCTGCGCGGCGGGGCTGATCTACAAGGAACTCGCGCGCGAATTGCTTCTCGCACCTCCCTCCGGGAGCGCATCGGGAGGTAATGGTGGCTGATACGGCGGAAAAGACGCTAATACAGGATTTTCCGGCCAAGCCCGACCTGGCCGAATCGATTGGCGCCTGGCTGTCGCATCTCGCCTTCGAGCGCCGCGCCTCGCCCAAGACCCTGCAGGCCTATGCCCGCGATCTACGCCAGTTCACGGAATTCCTCGTCGGGCATCTCGGCGAGCCGGCGGATCGCGCGGCTTTCGCCGCCCTCGCGCCCATGGATGTGCGCGCCTTTCTCGCCGCGCGGCGCCGCCAGGGGATAGAGAGCCGCTCGCTGATGCGCCAGCTCGCGGCGCTTCGCGGCTTCGCCCGCCATCTCGCGCAGGAGGGCTATGGCGACGCCGCCGCGTTTTTTGCCGTACGCGGCCCCCGTACCGCCAAGACCCTCCCCCGCCCCATCGGCGCGGAGGACGCCCGCGCCACAGCCTCGACCGCGACGCGGGCCGGTTCGCCCCGCGAGCCCTGGATTCTCGCGCGCGACGCCGCCGTGCTCGGCCTGCTCTACGGGGCGGGACTGCGCATTTCCGAGGCGCTCGGCATCCGCGCCGGGGACGCGCCCGTGGGCGAGCGCGACAGCGTCCTCGTCACCGGCAAGGGCGGCAAGCAGCGCGCCGTGCCGGTGATCGTGCCGGTGCGAACCGCCATCGCCGAATATCTGTCGCTGTGCCCCTATGTCCTGAACGATGACGAGCCGCTTTTCGTCGGCGCGCGCGGCGGGCCGCTCTCGGCCCGCGTGGTCCAGCTCGCCATGGCGGAGCTGCGCGGCGCGCTCGGCCTGCCCGACAGCGCCACGCCGCATGCGCTACGCCATTCCTTCGCGACGCATCTGCTCGCCGGCGGCGGCGATCTGCGCGCCATCCAGGAACTGCTCGGCCACGCCTCGCTCTCCACCACCCAGATCTATACCCGCATCGACGCCACCCGCATCATGGAAAGCTACAACGCCATGCATCCGCGCGCGCGGCGTGGTGAGGGCGGGTGAGGGGCGGTGGCTGATCGTGGCTCGATGGGAGAGCGGGTGACTTTTGAATCAGGCCGAATGAAACGCTTTTCTGGCAAAATTCGCACCTGTACTCGGACGGCCTTGGTACTGCCCACCGATGAGACCGTTCACGTAAACCTCCCGATGAAATCGCGTCTTGCTTGTATTCGCGATTTCCGGATTTTGCGATAGCGCCATACCAATAAGCGTCGATTCCAGCCAATCGACGTAGTCATTGGAGTTCGCACGACTTTTTGAAAGTCGCCATGTATCAGAAACAAGGGGAAAAAGTAATA
Organism: Salinarimonas sp.; assembly: GCA_020832565.1. Taxonomy (GTDB): domain Bacteria; phylum Pseudomonadota; class Alphaproteobacteria; order Rhizobiales; family Beijerinckiaceae; genus Saliniramus. The sequence continues at coordinate 2,050 of JAFIEI010000003.1, read as the reverse complement.
TACACGGCTTTCCACGTCGATATGATTTTTCTTTTTCATGCGGATTCAATATTTCAGTGTAATGCAAAATCTTATGAGGTGTAAATACTTCATTACGGAACCCGCCCCGGGAAAGCGTTTTTCCGACGTACCACGGCCTAACTTTCTGTCCATTGCTAATGCAGAAGGCGTAGCAACCGATAGCGTTACTCAGACCCTCCCAATAATTTTCCACAACCTGCCAGAACTCTTTCTGCCATTGACCAGTCCGCTCCCTCGGAAAAAGAAATGGTCCGCAGCTTTCAAAATTCATTCGTCCAGTCCTGATTGGCTCTCGGTGAGCTCGTTCACGTGACGCTCACGATCCGCAGATTCGCGCCCGAACCGCTTCACAATCGAATCATGCGATTGCCCATTCATCTTAGCAATCCAGGGTAATTACGCAAGCATGATGTCAAACAAATCAAGCATTTTTGGTTGCGCCACAATTGTTTGCGTAAAAGCATCCATGTTCGTCCGAAGCCCGGCGCAGCCAAAGCTGCTGACGATCACACTCTCGACGCACGCCGCGTCGGCGCTATCTCATGGTGCGTGAGCCAGTTCGTGAGTGACGCCGTGACCGACGCCGAGACCATCCCCCTCCCCGAAGCCACCCGCGAAGCCGCCCTCGCCCGGCTCGAAGCCTTTCTCCCCCGCGCCGGCAAGGCCTATGCCGCCACGCGCAATACCGATCCCGGCCCGGAAAACCGCGACAATGTCTCCATGCTCTCGCCGTATCTGCGCCATCGCCTGATTAGCGAGGACGAGGTGGTGGCGCGGGTGCTGTCGCAGCACAGCTTCTCCGCCAGCGAGAAATTCGTGCAGGAGGTGTTCTGGCGCATCTATTGGAAGGGCTGGCTGGAGCTGCGCCCGGCGATCTACACGCGCTATCATGAAGGGTTGGCGCAGGCGCGCGCATATCAGCACGACGACCCGCGCCTCGACGCCGCCGTCAAGGCCGCGACATCCGGCGAGACCGGGATCGAGGGGTTCGACGACTGGGCGCGCGAACTCGTCGCGACGGGCTATCTGCATAACCATGCCCGGATGTGGTTCGCCTCGATCTGGATCTTCACGCTGAAGCTGCCCTGGGAGCTCGGCGCCGATTTCTTCATGCGCCATCTGCTCGACGGCGATCCGGCCTCGAACACCCTGTCATGGCGCTGGGTCGCGGGCATCCAGACGCGCGGCAAGACCTATCTCGCGCGCCGCGACAATATCGAGCGCTTCACGCAAGGACGCTTCTCCCCCGACGCCCTCAGCCCCACAGCCGAACCCCTCGACGACGCGCCCCCGCCGGCGCCGCAGGGCGCTCCGGAGGGCGATGATCCGCCTGCCGGCAAGGTCGCGCTGCTCATCACCGAGGAGGATTGCCGATCCGAGACGCTCGCGCTGGGCGCAGCCGAAATCGCCGCGATCGGGACGGTGCAGGCCAGCGAAGGGCGCTCCCCGGGCATGGTCGACAACAAGGTGCACCGCTTCACCCATAACGCACTCGCCGACGCCCTCGCCCGCGCGAAGGCGCATTACGGCACGCCGGGCGCCGCCTTCGCCTTCACCACCGCTTCGCTCACCGAACTCGCCCGCGAGGCCGGCTCCGACACCATCGTGACCGCCCACACCCCCATCGGCCCCGCCCGCAGCCGGCTTGATGCGCTGGAGCCAGAACTGAGGGAGGCCGGCCTGCGGCTGGTGCGGGTGTTGCGCCCGTTGGACGAAGCCGCCTGGCCGCATGCGACGCGGGGGTTCTTTCCGTTCAGGGAGAAGATACCGCAGTTGATTGGGGGATTTGGGTTGGTTTGAGGGGGGATGTGGGTCGCCCGCTTTGCGATTTGTGAGTCGTCGGGCAGATGAAGTGGATCGGAAAATTGGGAGCGCGTCAGGTGCCCCGGGCGGATCCGGAGGTGAAAGGACGCGATATTGGTGAAGCTCTGAGGTGGACCCCGGATTTCGGACAGGGAGATAAGCTGGTATCGATCTGACGAGGGGACGATATCGATGGCGAACACGAGGAAACGTTATTCGGCGGATT
>JAFIEI010000016.1 GCA_020832565.1 Salinarimonas sp. | reverse complement strand
CCTCCGGGCAAGGATTTCGTCGAGAGCTTCATCGCCCATGTCAAGCAGCGCCTGCCCTCGATCCTCGAAGACGCGAAAAGACCGATCTTCATCGTGCCGCCGGATATCCGCCGCCCCTTCATCCAGATGCTGCGCAACCACGACATCTTCATCCGCGCCATCGGCTATAACGACATCGCCTCGGGCTATCAGGTGCGCACGGTCGAGGTTCTGACCTTCGAGAAGCAGCAGGCAGCCTGAGCCGGGCCGGCAGATTTGCGAAACGGCTTGCCAGACCGGCCTCGTTTTCGTCATCCTCCGGGTGCAAGAGCGCTCGTAGCGGGAAGCGATTCGCGTCCCGGGCAACGAGTCGAGCCAGAGGTTACGTATGCGTCTTCTCATCGCCGTCGCGATCCTGTGCGCGGGTGCCGCGAGCGCCGCACTCTTCTATACCGGGATGCAACGCTTCGGCGATCTGCCGCAGCCGGAAGCGGGCCCCTCGCTTGCCGCCTCGGATGCGCCCGAGGCCAATCCCGACGGCGTCGCGATGACGGGTTCGATCACGCCGGATTCCGGCTCCGGCTCCGGCGCGCAAGCGGCTTCCGCGAACGCCGCCCCGGGGAACGGCAACGGCGAAAGCGGCCTTACCCTGCGCCGCACCGGCGAACGCATCCGCGTCAGCGGCACGGCCCCCGATCTCGACGTGATGGGGCTGTTTCGCGAAGCCGCCCGCGAACGCTTCCCCACGCTTGCCTTCGAATCCGGGCTGCGGGCTGATCCCGACCTCGATCCCGCCATCGTCGAGGCCGGGCTCGCCGGCATGATCGCCCTGTCGCGTCTCTCCGAGGGGGAAGCGCGCATCGCCGACGGCATCATCGCCGTGGAGGGCGAGGCGCTCTATGCTCAGACGCAGGAGAGTCTGATGCGCGCCCTCGACGGGCGCATTCCCGAAGGCTGGGAGATGCAGTTGACGATCAGCGAACCGAGCCTGCCGGACGCGCCCGACATCGCCATGTGCCAGGCGGAAATCTCGGAGAAGCTCGTCGCCGAGCCGATCACCTTCGCCTCCGGCTCCACCAGCCTCGACGAAGCGGTCGCCCCGCTGATGGATTCGCTGGCGATTCTCCTCGATGAATGCGCCCCGGCGCCGGTCGAGATCGGCGGTCATACAGATTCGGACGGGCCGGCGGAGGTCAATCTGCGCCTGTCGCAGGAGCGCGCCGATTCGGTGCGCGACGCGCTGGTCTCACGCGGCATCGACGCGGCACGCCTCACGGCTGTCGGTTATGGTGAGACCGAGCCGGTCGTCCCGAACGACAGCGAGGCCAACAAGGCACAGAACCGCCGCATCGAGTTGCTGATCATCGAGTGAGCATCAGCCGCGCATATTCGCCGATTGCTCATTGATCAGCGCGCGCAATTCAGCGGATGCCATCACGGTGCAATAGATGTTGTTGATGATCTCCAGCTCGCGGTGATGCAGCTCGTCGGTCCCCGCCGCGCAGCAATCCTCGACGACCACCACGTGAAAACTCTCATCCGCCAGCGAGCGCACGGTGGAGGAGACGCATTGATCGGTGAAGACGCCGACGCAGATCACCGTGCGGATCCCCATATTGTCGAGCAGGAGCCGCAGATTGGTGCCCGTCACCGCTGAGTCGGTGGTCTTGGTGACGGTGATCTCGTCCTCCAGCGGCGCGAGTTCCGGAACGATCTGCGACGGTGTGTCGCGATGCGGCAGAAGGATATTGTTCCAGCCCGGCAGTTTCTGGCTCAGCGAACGATCACGCCCGTCGCGCTTGAGAGCGGCGATGCGCGCGAACATGCACTCGATGCCAAGCCCCCGGCAATGCTCCAGAAGTGCGCGGATATTGGGGACGAGCACGTTCTCGAAGCGCTCGTGGAACGGGGTCCAGGCATCATAACGGCGGCGCTCGTCGGGACCCAGCTTTTCCGGGTCGGGGCGATCGCGATAGGTGTTCTGCACGTCGATCACGAGCAAGGCCGTCGTCGCCGGATCGAGCGGCGGCGCCACGGGCTCGGGCGCGTCCGCATAATAGAAGGAGCGATAGGCCGTCTTCCAGGATTGCGCGCCCCCGGATCCGGCGGTCCCGGTTTCATCTTTGCTCATGCCGGCTCCTCGTCGAGAACAATCATCGAAGGGGAAACCTGTCACGCCCGCCCGGGCGATGCAAACCGCCTCAGGCGCGGCCGGCGATCCGTTTCACCAGTTCCGAGAAGGCCTGCGCCAGCAGCAGGGTGAACCCGGCGACGATGACGAGGCGGATCGGCCAGAGCGGCAGGCCGCCGAGATTCGGCGAGGTCTCGCCGCTCAGAACGGCGCGCCAGAACCAGGGCACGGCAAGCCACAGATGCACGATGCAGAACGGCACAAGCATCAGCAGATGGCCGACGATGTCGAGCCGGCGGCGATAGGCCGGCGACGCACGCGAGACGAGGATATCGATGCGCACATGCCGGTCGAGCCGCAGGGTCCAGGCCGCACCCAGCATCACGATCGCGGCAAAGAACAGCCATTGCGATTCGTACCAGGCATTCGACGAAAGCGAGAACAGCCGCCGCGACAGGGCAAGCCCGCCCGCAACGAGGATCGCAGCGAGCACGAACCAGGAGGCGGCCCTGCCGATCACGGCGTTGAGCCGGTCGATTCCCCGTGAGAGGTCGAGCAGAAGCCGCATCATGCTCTCCTTGGGGTGCGCGAACCACTTCCCGGTCGCCGTGCCCCTTGCCAGTCGACCATGACCGGCTAACGCCAAAACCGGCCCCGGCGCAAGCCGGGTGTGTCAGGGCGCGGTGTAGACGGTCAGGTCCACCCCGGCATCCGGGTCGATCATCCGCACCGGCCCCGGAACCAACCCGTGCGCCCGCAATATCGAATCGGCATCATGGCCCTGCTCGACGCCGGTCAGCAATCCCCGCCCCCCGGGAATCGCGGTGCGGGTTGCGCGCGAGAGGTGAAACGCGCCGAAGCGCAGCCCCTGCGGGCTCTCGCTCAGAAAATAATCGAAAGCCACCTGCCCGCCCGGAACGCCGATGCGCCCGCCATCGGGCAGGAGGCGGGCGCAGACTTCCTCGAAAGGCAGCCTCTGCGGCGCCCACCACCAGGCATCGTCACGCTGCTCAAGCCCGTCGGCGCCGCGTGACATCACCAGGCGCCGGCGATTGGCGCGATTGGGCGTGGCGCGATGGCTGGCGCTGCCCAGGACACACAGATCCGCCCGGTCGAGCTCGGCCTGGAAATAGGCCCAGTCCGCCTCGTTCATCAAGGCAGGCGGAAAGGCGCCGTTCGCATCGGCGATGCGGTCATGCCGGCAGACGATGGCATAGCCGTGGATGCTGATCATCCCCTCACCCTTGATCAGTGGCGGAAATGCCGGTGGCCGGTGAAGACCATGGCGAGGCCGGCCTCGTCGGCAGCGGCGATCACCTCCTCGTCGCGCATCGAGCCGCCCGGCTGGATCACGGCGGTTGCCCCCGCCTCGGCGGCGGCCAGCAGGCCGTCGGCAAAGGGGAAAAACGCGTCGGAGGCCACCACGGACCCCTTGGCGAGGCTCTCGGCAAGCCCCTTTGCCCGCGCGGCCTCGCCCGCCTTCCAGGCGGCGATGCGCGAGGAATCGACCCGGCTCATCTGCCCGGCGCCGATCCCGACCGTGGCGCCGTCGCGGGCATAGACGATGGCGTTCGATTTCACGTGCTTGGCGACGCGGAAGGCGAAGCGCAGATCCGCCATCTCGCGCTCGTCCGGCGCGCGCTTGGTCACCACCTTCAGGTCCATGTCGTCGACGAGAACCGCATCACGCCCCTGCACCAGCAGGCCGCCGGCGACGCTGCGCACGGCAAGACCGGGGGCGCGCGGATCCGGCAGGCCGCCGGTGAGCAGCAGCCGCAGGTTCTTCTTGGCCGCGATGATGGCCATCGCCTCCTCATCCGCTTCGGGGGCGATGATCACCTCGGTGAAGATCTCCACGATCCTGGCCGCGGCCTGCGCATCGAGCCGGCGGTTCATGGCGACGATGCCGCCGAAGGCCGAGACGGGATCGCAGGCCAGCGCCTTCTCATAAGCCGCGAGCAGGTTTTCACCCTGCGCCACGCCGCAAGGATTGGCGTGCTTGACGATGACGATCGCCGCCGCCTGGGCGGGATCGAATTCGCCGACACATTCGAAAGCGGCATCCGTATCGTTGATATTGTTGAAGGAGAGCTGCTTGCCCTGGACCTGGCGCGCCGTGGCGACGCCGGGGCGGTTGGAGCCATCGGTATAGAAGGCAGCCTTCTGGTGCGGGTTCTCGCCGTAGCGCATTTCCTGCGCGAGGCTGCCGCCGAGCGCGCGGTATTCCGGCGCATCGATGGCGAGCGCCTGTGCCAGCCAGTTCGAGATCGCCGCATCATAGGCGGCGGTGCGGGCATAGGCCTTCTGCGCGAGGCGCCGGCGCAGGGTGAGCGTGGTCTGGCCGTCATGGGCGTCGAGATCGGCAAGCACGGCGTCGTAATCGGCGGCATCGACCACCACCGTGACGTCCTGATGGTTCTTCGCCGCGGCGCGGATCATGGCGGGGCCGCCGATATCGATATTCTCGACGCAATCGTCATAGGGCTTGCCGGCGGCGGCGGTCGCCTCGAAGGGGTAGAGATTGACCACGAGCAGGTCGATCGCCTCGATCCCATGGGCAAACATCGCCGCCTGGTGCTCGGGATTGGCGCGCATGCCCAAAAGCCCGCCATGGACCTTGGGATGCAGAGTCTTGACCCGGCCGTCCATCATTTCGGGGAAGCCCGTGACCTCCGAGACCTCCAGCACCGGCAATCCGGCCTCGACCAGGGTGCGATGGGTGCCACCGGTCGAGACCAGCGTGACGCCGCGCGCATGCAGCTTTTCGGCGAAGGCGACGATGCCGGTCTTGTCGGAAACGGAAAGCAGGGCGCGGGCGATGCGCTTGGTATCGGTGGGCATGATCTCGATCCGAAAAGAGTGCGGGCGCAAGGAGCCCCGGGGACAGCGCGGCTGCGCCGGAATGCGGGGCGGTTAGCACGAAAGAACGCGCGAAGGAACCGGCTTGTGCCTGCCGGCACGCAGATGCACCCTGCAGGCGCACGAGCCAGGTGGACCCCGGTGCCGTTCTGCGCGTTGTCCGCTGGCATGAAGCGGCCTTCTCGGCCGGCAACAGGGGGTTATCGTGAGCATCAGGAACGACGATCATACGCGCCTGCAGGAGGTCATCAACCGCATCGCCGCGCGCATGGCTGACGAGAAGGAGCGCGGGCGCGTCCGTGACGGCGACGACGACAGCCGTCTCGGCGCCTTCGGCATCGCGGTGCATACCGCCGACGGTACACTCGTGAAAGCCGGGGATCACGGCGAGCGCTTTCCCATCCAGAGCATTTCCAAGGTCTTTTCCCTCACGCTTGCGCTCGAGCGCGCCGGCGAGGATCTTTGGCAGCGCGTCGGGCGCGAGCCTTCCGGCGATCCGTATAATTCCATCATCGATCTTGAGCGTCATCACGGCATCCCGCGCAACCCCTTCATCAATGCGGGCGCACTCGTCGTCATCGATGTGCTGCTCGCCTCTGAATCGGCCGATGAGCGCGTACCCGAACCGGTGCGCGCGCGCATCGCGGCGCTTCTGGGCATCGAGGACGAGGCGCAATGGCCCGATCGCAACGCCGAGATCCTCGACTCCTTCGCCACCGGCCACGTCAACCGGGCGCTGGCGCATCTGACACAGTCATACGGCAATCTGCACCATCCGATCGACAGGATCATCGATACCTATGTGCATCAATGCGCGGTGCGCCTGAACTGCGGGGAACTGGCCCGGGCGGGGCGCTATCTGATGCAGGAGCGGCTCGGCGATGCGACGGATTCGGAACAGGACGTGCGCATGGCGCGGCGGATCAACGCCCTCATGTTGACCTGTGGGCAATATGACGGGTCCGGCGAATTCGCCTATCGGGTGGGCCTGCCGGCCAAGAGCGGGGTTTCCGGCGGTATCCTCGCGATCGTGCCCAACCACGCCAGCATCGCCGTCTGGTCGCCCGGGCTCGACGAATCCGGCAATTCGGCTCTCGGCACGCGTGCGCTGGCCTGCCTCGCCGAAGAGATGGACTGGTCGGTCTTCGGCGCGAGTTTCCTCCCCGACAACCGGCTCTAGGGCCGGCGCTACGAAGCGTCGGGGGCGATCATGGAGGCCGTGGTATCGCTGCCGGCGAGGATAGCCCGTGCGCGTAGCGAATCGTCGTCCATCTGCGCGATCAGCGCCTCGGCACTGTCGAACCGGGCTTCGGGGCGCAGGAAGGCGAGGAATTCCACGCTGGCCTCGGCACCGTAGAGATCGCCGGAGAAATCGAAGAGGAATGTCTCCAAGAGCGGCGCGCCGTCATCGAAGGTCGGGCGCCGCCCGAAACTGGCAACGCCGTCATGCAGGGCGCCGTTCACCGCCATGCGCACGGCATAGATACCGTGGCGCAGCGCGCAGCCCGCACGCAGGGCCATGTTCGCCGTGGGATAGCCGAGATCGCGCCCGCGTTTCTCGCCATGGCGGATCGGGGCGGTGACGAACCAGCGATAGCCGAGAAGGTGGTTGGCCGTTTCGATGTCGCCCTCGGCCAAAGCGGTGCGAATGGCGCTCGACGAGATCGCACCGCCGGTTTCCTCGACCACGGGCACGATCGTGCAGGCAATGCCCTGTGCCGTGCAGAATGCCTCGAGGAGCGAGGGATTGCCCTCGCGCCCCTTGCCGAAATGAAAATCGTGGCCGACGACGACGCCGGAAGCGCCGATTTCCTCCACGACGAAGCGTTCCAGAAAATCCCGGGCCGTCGTCGCAGCCAGGGTCGCGTCGAAACGGCGGATGATCACGCCGTCGAGGCCGAGCTTGCGCATCACGCGCACCCTTTCGCGCTGCGGCGTGATCCGGAAGAAGGGGCGATCGGGGGCGAAGAAGGCGCGCGGATGCGGGCTGAAAGTGAGGATCGCCGCCGGGACGCCGCGCGCGCGTGCCATGGCTTGCGCCTGCGCGATCAATTGCTGATGACCGCGATGGACGCCGTCGAAATTGCCGATCGCGATCACCGCGCCGCGCAAATCCTGCGCGATCGCCTCATCCGCACCTATCAATGTGAAGCCGCTCATGCGCTTCCTCTCGCCGTATCCGTCATGCATTACCGGTCTGTCGCGGACCCTTCGCACAGGCAAGTGCGACGGATCGCGCGCGGGGTCAAGCAGTCAGCGCCGCGCAACCCGGCGCGGCACGACACAACCTGCGTGGTTAAGCTTTTGCCAACCGCGTTCGATCTCCGGCGGTGCAGTTAACCGCTTTTCAAGGGAGCGCGGCTATTGCTTGTGGTGGCGGGAGGACTTCGTGAAGCCCTCCGACACCGATCATGCAAGATATGTTCGTGACGCTGCAGCTTCGCAGCGCCGGAGAAAACTGGAGCTTGGGACATGGGCCTCGACCTCAAGATGCCGATCCTCGTCGTCGACGATTACCAGACGATGGTGCGCATCATACGCAATCTTCTGAAGCAGCTCGGTTTCGAGGATGTCGACGATGCCAATGACGGCACTGCGGCACTCGCCAAGCTCAAGGAAAAGAAATACGGCCTCGTCATCTCGGACTGGAACATGGAGCCGATGACGGGTTACGAGCTCCTGCGGCATGTGCGTTCCGACGAAAACCTGCGCGTCACGCCCTTCATCATGGTGACGGCGGAATCGAAGACGGAAAACGTCATCGCCGCGAAGAAGGCGGGCGTGAACAACTACATCGTCAAGCCCTTCAACGCCCAGACGTTGAAATCCAAGATCGAGGCCGTCTGCGGGGCGTGACCCGTCTGCACGGGCGCGGTGTGGCCCCGGAACGGGGCGCCGCGCGGTCTCGCTGCGGGACGCGTTCTCGATCGCGTCTCGCGGGAAGGTCGTTGATCGACAGGGATGGGAAAGGGGCAGGACATGGCAAGTGCCGCCATACGCAAGACCGCGACCGAGGCGCGCCCGCGCCGCCGGAAGCAGGATTCCGGCGAAACCGAGCCACAGGTCGATATCCGCATGATTGCGCAGGAACTGACGCGCGTTGCGGATTACATCTCGCGACTCAAGCACGAAATCGGCGCCCTGCGTGCCAACGAGCTCTATCGCAACCGCCTGCCCGGCGCGCATGACGAGCTCGGCAACGTCGTCAATGCCACGGCTTCGGCGACGAATTCGATCATGGAAGCGGCGGAGGAGATCCTCGGCTACGACGACAATGATCTCGAAACCTATCGCGCCCGCGTCCAGGGCCGGGTGATGGATATTTTCGAAGCCTGCTCGTTCCAGGACATTACCGGCCAGCGCATCAGCAAGGTGGTGGAGCATCTCGCCGCCGTCGAGAAGCGCCTGTCGCATTTCGCCAGCGCGGTGAATGCCCGGGATACCGATCTGCCGCCCGACCCGGAAGAGGCGCGGAGGCAGACCCGCAAGGAAGTCTTCATGCTCAACGGGCCGAATTCCGACGGCGACGGTGTCAGCCAGAACGATATCGACGCGCTGTTCGACTGATATCGAAACCATTGCGCGGCAGGGCCATCTGCCGCGCGCAGGGGGACGTGCGGCGCTGGCCGATCGCCCGCGCGCGAACACGAGCGTGCCGGCATCCCCTTATGCCCCTCAGCGCCCTGCCGCATCCACCTTGCCTCTTGTCAGGCGCCTTCGAAACTGCAAACAGAACGATGGCGTCATCGGGCTTACCCGATGACATCCCATGCCGTCACGTCGTTGCGGCAGGTGACACCGTTTTCGCGAGCCCGATCATGTCCAGCCCCAAGAATGATGCCGCCCCCGTCGATCTCGCCGCATTGCGCGGGGAAATCGACCGGCTCGATCGCGAGATGCACGAGCGGCTGATGCAGCGCAGCGCCATCATCGAGCGGCTGATTTCGGTGAAGAAGACGACGCAATCGGGCTCCGCCTTCCGCCCGGGGCGCGAGGCTTCGATGATGAAGGCGCTGGCCGAGCGTCATTCCGGCCTGCTGCCCCTCGATACCGTCGAATCGATCTGGCGCGTGATCATCGGCACCTTCACCTATGTCCAGGCACCCTACACGGTGCATGCCGACATTTCCGGCGGCGACGGGCCGATGCGCGATTCCGCGCGGTTCCATTTCGGCTTCACCGTGCCCTATCACCCGCATCCCGATGCGCGCGCCGTGATCACGGCCGTTGCCGGCGGGCGTGGCGATCTGGGCATTTTCCGCCTCGACCAGGGCGCGTCCGCGGGTGACTGGTGGAATGATCTGATCGGGCCCGACCGCCCCAAGGTCATCGCCCGGCTGCCATTCATCGAGCGCGACGATCACCCGGCGGGAACGCCGATCTTCGTGATCTCGAAGCCGCTGGCCGATGCGGCGGTGCGCGACGTGGTGCTCTATGCCGCGCGATTCGAGCGCTGGCGTTCGGAAGCAGCGCAGGCGATCGCCGCAGCCGGCGGCGAGATCGTGTGCACCACCGGAGTCGCGGGTCAGTTGTCGATGCTGTTTTCCGTTCCGGGCGATCTCGGTGCCGAAGCGCTGACCGACCTGCTCGCAAGGGCGGAGGCGGCGCCGGCCGAGATCGCGGAGATCGGTTCGCACGCCGCGCGCTATCGCCGGGACGTGGGCTGATCGCGACAGAGCCGGATCGTCAGTATTCCACGCCCTTTTGCGCCTTGATGCCCTGCTTGAACGGGTGCTTGAGCGCCTGCACCTCGCTGACGAGATCGGCGATCTCGATCAGTTCCGGCTTGGCATTGCGCCCGGTGAGCACGACATGCGTCATCGGCGGCTTTTCGTCGCGCAGGAAGGCGACGACATCGTCGAGGGGGATGTAGTCGTAGCGCAGCGCGATATTGATCTCGTCGAGCAGCACCATGTGAATGGCGGGATCGCAGATGAGCTCCTTCGCCTTCTCCCAGGCCGCCATCGCCGCCGCGACATCGCGGGCGCGATCCTGCGTCTCCCAGGTGAAGCCCTCGCCCATCGTATGGACCTGGCAAAGATCGGCAAAACGCGTCTTGAGCACGTTGCGCTCGCCGCTTTCCCAGTTGCCCTTGATGAACTGCACCACGGCGCAGGGCATGCCGTGGCCGACACAGCGCATGATCATGCCGAAGCCGGAGCTGGATTTGCCCTTTCCGGGGCCGGTATGGACGATGATCAGGCCCTTCTCGCCGGTCTTCGTCTCCATCATCCGGTCGCGGGCCGCCTTGATCTTCGCCATCTTCGCATTGTGGCGGGCGTTCTTTTCGGCGTCGATTTCGCTCACCTGACCTGCTCCTGAAGCGGCGTCACCACGCAGTATGCGGGTCGGGCCCCGGCCCCCCCCCCCCCCCCCCCGGGTAACCCCCCCCCGAAAGCCGCGCGCGCTAGCCCCCCACGTGTTCGATAAACACCCACCGCGCCGGCTATGAATGAACCACCCCCCTCCCGCCCCCGCCCCCCGGCCCACCACGGCTGGGGGGGGGGGGCCCCGGCCCCCCCCCCGCGCGATCACGGATTACGCGTTCCCGGAAGGCGGGGGCGTCTGGCCGCCGGGCTGTGCATTCGACTCGCCCTGCGCCTTCTGTGCTTCCGCGACGCGCTGGCGGTAGAGCGCGACGAAATCGATCGGATCGATATAGAGCGGCGGGAAGCCGCCGTTGCGCACGGCATCCGCGACGATCTGGCGCGCGAAGGGGAAGAGCAGGCGCGGGCACTCGATCATGATGACGGGATGGACCTGGTCCTGCGGGATATTCTTCACGCGGAAGATGCCGCAGAAGGCGAGATCGAAGGCGAAAAGCGTGTTCGCGTCGTTCTTGGCGCTGCCTTCCAGCTTCAGCTCGACCTCGTAATCGGTCTCACCGAGTTTCTTGGCATTGACATTGACCTGGATAGAGATCTGCGGCTGCTGCTGCTGCGGCGCCAGGGATTGGGGCGCATTCGGATTCTCGAAGGAGAAATCGCGCGTGAATTGCGCCAGCGCGTTCAAGGACGGCGCTTCGTTCTGCTGCGGCTGGGCGCCGGCGGCGGCCGGATCGGCACCATTGGTATTCGGGGTATCGGCCATGTGGATCAACCTCTGTCGATAAGAATACGCGCCGCGCGCGGCGCAGGATGGGACGATGCTACGGACCCTTTGCCACATGCGCCACCATGTCGGGTAGCCTCAGGCCGGATCGCGATTGCGTTCGAAAAGGCCGCTAACATGCTTCCGGCGGCCAAACAAGCGCGCTGCGCCGGGATCGGTGCGATTCGCGCCGGTTTCCGGTCGCGCGCAACCATCTGCGGCCCGGTCGCAAGCGGCCCCTCGATGCGCCCGGGCCCTCGGTGACTGCGAAAAAAAGCCGTGGCGTACGCTTTTCGTCGCGATTGTGCGTTAAGGTGGTAGATGTCTGGGCCAAGCGTTCCCATATTGGGGGGAGCCACGAACAGGCGCGACGCTCAGGGCGTTGACGGACATGGCTTAATGTGGTTCCACCCGGAATGAAACGGGTGGGGCGTGCAACCCGGAAACCAGGCCGGATCAACGATGCAAGAGACATTCGACATCACGACGCTCATCTTTCTCGCACTGGCGGTCTTCGTGATCTGGCGGTTGCGCTCGGTGCTGGGTCAGAAGACCGGGCACGAACAACCCCCGCAGGAACCGTTCCGGCGCGGTGCGCCGCAATCGAATCGCTCCGAGCAGAAAGGCGACGACAATGTCGTGCGCCTTCCCGGCGCGGATCAGGCCGAACAGCGCCTCGCCTCGGCCGATCGCTGGAAGGGCATCGCCCAGCCCGGAGGCGCCGTCGCGAAGGGCCTCGACGACATCGTGCGCCAGGAACCGGATTTCGATCCGCGCGGCTTCCTCGAAGGCTCGAAGATGGCCTACGAGATGATCGTCTCGGCTTTCGCCACCGGAGACCGCGAAACGCTCCAGGGGCTCCTCGCCAAGGACGTCTACGAGGGGTTCGAGCAGGCGATCAGCGAGCGTGAGGGCCGTGGCGAGACCGCGGAAACCACCTTCGTCGCCATCGACAAGGCCGAGATCGTGGATGCCGAGGTGAAGAACCGTGTCGCCCAGGTGACGGTGAAGATCGTTTCCGAGCTCGTCACCGTGACGCGCGACAGTGAAGGCAACGTGGTCGACGGCAGCCCCGAAGCGGTGGTCGATGTCACGGATGTGTGGACCTTCGCGCGCACGCTCGGCTCCAACGATCCGACATGGCATCTGGTCGCGACTGAAGCCGGGCAATGAGCGATACCGGCGCACTGCGCCGGTTCCGGACGGGAGCAATAGCGATGGCTGCGGTCTTTCTCGCCGGTACCGCTGCCCCGGAAACGACCGCTGCGCAAGCCCGAGAGCGCGCCGAACTCATCCCCGTCGACTTCGCCGCGTTGGCGGGCTGGGAGGATGACGACCACGATGCCGCCTTCGCTGCATTCCTGCGCTCCTGCGACGGTCCTGCCCGCGATGCCCCCGACAACACCGTAACGCTGCGCCCCGGCATCGCCCTCGGTGATGATCTTGCGCGGATCTGCGAAGCCGCGCGAAGCTGGCAGGGCGAAGCGCGCGCGTTCTTCGAGGCGCATTTTTCCCCGCATCGCATCATACCGAATGAGGGCCGGCCCTTTCTGACCGGCTATTACGAGCCCGAATATGACGGCTCGCGCGCGCCGCATCCCGATTTTCCCGCACCCCTGCGCGCCCGCCCGCCCGATCTCGTCACCCGCAATGCGGAGAATCCGCTCCCCGGGATCGACGAGAGCCTTGCCGCCGCACGCCGCCTGCCCGATGGCAGCCATGTGCCCTATCCGGACCGCGCGGCGATCATGGACGGCGCGATCGACGCCCTCGCCCCGCCGATCGTGCATCTGCGTCATCCGGCGCAGGCCTTCATCATCCATGTGCAGGGCTCGGCGCGCATCCGCCTCGCCGATGGCAGCGTCATGCGGGTCGGCTATGCCGGCCGCAACGGCCACCCCTTCACGGCGATCGGGCGGCTTCTGGTCGAGCGCGACGTGATCCCGCTGGAGGAAATGAGCCTCGAACGCCTGCTCGGCTGGCTCGAGGCGCCCGAGAATGCGAAAGCGGCCGATGCGCTGATGCGCGAGAACCGTTCCTATATCTTCTTCGCGGAAAACCCGGTCCTCGGCGCGGAAAGCGGCCCGGTCGGCGGGGCCGGCGTCGCCCTGACAGCCCATCGCTCGCTGGCGGTCGATCGCACGATCTGGCCCTATGGCTTGCCTGTCTGGCTTTCGGGCACCCTGCCCGATGCCGATAACCGCCCGCAGCCGCTCGCACAGCTGATGATCGCACAGGATACCGGTTCGGCGATCACGGGCGTGGCGCGCGGCGATTATTTCGCCGGATCCGGCGATGAAGCCGGAAGGCAGGCCGGCCATATCCGCCATCGTCCCGAATTCATCGTGCTGTTGCCGCGCAGGGCGGAGGATTGATCGTGTTCGGCCGCATCTGGACAGGGCGCAGCGCCGTCGAAGGACCGGCCCCGGCGGGCGGCAAGCCCAAGGTACGAAACACGGGAAAGCGCAAAGGCCAAAGCAAGCCGCGTGGCCTGCTGCGGCGCGCTTTCGGCACCGTCATGCGTATGCTCGTGCTGCTGGTGGTTCTTTTCGCCGGATCGAGCCTCCTCTACATCCTGGTCACCCCGCCCTCCACCATCATGCTCGCACGCTGGCTGACCCTGCAGCCGGTCGCCCGCGAAACCGTGCCGCTCGAGGCGATCAGCCCGGAATTGCGGCTGATGGTGATCGCTTCCGAGGACGGGCAGTTCTGCCGCCATGCCGGCGTGGACTGGCGTGAATTGCGCCATGTCGTCGAGAGCGGCGGTGCGCGCGGGGCTTCCACCATCTCGATGCAGACCGCCAAGAACGTCTATCTCTGGCCGCAGCGTTCCTATATCCGCAAGGCGATGGAAATCCCGATCGCCGTCTGGCTCGATTTCGTCTGGTCGAAGCCGCGCATGCTGGAAATCTATCTCAATATCGCGGAATGGGACGAGGGCGTGTTCGGCGCGGAAGCGGCGGCCCGGCACTATTTCAACCGCTCCGCCGCCGATCTGACCCGCCACCAGGCGGCGCTTCTCGCAACTGCGCTGCCGGCGCCCAAGAGCCGCAATCCCGCCGCCCCTTCGGCGGGACACGCGCGGCTCGCCGAGCGGCTGGCATACCGGGCGGTGCGCTCCGGCCCGATCGCCGCCTGCGTCGACTGAAACCGTCTGCACATATCCGCGCTTGCCCTGAAGGGCGGTTTTCGCCAAAAGCAGGCAGCAACTCCGTTCAAGACGACGCACGAGGCATATCATGGCGACCCACAAGCTCCTCCTTCTCCCCGGCGACGGGATCGGCCCGGAAGTGGCTGCCGAAGTCGAGAAACTCGTCGCCTGGTTTACCCGCTCAGGCATCGCCGCCTTCGAGACCGAGCGCGATCTCGTCGGCGGGGCGGCCTATGACGCCCATGGCGTCGCCATCAGCGATGACGCGATGAAGAACGCCGAAGCCGCGGATGCGGTGCTGTTCGGCGCCGTCGGCGGGCCGAAATGGGCCGATGTTCCCTATGAGCACCGCCCGGAAGCCGGTCTGCTGCGCCTGCGCAAGGATCTCGGGCTGTTTGCCAATCTGCGCCCGGCCATCTGCTACGGGGCGCTGGCCGATGCCTCCTCGCTCAAGCGCGAACTGGTCGAGGATCTCGACATTCTGATCGTGCGCGAACTCACCGGCGGCGTCTATTTCGGCGAGCCCAAGGAGATCGTCACCCTGGAGAACGGCGAGAAGCGCGCCGTCGATACCCAGCTCTACACCACCGGCGAGATCGAGCGCATCGCCCGCGTCGCCTTTGATCTGGCGCGTAAACGCCGCAACAAGGTCTCCTCGGCGGAAAAGCACAACGTGATGAAATCCGGCGTTTTGTGGAAGCAGGTGGTCACCGCCGTGCACGGGGCGGAATTCTCCGACGTCAGCCTCGAACACGTGCTGGCCGACAATTGCGCCATGCAGCTCGTGCGCAATCCCAAGCAATACGACGTCATCGTCTGCGACAACCTCTTCGGCGACATTCTCTCCGACGTCGCGGCCATGCTCACGGGCTCGCTCGGCATGCTGCCGTCGGCTTCGCTGGGCGCCGAAGACCCGGCGACGGGCAAGCGCAAGGCGCTCTACGAGCCGGTCCACGGCTCGGCCCCCGACATTGCCGGCCAGAGCCGCGCCAATCCGATCGCCATGATCGGCTCCTTCGCCATGAGCCTGCGCTATTCCTTCGGGCTGATCGAAGCCGCCGACATGCTGGAAGGCGCCATTACAGATGCGCTGGCCAACGGCGCGCGCACCGGCGATATCGCACCGGCGGGCGCCAATGGAATGTCCACCACGGAAATGGGTGACGCGATCCTGCGCGAACTCGACAAGCGTGCCGGCTGACAGGTTTTGACGGATTGTCCGGCGTCGCGCCTTGCGGCGCCGGCGTCAATCCCCTTCGGGCCGGGGCGGCGGCAGCGTCGCTGATCCGGAATCGTCGCTGCTGCCATTGTCGAGGACCGAGAGGAGCCCCGCGATATCCTGCGGCGCAGACCTGCTCGCCGCATCCGCCACCGGCGCGCCACCACAAGCCCCGGCGCCCTCGGGGGGCGGCAGCAGGGTCTCACCCGTCACGCCATCGACCAGGTCGAGATCGTCGATCAGACAGGCCAGCGCCGAGGGATCCTCGGCCGTCCCGCAGCTCCAGCCCGTAAGCATGAGCCCGTCATCCGATTCCGGCGGCATGCTGCGGAAGGCGAAGCAATCGCGGGCGATGTCGTCCTCCAGCACCATCCGCGCCACGGTGAGCGGCAGGCGCTGCGTCTCGAGGCGCTCCTGACCGCGCACCCGTTCTACGGCGAGACCCGCATCGGCGGCATCGAGGGTGGTGGCGACGAAGAAGGAATGCTCCGGGCGCGCCGCCTCACCGCGCAGGACCACGAGATGCAGATGCGGCGCATCCGAGCGGAACTCCCCGAGCGTTACGGCGTCGCGCCGCGCCCCGTCGTCCCGCATCTC
This sequence comes from Salinarimonas sp., assembly GCA_020832565.1. GTDB lineage: Bacteria > Pseudomonadota > Alphaproteobacteria > Rhizobiales > Beijerinckiaceae > Saliniramus. Next base: position 50,705 of record JAFIEI010000016.1, on the reverse strand, counting down.
GGCATGATGGGTGAATGGCGCCTGCGCCAGCGCGTCGGGCAGGGCAGAGACCGCGATATCGCGGGTCGCGGCGGGTCGCCAGACGGGCGGTGGGGTGGCGAGGACGGGCGCCTCGGCGCGCACGCGGGGCTCCTGCGCGGCGAGATTGCGCGGCTTATCCCCGTAATGCTCGATGGCGGCGAGGGTGAGAACAGTGATCAGGGCGGTCGAGCCAAGCATCAGGCGCACCAGCGGCAGACGGCTGCGACGACGACGGGCCGCGCGGGCGGGCCCACCCCCGGCGCCAATGGCGCCGAAATCCGTGTCCTGCCAATCCTGCACTCCGCGTGATGCCACGCGCCGCCTCCTGTTCTGCTTGCGGGAGACGGCGATCACTGCCTCCCGATGGATGGATATGGCCATCCGATGGCGGCAGAATCGAGGGATTCTTTTCAGAATCGATTGACGCTGTCGGTGATTCGTTCAGCAGCGTGAATCGATGGTTAGCGCCACGCTTTTCGGGTTGGCGGCTCACCCTGCGGAAGCTGCGAGGGCCTTCCGGGTCGCGGCGATGATGCGGGCCTGGTCTTCCTCGCCGAGATAAGGATGCATCGGCAGGCTGATCACCTCTTCGGCGAGACGATCGGTCACCGGGAGACCGTTGCCTGCACTCGGATACCGGGCATAGGCATCCTGACGATGCAGCGGGCGCGGGTAATAGATCGCAGTGGGAACGCCGGCATCGCGCAGGCTTGCCTGGAAGGCGGCGCGGTCGAAGCCGGGAATGCGCAGAGTATATTGCGCCCAGACCGAGCTCGAACCCGGCATCACCTGCGGCGTGATCGCACAATCGGCAAGTCCGGCCTCGTAGCGCGCGGCGACCCGGTCGCGGGCTTCGATCTCGGCGGCGAAGATGCGCAGCTTTTCGATCAGCACCGCCGCCTGGATCGTATCGAGGCGGCCGTTCATGCCGATCCGGGCATATTCGTACTTGTCGGCGCCCTGGCCGTGATTGCGCAGGGAGCGCAGGACCGCGTCGAGCTCGCTGTCATCGGTGAAGATCGCCCCGCCATCGCCGTAGCAGCCCAGGGGCTTTGCCGGGAAGAAGCTGGTCGCGGTGGCGTCCCCGATCGTGCCGACCTTGCGGCCCTGGTAATGCGCCCCGAAGCTCTGGGCGGCATCGGCGAGCAGCCACAGCCCCTCGCGGGCGCAAAGCGCCTCGATCGGCGCGTAATCCGCCGGTTGGCCGAACAGATCGACCGGAATGACTCCGACGGGCCGCAGACCCTGCGCGCGCGCCGTGGCGAGCCCGGCTTCGAGGCTGTCGATATCGAGATTGAAGCTGTCCTCGCGCACATCCACGAAGACCGGCGCTGCGCCGAGCCAGCAGACGACTTCCGCCGTCGCGGCGAAGGTGAAGCTCGGGCACAGCACGGCATCGCCGGGCTTGACGCCCTTCGCCATCAGGATGAGCGCCAGCGCATCCGTGCCGCTGCCGCAGCTCACCACATGCTTGGCCCCGCAAAAGGCTGCGAGTTCCTGCTCGAGTCGGTCGATCTCCGGACCCATGACATAGGCACCATGACGCACGACGGAGAGCACGGCCTCTTCGACACGCGGGCCGAGCGCCGCGCGCTGGGCGGCGAGATCGATGAAGGGAAGCATGGACATGAACGGTTCTCGCAGGACTGTCGGGATCGCCGGGAAGGCCGGCCGATTCACGCGATTCGCATTGAACCCGTTTACTCTCTCCACAGCCGCGCGCAAACGCCCGGGCGATCAAGATTCGTAACTGATTGCGACAAGCGTGACGGCGTTGGTTCAGCCGTGGCGCCACACGATGAGAGCATGCGGCGCGAGGGCAAGCAGGCTGAGCCCCGCCAGGGCGGCGGCCTCTCCCGCTTCCATCGGCCAGACCGGCCAGTCGCCGTAGAGCGCGACCCCGCTCCAGCCGGGCAGGAGGAGCACGAGGCCGGCGAAGACGAGCGCGCCGTAGCGCATCAGCCCGCTCGCAAGGCGTGCGCGGCGGGTGCGAACGGATTCGGCAAAGCCGAGCCGCACGAAGATCACCCCCGCTCCCAGCACGATGCCGAAGACGATCGCGGCAAAGGCGATACCGATCAGCCAGGCCACGGCGAGCACGATGCCCTCGACGAACATCATACCTCCGGCGAAGAAGGCGGCGCGGGCGATGATACCGCCGAAGCTGGGATAGAGCGCGGCGGCGAGCAGGGCCGCCACGGCGAGCGGCGCGGTTACCAGCCGCGCCAGAGCCAGGTCGCTCGGCTCGAACGAGGCCACCGCGACGATGCGCGCCACGGCATAGATCACGAGGACGATGAGCGGCGCGAAGGCGTCGAAGAAGAACCCGTACAGGACCGGCGCGAAAGGCCCGGCCTGGATCTCGAAACGGCTGACGCCGCCAAAACCCAGTGCCGCGGCCGCGATCACGGCAACGGCAAGTGGCAGGAGCGCCACCCATGGGCGGCGCGCCCTTGCGACTAGCTCGTCATTGACGCGTTGTGTTGCTCGATCCGGCGCAGTGATGAGCGATCTCCGGGTTAGCGTGGAATTCTCCGGGCCCGTGCCTTAGCCCAGCGAGCCGCAGAAGCGCTGGATCCTGTTGCAGGCTTCCTCGAGCGTTTCATTCGAGGTGGCATAGGAGATGCGCAGGTTCGGCCCGAGCCCGAAGGCCGAACCGTGGACTGCGGCCACACCTTCGGCTGCCAGCAATTCGGAGACGAAATCCTCATCCGTCTCGATCACCTTGCCGCCCGGCGTGCGCTTGCCGATCGCCTCGGCGCAGGAGGGATAGACGTAGAAGGCACCCTCCGGCATCGGGCATTTCAGATACTTGGTCTGGTTGAGCATCGAGACGACGAGTTCGCGACGCTCCGCGAAGGCCTTGCGGAAGACGTCGAGATGCGCCTGTGTCCCGTCGAGTGCCTCCACGGCAGCCCATTGCGAGATCGAGGCGGCGCCCGAGGTCTGCTGGCCCTGGACGAAATCCATCGCCTTGATCAGCTTTTCCGGCCCGGCCGCATAGCCGATGCGCCAGCCTGTCATGGCATAGGCCTTGGAGACGCCGTTCATGGTCAGCGTGCGCTCGTAGAGATTCGGCTCGACCTGGGCGGGGGTGACGAACCTGAAATCGCCGTAGACGAGGTGCTCGTACATGTCGTCGGTGAGCACCCAGACATGCGGATGGCGCACCAGCACATCGGTGATCACCTTCATCTCGTCCCAGCTATAGGCGGCGCCCGAAGGGTTGGAGGGCGAATTGAGGATGATCCACTTCGTCTTCGGCGTGATCGCGCGCTCGAGCGGCTCCGCCTGAAGCTTGAAATTGTTCTCCATGGTCGTATCCACGAAGACAGGCGTGCCGCCGCACAGGCTCACCATCTCCGGATAGGAGACCCAGTAGGGGCGCGGGATGACCACCTCGTCGCCGGGATTGAGCGTGGCGAGGAGCGCATTGTAGATCACCTGCTTGCCGCCGGTGCCGACGATGGTCTGCGACGGCTTGTAGTCGAGATCATTCTCGCGCTTGAACTTCTTCGCGATGGCCTCGCGCAGGGGCACGATGCCGGAGACGGGCGTGTATTTCGTCTCGCCGCGCCGGATCGCCGCGATGGCGGCTTCCTTGATATTCTCGGGCGTGTCGAAATCGGGCTCGCCGACGGACAGGCTGATGACGTCGACCCCCTCCGCCTTCAACTCACGCGCCTTCTGCGTGATGACGATGGTGGCGGAAGGCTTGATGCGCGACAGCGCGTCCGACAGAAAACCCATTTTTCTCCTCCGAAATTCCCTTGCCCGCAGCCATTCCGGCGCGCGACGCGAACCTAATCCCGGCGCATGGCGCAATGCAAGGCGAAAGCGCGCCGGTTGGGAATGCGTCGTGATCACCGGGAGATCGATCTTGCCACCTCGTCGATGACAATGCTATCAGAAAAAGCTTGCGCCGATTTCGTGTAATCTTTGATAGCATTTGATCAAACCTCCTGGAAGCCTATGATTCCCGCCTCCCCGACTTCCGATGATCTCGCGAAATGGGCGGAGTTCACGGCGTTCATGCTATCGGCTTCGCACGCTGGCTGGATTTTTCGCGGACAGGGAATGTGCCAGGGCCGTGCTGGCTCGCAGAGCTTCGGATTACGTCCGAAGGCAGGGCGTGCCAATTGTCTGGGGCGGGGGATATATGATGAAAATTCCGAGCGGCGGATTTTCGAGAACTTCAAGAGGGAATCGGTGCGATTGGTCGACGGTAACGGCTATTCGGACCTCGACTGGCTCTCGCTCGCCCAGCACCATGGCGTGCCGACGCGCCTGCTGGATTGGAGCAGCAACCCGATGGTCGCCGCCTGGTTCGCAGTCAATGGCGTCGATATGGACAATGATTGCGAGATTTTCGCGATCCTTGTGCCGAGCATCATGCGAAACCGCGCTCTGACCGATCCTTTCACGCCAGCGCGCGTTTCTTACGCATATACAACCCCGCGCATCGAGCGGATTTTCCGGCAACATGGTGTATTCACGGTTCATCCCCATCCCGACCAGGACTGGGTTCCACATGCAGAAGGTGTGCCGATGCAGCGCCTCTTCATTCCGGCAGCCAATCGCAGCTTTTTCCGCCGAATTCTTGGGAAACTCGGTTTTGACTATCAGAGAATGATGGCGGATGTCGACGGAATTGGCGCCGATCTCACTTCGCGCTATCGTGCCGGCCAGGAGGTTGCGCCGTGACGAATGCGCTCGACGAGGCGATCATGGCCTTCAAGAAGCAGAGCGAAGAAGCGCGCGCGAACTGGGTCGCCCACAAGACGGTCGACTCCAGCCAGATCATGCGCGCACAATCCGATATCGTGCTTCCCGGTCTCCGCGCGACAGCGAAAGCTTATGCCGGGCATGCCTTCGTCGGGCGTTCTTTCCTGGCCGCTGATCCGGCAGCGAAAAAGCCGGGTACCAGATACCTGCGCATCTCCGGCAAGCTGTTTCGACCTGTCGTGGGAAAAGTCAGAAAGAATCCCGCCGGGACGAACAAGCAAGGCTATGTCTTTCCCGACTTTACCCCCGGCAGTCGTGACGGCAGTCGACGATGAAGCCCTTTTGCACGGGCTCGCGGAATATGTTCTGGCGAAGGCGTCGCGAGAAGACATTCACCTCCTCATCGCGGCACTTCGCGCGACGATGAGCTATGATCTGACCGATAATTCCATATGGGACGAGGCGATAAAGGCCCAACCATCGACCCGCCTGTACATGTGCGACCCCGAGTCCGACAGCTTCGCGTTCGATACGGACGGGTCCATCTCGGGCCGCGTCAACGTGCTCGTGGATTTTGAAACCGAAGTCATGCCGGGCCATGAGCGCCGGGTCTCGGCAATCATCCCGACCCGGTTCTACCTCACGGTCGAAGAAGGCGTGCCACGGGTCATGGCTGTCGAATTGCATGCGTGAGCTCGGGATGTGCGTAACGAAGGGCTCACTTGCCCCGCCCTTGCCCTTCGCACGGCCCGTTGTGCACTTGCGAAAAAAGGCGTAAAGGGGGCGACCCGGTCTCGACCGGAGGCGGTCCGTCTGTGTATCCTTTGCGCAGAAGGCCGGTGGCACAGGGTCGGCGCGCATCCGGAACGCGCATCCGCCGAGCGGATGCGAAAGGGCGGCGCGCCGGGAAATTGTCGCATCGGAACCGGCAGGGGGGCCGCATTCCGTCATGAAGTCGCTCTTCCCATGAGAATCATCGTCTGCGGCGCCGGCCAGGTCGGTTCGACCATTGCGCGCCATCTCGCCGTCGAAGGCATGGACGTCACGGTCGTCGATATCGACGCCGCACAGGCGCGGCGCGTCGACGAATCCTACGACGTGCGCGGCATGGTCGGCCACGCCTCCCATCCGGAGGTTCTGGAGAAGGCCGGCGCGCGCGATGCGGACATGCTGATCGCGGTGACCCGCTCCGACGAGGTCAACATGGTCGCCTCACAGGTGGCCTATACGCTGTTCCGGGTGCCGCGCCGCATCGCCCGCGTGCGCCATCACGGCTATCTCGATCCGCTCTCGCGCGCGCTCTACGCCGCAGACCAGCTCCCCATCGACGTCGTGATCTCGCCGGAAGTCGAGGTCGCCAACGGCATCGCGCGGCGCCTGCGCACCCCGGGTGCCTTCGATACGATGCCGCTGGCCGACGGCAAGGTGCAACTCATCGGCATCCATGCCGACACCCATGATTGCGCCTTCATCGGCAAGGCGATCAAGGACGTGCCGACGATCATGCCGGATCCGCACATGATCATCGTTGCGGTGATCCGCAACGGCGAGGCTTTCGTCCCCAATGGCGATGATGTGATCGAACTGGGTGACGACGTCTATGTCGTGACCGAGCCCTCGCGGGTCGACCGGGTGATGAGCGTCTTCGGCCATCGGGAGCGGGTGGCGCGGCGCGTGGTCATCATCGGCGGCGGCAATGTCGGGCTCAACCTCGCCAACATGCTCGCGCGCGACGCGCCCTATGTGCGCATGAAGCTCATCGAGCATTCCCGCGAGCGTGCCGAATACATCTCTCGCGAACTCGGCGAGAAAGCCGTGGTGCTGCTCGGCGATGCTCTCGATACGGAAGTGCTCGACGAGGCCAATATCGGCTCTGCGGAGACCGTGGTGGCCGTCACCAACGACGACGAGACCAACATCTTCTCCTCGGTGCTGGCCAAGCGCATGGGCTGCAAGCGGGCGATCACGCTCGTGAACAAGACCAGCTACGAGCCGATCATGCCCTCGCTGGGTATTGACGCGGTGGTCAGCCCGAACGCGATCACCATCTCGACCATCCTGCGCCATGTCCGCCACCGCTCGGTGACGGCGCTCTATACCCTGCGCGAGGAATTCGGCGAGGTGATCGAGGCGCGCGCGCAGGAAGGCTCGAAGCTTACCGCCGGGCCGCTCAAGGATATCGGCCTGCCGGAAGGCTTTCTCATCGGCGCGGTCGTGCATGACGAGGGCGTGCTGATCCCCACCGCCGACACCCATATCAAGCCCGGCGACAGCGTCATCGCCATGGTGACCTACAAGGCCCTGCGCAAGGCGGAGGCATTTCTGGCGGGGGACAGGCGTGACCGAGGCTGAACGGGGCATCGGCGGGCGCCTCTCTCTCGACAACTGGGCGCCACCCTATTTCCGACCGATCATGTATCTGATCGGGGGCATGCTCACCGTGCTCTCGATCGCGATGCTGATCCCGGTCGGAGTCGATCTCTACGCGCATAACGAGGACTGGAAGGCGTTTGCGATTTCGAGCGCGATCACCTTCACCGTCGGCATGCTGCTGCTCTATTTCGCGCAGGTGCAACTCGATAGCGGGCTGACCCTGCGTCAGGCCTTCCTGCTCACGCCGATGGCATGGCTCTCCGTGGTGATCTTCGCCGCGCTGCCGCTCTATATCTCCGATTTCGAGCAGATGCGCGAAAGCTACGCCAACGCCTTCTTCGAGGCGATGTCGGGGCTCACCACCACGGGCGCGACGGTGATCGTCGGGCTGCAGGACGCGCCCCCCGGCGTGCTGATCTGGCGCGCGATCCTGCAATGGCTGGGCGGTATCGGCATCATCGCCACCGCCATCGCCATCCTGCCGGCGCTGGGCGTCGGCGGGATGCAGTTGTTTCGCACCGAATCCTCCGATCGCTCGGAGAAGGTTCTGCCGCGCGTGCGCGAAGTCGCTGCGGCGATCACCACCATATATATCGGCTTCACCATCGCCTGCATCGCCGCCTACTGGCTCGCGGGCATGAGCGGGTTCGACGCGGTGGCCCATGCCCTGTCCACGATCGCGACCGGGGGGTATTCCACCTATGACAACTCGCTGGGCCATTTCACCAATCCGGCGATCCACTGGATCGCGGTGTTCTTCATGATCGCGGGCGCTGTGCCCTTCGTGCTCTATGTGCGCCTGTTCCAGGGTGAGACCGATCCCCTGCGCAACAGCCAGGTACGGGTGCTCCTGTCCTTCCTCCTCGTGGTCGTGCTGGGCATGACGCTGTGGCTGACCCTGTCCGGACGGTTCGACTTTCCGGACGCCTTGCGGCTCTCGGCACTCAATATCGTCTCCGTGGTTACCACTTCGGGCTTTGCCTCCACCGATTACGGCGCCTGGGGCAATGTGGCGATCGGCGTGTTCTTCGGGCTGATGTTCGTGGGCGGCTGCACCGGCTCGACCACCGGAGGCGTCAAGATCTTCCGCTACGAGGTGATGGCAAAGCTCCTGCAGAGCTATTTCCGCCACCTGCTCTATCCGCGCGGGATCTTTCCACGCACCTATGCCGGGCGCGAACTGCCCGACGACGTGATCCATTCCGTGGTGGTCTTCTTCTCGCTCTTCTTCATCTGCTACGGCGCCATCACGGTGACGCTGATGGCCTTCGACCTCGACTTTCTCACATCGGCCTCGGCAGCGGTGAGCGCCCTGTCGAATGTCGGCCCCGGCCTCGGCCCGATCATCGGACCGGCGGGCAATTACGCCACCCTGCCCGATGCGGTGAAATGGATACTCGCCTTCGCCATGCTGCTCGGGCGGCTCGAATTGTTCACCGTGCTGATCCTGTTCATGCCCCGCTTCTGGCGCGGCTGAAGCGGCCCTTCGCGGGAGGGGCGCGTTCACGCAGGCAGGGACGCGGAATTTCCCGCACCGGCGTTGCTGCAGCTGCGCAATACTTCCCGTCGGGCGGGCCGCTGCGGCGCGCATGAACCGGGAGGCCATCGCGGGTGAAGGCGCAGAACACGCTGATCGGTGTCGGCTGGATGCTGCTGACGACCCTGTTGCTCGCGAGCGTCACCGCGATCGTGCGCCATATGGGCTCGGACCTGCCCGCCGCGCAGGGCGCCTTCATCCGCTATGCCGCCGGTGCGCTGATGATGCTGCCCTTCATGGGTGCGCTGCTCAGGCATCGCCCTTCCGGGCGGATCCTGCATCTGCATGTCCTGCGCGGCGCGGTGCATGGTGTCGGCGTGATCTTGTGGTTTTATGCCATGGCACGCATTCCCATGGCGGAGGTAACGGCGCTCGGTTATGTCGCGCCCATTTTCATCACCATCGGCGCGGCACTCTTTCTCGGCGAAGCGATGCATATGCGCCGGGTCTTCGCGGTGATCGCCGGCATTGCAGGCGCGCTGATCATCCTGCGCCCGGGTTTCCAGGAAATCTCGATCGGGCAGATGGCACAGGTGGCCGCGGGGCCCTTCTTTGCCGCCTCCTTCCTGATCGCGAAACGCCTCAGCGGCACCGAGGATACGGCGGTGATCGTGGGGCTGCTTTCGCTGTTCTGCACCATCGCGCTGTTGCCGGTGGCCGCCGTGCAATGGATTACCCCGAGCCTGGAGCAGGTGGCCTGGCTGACCCTCGTGGCGGTCTTTGCCACGGCAGGACACTGGACCATGACCAAAGCCTTCCAGAATGCCCCGATAACGGTGACGCAGCCGGTCCAGTTCCTGCAACTGGTCTGGGCGACCATGATGGGTATCGTGCTCTTCGCCGAACCGCTGGACCCCTTCGTGATCCTCGGCGGCGGTATCGTCGTGGGCGCCGCGACCTTCATTTCGCATCGCGAATCGGTCCTCGCCCGGCGTGCCGCCAAAGCCGAAAGTGCCGCGACACAGGCCGAGCCGGTCGCGATCGTGCGCCCGGGGCGTGACAAGAACTGAGGGAGGCAAGAATGACGATGGCGCACGCGAAACGGCCGAAGGCCCTGCTCTTCGACGTGTTCGGCACCGTGGTCGACTGGCGCGGCTCGATCGCGCGCGAGGCGCAGAAGCTTCTCGCGCCCAAGGGCCATGATCGCGACTGGGATGCCTTCGCGCGGGACTGGCGCGGGCGCTACCAGCCCGCCATGGAGCGGATACGATCCGGCGAACGCGGCTTCGTGCGCCTCGATATCCTCCATCGCGAGAACCTGGTCGAGACCCTCGACGCCTTCGATATCACCGGGCTCGACGAGGCCGAGATCGACCATCTCAACCACGCCTGGCACAGGCTCGATCCCTGGCCCGACGCGCCGTCGGGGCTGGCGCGCCTGAAGCGCGAAGCGATCATCGCGACCCTGTCGAACGGCAATATCGCGCTGATGGTGAACATGGCCCGCAATGGCGGCCTGCCCTGGGATGTGATCCTCGGCGCGGAGGTTGCGCGCGCTTACAAACCGCAGCCGGAGGCTTATCTGCGCAGCTGCGAGGCGCTGTCGCTCGGTCCCGGAGAGACCATGCTGGTAGCGGCCCACAATTCCGATCTCGTCGCCGCCGCCGCAACAGGGATGCGCACCGCCTTCGTGCTGCGCGCGGAGGAATACGGCGATCCCGCCCATGAGGACGCAAAGGCGCGCGGTAGTTACGACGTCATCGCCGATGATTTCCACGATCTCGCCGACAAGCTCGGCATCCCGCGTCCCTGAAAGGCTCTGCGCCGCGCTTCAGGAGCGCGCGCTGAAATTTTGCGCAGGCCCGGGAAGCGCGTCCGTGCCATCCTGAGCGCGCGTCATGCACCGCTTCTCGAATCGCGAGCCCGCCCCATGTCTCAAACACTATCCGATTTCCTGATCGATCAGCAGGTCACCTTCATCTATACCCGCGATCTTCCCGCCGCGAGCCGTTTTCTTTCGGAAACGCTCGGGCTCGATCTGGTGCTCGACCAGTTCGGCATCTGCCATATCTACCGGGTCTCGCCGAGCTCGTTCCTGGGCGTATGCACCAACCGCGAGCCGCCGGAGAATCCCGGCGTCACCTGCACCTTTGTGGTGCGCGACGTGGATGCGGCCTACGCCTTTCTCTCGGCGCGTGGCGTCGTCTTTGACGCGCCGCCGCGGCTTTCGGAGAAGTTCAACGTCTATGCCAGCTTCTTCGGCGGTATCGAGAATTACCGTTTCGAATTGCAGGAATTCCGCGATCCGTCCTGGCCGCGCCCGTAAGGCGCATCGGGAGCGGCCTCAATCACGAGCCGGAGCCGCTTCGAAATCGGCACAAAGCAGATGCCTGTCGTCGCCGGCGATCGGCGCGCCGACCTGCGCGCAATATCCGTCGCAGGCCTCGCCGTCACGCAGATGACGGCAATCCTGACAGCAGCCGAAACAGGGCGCGCCGTGCTTCACGGCGATCTCGCCGGCGAGACGGCGCATGGTCTCGATCAGCGTCTCGCGCTGCGCCGGAGGCAGATCGGCGACCGCCTGCGCGAGCGCACAGGCGCCATCCTCGGCGAGCAGCGCCTCCCCGGCCTGCGTCAGGGCAAAGCGCACGCTGCGCCGGTCGCGATCATCCCGCGCACGCGTGAGAAGCCCGGCTGCGACCAGGGACTTGATCGTCTGCGAGGCAGTGCCGCGCGTCGTGCCGTGATAGCGCGCGAAAGCCGAGGGCGTGCGTGAGAACGGATTGGCACGCGCCATGTAGCGCAAGGCCGCCCATTGCGCCGAACTCAGCCGCATCGTGGCGCTGCGCGCCCTGCCCTCGGGCGTCTCATCGGTCGCACGCGCGATCCGGGCCAGATGCACGATCAGATCGGCTGCGAGCTCGGCATCGGGGGCGGACGGGTCGACGGCATGCATGCGCGCAGCCGTGGCGTCCATGCCGGGACGGCTGTTCACAGGGGCCGGGTCAGGCGAATAGCGGGTGTCGGGGGCTTGGCCTGTCATGGAGATAATGTATCGTTTCGCTATCATATTGACAAGCGCGCCCTGCTCACCAATCTTGAACCATAACCTGATCAAGCGGCACGCGGACGATCCCGATCCGATGAGCAATCGCGGGGATCGTCATGTCGCGCAAGCCGGACGAGGATGCCATGTCCAGCATGCCGATCGAACCAGCGAGCGAGAGCCGCAACGTCTTCGGCGAGCCGCTGGCGACCTGTTCGGTCGCCCCGATGACCGGCTTCTATCGCGACGGTTGTTGCGAAACCGGGCCGGAGGATACCGGACGCCACGTGGTCTGCGCGCAGGTCACGCAGGAATTCCTGGATTTCTCGCGCATGCGTGGAAACGACCTCGTCACCCCGCGCCCGGAATTCGGCTTTCCGGGACTGAAACCCGGTGATCGCTGGTGCCTGTGTGCCCTGCGCTGGAGGGAGGCGCTGGAGGCCGGCGTCGCCCCGCCGGTGGCGCTCGCCGCGACGCATGAGCGCGCCCTCGACATCATCGATCTGCAGGAGCTGAAGGCACATGCCCTCGACCTCACCTGATTCCGCCGCCGCTGACACCGTCACCGGGCCGCTTGCCACGACGACTGGCGGCTTTGCCTTCGACAACAGCTATGCCCGCCTGCCCGAGCGGTTCTACGCCAGGATGCCGCCGGAGCCGGTGGCGGCGCCGCGCCTGATCCGTTTCAACCATGCGCTGGCCGCCGAGCTCGGCCTTGATGCGGCGGCCCTCGATTCCCCCGAGGGCGCGGAAATCTTCGCCGGCAATCGCATGCCGCAAGGGGCAGAGCCGCTGGCCATGGCCTATGCCGGCCATCAATTCGGCCACTATACGCCGCAGCTCGGCGATGGCCGGGCGATCCTGCTCGGGGAAGTGATCGACCGCGCGGGACAGCGCCGCGACATCCAGCTCAAGGGATCGGGGCGCACGCCCTTTTCACGCCAGGGTGACGGGCGCGCCGCGCTCGGGCCGGTCCTGCGTGAATACGTGATGAGCGAAGCCATGCACGCGCTGGGCGTGCCCACCACGCGAGCGCTCGCCGCCGTCACGACGGGCGAGCAGGTGGTGCGCGATGCGTTCCTGCCGGGCGGCATCGTCACCCGGGTCGCATCGAGCCATATCCGGGTGGGGACGTTCCAGTATTTCGCCGCGCACGGCGATCACGAGGCGGTGGCCACCCTCGCCGACCATGTCATCGCGCGGCATTTCCCCGAAATTGGCGGCATGCCGGACCGGTATCTCGCACTCTACGAGCAGGTGCTGGAGCGTCAGGCGGCACTCGTCGCGCACTGGATGAGTCTCGGCTTCATCCATGGCGTGATGAATACCGACAACATGGCGATCTCGGGCGAGACCATCGATTACGGCCCCTGCGCCTTCATGGATGCCTATGATCCGGCCACCAAGTTCAGTTTCGTCGATGAATATGGCCGCTACGCCTATGTCAACCAGCCCCGCATCGCGCCGTGGAATCTCGCGCGGCTCGCCGAGGCGCTGTTACCGCATGTGGATGCGGATACCGAACGCGGCATTGCCCGGCTCGGGGAGATCCTCGGCACCTTCCCGGAACGCTACCGCCTGCATTGGCGCGCGCATATGCGGGCCAAGATCGGGCTCGATCGCGAAGAGGACGGCGACGATGCCCTGATCGAGGATCTGCTCGACGCCATGCATCAGGGCGGGGCCGATTTCACGCTGACCTTTCGCAACCTCGCCGACGCCGTCCTTGATGACGGCGCCGACGAGGCGATCCGTGATCTGTTCACGCTGGGCGATGCGATCCGCGCCTGGCTGCCGCGCTGGCGCGCACGACTCGCGCATGAGGCACGCCCGCCCGGCGATACCGCCACGGCGATGCGTGGCGTCAATCCCTTCGTCATCCCGCGCAACCATCGCGTCGAGGCGATGATCGACGCGGCCGTTACGCATGACGATTTCGGACCGTTTGATACGCTGAACGACGTTCTGGCCGAGCCGTTTGCGGACAAGCCGCAACATGCGGCCTTTCAGGCGCCGCCGCTGGCGCATGAGCGTGTGACGCTGACCTTCTGCGGCACCTGATCATCGAGGCGGCCGACACCGACCGGTCAGTGACGCCTGAGTGGGCGCCGAAGAGTCACAGGACGCCGAAGAGAAAGAGTAGAATGATGATCGGCAAGGGGATGCCGAGCATCCACAGTAATCCACCGCGTAACATGGTCTTGTCTCCCGAATGCGTTTCTCGTGCTTGTGTCGAGCCGGGGAAACGCCGGTCGGCGTCAGTGGTTCCGCGACGGCAGCGGCAAGATGTCCCGGCGCGCATTATCGCACCCGGACGCGCGGCCCCCCGCTTGCGCACGAAATTATTTTAAGCTTAAATTATTTTCAGGCGCCGTGGCTGCGGAAACGGGCGTGCGACGAGGGGATAGCATCATGAAGATCGCCGTCATCGGAGGCGGGCCTGCGGGCCTGTATTTCGCCATCCTGATGAAGAAGCAGGATCCCGCCCACGAGATCACGGTGCATGAGCGCAACCGGCCCGATGACACGTTCGGCTTCGGCGTGGTCTTCTCCGATGCGACGCTCGACAATTTCGAAACTTACGACAAGCCGAGCTATGACCACATCACCCGGGAATTCGCCTATTGGGACGACATCGCCATCCATTTCAAGGGCGAGAGCTTCCGCATCGGCGGCAACGGTTTCTGCGGCTGCTCGCGGCGCACCCTGCTCCTGATCCTGCAGGAGCGCGCCCGGGAGCTTGGCATCGAACTCGTCTTCGAGAGCGAGATCACCGACGAGAGTGCCCTGGGCGCCGATCTCGTCGTCGTGGCCGACGGCATCAACAGCCGGTTCCGGGCAAAACACGAGGATCATTTCGGCACGCAGGTCGATCTGCGGCCAAACAAGTTCACCTGGATGGGCTCGACGAAGCCGCTCGACGCCTTCACCTTCATTTTCCGGGAAACCGAATGGGGACCCTTCATCGCCCATGCCTATCAATACGAGGCGGGGCGCTCGACCTGGGTGTTCGAGACGGATGCCCAAAGCTTCGAGCGCGCCGGCCTCGCGGACATGGACGAGGCGCAATCAGCGGCCCTGATGCAGGAGATCTTCGCTGATGCGCTCGACGGTCACCCCGTCATCACCAACCGCTCGATCTGGCGCAATTTCCCGATGATCCGCAATGCGCGCTGGGTGAAGGACAACATGGTCCTGCTCGGTGACGCCAAGGCGAGCGCGCATTTCTCCATCGGCTCGGGCACCAAGCTCGCCATGGAGGATGCGATCCATCTCTATGAGTGTTTCCAGAAGGATTCCGCCGTCTCCGGCGCCCTCGACCTGTTCGAATCGACGCGCCGCGAGGAAACCGAAAAGACCCAGCACGCGGCGGACGTATCGCTGGTCTGGTTCGAGCATGTGGCGCGGTTCTGGAACTTCCACCCGGTGCAGTTCGCCTTCGGCGTGATGACCCGCGCCAAGGCGATCACCTATGACAATCTAAGGCTGCGCGCCCCGGAATTCGTCGCGGCAATCGACCGGCATTTCGCGCAGCAGGTGCGCGAAGCCGGGTTCGACGTCGATACGCACAACCCGCAAGTGCCGATGTTCCAACCGTTTCGCCTGCGCGAGATGGTGGTGCAAAACCGCGCGGTGATGAGCCCGATGTGCATGTATTCCGCCAGGGACGGCCTGCCGGGCGACTGGCACATGGTGCATTACGGTTCGCGCGCCATCGGCGGGCCGGGGCTGATGTTCACCGAGATGACCTGTGTCTCGCCACAGGCGCGGATCACGCCGGGCTGCACCGGCCTATGGAACGATGCACAGGAGGAGGCCTGGACGCGCATCGTCGATTTCGTCCATGCCAATTCGCAGACGAAGATCTGCCTGCAACTCGGCCATGCCGGACGCAAGGGCGCGAGCAAGCTGATGTGGGAGGGCATGGACCGCCCCCTCGAGGAGGGCGCCTGGGACATCACCTCCGCCTCACCCATTCCTTACTTTCCCGACAGCCAGGTGCCACGCGAGATCGACCGCGACGAGATGGATGCGGTGAAGGCGCAATTCGTCGCGGCCACCCGGCGCGGGGAGGCTTGCGGCTTCGACATGCTCGAACTGCATTGCGCCCACGGCTATCTGCTCGCGAGCTTCCTCTCACCGCTGACCAATACCCGCAAGGACGCCTATGGCGGCAGCCTGGAGAATCGCCTGCGCTTTCCGCTGGAGGTCTTCACCGCGATGCGCGAGGCCTGGCCGGCGCACAAGCCGATGTCGGTGCGCATTTCCGCCACCGACTGGGCCGAGGGCGGGATCACGGCGGATGACGCGGTGGAAATCGCCGAGGCCTTTGCGCAGGCGGGCGTCGATCTCGTCGACGTCTCCACGGGCCAGACCGTACGCGAGGCGCGCCCGATCTTTGGCCGCATGTTCCAGACGCCCTTCTCCGACCAGATCCGCAATGAGGCGCATGTCGCGACGATGTGCGTGGGCAACATTACCGATGCGGATCAGGTCAATACCATTCTGGCCGCCGGGCGCGCCGATCTCGTGGCGCTCGGGCGCCCGCATCTGGTCGATCCGTTCTTCACCATGCAGGCTGCGGCCTGGTATCAGGCAAAAGGCATGCCCTGCCCGCCACAATACCAGCCCGGTCAGGAGCAGATCATGCGCAATGCCGTACGCGAACGCGCCGATCTCGAGGATCTGCGTATCCGGGGCAAGCCCAGAACACGCGCGGAATTGAAGGCAAAGGCGCCGGGCTGATATCCCCTCAGCGCATCCCGGCCATTTCCAGCACGATATTCCATTCCTCCGGCGTGACGGGCTGCACCGAGAGGCGCGATTGCTTGACCAGCGCCATCTCCGACAGGCGCGGCTCGTCCTTGATCGCCGCCAGCGAGACCGGGTTCTTCAAGGGTTTGACCGCCTTGATATCGACCATGCCGAAGCGCCCGCTCGGATCCGTGTGATCGGGATAGAATTCACGGATCACCTCGACGATGCCGACGATCTCCTTGCCGATATTGGAATGGTAGAAGAAGCCGCGATCGCCGATCTTCATGGCCATCATCTGCTGCTTGGCCAGATGATTGCGCACCCCGTCCCAATGCTCGCCCCTGTCGCCGCGCTCCATCTGCATGTCGAAGGACCAGACATTCGGTTCGGATTTGAAGAGCCAGTAAGCCATGCACGCCTCGATGAAAGCGGTTTCGGATGAACGCGGACACGACATGACGTCCGCTTCCGCCTTCTACTCCGATTCCGACGGCGAGCCGAAGCGGATTTTATCGCGCGCGGTACGAAAGCCTATGGGGCGACCAATCCCGTCCCGACGAGATCATGCAGCGCGCGTACATAGCCGCCGCCGGCCGACGGGGGTGTCGGATCCGAGGTGATCACGATGCTCAGACCGCGATCGGGCACCACATAGAGCAGTTGCCCGCCATAGCCGCGCCCGTAGAGAACCCGCTGCCCGCCCAGTTCGGTAACGAACCAGCCATAGCCATAGGCATGACCGGAGAACGGCGAAACCGCGCGCGGCTCCCACGATGCCTCGATCCAGTTCTGCGCCAGCACCTGTCGGGCATCGATCATGCCGCCGTTCAGGTACATCTCGCCGAAGCGCAGGAGCGCACGCGGTGACATTCCCATATCGTTGCCGCCGAAATAGATCCCTTGCGGGTCTTGCGGCCAGGGCGGGAAGCGGAAGCCGATCGGCTCGCCCAGCCAATCGCGGGCGAGGTCCAGGGTGCTGCGCCCGGAGCGGCGCGTCAGGATCGCCGAAAGGATGTGCCAGGTGCCGGTGGAATATTGCAGCGCCTCGCCCGGCTCCGCGACGAAGGGCCGCGACAGCGCATGCGCAACCCAGTCGCGGCTCGCGATCCAGGGCCCGTAATTCGCCCCGGATGTCCGCTCCAATCCGGCCCGCATCGAGAGCAGGTGATCCACCGTCACGCGCGCGATCATGGGATCCGCCGAGGCCGGGATCCGCTCGCCGAGGAGATCGACGATCGGCTGGTCGACATCGGCGATGATATCGCGATCGATGGCGATGCCGACCATGGCGGCGAGCACCGTCTTCGACACGGATTTGATATTGGCGACGCTGTCGAGGCCGGGTCCGGCATAGTGCCGCTCGGCGATGACGACACCGTGACGCGATGCGATCAGGGAGTGGATCGGACCCAGCCCGACGGCGCGGGCGAGCATGTCGTCGATGCGCTGCGCCGGGATGACATGCGGATTGCGCGGCGCGCGCACGCCGTTTGCCGCAAGCACGCCGGAGGTTTCGGCAAGCCCGATCCCGAGGCCCAGACCGAAGCCGAACCCGCCTTTCAGGAAAACCCGCCTGTCATACATGAGAAACCCTCGACTCCGCCGATTCTGATCCGCAACCCCGCCCCCTATCTGGCGCAGCCGCCCCCGCAGGCGAGGGGCCGGCCATCGGATCCGTAATCTCTTGCCGGCGCGCGCGCCTTGATACGGCCGGTATGCCGACACTCAATCGCCCGCGACGCCGCGCTCCATATCCGCGCGCATCTGACCGGCATAATGGCGGAAATCGACTTCGAGCAGATAGCGCGGCGAATCGAGCCAGGTCTTGCGCTGGCGCGCGCGATGCGCCTCCACCTCGCGTGCCCGGGCCTGCGCATCGGGCAGCGCCATCTTTTCCGAGAGAGCCCGCGCGATCCATTGTCCCTGGATCTCGACGAGGGGAATGGTCGGGCCGATCGGCTGGACGAGGCCCGCGAAGATCAATCCGTCATGCGCGAGCGGGATCATCCGGCGATAGAGGTCGCCGGCTTCTTCGTCGGGATTGAAGATTTCCTCGCAGAGGAAAGGAAAGCGCGTGCGGTAACCGGTGGCGTAGATGATTGCGTCGAAAGGCTCCCGGCTGCCGTCGACGAAGCAGACGCCGTCCCCGTCGAGCCGCGCGATATTCGGCTTCACCGAGATGCGCCCGTGCCCGATGGCGGGCAGGAGTTCCTGGCTGAGCGTGGCATGTTCGCGCCACATCGGATGCTCCGGGCGCGGCAGGCCGAAGCGGCGCTGATCGCCCTGCGCAAAACGCACCAATACGCTCATGATCCGCCGGATCGCCGTGGTAGGCAGGCGCAGGCGCCGCGCGAGCGCGCCCGAAACCTGGTCGATCGGACGACCGAACAGGTATTTCGGCATCACCCAGGCGCTGCGCCTGGTCGATACGCAGACATGCCCGGCCCGCTTCGACAGATCGACCGCGATATCGACGGCGGAATTGCCCAGCCCGACGACGAGAACACGCTGCCCATCGAACGGATCGGGCCGCCGGTAGTGATGCGAATGCATCTGCGTGCCTTCGAACGCGCCGGGAAAATCGGGCATGCGCGGATCCCACAAATGTCCGTTGGCGATGACGACATGGCCGTATTCGCGCTCGCGCCCGTCGGCGAGCCGCACCCGCCAGCGCCTGCCATCCGCCCCGTCACGGGGCACCACCGCCGTCACTTCGCTGTTGAAGGAGACCAGTGGCCGGATGCCGAAATGATCGGCATAGGCTTCGAGATGGCGCAGGAACTGCGTGTGGGAGAGAAAATCAGGCAGATCCGGATCGATCGGGAAGTCGGAATAGCCGAGATTGGGCCGGCTGGTATCGATGTGCAGCGAGGCATAGCAGGACGACAGGCCGTTATCGTTCTCGAAGCGCCACATGCCGCCGATATCCGAGCCCTTCTCGAAACAGTCGAAGGCGACGCCCTGCTCCTTCAAGGCCTTGGCGACGGTGATGCCCGAGGAGCCCGCTCCGATGATGCAGATATCGGCGGTCTCGCCATCGGGCCGGGAGCCGCGTTCTTGCAGGCCGGGAGAAGCCGTATCGGTCACGGTGAGTATCCTTCAGGTTCCGTTGGTGGATCATGCGCCGGACAAACCCGTTCGGGCCGGTGATGCGGGCTGCCGCCTCGACGGATCTGCATTATCGAAGCGTCAAAAACATACTACCGAGTAGGTTTTTATGTCAACGCAGACATGCTAGGGATCTGCGCATGGCGACACATTCGCGAATTCACGGCCCGAAACGACCCGCCTCAACCCGGCGGACGCAGGCCCTCGATCAGCGGCGCGACCATGCGCGCGGCGAGATCGGCCCGGTGCGCGGCATCGTCATCGGGGCGCGGACGATACCAGATGATCGACCATTGCAGTGCGCCCAGCAGCACCTTGCCGGTGATCGAGACGTCGCTTTCGCGGATGCTGCCCTGCGCCATGCCGCGCGCGAGCCGGGCCTTGAACAAGGCCTCGAAACGGTCGCGCTCGGCGATCAGCGCAGCCATGGTGTCGCGCTGGTCGGGCGTGGTCGCCTCGAAGCGATGCACCTGCACGCCCTGCGCCACGACGCTCTCGTAGGTATGGTGTTCGAGCATGGCGTTGGCATGCGCCGTCAGCATGGCGCACAAGGCTTCGAGCGCATTCTCGGGCAGGGGCAGGATGGCTTCCTGCGCCGCGAACAGCCGCGCCATGCCCTCGCGATGGACGGCGAAGAACAGATCCGTCTTGCTGGCATAGTGATGATAGATGCGCCCCTTGGTGCAACCGAGCCGGCGCGCGACATCGTCGACGCCGGTAGCGTGATAGCCGCGCTCCATGAAGCATTGCGCCGCCGCCTCGATGATCTCGGTCTTGCGCCAGGCGCCCCGATCGGGACGCGGCGTGGTGGCTCGGCTCGGCACGGGGCACCTCCGGTGGACGATTCACGCAAGCGGCGCGATCGTATCGATCACGGCGATGCTGCCCAATACCACGAATAACGGCTTCAGGAATAACGGGGAGATCGGATCATGCGGGTTCTCATCACGGGCGCTTTCGGGCTGATCGGGCGCAGGCTCACGCGCGAGATCATCAGCCGGGGATCGCTCACCGATTCGGCCGGTCGCGCGCATGCGATCAAGGAACTCCTGCTCGTCGATCGCGCGGTCCCGTCGGCATTGCCGGCCGCCCCCTTCGCGGTCACCGCCAGGGCGGGGGACATGTGCGGCGAGGGCTTTCTCGTCGAGATCATGGCGTTTCGCGCAGACAGCATCTTCCATCTCGCAGCCAGCCTGACGGTGGAAGCCGAGCGCGACCTCGCCCTTGGCTGGGCGGCCAACCTCCATCTGCCTCTGCGCATGCTCGAAGCCCTGCGGCTCGGCGAGCAGCGCGCGAAATTCATCTATACCAGCTCGATCGCGGTGTTCGGCGGCGACCTGCCGGCGGTCGTGGCGGATGATCATGTGCAGAACCCGCAAACCTCTTACGGCACGGCGAAAGCCATGACCGAGCGCCTGCTCCACGATTACAGCCGCCACGGCTTCGTCGATGCCCGGTCCCTGCGCCTCCCCATCGTCGTGATCCGCCCCGGCGCGCCGACCGGCGCGGTATCCGACCTGATCTCGGCCCTGGCACGCGAACCTCTGGCAGGGCGCGGGGTCACCGCACCGCTCGAAGCCGAGACGCCCTTCCCGATCGTCTCCGTGGGGCAGGCGGCGCGCAATCTCGTGGCGCTGCACGATGCGCCGCAGAGCGCATTCCCGGGAAGCCGCGCCGTCAACCAGCCGGCGCTCAGCGTGAGCGTGGCCGATTTCGTCGATGCGCTGGCGCGCATTGCCGGCGAGGACGCGGCGCGCCGGGTCAATGTCGCGCCCGATCCGGCGATTACGCGTATCGTCGCGGGATGGCCGCGCGGCTTCGTCACCCGCCATGCGCTCGGAGAGATCATCACCGCCGATGACAGCCTCGATACGATCCTCGCTGCCTATATCGCCGAAACGCAAGCATGACCTTTGGGTCACGCCGGTTCCGGGGATGCGCATAAAGGCAAATCCTCGGCACGCGTAAGCACGTTATTCGGCATTTGCGGTTGACGGGCAGCAATCAACTGCACCCATTCGCGTGTCGGCACTTGCCTCGCGACGATTACGCGCGGCGTATCGCATTTAATCTGCGTTTTCAGTTCGAAAGATCAAGGATTGTTAACCCCGGCTCACCTAGCGTTTCCTTGGAAGAAATTACGTCTGTCACACCAGATACACCCGTACCGGGCAGTATCCGATCGTTGGAGAGCCTGAATCGTGGCGGCTATCCATACAGCCGGGAGCATTGCGGATCGTGCACATGAGCGGCTCGACGCCGTCGCCGCATTGCGCGCGGAACTGGCGTCGCCGGACCCGTATCTCGACAATCTCGCGAGGGTCGCCGCCCGGGCCTGCGGCACCAAATTCGCGCTGATCTCGCTCGTCGGCGAGAGCTGGCAGGTGGCGGCGGGACGTTTCGCCTTCCCCTTCGCGTCACTTCCGGTCAGTGAATCGGTTTGCCCATATACGTTCGGGGCGAATGCAGGCGATAATGCCGTGCAAACGGGAAGCCTGCTCACCATCCCCGATACGACCCGCGACCCGCGCTTTGCGCAAATGGCACTGGTGACCGGCTATCCGCATATCCGCTTCTATGCCGGCGTCGTGATCACGACCGAAGACGGGCTCGCACTGGGAACGCTTTGTGTGCTCGACGATTCCCCGCGCCCTTGCGGGCTCGCGGACGATCAGTGCGATATTCTGGACACGCTTGCGCGCTCCGTCGCGGATTACTTCGAACATACCCGCGCGCGCATGCGGTTGCGTGACAGCGAGAACCGGTTCAGGGCGATCGCCGAGTCGGGCTCCGTCGCGACCTGGCGCGCCGATCGCGACGGCCGCCTGCTCGAGCAGCCGGGCTGGCAGGATAATACCGGCAAGGATATCGGCGCGGCGCTCGGATCGGGTTGGCTCGATTTCATCCATCCGGAAGACCGGATACGTGTCGAGACTCTGGTTGCGGCGCATGCCGGCAAGGGCGAGCCGCTGGTCTTTCGGTATCGCTCCTATTTCGAGCCGGGCGAGTATCGCTGGGTGGAAAACCGGGCGACACCGATCTTCGACCGCGAGGGAAACCTGAAGGAATGGGCCGGCACAGTCTTCGATATCCACGAGGAGACGGTCGCCCGCGACGCCCTGCGTCTCAGCGAAGAGCGCTACCGCGCGCTCGTCGACATGAGCGCTGCGCTCGTCTGGCGTGCGGATGCCGACGGCGTGCCCCAGGATTCACTTCATTCCTCGCAACTCAGCCAGTTCGATTTCTCGCCCAGCGAATGGACCGACAACCTCCATCCCGACGACCGCGAACACGCCATGGCGGTCTGGCAGCAGGCGATCGAGGATGAAACACCGCTGTTCAACCTCGAGCGCAAGCGCGCGCGCGACGGCAGCTTCCGCTGGGTGCAGGTGCGCGGGATGCCGCTGCGCGACACCGATGGACATGTGCGTGAATGGATCGGCATCGTCACCGACGTGCATGACCTGCTCGCCGCACGCGAGGCGCTGGAAGCAAGCGAGGAACGCTATCGCCTTGCTGCCGCAGCAAGTTCCGACGTTATCTGGGACTTCGATCCGGAGATCGGCAGGCTGGTCTGGAACGACGCGATCACGACACTGTTCGGCTACACGCCGCCGCCGGAGGGCACCACCGTGCAATGGTGGGAGGAGCGCGTTCATCCGCAAGACCGGGCGCGCGTCATACGCAGTGCCGAGGCATTCATCTCGGGCTCGGATACGCATTGGTGCGCGGAATACCGGTTCCGCCGGGCCGATGGCAGCTATGCCGAGGTGATCGATCAGGGCATCCGCCAGCGTTCGGGCAGCGCGGGCACATTGCGTATCGTCGGCTCGATCCAGGACCTCACCGCGCGCAATGCGGCACAGCGAAGCGTGCGCGAGAGCGAGGAGCGGCTCCGGCTCGCGCTCAATGGTAGCCGCATGGTCGCCTGGGAGCGCCTGATCGATTCCGACCATACCCTGCGCAGCGACAATGCCATGGAAGTCTTCGGCGTCGCATCAGGAAGCCGGTGGCTGTTTCGCGATCGCATCCACCCCGATGACCGTGATCGCGTGATCGCGTGGCTGGAAGATGCCGACCGCCCTCCCGGCGAGACCATCGAATTCCGCTTTGTAAAGCCCGACGGCGAGACGATATGGCTCGCCCAACGCGCCGAGCGCCCGACGCCGGACCGGATCATCGGCATCACCTGGGACATTTCCGACCGCAAGGCCGTCGAAGCGGAACTGTGGCAGGCTGCGCACCGCGATTCCGTTACCGGTGCCGCCAATCGCAACCACTTCCAGAAGGAGATCAACCGCGTATTCGGTCACACCGCCGATGTTTCGCGTGCCCTCATCCTCATCGATGTGGACGCGTTCAAGGAGATCAACGACACGGCCGGCCACGAGGCCGGGGACCAGTTGCTGCGCGCCGTCGCCGCGCATGTCCAGCGCAGCGTCGACGAGATCGCGCCGGGGCGGGGCTTCGTGGCGCGCATCGGCGGCGACGAGTTCGGCCTGGTTCTCGAAGCCACCGCGCAGGCCGAGGTCGAGGCCCTCGCGCGGATGCTGCTCGACTCGCGCCGGCTGCGTTTCACCTATGCGGGAAAGCCCATCCAGCCGAGCCTCAGCCTCGGCATCGTGATCGCCGCCAGGAGCGAATGCGACCCGGCGGAGCTGATGAAGGACGCCGACATGGCGCTCTATCAGGCGAAGGTCGACGGCAAGGGGCGCTACGTCTTCTTCGATATCGCCATGCGCCGGAAGATCCAGGCCCGCATCGAAATCTGCCATGCCGTACGCGAAGCTGCCGCCGAGGGCGCCTTCATTCCCTATTACCAGCCCAAGCTCTGCCTCCACACCAACCGCATCATCGGCTTCGAGGCGCTCGCGCGCTGGCGGAAGGAGGACGGGAACATCCTGTCTCCGGCGGATTTCGCACCCGCCTTCGACGATCACGCGGCCATGCTGGCCATCGGCAGAGGCGTGCGTTGCGGGGTGACGAGCGACATCCGCAAATGGAAAGCGGCAGGCCTTGCGACCGGGCCCATCGCCATCAATCTCTCCACGGCGGAGTTCTCCGACGACCAACTCGTCACCAAGCTGATGGGACTGCTGGAGCGAAAATCCATCACACCGGACGATATCGAAATCGAGGTGACGGAAAACGTCTTTCTCGGCAATGCCTCGGGGCAGGTCCAGAAGGTGCTGGAGAAGCTGCATGCGATCGGCGTCAGCATCGCCCTCGACGATTTCGGCACGGGCTTCGCCTCACTGACGCATGTCCGGGATTTTCCGGTCGACCGGATCAAGATCGACAAGCGTTTCGTGCGCAACCTGCTCGCGAATCGCGAGGATGCCGCCATCGTCAAGGCGCTGATCAATCTCGGCGCCAATCTCGGCAAGCAGGTCATCGCGGAGGGTGTCGAGACACCCGAGCAGTTGCACCGGCTCCAGGAACTCGGCTGCAACGAGATCCAGGGCTATGTCATCGCCCGCCCGATGCCCGCAGGCGCGGTGGCCAGTTTCCTGCAGGACCGGGGCGTCCGGGATCCTCGCTGAAATCATTTTCCGGCCCCATCGCGCCTAGCGGATAGGGACTCGAATTCGGGCAATTGAGCATGCCGCTTTACCGATTGGTCCTGTGCTGACGTTGGGTCTATCATGTGGGGATGACCCAGAAGATCCACGGCTATTGCAATCTGTGCCGCTCACGCTGCGGGGCGATCTACACCGTCTTCGACGGCAGGCTCGTCTCGGTCTCGGCGGATCCCGATCATCCAACCGGCAAGGCGCTCTGCCCCAAGGGTCGCGCCGCGCCCGAGATCGCGCATGATCCGAGACGCCTGATACAGCCCCTGCGCCGGACCCGCCCCAAGGGCGATGCCGATCCCGGCTTCGTTACGATCAGCTGGGACGAAGCCATGGCCGAGATCGCCGCCCGTCTCGGGCAGGTGCGCGACGAGACAGGCCCCGAGGCGGTCGCCTTCGCGGTGACCACGCCGAGCGGCACGCCGCTCAGCGATTCGATCGAATGGATCGAGCGTTTCGTGCGCGTCTTCGGCAGCCCGAACACGGTCTATTCGACCGAGATCTGCAACTGGCACAAGGATGTCGCCCACGCCTTCACATATGGGCACGGCATCCCGACACCCGATTACGCCAATGCCGATACGATCCTGCTCTGGGGCCACAATCCAGCGAACGTCTGGCTGTCACAGGCCGAGCGCATCGCGCAGGGCCGTGCACGCGGCGCGAAAGTGATCTGCATCGATCCGGGTGTGACCGGCAACGTCCTGCATGCCGATCTGCAATTGCGGATCAGGCCGGCAACCGATGCCGCCCTCGCGCTCGGCCTGCTGAACCTCATGATCGAACGAAACGCCTTCGACGCGGATTTCGTCAGGCAATGGAGCAATGCCCCGTTCCTGGTGCGCGACGATACCGGCTACTTCCTGCGCGACGCCGATGGCAGGCCCATGGTCTGGCGCACCGATACCGGCGCCGCGACGGCCTATGATGCGGGCTCTACCCTGTCGCCCGACGAAGCCCGCGCGCTTGCGCTCGACGGGGCATTCGTCGTCGACGGCGTCACCTGCCGCCCGGTCTTCGCGCTCCTGAAGGAACGCGTTGCCGCCTTCACGCCTGATCACGTGACGCAGGTCACCGGCATTCCGGTCGCGGATATCGAGGCGGCGGCGACGCTGATCGCGCGCTCGCCGCGCGTGGCCTATTACTCGTGGACCGGTATCGGCCAGCAGGCCAATGCTACCCAGACCGAGCGCGCGCTGGCGATCCTCTACGCCTTCACCGGCGGCTATGACCGCCCCGGCGGTAATGTCCTCTGGAGCGCGCAGCCGATGCGCGCAATGAACGGCTTCGACCTCTTCCCGGTGGGTCAGAGGGAAAAGGCGCTGGGTATCGACAAGCACCCGCTCGGGCCGCCGCGCCATGGCTGGATCACCAGCCGCGACTTCTGCCGCTCGGTCCTCGACGGGGCGCCCTATCGCGTGCGCGCGCTGTTCGGATTCGGCACCAACCTTCCCGTCTCGCATGCGGGCACCGCGCGCATCCGCGAGGCGCTCGCAGCACTCGAATTCCACGTCCAGTGCGATCGCGTGATGACGCCGATGGCGGAATTCGCCGATATCGTCCTGCCGGTGACAACGCCCTGGGAGCACGAAGCCCTCAAGGCCGGTTTCGAGATCACCGGCGAGGCGCAGGAACTGGTGCAGTTGCGCCGGCAGATGATCGATCCGCCGGGGACTTGCCGCTCCGATACGCAGATCCTCTTCGATCTCGCCTGCAGGCTCGGCATGGGCGCGGCGTTCTTCGACGGCGATATCGAGGCCGCCCGCAATCACCAGCTCGAACCGCTCGGCCTCGATTGCGAAACGCTCCGGCAAAATCCGCGCGGGATCCGCCGCCCGTTGCAGCATGCCTTCGAGAAATATGCCGGCAGCGATGCTTCCGGCCATCCGCGCGGCTTCGCGACGCCGACGCGACGCCTCGAGATCTATTCCGAGGAGTTCCTCGCCCACGGCTACCCGCCACTGCCGCAACATGTCTCGCCCCCGCGCCCGGGGCCGGAATATCCGATTGCCCTCACCAGCGCGAAGAGCGGCCTGTATTGCCACAGCCAGGGGCGTCAGATCGTATCCTTGCGCAAGCGCGCCCCCGATCCCCGGGTCAGGCTGCATCCGGAGACCGCCGCTGCGCGCGGCCTCGTCGAGGATGCCTGGGTGGAGATTGCCACGCCCCAGGGACGCGCACGCTTTCGCCTGTCGCTCGACGCGCGGATCAGCCGGGATATAGCGATCGCCGAACACGGCTGGTGGCAGGCCTGCCCGGAAATGGGCCGCGAGGCCAGCGCGCCGGATGCGCAGGATACCAGCAATTTCAATGCGATGATCGGCACCGAAAATGTCGATCCGATCAGCGGCTCGCAAAGCCTTCGCGCGGGATTCTGCGAGATCCGCCCGATCGCGACGAAAGCGCCGATCTGGAGCGGGATGCGCAAGATGGTGGTGAGCGAGATTGCACGCGAGCGTGACGGGATCGCGGCGATCACCCTCGTTGCGGAAGACGGCGGCAGGCTCCCGGGATATCTCCCCGGCCAGCATATCGGCGTCGCCATCAGCGCGGATGCACCCGCGCGCGAACAACGCAATTATTCGCTGACGGGCATACGCTCCGGCGATGACGGCTGCAGCGCCTATCGCATTGCCGTCAAGCGCATCGACGGGCTGATCTCGCCGCATATGGTGGGCCGGCTCGCCGTCGGCGATAGCCTGTGGATCACGCCGCCGGCGGGGAATTTCATCCTGCCGCGCGCCGGCGACCTGCCGCTTGTCATGATCGCCGGCGGGATCGGCATCACCCCGTTTCTCGGCTTGCTCGACCAGATGCGCGGGCAGGACCATGCCGGCGAGGCGCATCTTCATTTCAGCTGCCGCGACGATGATGCGCAGGTGTTTCGCCCGATACTGGGGGCCCTCGACCGGGATATCCCGACCCTCACCCTGCATGTACGCCACACACGCCCCGGCGGCGCGCCCGACCAGAGGCTGACTGCGCGCGATATTCCGCAGGATCTCATCGGCCGCCGCGCACGCTTCTACATTTGCGGCCCGGCGGGCATGATCGAGGCGATGCGGCAGGGACTCGTGGCGCGCGGAGTCCCGGCATTCGACATCTTCAGCGAAGTCTTCGCGACGCCTGCACCCGATCCCGCGACGGAACCGGCGGGCCCGTTCACGGTGCGTTTCGCGCGCTCGGGCAAGACGGTGCAGTGGGACCGCGCACAAGGCGATCTTCTGCAGCTCGCCGAGGCGAGCGGCATCGCCGTCTCGGCCGGTTGCCGGGTCGGCCAGTGCGAGGCCTGCATGCAGACGGTGCTCGAGGGCCGGGTGCATCACCGCGTCGCCCTGCTGGACGATACGCCGGGCGCCTGCCTGACCTGCCAGGCCGTGCCGGCATCCGATCTCGTCATCGATGCCTGACGCGGCCTTCACAACAGATCGGCGAGCTTTCCGGGCGAGATGCCGATCGATCCCTGATAGGGGCTTGCGTGCAGGGCCACGAGCCAGATGCTCAGACAGGCCGCGACGGTGAAGATCGCGATCGCGGCACGTCCCGCACGCGGGCGATCGCGATGCACGAAGGCGATGGAGATCTGCGACAGCAGCGCGAGCACCACGACAAGGGTCCATTTCAACTCCGCCACATGGCGGTTTCCGATCGTCAGACGCAGCTCGCGTGCATCCTGCAACTCGTCGAAATCGACGATCATCTTGGAGATGAAAGCCTCAGGCATGTCGCCACGCGCCGCCTCGAGCAGCGCGAGCCGCAAGCTCTGCACGGCCGCATCGGCACGGGGATGGGGCTCAGTGTTGGCATTGCCCCCCCATTCTTCTTCGGTGACGGCGGCGACATACTCATAAAGCCCGACCCGCACCGTGAACAGATCCAGCGCCTCCACCGCGGCACTGCCCGCGAGGCGCTGGACCGAGGAGCGCTCGGCGAGGGCCGCCTCGACGGCACGGTTGTTCATCTGCCAGACCTCCGCAGCGACGAAGCCGAAGGTCAAGGCCCAGATCGTCGTGATCGCGGAGAAATAGGCCGGCACCGGCACACGCGCCCCCTCCCCTTCGAGACGGCGATGCAGGATCTGCAATGTCAACAGAGCAAAGCCGAACGAGACCGCCCCGGCGCTGAGGATGATGGCGAGCAGCAGCAGGCTGTCGAGGGAAAAGGCATTGAGCAGCATTCGAACTCCGGCGTTTCAGGGCGCCATCCGATCCGGCGGCGTCAGATCGCCCCCTAAATCATTGTTCTGGCGCATCGTTCTATCCGTCAGTCGGTACCCACCTGACGAAAAGGTGATTGAAAGGCGCCCGGAGGCGCTGATGCCGGCATCATAGGGACAGCGGATATCGCGGCAAGATACCGATCGGCACTGTCCACGAGACAAGTTTACAATGGATGTTCATGCTGGTGCGGCGCCCGGGTCACGCTCGTGATCTTCTCGCCCGGGGGAACGGCGAGGCGCTTTACCGGCATGGACATCCTGCGTAGGATTCCTGAAACGTGATCGGTCCCCGGCCCGGGATGCCGATCAAGGGCGGCGTTCAGGGCGCGATTTCGGGGGCGGGACTTGCGGGCATATTCTCGAGAACGGATTGCGGCGCGGCAGACCGCGTCGCCCCCCGCTACGCCCCGTGCCGATCGCGAAGCACGCTGCGCATCTGCTGGCATGAAGGCCGTTCCACGCGCCGTCACCGGCCTCGGCATGCTGCTCGCGATCAGCGCCTGCGCCGCCCGCGACACGGGCCCGATCAACGTCTTTACTCCGCAAGTCACGCAGGTCTCCCCGCATTTCATCAATGATTTCGGCGATGACGGCTCCCTCGTGGTCGGCGTGTCGTTTTCCGGCGGGGGCATGCGCGCGGCGGCCTTCGCCCATGGCGTTCTGAGCGAGCTCGACGATGCGGTGATCGACGAGGAACCGCGCCGGCGCAGCGTCACCGATAGCATCCGGATGGTTTCCGGCACATCCGGCGGCGCCGTGGCGGCAGCCTATTTCGGCCACCGCGGACCCGACGGGTTTCACGATTTCCGCGAGCGCTTCCTGCTGCAGAATATCGAAGCCAATCTGCGCACCAGCATGGTCGCACCGGCAAACCTGATGCGGGCATGGACCGGCGGCGTGAACGATCGCAGCGGGTTTGCCAACTGGCTGGATACGAACCTCTTTGACGGCGCCACCTACGCGCAGTTCAACCACGACAGCGCCCCGGCAATCTGGCTGACCGCATCCGACATCTATAACGGCGTACCCTTCATCTTCACGCATGACACCTTCGCCGCCCTGTGCAGCGATCTCGATCAGGTGCGTGTTGCCGATGCCGTCGCGGCCTCCGCTGCCTTCCCCGTCGCCTTTGCCCCGATCGATGTCGCCGCGAACGGGCCTGATTGCGGCTACACCAAACCCCAATGGCTGAGCCGCGCGCTCGACGATCCCCATGCGTCCCTGCGCCTGAAGGCGCATGCGAAGGCGCTCGGTTCCTACCGCGACGATGATCGTCTGGCGACGGTGCGCCTGCTCGATGGCGGGCTGACCGACAATATCGGCGTAACCGGCTTCGCGCTCGAGCGCGCAAGCGCGGATACGCCCTTCGGGCCGCTGACCCCGGAACAGGCGGTGAAGCTGCAAAAGCTCCTCTTCATCGTCACCGATGCCGGCAAGGCGCCGGCGCCGGAATGGGGCATGCGTGAGCGCGGTCCCGGGCTGGCGGAACTTGTCCCGGCCCTGGCCCACACCACCATCACCTCCTCCGTGCGCAAGGGTTCCGACGCCCTCGCACTCGCCGTGCGCGAATGGCAGGCGGATATCATCGGCTTCCGCTGCGGATTGTCGCAAAGCGAGGTCAATCGGCTGCGCGGCAGCACCGCCGGGTGGGATTGCCGGGATGTGGACATCACCGTGGAACTGCTCTCCTTCCGCAATTTCGAGCCCGAGATGCAACAGGCGCTCAACCGCGTCCCGACCCGGCTGACGCTGGATGGCGAACAGGTCGATCTCGTGGTCGAAGCAGGACGCCGGGCCGTGCGCGAGAATGCCGGCATCCGCGCGGCGGTCGAGCGCATCCGCCGCAATGCCGGCGTGCTGGCTTCACCCTGGCCGAACTCCTGATCCGCTTATCCGCGCCGCAGGAGCCGCTTGAGGAACCGCTTGGGGAACCGCTTGCTCAAAACAGCGCGCGCGGCAGCCAGGTGGCGACGGGCGGGGCGAGCCAGATCAGCGCGATGGCGAGCGCCTGCAGCAGGATGAAGGGGACGACGCCCTGATAGATCATGCCGGTCGTCACTTCCTTCGGCGCCGCCCCGCGCAGGTAGAACAGCGAGAAGCCGAATGGCGGCGTCAGGAAGGACGTCTGCAGGTTGATGGCGATGAGCACCGCCAGCCAGATCGGATCATGCCCCATCAGGATCAGCGGCGGGATCAGGAGCGGCAGCAGGATCACCGAGATCTCGACGAAGTCGAGGAAGAAGCCGAGCACGAAGATGAACAGCATGGCGAAGATCAGCGCACCGGTCGGGCCGCCCGGCAGGGCTTCCAGGATCGCCGCCACCCGGTGCTCTCCGCCGAGCCCGACGAAGACGAGGCTGAAGAAGGACGCCATCAGGATCGTGGCGAAGATCATCGCCGTCACGACCAGGGTCTGGCGCATGGCCGGTATCATCACCCTATGGCGCATCAGCGCCCGCAGCGCACCGGCGACAGCGATCACGCCGATGAGCGCAAGCCCGGCATAGAAGGCGCCCAGCGTGAACTCGAACATCCCGGCATCGGAGCGCTGCAACCGCACCGGCTGCATCCCGGCAGCCACTGCCAGCAAACCGAGCGCGGCCGCACCGGTCAGGATCAGCCAGCGGGGCGCGCCCTGCTTGTAGCCCGCGAGCAGGATCGCCCCGACCGCGCCGACGCTCGCGGCCTCGTTGGGAGAGGCGATGCCGCCGAGGATGGCGCCGAGCACGGCGACGATCAGGAGGATCGGCGGGGCGATGGCGCCGAGGATTTCGCTGTGACTGACGGGCTTTTCCGGCCGCTGCATCGCGGGCGCATCGCCGGGCACGAGAAAGGCACGCGCGAGGATGTAGACGATGTAGATCACGACCAGGAGCAGGCCCGGCACGAGCGCGGCGGCGAAGGTCTGGCCCACCGAGATCGTCTCGACGGTAAAGCGCCCCATTGCGAACTGGGCCTGCTGGAAGGCCGACGACATCACCTCGGCGAGGATGATGAGCAGCGTCGAGGGCGGGATGATCTGGCCGAGCGTTCCCGCCGTGCAGACCGATCCGGCGGCGAGGCGGGGGTTGTAGCCGTTGCGCAGCATGGCTGGTAGCGCGATCAGCCCCATCGCCACGACGGTGGCGCCGACGATTCCCGTCGAAGCGGCGAGCAGGGCACCGACCAGCATCACCGAGACGCCGAGACCGCCGCGGATCGTACCGAACAGCCGCCCCATTGTCTCCAGCAGGTCTTCGGCGATGCGGGATTTCTCCAGCACCACCCCCATCAGCACGAAGAGCGGGATCGCGGTCAGCACCGGATTGGTCATGATGCCGAAGAACCGCTGCCCGAGCGCGCCCATCATCCCGATCGAGAAGGCGTCGAGCCACCAGCCCAGAAGCGCGAAGGCGGTGGCGACGCCGGCAATGGCAAAGGCAACCGGATAGCCGAGCAGGATCACGACGATCAGCGCGGCGAACATGATCAGATCAAGCGGCATCGGGACCCTCCCGAAGCCGGATCAGGTCACGGATCAGGGCCGACACACCCTGGATCAGGAGCAGCACGCAGAAAGCGGGGACGAGGGATTTCAGGAGGAAGGAGGCGGGAATGCCCCCGACCGAGATCGGCCCCTCGAGGATCGCCCAGGAGCGGCGCACCATCGGCCAGGACCAGTAGAGCAGGACGATCAGCGATGGCCCGAGCAGCGCCAGATGGCCGAATATGTCGATGATCGCCTGCCCGCGCGGCGAGCGACGGGCGTAGAAGATGTCGACGCGCACATGGCCCTGGAGCAAAAGCGTATAGCCGGCGCCGAGCATGAAAAGGCCCGCATGCAGATAGAGCACGCCCTCGCCGGCGAAGATCGAGGAGACGCCGAAGACATAGCGCAGGATCACCAGTGCGAATTGCAGGAGCACCATCGCCAGGGCGAACCACATGACGATGTTGCCGATGATCCGGTTGATCCAGTCGAGCGCATCGGCGACACGCGCCATATCTCATCTCCGCCTTGTCGGGGAAACGGCGGACGCATCGCACGCGCCCGCCATCGTCATGTCAGCGGTTGCCGCCGCCATAGTCGAAATCGAGCTCGCGCGCAGCAAGCTGCGCGGTTTCCGAATGGGTCATGTATTCGACCATCAGATTGCGGTAATCAAGGAAGCTCTCGGTGATGCGGCGCACGAGTTCGTCATCGTCCTCGAGCATCTCGTCCATCACCTCGCCCATCGCATTGCCCATGGCGATGATGATTTCCTGTGGCCATTCCCGCACCTGCGTGCCGCCAGCGATCAGCTCGCGCAGGGCCTTGGCGTGGTTGGTGTTGTATTCGGTCAGAACCGGGTTGTAGAGGCTCTCGGCGGCGAATTCGACGGCTTGCTTGAGATCGTCGGGCAGGCTGTTCCAGCTGTCGAGATTGACCGCGCATTCTTCCGCGGAAGACGGCTCGCCGACGCCGTTGTCGTAATAATAATCCGCGACCTGCTGGTAGCCCAGCGTCGAATCGGTCCAGGGCCCGATGAACTCGCCCGCATCCAGCGCGCCCGATTGCAGGGCCTGGAACATGGCCGGGCCGGACATCGCCTCGACCGCGACGCCGAGTTTCGACATCACCACGGAATTGAGCCCCGTGGTGCGGTAGCGCAGGCCGCGCAGGTCGTCGAGGCTGTTGATTTCGTTGCGGAACCAGCCGGCCCATTGCGGACCCGAATTGCCGCACAGGAAGGGCTTGAGATTGAAGCGGGCATACATCTCGTCATAGAGCGCCTGTCCGCCGCCATGCAGCATCCAGCCATGCTGCTCGATGGCGTTCAGCCCCAGAGGCTGGCTGCCGAAGAGCAGGATGCCCTGCGATTTCGAGCCCCAATAGGCCGGCACCGCGTGGTAGATATCAGCCGTGCCTTCACCCACGGCATCGAACACGCCCGGCCCGGGGACGACTTCACCGGCAGCGAAGAACTCGATCTCGATGCGCCCGCCCGAGAGGGTGACGATGCGATCCGCCAGCATCTGCGCGGCGACGCCCGGTCCCGGCAGGTTGCGCGGCCAGGCCGAGACCATGCGCCAGCGGATCACGTCCTGCGCGATGGCGGGGGCGGCGAGCGTCGATGCCGCCGCCGCGCCTGCTGCGCCGGCGACTGCCGTCTTGAGAAAAGTCCGTCTTTGCATTGTGTTCTCCTCTGGTTTCTTCGTGGTCGGGCCGTTTTCAGTCCTTCAGGATTCCGGGCAGGTCGAGCCCGTGCTCGCGGGCGCAGTCGCGCGCGATGTCATAACCCGCATCGGCATGGCGCATGACGCCGGTGGCGGGGTCGTTCCAGAGCACATTGGTGATGCGCCGGTCGGCGTCCCGGGTGCCGTCGCAGCAGATCACCATGCCCGAATGCTGGCTGAAGCCCATGCCGACTCCACCGCCGTGATGCAGGCTGACCCAGGTCGCCCCCGAGGCGCAGTTGAGCAGCGCGTTCAGCAACGGCCAGTCGCTGACCGCATCGGAGCCGTCCAGCATGGATTCCGTCTCGCGGTTGGGCGAGGCGACGGAGCCGGAATCGAGATGATCACGCCCGATCACCACCGGCGCCTTCAATTCGCCGTTGCGCACCATCTCGTTGATCGCAAGCCCGGCCCGGTGGCGCTCGCCCAGCCCGATCCACATGATCCGCGCCGGTAACCCCTGGAAGGCAATGCGCTCGCGCGCCATGTCGAGCCAGCGATGCAGATGTTCGTTTTCGGGGAAGAGCTCCTTCATCTTCGCATCGGTCTTGTAGATATCCTCCGGATCGCCCGAGAGCGCGCACCAGCGGAACGGGCCGATACCCCGGCAGAAGAGCGGGCGGATATAGGCGGGCACGAAACCGGGAAAGGCGAAGGCGTTCTCGAGCCCCTCTTCCCTGGCGACCTGGCGGATATTGTTGCCGTAATCGAGGGTCGGCACGCCCTCATTCCAGAAATCGACCATGGCCGCGACATGCGTCTTCATGCTCGCGCGCGCCGCCGCCTCGACGGCATCCGGATCGGTTTCCTGCTTCGCGCGCCAGTCGGCCACGCTCCAGCCGATGGGTAGATAGCCGTGGATCGGATCATGCGCCGAGGTCTGGTCGGTGACCATGTCGGGGCGCGGTCCGCCATCGCGCATGCGGCGCACGAGTTCGGGGAATATCTCGGCGGCATTACCGATCAGCGCCACGGATTTCGCTTCGCCGGCGTCGGTCCAGCGCGCGATCATCGCGAGAGCCTCGTCGAGGCTGTGGGTCTTCTCGTCGCAATAGCGGGTGCGGATGCGGAAATCCGCCCGCGTCTCGTCGCATTCCACGGCGAGGCAGCAGGCACCCGCCATCACGGCGGCGAGCGGCTGGGCGCCGCCCATGCCGCCCAGCCCGGCAGTGAGGATCCAGCGGCCCCTCAGGTCGCCGCCATAATGCTGGCGCCCAGCCTCGGCGAAGGTCTCGTAGGTGCCCTGCACGATGCCCTGCGTGCCGATATAGATCCACGACCCGGCGGTCATCTGGCCGTACATGGCGAGCCCCTTGCGGTCGAGCTCGTTGAAATGGGCCCAGGTCGCCCAATGCGGAACGAGGTTGGAATTGGCGATCAGCACGCGCGGCGCGTCCTTGTGGGTGCGGAATATCCCCACCGGCTTGCCCGATTGCACGAGCAGCGTCTGATCATCCTCGAGCCTGCGAAGGCTGGCGACGATCGCGTCGAAATCCTCCCAGGTCCGCGCCGCGCGCCCGATCCCGCCATAGACGACGAGTTCGTGGGGGTTCTCGGCGACATCGGGATGCAGGTTGTTCATCAGCATCCGCAAGGGCGCCTCGGTGAGCCAGCTCTTCGCGCTGATTTCGGGGCCGGTCGGCGGATAGACGTCGCGGATGTTGTGGCGCGGATCGGTCATGCTCGGGCACTCGCAATGTCATGGGTCGGAAGGTCGGGAGTGATCCGGCCCTTCGCACCGGCAATGCCGGAGGAAAAGCACGGATCGTGCCATGCGCGCATCAGGCGGATATTTCGAAGGTGCGGCATCATAGCGGGAAGTCCAACCCGGCAGCGCGCGCCAGGGCGCCGTCGCGCACGCGGCGCGTGGCGGCCTCGATATCCGGCGCGAGATAACGATCGCCCGCGAGGGCCGGGCTGACTTCGCGCAGATCGGCAAGCACGGCCTGCAACCGGGGCGAGGTTTCGAGCGGAGCCCTGAAGCCGACCCCCTGCGCAGCGCAAAGCGCCTCAATGCCGAGAATCACAGCCAGATTATCAACCATTCTGCCCAGACGCCGCGCACCATGGGCCGCCATCGAGACGTGATCCTCCTGATTGGCGGAGGTAGGGGTCGAATCCGTCGCGCAGGGATTGGCGAGATGCTTGTTCTCGCTCATCAGCGCGGCGGTGGTCACTTCCGCGATCATCAGCCCGGAATTGAGCCCGGGCTCGGGCGTGAGGAAGGGCGGCAGGTCGAAGCTGAGCGTCGGATCGACAATCAGCGCCACCCGGCGCTGCGCGATGGCACCGATCTCGGCGAGCGCGAGCGCAATGATGTCGGCGGCGAAGGCGACGGGTTCCGCGTGGAAATTCCCTCCCGAGACGATTCCCTGCGCGGTCACCAGCGGATTGTCGGTGACAGCATTTGCCTCACGCTCCAGCGTGCTGGCGGCAAAGCGCAGGAGATCGACCGCAGCACCCAGCACCTGCGGCTGGCAGCGTATGCAGTAAGGGTCCTGCACGCGGGTATCACCCTCGCGGTGGCTTTCGCGAATGGCCGAGCCCGCCATCAGATCCCGCATGGCACTGGCCACCGCGATCTGACCCGGCTGGCCGCGCAGGGCGTGGATCTCTTCCTGCAAGGGCGCCGTCGAACCCATAATGGCGTCGGTCGAAAGACAGGAGGTCACGAGGCTCGCCTGGGCGAGACGCCAGGCCTCGAACAAGTTTGCGAGCGCCACAGCGGTGGAGAATTGCGTGCCGTTGATCAGCGCCAGCCCCTCCTTGGGGCCAAGCGTGATCGGGGTGATACCCGCCGCCGCGAGCGCCTCTGTGCCCCTCATGCGCTCACCCGCGAAGAAAGCCTCGCCCTCGCCGATCATCACCGCACTCATATGGGCGAGCGGCGCGAGATCGCCCGAGGCACCGACGGAGCCCTGGACCGGTATGCGAGGCGTCACGCCGCGTTCCAGCATGGCCTCGATCGTGGCGATCACCTCCCAGCGCACGCCGGAAGCGCCGCGCCCGAGGCTGAGCAGTTTCAAGGCCATCATCAGGCGGGTGGTGGCATGGTCGAGTGGTTCGCCGACGCCGCAGCAATGCGAGAGAATGAGATTGCGTTGAAGCGTGGCGGTGTCGCCGGGCGCGATCTTCACCGAAGCGAGCTTGCCGAAACCCGTATTCACCCCGTAGACCGCCTCCCCGCCTTCGGCGGCTTCGCGCACCTTTTCCGCCGCAGCCTCGATACCGGGGCGCGCCGCGTCAGCGAGCCGCGCCGGCAGGCTCTCGCGCCAGAGTTGTTCGAGCATGGAGAGCCCGGTTTCACCGGGCGTCAGCGTCAGCATGACACGCCTCCGAAGATCCGCTCATGCAGCGGGTTGAAGCCGATCCGCCAGGCGAGTTCGGCGGGGTCGTCCACGTCCCAGACCGCGAGATCCGCCCGCAACCCCGGGGCAAGGCGCCCGCAATCATCGAGCCCGAGCGCACGCGCAGCATTGACGGTCACGCCGCGCAGGGCCTCGGCGGGTGTCAGGCGAAACAGCGTGCAGCCCATATTCATGGCGAGCAGGATCGAGGTGAGCGGCGAGGAACCGGGATTGCAATCGGTCGAGAGCGCCATCGGCACGCCTTGTACGCGGAAGGCGGCGACGGGCGGCAGCTGCTTTTCGTGCAGCGTATAGAACGCACCCGGCAGGATCACCGCGACGGTCCCGGACTCGACCATCAGTTGCGCATCGGCCTCGGTGGCGTATTCCACATGATCAGCGGAAAGCGCGCCATAGCGTGCCGCGAGCGCCGTGCCGCCCTGATGGCTGAGCTGCTCGGCATGCAGCTTCACCGGCAGTCCGAGCGCGCGCGCCGCATCGAACACCCGCGCGATCTGCGCCGTGTCGAAGGCGATGCCCTCGCAGAACCCGTCCACAGCATCGACGAGCCCTTCGGCATGGGCTGCGTGCAGGGAGGGGATGCAGACCTCGTCGATGAAGGCATCCTTGCAGCCTTCATATTCCGGCGGACAGGCATGGGCGCAAAGATGCGTGGTGCGGATACGCACCGGGCGCTCATGCGCGAGACGACGCGCCACGCGCAACATGCGCAGTTCCGTCTCCTGATCGAGCCCGTAGCCGGATTTCACTTCGAGGGTGGTGACGCCCTCGGCGATCAGCGCGTCGAGCCGGGGCAGTGCGCGTGCCAGCAGCGTCTCCTCATCGGCTTCGCGCGTCGCCTTCACCGTGGAGAGGATGCCGCCGCCGGCACGCGCGATCTCCTCATAGCTCGCGCCTTCCAGCCGCAGGGCGAATTCGCGCGCACGGTCGCCACCGAAAACGAGATGGGTGTGGCAATCGATCGGGGCGGGCGTGATCAGCCGCCCGCCCATATCCCGACGCGGAGCATCGGCGTGGGCGGCGGGCAGCGTCGATTCGGGTCCGGCCCAGACGATCCGCTCACCCTCGGTGACAACGGCACCGGCTTCGATCAGGCCGTAGCCATCGCCTTCGAGCGTGGCGATTTGCGCATTGGCGAGGACTTGCCGCGACACTCCGATATCCCCTGCTAACTGGTTTTTCTTGATCTTTTATGTCTGTATCTATCAATAATAAGACTGTACATAATAATCCTGTCAACGCCTTTTTGAGACGCTATCGCCATGTCCCCTCCCGCTGCGCACGCCGTCGATGCGAACCGCTTCCGCCTCTTTGCCGAACAGGCCTTGCTCGATGAGGGTTGGGCGCAAGACGTCCTGATCGAGATCGGCGGCGATGGCCGCATTCTTCAGGTGGAGCGGGATGCCAAGCTCTCGAGCGCGCACGACCCCGAGGACCGCCACGCGATCGTGTTGCCCGCCCCGGCCAATCTGCATTCACACGCCTTCCAGCGCGCCATGGCAGGCCTCACGGAACGGCGCGGGCCCGATCCGCGCGACACGTTCTGGACCTGGCGTGAGCTGATGTTTCGCTTCCTAGACCGGCTGACGCCCGATGATGTCGAAGCGATCGCGGCCTTCGTGCAGATGCAGATGCTGGAGGCCGGCTATGCCTGCAATGTCGAATTTCACTATCTGCACCACCAGCCGGGCGGGGTGCCCTACGATAATCTCGCGGAGATGTCGGCGCGAATCGCGGCTGCCGCGCAGACCAGCGGGATCGGACTGACGCTGCTGCCGGTGCTCTACCAGCAGGGCGGCTGCGACGGGCGACCCCTCGGACCCGGCCAGATTCGTTTCGGCAACGACACCGATCGCTTCGCCCGCCTGCTCGAAGAGGCCCGGACGGCGCTCGCCGCGCTTCCCGCCGATACGCGCTCCGGTGTCGCCCCACACAGCCTGCGGGCCGTCACGCCGCAAGCCCTCGCGGCAGCGGTCGCCCTGCAGGACGGGCCGGTGCACATGCATCTGGCCGAGCAGGTCGGCGAGGTCGAGG
This sequence comes from Salinarimonas sp., assembly GCA_020832565.1. Lineage (GTDB taxonomy): Bacteria > Pseudomonadota > Alphaproteobacteria > Rhizobiales > Beijerinckiaceae > Saliniramus. The sequence goes on along the minus strand of JAFIEI010000016.1, from coordinate 10,807 downwards.
AGGTGCTGGCCCATCACGGCGCGCGCCCCGTGCGGCATCTGCTCGATACGATGCCGGTCGACCAGCGCTGGTGCCTGATCCATTGCACGCAGATGCAGCCGGAGGAAACGCAGGCGCTGGCAGTGACCGGCGCGGTGGCAGGTTTGTGCCCGATCACCGAATCCTCGCTGGGCGACGGCATTTTCGACGGGGTGCGCTGGCTCGGCACCGGGGGGCGGTTCGGCATCGGCTCGGACAGCAATATCCGCATCAGCCTCAGTGAAGAGCTACGTACGCTCGAATATTCGCAGCGCCTGCGCGACCGCTCCCGCGCCGCGCTCGCTCGCCCCGACGCCTCCACGGGGCGGGTGCTGTTCGAGGGCGCCGCGCGCGGTGGCGCGCAGGCGGCGGGACGCGGCAGCGGCGTGATCGCGCCCGGCGCATGGGCTGATCTGATGACATTGGACAAAGATGCCGTCGATCTCGCCGGAAAGGCCGGCGACACCCTGCTCGACGCCTTCATCTTCGCCGGCGACGACCATATGGTCCTCGACGTCTGGTCCGCCGGGCGCCATATGGTCAAGGCGGGCCGGCATGTGGCGCATGACACGATCACACGACGATTCCGCGAAACCCTCCTACGGCTGAGTGATGCGATCTGACGACGTCCCCCCACCTTCCGTTCCCGACCTCGCGCAGAGCGGCCCGCGCAGATCCACCACGACCTGGCAGGTGATCCGCGACGATGTCCTCGCGCGCATTCGCTCGCGCGCCTGGCCCCCGGGTGAGCTGATCCCGCACGAGGCGGAACTCGCCGCCGAATACGGTTGCGCCCGTTCGACCGTGAACCGGGCCTTGCGCGAAGTGGCCGCTACCGGGCTGATCGATCGCCGCCGCAAGGCCGGAACGCGGGTCGCCCTCAATCCGTTGCGCCGGGCGACGCTGCACATCCCCGTCATCCGGCAGGAGGTCGAGACACGGGGCGCACGCTACGATTATGCCCTGATCAGCCGAGAGCATGTCAGCGCACCGCTCGCGATACGCAGCCGGATGGGCTTGCCGCCACAGACGAGACTCCTGCATGTGCGCGCCCTGCACCTCGCCGACGGCATTGCGCATGCCTATGAGGATCGCTGGATCAATCCGCAGGCTGTGCCGGAGATCATGGAGGTCGATTTCGCACGCATCAGCGCCAATGCCTGGCTCGTCCAGAACGTGCCCTATACACGCGGCGAACTGACCCTGTCCGCCGCCGCCGCCGATGCGGATTGCGCCGCCTGCCTGCTTTGTGCGCCGGGCGCGGCCATCTTCACCATGGAGCGCATCACCTGGATCGGCGACCAACCCGTCACCCTCGTCACCCAGTCCCACCCGCCGGGATACGCGATTTCGACCGCCATCTGAGCGGCATGTGCACCTGGATCCGGCTGCCGCGACGACGCTCTAGGCACCACCGCGAAGCCCGAGCATCTCGCGGGCTTCAGCGACTGTCGCCACGCGACCGCCCAGGAGGTCGATGAGCTTGACCGACTTATCGACCAATGCCGCATTGTCCGGCGTCTTGACGCCGCGCGCGAGGTAGACCGTGTCCTCCATGCCGATGCGGCAATGGCCGCCGAGCAGGAAGGCCTGGGCGAGCATCGGATAGGCCATGCGGCTTGCGCCGAAGGCGGCCCATTCGCATTCCTGCGGAAGGAGCGACTGGAAGAAGGCGAGCGCCTGGGGCGTTGCGGGCATGCCGTAATCGACGCCCATCACCAGCTGGAAAAGCGTCGGCAGCCGCAATGTGCCATCGGCGATGAGCGCTTTTGCGAGCTTGATGTCGCCGGTGTCGAAGACTTCGAGTTCGGGCTTCACCCCGGCTTCGTAGATCCGCCCTGCCATCTCCCGGACGCTGTCGGGATAGTTGATCACGGCACCGCCGCCGAACCACATCGTATTGAGATCAAGCGTGCACATTTCCGGTTTCAGCTCGACGACGTGCTCGGTACGGATGCGCGCATTGGTCAGGGTCGTGGCCGGGGCGGCCTTCGCCGGCTCGTCGGGGTCCGGGACGTAACGCCCACCCGGCCCGGTGGTCAGGTTGACGATCATGTCGACATCGCTTTCGCGGATGCGCCGCATGACTTCGCGATAATAATCGAGCTCCATGCTCGGCCGCCCGGTCTGCGGATCGCGCACGTGGATATGGCAGATCGCGGCGCCCGCATTGACGGCATCGATCGAGGCGCCGGCAATCTCCTCGGGCGTGACGGGAAGGTTTTCGTTATGATCGCGCGTCGGGAAGGTTCCCGTTACGGCACAGCTGAGTATTGTGGGCTTCATCGCGTGCGCTCCAGTGAAAGGCATAGAAACTGCCTCAGCATGCATCGCGCCTCGTCCAAGCCAAGGCCTATCCGGCCAAACTACCAATGCGAAGAAACACGATACATGCCTTCCACATCGCGCCGACCCGCATGGCCGGGTGTGGTGTCGGGGTTTTGTGCATTGTGATTGATCCGCTCTGCGCCGGGTTGGGGACGAGTGGGCTCACGCGCGATGCAGTTGCACCAATGCGGCCCCTTCTGCACGGCGCTTTTGGCGGGTATTTGGCGCTGTGTTGTGTGGAGTGCGGGTTGCAGTGCTGAGGCTTCAGGAACGACAAAACCCCGCCTCTGGGTGAGACGGGGTTTTGAATCGTCTTTGGTTGCGGGGCATGCAATCAGCTTTATTTGCTTCACTGTGCATCAGGCAACCGCTTCACTCCAACAGGAGCGAAGTCGGGAGAGCAATAAAGAGTGCAATTCGTAGCTTTTTATTGTTGAATCAATTAGGTTTTTCAGTTCGTTCCGCATGCGTGTCCGATCATCATCACAAGCTTCATGAGGCTGGGCGGCATAGTCATCGTATCCTTGCATGCACCTGAATGTGACCGACCAACCAAGTGGAAATGGCGAATGTGCGGTCATCGGCTCGTTTGCATGACGCTCCGCAGGCTGTACGGTTTTGATCCGGTCGTTATCATTTGATCAAGACCGGGGAGCCCGCCGAGAATCGACGGTTCTCGATCTCGGCACGGTCGAAGCCGTCAATTATCGTGACAACGGGCAGCAGCGGACCAACAACAGAATGAACCTTCGTGCACTACGCCTCTTCCGCGAGATCGTATTGCTGGGCTCTCTGAACGAGGCGGCAAAGCGCCTGAACACGTCGACCTCTGCGGCCAGCCGATTGATCGTGAATCTGGAGCAGGACCTCAATCTGACCCTGTTCTCGCGCGCCAATCGCCGGCTTTTGCTGACCGAGGATGGCGACATCTTCTATCGTTCGATCATGCACACACTGGACGGCCTGGACGAGATCCCGGTTCTGGCCGGCGATATTCGCCGGCGTACCCGCGAATGGCTCTCGGTGGTCACGGCTGCGCCGCTGGCAAACGGACTGGTCTCTCCCGCGCTAGCCCAATTGCAACGCGAGGGTTACGATTTCCGCTGCAGCGTGAGCGTTGAAACCCGGTTCGACATTGAAAGCAAGGTCGCGGCGCGCGCGTATAATCTCGGGCTCATCTCGCTGCCCGTCGAAAACTCGATCATCCGGCTGGAGCCGGTGCCGATACTGAAGGCGCGCGTCGGCGTGGTGTTGCCGCGCGGCCACTCGCTCGCCGCGAAGGACGTCGTCGCTCTTTCGGAGATCATGCACGAACCCCTCATTGGCCTGCGGCCGGGACAGCGCTGGCGCGATCGTATGGACGAGTTGCTGGGCCGCACCGGTATCCAGCCGAAGCTCTGGATCGAAACCAATGCGACGCCGCTCGTGGTGAGCATGGTGCGCGCCGGACTCGGAATATCCCTGATCGACCGCATCTCTGCGGGCCTGCTGCCCGAAGGTGACCAAGCGGTGTTTCGCCCGCTGCGGGAGGAATACTGGATCACCTATGCCAGCCTGCACCCTGAAGGCATGCGCTTTGCCCTTTCCGAGCGCTTTCTCGACGCGCTCGCAACGGCGATCGAACACAAACGCGCCGGGGACCCCGCCTGCGCGCGCGACCTCGCCCTCCTCTAGGGAGCTTCAGCAGGCACCGATCCCTTGCGTATCCGGGCGACCAATGCGTGACCCATCGCGGCTCCCTCCTGCGCGATACGTACGCTTTCACCGAGGTAGCTGTGGGGATCGAGGGCGGCACGCGCGCTATCGAGGCTGATGCGTCCCTTCAATGCCGGCAGTGCCGCCACCTTCGCCGCGACCATGTCCGGATCCGATCCGTGTTCGGCCAAGAGATCGTGCAGAAGGTCGTGCGCCTGAAGATGTCCCAGCTCTGGTGCGATCATCATCATCAGACGCTCGGAAGCGGTATGGGTTCCGGTCAGGGCAACGTTTTGTGCCATGCGTTCGGGGCGAGGCGTCGTCGTCGTGCACAGGGCGCGGAAAGCGCGCGATAGTTTCAAGGCCAGCGGGCAGACCCTGTCCAGGGTTCGCACGATGAGTTGATTGGCGGCGGCATCGCCCTCGTTGACCGTCAGGGCTCCCTCCATGCCAGGCACCACCGCCGCGCGCAGATCCGCAGCCATGGCGATGACCTGCACGACCTTCTTGGGGTTGACCTTGTGGGGCATCGTCGAGGATCCGACGACCCCATGGTCGAGGGCCTCGGAGACCTCGTCGATTTCCTCGGCCATCAACACGTACAACTCCCGGCCAATGCGCTCGATCGTCGTCGCCCATAGACCGATCGCTGAAGCATAGTCTGCGAAGATGTCGTTCACGGCCCGACCCGCGACCAGCAATTCACCAAGACCGAGGCGCAGGGCCATCCGCCGGTTGATCTCGCGCCCCTGACCGTCGAAGGCATGCATTGCGCCCACCGCACCGCCGAAGGGCAGGACGAAGACCCGACGCTCCATCGTCGCAAGTCGGTCGGCAGCACGAGTGAGTTCTTCGATCCAGCCCGCAACCTTGAAGCCGAAACTGATCGGCAGCGCATGGCGGCGGTTGGTGCGCGCGATCATCGGCGTTTCGGCATGCGCTTCGGCCATCCCGGCCAAGTGCTCCACGGCGCCGGAAAAGTCGCTCCAGAGCTGCCGCTGGGCGCGCCGCATGAGGATCAGCCGCCCGGTCTGCATCACGTTCTGGGTCGTGGCGCCCCAATGGACGTAGGCGCCGGCCGGCCCCGCCTTTTCTGCGACCACGCGGGTGAGCGCATGGATCGGTGCGAGGGTGCGCACCGCCTCCCTTTCGAGGGTTTCGAGCCCGAGAATGTCGACATCAGCCACGGCAGCGATGCCCTCGGCGGCCCAACCAGGAATGATTCCAAGCTCCGCCTGCGCGACAGCCAAGGCCACTTCCACATCGAGCCAAGACTGCCAGAGATTGCCGGCTGAGAACAGCGTGTCCGGCGTAACCGCTATATTGCTGGCATTGCTCATCACGACGCACTCGCCGTAACGGGCAGATCCGCGCCGAACCGCGGCGCCGCTTCGAGCAGCAAGCGGGTATACTCTTCGCTCGGAGCATGGAGGACCCGGGAAGCAGGCCCTTCTTCAACCACTCGCCCCTGCAGGAGCACCACAACACGGTGAGCAAGCTGGTGCACCACTGCCATGTCATGCGTTATGATCAACGTCGTGAGCCCGAAATCCGCCTGCAGATCTGCAAGAAGGTTGAGGATCTGCGCCTGTACGGACACATCGAGTGCCGAGGTCGGCTCGTCGCAGATCAGCACCTCGGGGCGGTTGACCATCGCCCGCGCGATGGCCACGCGCTGGCGTTGCCCTCCCGACAGGTGCAGCGGATAGCTGTATAGGAGCCGCGTTGGCAGGCGCACGATATCCATCATCTCGCGCGCGCGCCGCATACGCTCGTCAGCCTCGACCCCGCGCAGCTGCAATGGGCGTGCGATGATCTCGGCCACCGTGCGGCGTGGATTGAGCGACGAATACGGATCCTGGAAGATCGGCTGGACCAGCCGCGCACGATCCGTATCACGCATCCCGGCAATGTCCTGCCCCTGCAGGCGAACACGGCCCTGCGTGGCATCGATCAGCCCCAGAATGACCCGCGCAAGCGTTGATTTTCCCGAGCCGCTCTCCCCAACCAGCGCTACGGTCTCGCCACGGCGAACGGAAAGCGACACGTCGTCGACGGCGCGGATCTCCTTTTTCGGGCCGAAGAGGCTCGACTTCATCTGGTAGATCTTGGTGATGTTTTGCGCTTCGATCATGAGATCCGCCTCGGCGGCATTCTCGGCCGGTTCCGGGAGTAGAGATCCCTGGTCGATACGCGCCACAGCCGCGTCTGGCAGGATGCAGCGGGCCCAGTGCCCTTCTTCGCCGATCTGCCTCGGAGGGCGCGCCGTTGTGCATCGGGGCTGCACGAATGCGCAACGTTCTGCAAACACACAGGCTTTCGGCGGCGCCATCTGCGCTGCGACGATACCGGGAATCGTGGCCAGACGCCGGCGCGGCCCATCGATCGTGGGAATCGCGCGCAACAGGGCCCCGGTATAGGGGTGCCGTGAATGGGCCAGAACCGATGAAGAGCTGCCGTTCTCCAGCAATTCACCACCATACATGACCGCAACGCGGTCAGTGGTTTGCGATACCACGGCCAGATCGTGCGAGATCAGGATCATCGCCATCCCCGTCTCGCGCCGCAGGTCGGCCAGTAACTCCATGATCTGTGCCTGTACGGTCACGTCCAGTGCAGTTGTCGGCTCATCCGCGATCAGGAGTTCCGGATCAAGCATGAGCGCCATGGCAATCATCACGCGCTGGCGTTGGCCGCCCGACATCTGGTGCGGGTACTGACGCATGCGCGCCGCCGGGTCGGGGATCCCGACACGGTCGAGCAGTTCCACTGCGCGGCGGCGGGCGGTTGTCGGATTCATCCGACCCAGACGCACCGCCGCTTCGGTCAGCTGCCGACCGATGGAGTAGACAGGGTTGAGTGACGTCATCGGCTCCTGAAAGATCATGCCGATGCGACTGCCCTGGACGGTCTGCGCAAACTGCCGATCTGACATCGTCAAGAGATCATCATCACCCATGCGCAGCCCGTCGGCAGATACCTGCGCCCCACGTGGCAGGAGCCGCATCAATGCCAGGGCGGTCATCGACTTTCCCGATCCGCTCTCCCCGACGATCCCGAGCGCCTCGCCCCGATCCAGCTGGAATGACATCTCGTGCACCGCATGCAGCCATCCCGACGGCACGGCAAGGCGAACGGACAGGTTCTCGACCTCGATGAGGGGCATCAACTCTTCTCCTCCGGTGAGGTGATGTCGCGCAAACCGTCACCCATCAGGTTCGCCGCGATTACCAGAACGAAGAGGCACATTCCCGGCAGGACGACGAGCCACGGGCGATAGAACATTGCCTCCTTGCCCTCTGCGATCATCAGCCCCCAGCTTGGTGTCGGCGCCTGAATTCCGACGCCGAGGAAGCTGAGCGACGCCTCGGCCAGGATCGCGATCCCCAGTTCGAAGGTGAAGATCACGATGATCTTGGAACTGAGATTCGGCAGGATCTCATGCCAGATGATCTGCCGCGGCGTTGCGCCCGAGGCCCGCGCGGCGGCGACGAAATCCAGGCTTCGGATATGCTGCGTCGCCGATCGCGTGACCACGAGGTAATAGGTCCAGCCGAGCGCCCCGATAATGCAGATGACCACCAGCAGCGACGGGCCGATGAAGAAGACCAGCGCCATCGCCAGAAGCAGGCCCGGCAATGCCAGCTGCGCGGTCAGGACGAAACTCACCGAATGATCGACCCAGCCTCCGAAGTAACCAGCCAGAACCCCCAGCGTCACGCCGATGATCAATCCGATCGTGGCCGCACCGAGACCGATCGTGATCGAAACCCGCGTTCCATGGATGAGGCGACTGAGATAATCGCGCCCGACATGGTCGGTGCCGAGAAGATACTCCCAGCTGCCGCCCTCCACCCAGACGGGTGGCAAGAGGCGATTGGGCAGCGATTGCTGATAGGGGCTATGCGGCGCCAGAAACGGGGCGAAAATCGCCACCAGAACAAGTGCCAGCAGAATTCCCGCTCCGACCTGGAAGCCGCGATGGTGCCAGGCCCTTGCGCGTGCCAGCTGGCCGGGGCTGGCGGGGATTTCGGTCTCCGGCGTCCGTCCGGACACCGGGTCGACGACCGGCCTGGATTGCGTACTCTCGCTCATCCGATCCGTATCCTCGGGTCAAGGGCTGCATTGAGGATGTCGGCGAGAAGGTTCATGCCGACGAACACCAGTGCGAAGAGGAAAATCAATATCTGCACGGTCGGGATATCGGCCCCCAGGATCGATTGCAGGGCGAGCCTTCCCAGGCCGTTGATGGCAAAGACACTCTCGGTGATCACCGATCCGCCGACCTTCTGACCGAGCTGCACCGCGAGCACAGACACCACGGGAAGCAACGCGTTGCGCAATGCATGACGCATCAGCAATGCGCCGCTGCGATACCCCTTTGCACGCGCGGTACGGATATAGTCGGCACCCATGACCTCGATCAGGCCGGTCCGCATGAGGCGCATCACCGGCGGAACCGACGACGCCCCCAGAACGAAGGCGGGCAACACGAAATGTTGCCAGGTGTGATCGCCCGAAACCGGGAATATCGGCAGCATCACCGCGAAGAGGATGATCAGGATCAGACCGAGCCAGAAATTCGGAACCGCCTGCGCGGAGACCGCCAGCCAGAGCGCGAAGCGGTCGATCCAGGTGTTGCGGTTCAGCGCCGCCAGCGCACCGAGCGGGATGGCAATAGCAATGGTGACCATGAGTGCGGAAAAGGCAAGGGTCAGGGTTGTGCCGACACGCTCTGCGACCAGCGTTGCGACCGGCTTGTTCCAATAGTAGCTCACGCCGAAATCGCCGCGCAGCACGCCTGCGAGCCAGTCCCCGTAGCGTACCCACAGGGGCCGGTCGAGGCCGAAACGCTGGCGGATCTGCTCGATCACTTCCGGGTCGGCATCCTCGCCGGCAATGGCGTAGGCCGGATCGGTGGCGATGTTGAGGAGCATGAAGGCCGCAAGCGAGACCGTGAATGCGACGGCAATGGCGAGCGCGGCGCGCTGCGCAATGTAAGACAGCATCGGACAACGTCCTCGAAAACGGGTCGACGGGGCGCCGGGATGAGCATTGATGCCACCCCGGCACACGTTCTGTTGAGGAAGCGCCCGTTACCTCCAGCGCGCGTTCTGGAGACGCGGCACGCCGTCATTGTCGAGCGGGAACTCCAGATCCGAGGTCACCAGATAATTCGCCGAGTAGCTCACCAGAGGCACCCAATAGGCCTGCTCGGCGATCCGGGTGATCGCATTGCGGTAGTACTCCGCACGCGCGTCCTGATCGGCGGTATTTTCCGCCGCGAGCACCCATTCGACAACCTCGTCGTCACCCGAAAGATGCCGGTCGCTGGTATCCGAGAAGTGTACGCGTGCGATCAGTGCGGTATCGGCCACGCCGCTTGATCCCCAGGTGCCGATATAGGCCGCAATGTCCTGGCTGGCACGCGCCTGGTTCAGCGTCTCGAGCTGGACATAGCGCAGGTTGATGTCGATGCCGACGGCCTCGAGATCAGCCATGACGGCTTCGGCCTTGGGTCGCTCGCGATAGGCCCAGAGGTCGAGACTGAAGCCATCGGCGTAACCGGCATCGGCAAGCAACTCACGGGCCCGTGCAGGATCATACTCGTAGCGCATGACATCCTGCAAGCAGCCGAACTGGACCGGATGGCAGGCGGTGTGGATCGCTTCCGACGCTCCGCCACCCATCAGAAATTCAGCGATTTCAGGCTTGTTCACAGCATGATTCATGGCCTGACGCACACGCAGATCGGTCAGCGGACCGTCCGGCTCGGCAATTCCCCCGGCATCGAGCACAATGAACGAGACCCTGAGATCCGGCCCGGCCAGGTGGTCGATATCGGGCCTCGCGCCAAGGCTTCGCGCGACGTCGAGCGGCACGTTGAACATCCAGTTGATACCACCCGACATCATCTCGGCCTGCTGCGTGCCCATATCCGGAATGTTGCGCACGACCACATTGCCGATTTCGGGTGCTTCGCCGTAGTAATCGTCGAAACGCTCCAGCACGACCTCGACCCCGGGATTGAAGCTCGCAACCCGATAGGGTCCGGCGCCGATCAGTTCGATCGCCATTGCATCATGATCGACCTCACCATCGTGATGATAGGCACCATCCTTGCGCAGCGGCACGCGCTGGGCCATGTCACGGATGATCAGCGGATTGATCGCGCTCAGATGGAAGCGGAGAGAGTGCGGCCCGAGTACCTCGACGCGATCGAGCCACCTGCTGATGAGCGCCCGAGCATGTGATTCCGAATCCTCGTCGATAATCCAGTTGTAGGTATAGGCCACATCCTCGGCAGTCAGCATGCTGCCATCATGAAAACGTACGTCGTCACGCAGTTGGACCTCGATCGTCGCGTCGTCCACGAAATCGTATGACAGCGCTACACCCGGTTCGATTTCCTGAGTTTCAGGGTTCATAGTGAAAAGCGTCGCGTCAGTCATCTGTGCGAGGATAATATATTCGCGCCGCGTCGTGTGAATATAGTCAAGATTGAGAATTTCGCCCGACATTGCGGCACGCAGGGTGTCGTCCTGCGGTCCGGCGACCGCCGAATGCCCGTTGAAACCTAGTCCGGCAGCGAGCAAGACTGAGCCGAATGCGGTGATGACAGTTTTTTTCATGGTTTCCTCCCGATATTCGTTTCGCGAGGATATCAGCAGGGAGTGTGACTAAGAATTGCAATTAATAAGATGATTGTTTCGAAATTCGGGATGATGCTTAAGGCTTTGCCGACCACACGCAATCCTGCCTTCAC
>JAFIEI010000015.1 GCA_020832565.1 Salinarimonas sp. | reverse complement strand
CCCCGCAGGGATTGGCGCGGGGGCAGGACAGGCGGGGCGCAAAGGAATACCCCGCGCGCTGGGGCCCCCGCCAGCGCGCCACCGGCCCTAGCTCATCAGCTTTGGGGCGGCGCTTCGAGATCGCGGCGAACCGGCTGGGCTTCAACAAGGAGCGGGTGCGGCTGCGCACCGACCTGTTCCGCAAGCCCGCCCGCTCGGCGCCCGGCCAGCTCGCGCTGTTTTAGAGCGCGTTCCGACCTGACGGCGTCAGGCCGGGCGCTCTAAGTCTTTGGGTGACGCATCGTTCCGTCAGCCGGTACCCACCTGACGGAACGATGCACTAAGGCTCAGCCCGCGCCGCTTCTACGGGCGGCGTGGGTCTTTACTGCCCGAATACAGTGTTGAGCTGGGCGCCGACCATGATGAAGGTGGTGCGCTTGGGTACCTCCTTGAGGCGGGTGGCGCCGATATAGGTCATCATCGAGCGCACCCCGCCCATGATCTCCTGCATCGTCTCGTCGACCGGGCCGCGATAGGCCACCTCGACGGTCTTGCCCTCCGAGGCGCGGTAATGCGCCACGCCGCCGGAATATTTCTTCATCGCGGTATCGGAGGACATGCCGTAGAAGACCATGGATTTCGGGCGCCGTTCGCCATCGGCCTCCTCGTAGACGATCTCGCCCTCGCATTCGTCGTGCCCCGCCAGCATGCCACCGAGCATGACGAAATCGGCGCCTCCGCCATAGGCCTTGGCGATGTCGCCCGGCACGGTGCAGCCGCCATCGGCGCAGACCAGCCCCTTGAGCCCGTGCGCGGCATCGGCGCATTCTATCACGGCGGAGAGCTGCGGATAGCCGACGCCCGTCATCTTGCGCGTGGTGCACACCGATCCCGGCCCGATCCCGACCTTGACGATATCGGCACCGGCGAGCACCAGCGCCTCGGTCATGTCACCGGTGACGACGTTCCCGGCCATGATCACCGCATCCGGATTCTCCTCGCGCGCCTGCGCCACCATCTCCACGAATTTCTCCGTATAGCCATTGGCCACGTCAAGGCAGATCATTCCGATCGGGGCGCGGCGCTTGACGGAGCGGAACTTCTCCCAGTCGGCCTCGGCGGTGCCGAGCGAGTAGAAGGCGTGCTGCGGCTCGTCGCTCGCGAAGTAATCGATCAGGACTTCTTCCGGATAGTGCTTGTGCAGCGCCACGAGGGCGCCGTGACGCGCCAGAGCGCGGGCCATCGGAATGGTGCCGACCACATCCATATTGGCCGCGATCATCGGAAAACCGCGCCATTCGCGGCCCGTATGCGCAAAGCGGAAGGCGCGTTCGATATCGACCTCGGCCCGCGATCCGAGCGTCGAACGCTTGGGGCGGATCAGCACGTCCTTGAAGTCGAGTTTGGGTTCGTTCTCGATACGCATGGGGCTCTCATATGGCATTGAGGGGTCGGCCCGCCATCTTCCCCGGCGGTGCCGGCCTGATCCTAACACGGCTGCGGCGGTTCACCGCAAGGGGGTAGGACCGGCGCAGAGAGCCAGCGGCGATGCGTCATCTGTACCTGCCCGTGAACGACGCTTAGTCTTGTCGGCAGAATACAAAGGCATCAGCCCATGCGCGAACTCTACCGCAAACCCCTGATCAGGCTCTTCGTCCTCAACGGCAGCTTCGGCGCAATGCTCGGCGTGCTCTTTGTCGGCCTCGCCATGGCTTTCGATCTGCGTGGGTTGTGGACGCTGGTTTCGAATTCCGATGTGGGGCTGTTGGCCCTCGTGATCCTGACTTTCAGCGTCTCGGCGACATTCGCCGGCGCGGCGATCGGTACGGCGGTGATGCTGCTGCCCGAGCGCGAGGAGGACGACAAGGCCTATGGCGGGGTCGATGCCGACGGCAATCCTCGCGGGCCGCGCTGGTAGTAACGTGCAAGCATTGACGCCGTGAACGTGTTTTTCGGGCGCAGCATGCAACTTACCTAGAGGAATTTGCAATTATTCCCGGTTGCCGTAGCGTGACCGTAAGTTCCGGTAAAGCATTCATTGGTATCTCACTGGTCGGCCAATTTTCCTGCCGGGGGATCCCATGCTTGCCAGACTATCCGTGTCGCTGAAAGCCGTTTCGATCGTTTTCCTGATGGCCATCGCTACGCTCGCCATCGCCTTCACCGCCTATCAGGGCCTGGACAGGCTCGCGCAGGGCGCGCAGGAAATCCACGGCAAGACCGGCGAGGTGCGCCGCGCGGGGGATCTCAGCGAGAATGCCATTCTGCTTTCGCGCGCGGAGATGGAGATCGCCTCCAACCCGTCGCGGGTCGCCATGATCATCCCCGATATCGAGCACGCCGATGCGGCCTTCCGCGCCGAGCTCGCCGCGCTGGCGGAAAGCGCAGATACGGCACAGTCCGCGCTTCTGGACGATGTGGCATCGCTCTACGGGCAGTATCACGAGGGTGTTCTCGAGACCATCGACATGGCCGAGACCTTCGCCACTGCCGATATCGTCGAGAGCCAGCTCTACGTTCTCGGCACGATCGACCGCAACCGCAACTACATGGCCGAATTGCAGGAAGGCCTCGCTGCCTTCACCGATTACACCGACCGAGAGAGCGCCGCCGTGGCACAGCGTGCCGGTGAGATTGCCGTCCAGACGACGACGACCCTCGTGGTGATCGTGCTGGCGGGTATCCTCGTCGGCGCCCTGGCCGGCCTCGGTATTGCTCATTTCGGCATCGCCCGGCCACTGCATCGCAGCGTGGCGGATATCCGCCGCCTGGCATCCGGCGAGTTCGACATCTCGATTTCCGGCATGAACCGCCGCGACGAAGTCGGCGCCATCGCGCGCGGCATCGGTGATTTTCGCTCCTCGCTCGCGGCCAAGGCCGAGGCCGATCGCAAGCTGGAACAGGAGCGCGATGCCGAACTCGCCATCGAGCGCCGCAAGGCGATGGAGGATCTCGCCGCCCGCTTCGAGCAGGCCGTCGGCTCGATCGTGGACGGGGTGGCCGACGCCGCCGGCGAACTCGAGCAGGCCGCGCAGGCGCTCACCGGCGCATCCGATACCTCGCGCGAGCGCGCCACCAGCGTCGCCGCCGCGTCCGAACAGGCCTCGGCCAATGTCGGCATGGTCGCCGCCGCCGCCGAGGAGCTCGCTTCCTCCGTCGATGAGATCGGACGCCAGGTCAGCCAGTCCACCGAGATTTCACGCGAGGCGCAGGACCGCGCCAACGGCACCGTCACGCAGGTGCGCACCATGGCCGATACCGCACAGCGCATCGGCGACATCGTCGCTCTGATCGAGCAGATCGCCGACCAGACGAACCTTCTGGCGCTCAATGCCACGATCGAAGCCGCGCGGGCGGGCGAGGCCGGCAAGGGCTTTGCCGTCGTCGCGGCGGAGGTCAAGAACCTCGCCGACCAGACGGCGAAGGCCACGACGGAGATCAGCGGCCAGATCGCGGATATCCAGTCGGCCACATCGGGCTCGGCCGAATCGATCACGGGGGTGGCCGATACCATCTCCAATCTTGCCGGGATTGCCGCGGCGATCGCGGCGGCGGTGGAGGAGCAGGGTTCGGCTACGCAGGAGATCGCCCGTAACGTGCAACAGGCATCGGCGGGCACGCACGAGGTCTCGCAGAGCATCGACGGCGTGCGCGATTCCGCCGAGCGTTCGAGCGAAGCGGCCAACCGGGTGCAGAGCTCTGCCGAGCGTCTCGCGCGCGAATCCGATGCGCTCAAGGGCGCGGTGGATGATTTCCTCGGCGCCATCCTCGGCAAGGACACGGAGCAGGAGGCCCATTCCGAAGCCGCAGCCATCGCCGAGGAGGCGATCAAGGCCGCCTGAGGCGGCGTTCTCCGGTATCCGTGCCGGAGTACGGCAGTCATTGCCCGAGGTTTGACACATTGTCTGCGGGCGCTATCCTCTTCGATCAGGTGGTGAGGCTGCGGGCGTGAGCCTGGCGCGTCACCACTCTCGACGTCTCACGTAGTCGCGCTACCGTGTCCGTCGCGGTAAACTGTTACCGCGTCGCCAGGATTTGCATCCTGAGGGGTCAGCGTCCCGGTTGTTGCTGCGCATGCGGTGTTTCCGCGCACGCGCCGGCTGTGCCCGGCTCACGAGACAACGGATCAGGCGGCCTTGGTCGGATGCACGATGCTCCGACGGCCCGAAGCTGACGGTAAAGAGGACGACGATGACCAGGAAGAGCCCCGATAGCCGGAACCTCGACCAGAGCGAGCGCGCACAACTTGCCGAATGCCATTCGCAATTGCCCAGCCTGGCGGATGCGCTGGGCCAGGGTAAGGCCAGCCGCCGCGAATTCCTGCGCACGGCAACGCTTCTCGGCCTCTCCGCCGGTATCGCCTACGGGATGGCGGGCAAGCTCACCGGTGAGGGCTTCGTGCCGCGCGCAAAGGCGCAGGACGGTACGCCGCGCCGTGGCGGCGTCCTGCGTGTTTCGATGAATGTCAAGGAAATCTCCGATCCCGCCACCATCGACTGGTCGGAGAAGGGCAACAATCTGCGCCTCGTGATCGAGCCGCTGGTGCGCATCTCCGGCGACAATCTCGCCACGCCGCATCTGGCCGAGAGCTGGAGCGCTTCCGACGATCTGCGGACCTGGACATTCAATCTGCGCCGGGACGTCAAATGGTCGAACGGCGATGATTTCACCGCCGACGACGTCATCGCCAATTTCGAGCGCTGGATGGATCCGGCCGTCGGCTCCTCGAATTACGGGCGATTCGCGGCTCTGCGCGAGAGCAGCGAGGATGGGTCGCGGATGGCCGAGGGAGCTATTCGCAAGATCGACGATCATACGGTGGAATTCAATCTGCGCGTGCCCTTCCTCGCCTTCCCGGAAAGCATGGGCGACTATCCCGCCCTGATCGCCCATCGCTCCTTCCAGGGCGGCAATTGGGCCAATGAGCCGATCGGGACGGGTCCGTTCGAACTCACGCGCTTTACCGTCGGCGAGCGCGCGACCTATGCGCGTCGCGAAGACGGCTGGTGGGGCGGCGAGGTCTATCTCGACGGGATCGACTATATCGATCACGGCGATGACCCGGCGGCGCCCTTCGCCGCGCTCGCCTCCGGCCAGGTGGATCTGCTCTACCGCCTCAATGTCGAACAGTTGCCGGCCGCCCGCAACATGCCGAACCTCGAGGTCTATGAAGCGATGACGGCGCAGACCGGGGTGGCGCGCATGAAGGTCGACGAAGCGCCCTTCGACGATCCCCGCGTGCGCCGTGCCATCCAGGCCTGCGTGGATCACGCGCGCCTGCTCGAGATCGCCAATCAGGGGCTCGGCCTTCCCGGTGAGGATCACCATGTCGCGCAGATTCATCCCGAATATGCCGATATCGGCGCGCCGCAGCAGGATTATGACCTCGCCCGTGAGCTCCTTGCCGAGGCCGGCTATGCGGATGGGCTCGACATCTCCATCGACTGTGTCGCGCAGCCCACCTGGGAGCCCAATACCTGCGAGGCACTGGTCGAAATGCTGCGCCCTGCCGGTATCAATCTCAGCGTGAACATCATGCCCGGCGGCACCTATTGGGATCGCTGGATGACGACGCCCTTCGGTTTCACCAGCTGGGCGCATCGCCCGCTCGGCACCCAATCGCTCAGTCTCGCGTATCGCTCCGGCGTGCCGTGGAACGAGTCATCCTATTCCAACCCGGAATTCGATGCGCTCCTCGACCAGGCCGAAGCGACCTTCGATGTCGATGAACGCCGCGAGATCATGGCCCAATTGCAGACGATCCTGCAGGGGGATGCCGTTATCGTGCAGCCGTTCTGGCGCTCCATCCACACTGCCGGCAGCCCCCGCGTTAAGGGCTTCATCCACCATCCGGCCGAGGAGCATCATTTCGAGACGGTGTGGCTCGAGGACTGATGCGCGCCGTCACCAAGCGCTCGCCCGATCTCCCTCCCCTCAGGGGAGGGATCAAGGGTAGGGTGAGCCCGCGTGCAAACGCATCAGCGTCGATCAGGACACTCCGCCCATGCTGATTTTCCTCGCAAGGCGCACGGGATACATGGTCCTGACCATGCTCGTCGTGTCGATCCTGCTGTTTGTGCTGCTGGAGGTGAATGGCGAGGCGGTGGCGGTGAAGGTGCTGGGGCCGTATACGACGGTCGAACAGCGCAATCTCTGGCTCGAGGCCAACGGCTATTTCCGGCCCGTCTACGTGCGTTACTTCGAATGGCTGGGCAACATGCTCACCGGCGATTTCGGCGAGTCGATCCGGTTCCGCGCGCCGGTTGCCGACGTGCTGTGGCCGCGGCTGGCGAATACGGCGATCCTCGGCGGGGTGACCTTCGCGGTGATGATCCCGCTGGCGCTGATGATGGGCATCCTGGCGGGGATGAAGGAGGGCTCGAAGCTCGATCGCTCGCTCTCCGTCACCGCCATCATCACGACCTCCATCCCGGAATTCGCCAGCGCCGTGCTCTTGACCTTCCTCTTCGTCTTCTGGCTGTCCTGGCTGCCGGGAACCAGCGGCATGACGGACGGGTTCCGCCCCGTCGAGCTGATCCTTCCGGTGACGGTGCTGGTGCTCTACGGTTTCGGCTATATCGCGCGCATGACCCGGGCCTCCATGGTCGAGGTGATGCAGACGCCCTATATCCGCACGGCGATCCTGAAAGGCATGCCCTATCGCCAGGTGATCATGCGCCACGCCCTGCGCAATGCGCTGATCGCGCCGTTCACGGTGATCATGCTGCAGATCAACTGGCTCCTCTCGGGCGTCATCGTGGTCGAATTCTTCTTTGCCTATAAGGGCTTCGGCGCATTGCTCCTGGAGGCTTCACTCAATCAGGACATCTTCCTGATCCAGGCCTGCGCCATGGTCGCCGTCTTCGTCGCGGTGACCACGCAGACCATTGCGGATATCGGCTACACTTATCTCAACCCGCGCATCCGGTTCGCGTGAAGAGGATGGCATGAACGAACATCGTCCTCCCGATCGCGAATCCGCCGAGCCGATTAAGCCGCCGCCGGCGATCGTCGTTACCGCGCGCAACATCATTCTCGGCCTATGGGGCGCGCTCAGGCTCCTGCGCGAGAGCACGGTCGCCATGATCGGCGCCGGACTCGTCGGATTCTGGGTGCTGGTGGCGATATTCGCGCCCTGGCTTGCCCCTTACGATCCCAATGCGCAGGTGCTGCCGTTTGCCACGCCCTTCACCGAACATCCGGAAGGCGGGACCTTCTGGCTCGGGGCCGACCATCTGGGGCGCGACATTCTCAGCCGGGTGATCTGGGGATCGCGCACGGTGCTGTTCTACGCCCCCGTCGCGACTGCCTGCGCCTTTGCGGTGGGGATCACGATGGGCCTGTTCGCCGGCTACAAGCGCGGCTGGATCGACGATGTCCTGAGCCGTATCTCGGACATCATCCTCTCCTTCCCGATCCTCGTGCTCTATGTGGTCATCATCACCACATTCGGCGCCTCGGGCCTGAATATCGTGCTGGCCGTCATCTTCGCGAGCGCGCCGGGGATCATGCGCATCGTGCGCGGCCTGGTGCTGGATCTGCGCAACCGCGATTACGTCGCCGCCGCCCAGACGCGCGGGGAATCGACGCTGCGAATCATGTTCGTCGAGATCCTGCCCAATGCGCGCGGGCCGTTGATCGTCGATGCCTGCCTGCGGCTCGGCTATACGATCATCACCATCGGCGTGCTTGGCTTTCTCGGCCTCGGCCTGCCGCCGCCCGATCCCGATTGGGGCGGCATGGTCAACCAGACGCGATCGATGGCGACCTTTGCGCCGCACATGACGATCTTCCCCGTCATCGCCATTTCCTCGCTCGTGCTCGGTTTCAACCTGCTCGCCGACGGCATCCGGGAGATTTCGCTCAATGACTGATGCCGCCCCCCGTGCAGCGGAGCCCGTCCTCGCCATCGAGGGGCTGTCGATCTCCTATCGCACCCGCGCGGGCGCAATTCCCGCCGTGGTCGATTTCGACCTTGCCATCGCCGCCGGCGAGAGCGTGGCGCTCGTCGGAGAGAGCGGGTGCGGCAAGTCGACGGTGGCCAATGCGATCATGCGCTATATGGGCCGCAACGGGTCGATCACCGGGGGCGAGATGCGCTTCAAGGGACGCGACATGCTCGCCATGGGCGAGGCGGAACTGCGCAGCCTGCGCGGTGCCGAGATCGCGATGGTGTACCAGGAGCCCTTCGCCGCGCTCAACCCGTCCATGACCATCGGCCGCCAGCTCATGGAAGTGCCGATGATCCACGAGGGCGTGAGCGAGAGGCAGGCGTATGAGCGCGCCGCGCGCATGCTGGAGGACGTGCGTCTGGCCGATACCGAGCGGTTGATGAGTTCGTATCCGCATCAGCTATCCGGCGGCCAGCAGCAGCGCATCGTCATCGCCATGGCGCTTCTGGCCAACCCGTCGCTGCTGCTCCTCGACGAGCCGACCACGGCCCTCGACGTCACGGTCGAGGCCGGGATCGTCGAGCTGATCGGTGAGATCAAGCGGAAATTCGGCACGGCCATCCTCTTCATCAGCCACAATCTCGGTCTCGTGCACGAGGTCTGCGACCGGGTCTGCGTGATGTATTCCGGCGACGTGGTGGAGACGGGCGCCGTCGCCGATGTCTTCACCCATATGCGCCATCCTTACACGCGCGGACTGTTCGGTTGCATCCCGCTGCCCATGGCCGGGCGCGACGAGCGCCCGCTGACGGCGATCCCGGGCCAATTGCCGCTCCCGCACGAGCGCCCGCATGGCTGCAATTTCGGCCCGCGTTGCCCCTGGTTCGCGGCGGGAACCTGCGATGCCGGCGAGGTGCCGATGATCGCGGCGGGGATCGACGGCGCGGCGGGGCATCGCGCCCGCTGCCTGCGCCTCGATGCCGTCGGAGAAGCGCCGCCGCTGGTTCCGGAGGCGGCAGAGGAGGCCGAGGCCGTACCTGCTCCGGAGGGCGATATCGTGCTCGATGTCGTCGGCATGCAGAAATACTACCCCGTGCATGACCGCTCCATCGCCGCGCTGATCGCAGGGCGTTCGGTGCGCTGGGTGAAGGCCAACGAGGCGCTCGATTTCGATGCAAGGCGCGGCCAGACGGTGGCGATCGTGGGCGAGAGCGGCTGTGGCAAGTCCACCTTCGCCAAGGTGCTGATGGGGCTCGAGACGGCGACCGACGGCGCCATCATCTTCGAGGGCGACGATATCGCCGAGAGCGCGGTGACCGATCGCTCGAAGGCGCAGATCGCCGCCTTGCAGATGATCTTTCAAAATCCCAATGAAACGCTCAATCCGAGCCAGAGCGTGGGATCGCAGATCGCGCGCGTGATCCGCAAATTCGGTGTCGAGACCGATCGCGCGAAGATCCTGCAGCGTGTCCATGACCTGCTCGATCTGGTGAAGCTGCCGCGCGATTTCGCCAAGCGCATGCCGCGTCAGCTCTCGGGCGGGCAGAAGCAGCGCATCGGCATCGCGCGTGCCTTTGCCGGCAACCCGTCCATGGTGATCGCCGACGAGCCGGTCTCGGCGCTCGACGTCTCGGTCCAGGCGGCGGTGACGCAGCTGCTCGCCGATATCCAGCGCGAGCACGACACGACGCTGATCGTCATCAGCCACGACCTCGCCCTCGTTCGCTACCTCGCCGACCGCGTGGTGGTGATGTATCTCGGCCAGATCATGGAGCAGGGGCGGGTCGAGGACGTCTTCGCGCCGCCCTATCACCCCTATACCGAGGCGCTGCTCTCCGCCGTCCCGGTGGCCGATCCGCAGATCGAAAAGACGAAAATCGTTCTCGAAGGCGCGGTGCCGAGCCCGCTTGATCCGCCGAAGGGCTGCCCGTTCGCCACGCGCTGCCAGCACAAGCTCGGAGCGATCTGCGATGCCAAGCGACCGCCCGTTCACATGCGCGCCGACGGCCACCGCATCGCCTGTCATATCCCGCTGGGCGAGCTCGAACAGATGGAACCGGTCTTCAGGAGGGCCAAGGCCTGATTTCCGCTGGCGTGACGACCGTCTTGCCCGTCAGATTTTGCGTTGCAGCAATTCCTTTACGTCAATGTTGGATTCTACTGAAAATTGTTGGCTATGACCTTTCGTACGTTGTGAATAACTTTTTTTAAGATTTCTTTGTTCCCTTAGGTGCAACCGAGAAACGCCATGGGGACCGAGACTGTGCGATTTCCCTCTCTTCCGTCCTTCTTTTCCCGTGTGCCGAGCTTCGGCTTGCGTGCGCGGATCGCCGCCGGTTTCGCGGCCATTCTGCTTCTCTCCGTCGGGATGGCGGGCTTTGCGATATTCAACGCGCTGGGGCTGAACCGTGATTTCGCCGAGTACCGGTCGATTGCCGGCGAGACCCAGGGGACCGAAACGCTGGCGGCGGATTTCACCCGCATGCTCGTCCTCGCCCGTGACGAACTCGCAACCCCGGACGAGGAGCGGCGCGAGCGCCTCAATGCGCTGAGCAATGCCGTACGCGCGCAGATATTCGAGGCGACGCAAGCCGCGTCCTCCGACGATCGCCGCCGGATGCTCACGGACATCGTCATGACCTATGACGAGTTCGAGCGTGGCATCGACGGACTCTTCAGCATGGATGCGGAATTGCGCGGCATCGTCGCCGACGAGGTCGAGCCGGCCATGGGCTCCGTGACGGAGGCCGTGTGGCAGCTCGTCTATTCCGCTTCGCTCGAAGGCGATCTCGACACCTCGAACGAGGGCTCGCGGGCTCTGCAATTCGCGCTCATCTCCCAGGCCGCCTTTGCGCGCAATCTCGCCGGCGATGAAGACAGCCGGCGCCAGGCCGAGATGACGGGCGGTCGTGCGCTCAATCTGGCGAAGGAGCTCTACGAAGGCACGACCCACGCCGCGCGCAAGAACTGGCTCGCCCAGATCGTCGAGAATCTGGAGATATACAACGCCTCCATGATGCGCGGCATGGAAGTGTCCGATGAACTCGCGATCATGCGCGCCGAGGTGCTCGGCGAAAGCGAGCAGATCATTGCCGGGCTGGCGACGGACATCGTCTCCAGCGCCTCGCAGGATGCGCAGGCAATCGGCGAGGGGACTGCGGCTGCCGCGATGCAGGTGGTGATGATGACCATTGCCGCGACCGTGCTGCTCGCCGTGCTCGGCATCGCCGTCGCCGTGCTGATCGGTCGCTCGGTCTCGCGCCCCGTCGTGGCGATGACGACCGCCATGCGCGAACTCGCCGAGGGCAATACCGCCATCACCGTGCCGGGCCGCGAGCGTTCCGACGAGATCGGTGCCATGGCCGGCGCCGTCGAGGTGTTCCGCCAGAATGCCATCGAGCGCGAGCGCCTGACCTCCGAAAGCGAGAAGGAGCAGCTGCAGCGCGCCGAGCGCCAACGGGCCGTCGAGGCGCTGATCACGGAGTTCCGCGATTCGGTCGGCACGATGCTCGAAGGGGTTACCGGCAACATGCAGCAGATGCGCGACACCGCGCATAATCTCACGATGATCGCCTCGCAGACGGCGGATCTGACCGAGCAGACGGCTACGGCCTCCGAGGATTCGAGCAGCAATGCCGCGACGGCAGCGGAAGCGGCCGAGAGCCTCAACGGGGCGATCAACGAGATCGCCCGTGCCGTCGGCATGACCACCGAAGTCGTCGGCCGGGCCACACAGGCAGCCGATCATACCAATACGCGCGTGGCCAGCCTCTCCGATGCCGCGCAGCGCATCGGCGACGTGATCGGGCTGATCCAGGAGATCGCCGAGCAGACCAACCTGCTCGCCCTCAACGCCACCATCGAGGCGGCGCGTGCCGGTGAGGCAGGCAAGGGATTCGCCGTCGTCGCGGCGGAGGTGAAGAACCTCGCCGACCAGACGGCGAAGGCGACCCAGGAGATCTCCGAGCAGATCGGCGCGATCCAGGGTTCGACCAAGGATGCCGTATCCAATATCGAACAGATCGCCGGGATCATGAAGGAGGTCTCGGAGCACACGACCTCGATCGCCGCAGCGGTCGAAGAGCAGGGCGCCTCCACCGACGAGATCACCCGCAACGTCCAGCGCTCGGCAGAATCGAGCCGTCAGGTCGCAGGCAATATCGAGAGCGTCAAGGCCTCGACCGACGAGACCAACCGCTCCGCCGATCACGTCCTGCATTCGGCTGATGCGGCAACCGACGAAACGCAGAAACTGCGCCGCGCCATCGACACCTTCCTCGAGCGCGTCGCCGCCGCCTGAGGCGCGTCGGTCCGCGCTCTGCGACAAAGAAAGCCCCCGCATCGATCCGGTGCGGGGGCTTCTTCATTCGGTCGTCAATACGGTGCCTGCGTGATCAGCCGTGATAGGCCTTCACGTTCTGGCGTTGCTCGCCGAGCCCGTCGATTCCCATCGTCACGACATCGCCGGGCGCGAGATAGCGCGGCGGCTTCATCGCGGTTCCGACGCCGGGCGGCGTGCCCGTAGTGATCACGTCGCCGGGCTCCAGGATCATGAAATGCGAGATGTAGGAGACGAGCTGCGCGCAGTCGAAGATCATCGTCTTCGTCGAACCCGTCTGCATGCGCTCGCCGTTCACGTCGAGCCACATGCCGAGATTGCCCACGTCAGCGACCTCGTCGCGCGTCACCAGCCAGGGGCCGAGCGGGCCGAAGGTCGGGCAGCCCTTGCCCTTCGACCAGGTGCCGCCGCGCTCCATCTGGAACTCGCGCTCCGAGACATCGTGGCAGATGCAGAAGCCCGCGACGTAATCGAGCGCTTCGTTTGCCGCCACATAGGAAGCGCGCTTGCCGATCACCATGGCGAGCTCGATTTCCCAATCCGTCTTGTGCGAGCCCTTGGGAATGACGACGTCGTCATTCGGGCCGACAATGCATGACGGTGCCTTGTTGAACAGGATCGGCTCGGCCGGGATCGGCGCGCCGGTTTCCGCAGCGTGATCGGCGAAATTCAGCCCGACCGCCACGAAATTGCGCACATCCGCCACGCAGGGGCCGATCCGCACGCCCGTAGGCGCCTTGGGCAGCGAGGCCGGGTCGAGTGCTGCGAGCTTCGCCAGCGTGGCCGGGTCGACCGTCTGACGTGCGATATCATCGACATGTCCCGACAGATCGCGGATTGCGCCCTCGGCATCGATCAGTCCCGGTTTCTCTGCGCCGGGTTCGCCGTAACGTACGAGTTTCATCTGGGCCCTCTTGGTTTCCTCGGGGTGATCATGCGTGTGGGAAGCCGCGAAGACAAGGTGCGCAAGACCTTGCTCCGCCGTGAGGAAATCCATGCATGTCGGCGTGCCGTGCCGCAGTTCCCTCGGGAATCGCTCAGGCGCGCATCAGCACATAGGTGCCCGGCGCATCGCAGATCGGCTCGACCTTGCCGCCGCCGGGTTCGCGTGCCCGAACTTCGCGCGGATCCTTTTCGCGCACCCATTCGAGCCAGTGCGGCCACCAGGTGCCCGGATGCTCGGTCGCGCCGGCGATCCAGTCTTCCAGCGTGCCGACGGGCGGGCCGTTGGTCCAGTGCTGGTATTTCGGCTTCGACGGCGGATTGACCACGCCTGCAATATGGCCCGAACCGGCAAGCACGTATTCGACCGGCCCGCCGAAGCAGGAGGAGCCGAGGAAGACCGACTTCGCCGGTGCGATATGATCCTCGCGCGTCGCCAGATTGTAGATCGGTATCTTCACCCTGGAGAGATCGAGCCGCACGCCTTCGAGCTCCGCGCGTCCCTGCGAGAGATTGTTCTCGAGATAGCAGTTGCGCAGGTAATAGGAGTGGTTCGCCGCCGGCATGCGGGTGGAGTCGGAATTCCAGTAGAGCAGGTCGAAGGCAAAGGGGTCCTTGCCCTTCAGGTAGTTGTTGACGATGTAGGGCCAGATCAGATCGTTGGGGCGCAGCATGTTGAAGGCAGAGGCCATGCGCCCGCCGTCGAGATAGCCGCGCGCTTCCATGTTCTGCTCGATCGCGCGGATCTGCTCCTCGCAGGCGAAGATCTTGAGATCCCCCGCATGGGTGAAATCCACCTGCGTCGTGAACAGGGTCGCCGAGGCGATGCGGTCGTCGCCCTTGGCGGCCATATAGGCCAAAGCCACCGAGAGCAGCGTGCCGCCGACGCAATAGCCGATCGACGAGACCTGCCGCTCGCCGGTGATCGCCTCGACCTGCTCGAGCGCCGCGAAGATGCCCTCGCGCATGTAGTTGCCGAAGCCCTTGTCGCGGTGGCGTTCATCGGGATTGACCCAGGAGATGCAGAACACCGTCAGCCCCTGCGCCACGGCCCAGCGGATGAAGCTCTTGTCCGGGTTGAGATCGAGAATGTAGAACTTGTTGATCCAGGGCGGCACGATCAGAAGCGGGCGCGCAAGCACCTTCTCCGTCGTCGGCGTGTACTGGATCAGTTCGATCAGATCGTTGCGAAACACCACCTTGCCGGGGGTGTTCGCCATGTTCTCGCCGACCTTGAACTTGCTCGCATCGGTCTGGCGGATCTTCAACTCGCCGTGGCCGGCCTCGATATCCTCCGCCAGCATCTTCATGCCGCGCGCCAGATTGGCCCCGCTTTCCTTGAATGTCTCGCGGATCACCTCGGGATTGGTGGTGAGAAAATTCGAGGGCGACAGCGCGCCGGCCAGCTGTTTCACATAGAAACGGGCCTTCTGGCGCGTTTGATCATCGATATCATCGGCCTCCTCGACCATCTCCTCGGCCCAGCGCGAGGTGGCGAGATAGGCTTGTTTGAGCATGTCGAAATAGGCGTTGTTCGACCAGTCTTCGTCCTTGAAGCGCCCGTCCTTGGGATCTGCGGCGACCGCCGGGGCGACTTCCTCGCCCTGCATGCGGCGCAGGGATTTCGCCCAGATATCCATGAAGGAGAGCCCGAGCCGGCTTTGTGCCTCCACCGCCTTCTGGGGGTCGACGAGCCATTTTTCCGTAACCTGGACGAGCGTTTTCACCATATCGCTCATCTCGTCCGCGGCGCCGACATGGCCGCGGCGCTCTTCCAAAGGCTTGAGATAGGCCGCCGTCGCCTTGCCCGCCTCCTCGTAGAACTGCGCCATGTTGCGCGTCAGCGCCTCGATGTCGGGCGTGGGCGCGGAGCCGGATTCGTCTGTCCTGGCCCCGGGATCGGCCTTGCCGCGCGCTGCGGAGGCACCCTGCGCCTGAGCGCCGGCTCGGTTCTCCGGCACGTCGCGCGCGGGCGTGTCCGAGCGCTGCGAGGTCGGACCCGGCGGCGGTGTCGGATCGGCTTTCGGCTGCGTAGGCTCGACCGATTTCGCGGTGGCCGGCTTTGCTGTCGTTTTGTTTGCTGCGGTCTTGGTAGCCGCAGTCTTGGAAGCTGTGGTTCTGGAAGCTGCAGTCCTGGAGGCTGCGTCGGAAGTCTGCTTCGCAGAAGTCCCGGGCGCCTTCCTTGCAGAAGCCTTCTTTGCGGAAGCTTTCGGTGCGCTCTTCGGCGCTGCCATTGTTGCTCCTTTGGCCGATTTCCCGGGCGTCGCGCCGGTCCCGCTCCGATTCGCTTTCGGCGCGTCACTTATTGCGTGCTTTGCAGAAGCCGAATTCGACGCCTGGCTGTCCGGTGCAGCCGCCCCGTTCGGCGGTTTGCGATCGGCGCGCTTGCCTTTCGCCGGCCCGGCTTTCGCCTTGGCCGGGTCGAGCTGGTCGACTGCGCGGGCTGATGCCGGCGCGTCGCTCTTGGCTGTCCGGTTTTCGACCACGGTCAATCCTCCCCTTGCCCAACCTGCGGAATCTGCAAAAAGTTCCCGTCATTCTTTCGACATCGTAACCTGCGCGCTATGCTGTCGGCTAGACCCGGTATAGGCGTAGTTGCACAGGCAGGCGCTATATTGTTGTAAGGCGTCAGTTCCGGCCCGAACCGGATCGGTCGGCGCTTATAGAGACGAAGGATGACGCAACCATGTTGCAAGGGCCGAGCCGAGATCGCAGGCTTTCACAATCCAGGCATTCGCTTCGCCTGTTGCGAAATGGCATGCGCGCGACCGTCTTGTCGCTCGCGCTCGCGCTCGGCGCCTGTGCAGGAGATTTGAACCCCGTTCGTGACGTCTTCGTGGCAACGGGTCTCGGTGAACAGCAGCGCGAGGGTCCCGATTTCATCGCGCAGAGCCGGCCGGGCGAACTCGCCTATGCCCCGATCCGCCGCATCGAGCCGCCGGAACGCCAGCCCAAGACCGATGAGGAACTGGCCGAGATGGAGGAGGAGATGCGCCGCGTCCAGCAGAGCAACACCGCGCGTGCCGATGGAACCCGCCGCTTGACCATGCTGCCCGATCCGGAGCCCGTGATCGTCGAGCCGCTGCCCGATTTCGAAACGGATCTGCAGCCCGCACGCCCTTGATCAAAGCCCTTGACCAGGCCCGCAACCAAGCCCATTGGCCGCGCTCTCGCCGTAATCGGCGCGCAAGCGGAATTGCCG
The DNA here is from genome assembly GCA_020832565.1 of Salinarimonas sp. GTDB lineage: Bacteria > Pseudomonadota > Alphaproteobacteria > Rhizobiales > Beijerinckiaceae > Saliniramus. The sequence goes on along the minus strand of JAFIEI010000015.1, from coordinate 50,877 downwards.
ATGCAACCGGATCGGCGAGGTGTTATGCAGGCGGTGCCGATTTGCCCATGCGCGAATCGGTTTTCGCCCGGATGCGTCCTGAACGGATGAGCGACCATGAACGATTTCTACCGCACGCAACGCCTGCCGCCTTACGTCTTCGAGCCGGTGAACAAGATCAAGGCGAAGGCGCGTGCCGCCGGAGTCGACATCATCGATCTGGGGATGGGCAATCCGGATCTCGCCGCCCCGTCCCATGTGGTCGCGAAGCTGGCCGAGACCGCGGGCAAGCCGCGCACGGATCGCTATTCCGCTTCCAAGGGCATTCCCGGCCTGCGCAAGGCCCAGGCCGGCTATTATGCGCGGCGCTTCGGTGTGAAGCTCGATCCGGAGACGCAGGTCGTCACCACGCTGGGTTCGAAGGAGGGCTTTGCCAATATGGCGCAGGCGATCACCGCGCCCGGTGACGTCGTGCTGGTGCCCAATCCGAGCTATCCCTTGCACAATTTCGGTTTCCTGATGGCCGGCGGCGTGGTGCGCAACGTGCCGGCGGAGCCGTCGCCGGAATTCTTCCATGCGATCGAGCGGGCCATGCGCCTGAGTGTGCCCAAGCCGATTGCGCTGGTGGTCTGCTACCCGGCCAACCCCACCGCCTGCACCGCGACACTCGACTTCTACCGCGATCTCGTCGCCTTCACGAAGAAGCACGAACTCATCCTGCTCTCGGATCTCGCCTATGCCGAGGTCTATTTCGACGACAACCCGCCGCCTTCCGTGCTGCAGGTGCCTGGTGCCGTGGATGTCGCCGTGGAATTCACCTCATTGTCGAAGACTTATTCCATGGCCGGCTGGCGGATGGGCTTCGCGGTGGGTAACGAGCGCTTGCTCGCCGCGCTGGCGCGGGTGAAATCCTATCTCGATTACGGTGCCTTCACGCCCGTCCAGGTGGCCGCCGCGGCGGCGCTGAACGGGCCCGACGACTATATTCACGAGATGCGCGGGATCTATCGCAGGCGCCGTGACGCGCTGGTGGAATCATTCGGCAAGGCCGGCTGGCCGGTTACCCGGCCGAGCGCCTCGATGTTCTGCTGGACGCCGATTCCCGAGCGGTTCCGGCATCTGGGCAGCCTGGAATTCGCCAAGCTCCTCGTGGAAAAGGCCGGCGTCGCGGTGGCGCCGGGAATCGGCTTCGGCGAGCACGGCGACGAATATGTCCGCATCGCGCTCGTTGAAAACGAGCAGCGCATCCGCCAGGCGGCGCGCAATATCCGCCGCTTCTTCGAGGATCGTGACAATTCCCTCGACAATATCGCCCCGCAGCACCAATCCGCCTCGGCCGGTTCCGCCGGTTGAGGAAGGCGAAGCGGGGCAGGGCGTGGATCGCGTGGGTGGAGACGCGCGATCACGTAGTGTTACGAATTGTTGCCGATGCCTTGGAACCGCCAGAATGGTCGTTCGTTATCGAGACGAGGGATAGTTAACACACGGTTTACGCAGACGGTCGGAGGGCATCATGCCTGTTTTCGCCAACGCCATCGCCGATACGGGCAGCGCCATCAACGATGATGATGCCCGTGCCCTGCGCGCAGCTTTGGCGACCGCGCCCGGCCCGTCGCCCGCTCAGCCGCGTGGTGCCTGGGAGATGCGCGAAGCCGCAAGGCGCTTGAAGGCGCAAGCTCTGTCGCAAGACGAGGCTCACTCGGAAGCCAAGGCCGCACACCGCCCCGCGCAATCCCTGTCGTTCCATTTCTGCCGCATGCCCGAATAAGCTATTGCGCAGCGCGATGCCGCCCCCGGCTCACGGTGCGAGGCTGTCGATATAAGCGATCAATGACCGGATCTCGCGATGGGTCAGCTGCATGTCCGGCATCGGTGGATGGGGCATCTGCAGAAAACGGCGCAGTTCGTCCGCATCCAGATCGTAATCGCCGGCAATCTGCATGAAGGTGGGGACCTGGTCGCTGGCAACATCCTGCCCCGGTCCGACGAGGTGGCAGGATGCACACCAGCGCTCGGCAATGATCCGGCCGTCCTCAGCCTCGGCCCTTGCCGCATCGGGTGATCCCACAGCGAAGACGAGTAACGCGGCTGCGCCGGTCAGCCAGCGAATCGGCGATCTTGCGGTCATGGGGCGTCCTTTCACGAAAGCCAGTTTGTGCCGGTGCGCGGGCGCGACGCCGTTGCGGCAGCGTACCGAATCGTCCGGCGGGGACCAGCCTAGCGATGTCGGGCGCGCCCGTGAACCGCAGCGCCGGCAGACCCGGCCTGCCCGCTTCGCGGAATCTTCGCGCGATTGTCTTTACCAACTGGAAAAGCCATGCCGGTAAACTGATGCGAGTTTTTGCGTAACCCGGGTGTAGCCGACATGATCGCGACGCCGACCTTCCCCGATCTGGCGGCTCTCGTCGTCGATGAGAGCCTGTATATCCGGCGTATCCTGCGCGACATGCTGACGCGTGTCGGCATCAAGCGCGTGCTCGAGGCGCCCGACGGCGCCGAGGCGCTCGGCGTTCTCTCGGAGAGCAAGCCCGATCTCGTCATACTCGACTGGGATCTCGCCATCCTCTCCGGCGAGGAATTCATCCGCCTTACGCGCACGCCCACGACATCGCCGGCTCCGAGCATCCCGATCATCGTGATGATGGGCAAGCCGCGCCGCTATGTCGTCGATCGGGCGATGTCCCTGGGTGTCAACGAGATCATCGCCAAGCCCTTCTCGCCGAAGGTTCTGTGGTCGCGGCTCGACGAGGTGATCAACCGTCCGCGCCCCTATATCCAGGTCAAGGGCCTCCTGCGCCCCGTCGCACGCTCCACCGACGCCGTGCCGCAGAAGGTCGCGGCCTGACGCATTGCGCCGGACGAGCCTGCTGGTTGCATCGGGCGATTTATTATTCTTGGCATTTCGCCGGCTGCGCTGTTACCCTTGGCCCCAAGTTGAAGAACTCCCCCATGCGGGTGCGGGGTTCGCGAGGATAAAACCTTGGCGGTGGACAGTGGTGCATTCGGCGCAGATGCAAAGGCGGAAGGATCTCTGAACTTCGACAGCACGGCTGCGAAGTCGACGGAGCAGAATACGCAAGGGCATCAGGCGCATCGTCACAAGAGACGTCCCGGCGCGGCCTATGCGGCGCTGGATCTCGGCACGAACAACTGCCGCCTTCTGATCGCCGAACCTTCGCGCACCGGTTTTCGTGTGATCGACGCGTTTTCCAGGATCGTGCGCCTCGGCGAGGGGCTTGCCAGCGCCATCACCCTGAACGATCACGCCATCGACCGGACCATCGAAGCGCTGCAGATCTGCCGCAACAAGATGCGTGCGCGCGGCGTCCACCGGGCGCGCCTGATCGCGACGGAAGCCTGCCGTATGGCGCGCAATGCCGAGCATTTCATCGATCGGGTCTATGACGAAACCGGCATGGAGCTCGAGATCGTCGACCGGCGCACCGAGGCCTTCCTTGCGGTGACGGGCTGCGCTGCCCTCGCCGATCCGGAGGCGCATTCGGTCATCGTCTTCGATATCGGCGGCGGCTCCACCGAGATTGCGTGGCTCGACGGTCAGGCGCGCTCGCCGCTCTCCGATCCCTGCAAGCGTATCAGGGCATGGGATTCCCTGCCCGTCGGCGTTATCACCCTGGCCGAGCGCCATGGTGGCGTCGATGTCGGGCCCGAGAAATTCGAGCGCATGGTCGAAGAAGTCTCGCAGATGCTCACCCCCTTCGCGTTGGCGGCCGGGGCGGCGACGACGGCGCCCGATTTCCATCTCCTGGGCACTTCGGGCACCGTTACCACCGTCGGCGGCATCTTCCTGCGCCTGCCCCGCTACGACCGCCGCCAGGTCGACGGCCTCTGGATGGATGCGGGGGAAGTGGATTCGGTGCTCGACGAACTCGTCGGCCTGGATTACGAAGCACGTGCGGCCAGCCCCTGCGTCGGCCGCGAGCGGGCAGATCTGGTTCTCGCCGGCTGTGCCATTCTCGAAGGCATCCGCCGCGCCTTTCCCGCACCCCGGCTGCGCATCGCCGATCGCGGTCTGCGCGAGGGAATACTGATGAATCTGATGCGCGAAGACGGTGTCTGGAAGCGTCGGCGCGGGCGTCGCAAGGGGCGATCGCGCAATGGCGCGACCATGCCGGGTCCCGGCGCACAGCAATCCGGCAGGGCCTGAGGCGAGAGAACCGTGTCCGACAAGAAAAGCAATCCGCCGCGTGCACTCAAGGTCAAGCTGAAGAAGGCGCGCGGTCGCACGCCCTCACAGCAGCGCTGGCTGCAGCGCCAGCTTAACGATCCCTACGTGCTGCGCGCCAAGCGCGAGGGCTACCGCTCCCGCGCGGCCTTCAAGCTCCTGGAACTCGACGAGAAATTCAAGTTTCTCAAGCCCGGTCAGCGCATCGTCGACCTCGGCGCCGCGCCCGGCGGCTGGTCGCAGGTGGCCGCGCGCAAGATCGGGATCGTCGACGAGAGCGGCGCGGAGCGCACGAAGGCGCGCGGCAAGATCGTGGGTATCGATCTTCTGCCGATCGAGCCGATGCCCGGTGCCGAATTCGTCGAGATGGATTTTCTCGACGAGGACGCACCGGCGCGGCTCGTCGCTCTGCTCGGCGGGCCTGCGGATGTGGTGATGTCGGACATGGCGGCCAATGCGACGGGCCACAAGAAAACGGATCATCTGCGCATCATGGGGCTGGCCGAGACCGGCGCGGAATTTGCGCGCTCGGTACTCGCGCAGGGCGGCACCTATATCGCCAAGGTCCTGCGTGGTGGTACGGAGGGTGCGCTGCTGGCCGATCTCAAGCGCGATTTCGGCAATGTGCGCCACTTCAAGCCGCCCTCGAGCCGCTCCGATTCCGCCGAGCTCTTCGTGATCGCCATGGGCTATCGCGGCGAGGACCGGGTCGCGGCGCAGGACGATGATACGGATTGAGCGCCACCAAGGCCCGATCCGATCACGCGCAATTCATCCGACCCGCCAATGCGCCGCCTTCGTCTGCGGCGCCTTCAGCCGCTCGCGCAGCTTTTCCCGGGCGCGCGAAAGGCGCGAGCGGAATGTGCCCACCGGCATGCCTGCCGCTTCCGCGTTCTCTTCGTATGAGCGCTCGGGTTGAATCGCCAGACCGACCGCGACGCGTTGATCGCGCGGAAGCTCATCGATAGCGCGGGCGATGTCGCGGCAGGCGAGCCGGTCTTCCTGATGCGGCGGGGAGGCGGTTTCGAGGGCCTCGTCGATCACGACATCCGCTTCGTCGCGCAGCGGGCGGGCCCGGCGGTTGGCGAATACGGTGAAGACGATACGCCGCAGCCAGGCGGCAAGACTGCCGCCGCGCCAGCCATGTGACTTGCGCAGGGCGCGTTCGAGTGAATCCTGTACGAGGTCCTCCGCCGCGTCGGGATTGCGCTCGAGCCTGCGCGCATAGCGGCGCAGGCCCGGAATTTCCGCCGCGATGCGTTGTGCCAGGCGGCGCCGTTCGGTCGGATCATTCTTCAAGAGCGCCTCGGACGCCTGCTTCATCTCTTCGCGCGCATTGCGCTCGTCCGGCCTTTCGACCGCGTCACGACTGAGTGTATCCTGCATGGACCGGCTATCGCCTCCTGTGGCGCTTCAACTTCGACCGTTTCAGAGGAGCGCGCCGAAGCGACGAAAAAGTGACGCTTGCGGATTTTTTTTACGCCCCTTGGAACGATCGCCCCCGCGAAACTGTCTGACAGGGTAACGCGTCATCTCGTGTAGGCAAGTGTATCTGCCTGTTCGGGCATGGCGTGCCGATCGATCGGAAACTGAAAAAGGGAATGCGATATGAATTTCGCTCGTACCACGCTCGCCGCCGTTGCCGCTCTGGGTATGGCCTTCGGTGCCGCCTCCCTCACGGGAACCAGCGTCACCAGCCCCGCCGCCGCCCAGACTGCGCCTGCACCGGGTCAGGCCCCGAACGTGGATGAGGATACGTTGCGCTCCTTCGCGGTCGCGACGCTGGAAATCCAGGAGATCAGCCAGGCCTACCAGCCGCAGATGGAAGCTGCCGAATCGCAGGAGCAGCAGCAGGAGATCGCTCAGGCTGCGAATGACGAAATGGTCGCTGCCGTCGAAGCGGTTCCGGGTATCGATGTCGACAGCTACAACGCCATCGCCGAAGCTGCCCAGGCCGATCCGGAAATGATGCAGCAGATCAATACCTTCATTGCGGAAGCGGCTGGTCAGTAAGCCGCCACCGGCAATTTCGGTAAATGAAGGGCCGGCGGGCATACCCGCCGGCCTTTTTCATGCGTCGTCAGCGTCAGAATGTTTCCGCGTGAACCTGGGCCAGCGCCGCACGCACGACCTGAGGGTCATCACCCACCGCGAGGATCACGCGCAGGTCGCGCCCCTCGCGCCGGCCGATCGCTGCGGCATGGACGCCCGTGCTTCGTGGTCTTTGCGTCGTCAGGCTGATGGTGAAACCGGAAAGATCCGCGATGGCATGGCTGGCAACGTCGATATCGATTCTCCGGTCCGCCGCCCCGCTACCATTCCCGTTCCCCTGATCGTCTTGCTGCGCAGCAAGACCGCGCGCGAGCATTTGCGGATCACGCAGATCCCGTTCGGCGCGATCCGCCGTTTCACCCTCCAGGCGAAAAACGCCGACCACGAGCCGATTCCGGCATGTGGCTGCAATACAGGCGATCAGCGCCTCGGGGCGTCCGACATTCTCGCGCGTGCCGAGCCATTTCCCCATCGGCAAGGCCAGCCAGACCTCCCCGCCATCGCGTTCGGCCAGGCGACGCAGATCGACCGATTCGAGCCCCGCAACCCGGGTGCCGGGCGGCACGCAGCCGGCGACGAGCGACGCCCCGATGAGCACACAGGCGAGATAGGCCTGCCGCAAGGCCGGGCCGGGGATCCGGAGACGGATGGTGAATGTCGCGCGATTCGGGTGTGTTCGCATCGCGCGATTATGCGCGCTCGCTGTTTGGAGCAAAGCGATTTTCTCGGAAACCGTCGGATGCTGGCATCACGATACGGTCGGTCATAACTCTGCGGAATGTTCGTTAAGTCGAACGAATTCGTTGCATCACGCGCGGATTCCGGTCAAAAGAAGCGCCATGACAGACACGATACGCCATCAATCGCCCGAGGACACCGCCGAAGGGCAGAACGGTGATTTCGAGACCCTTGCTGCGCTCGCACGCGTGCAGGTTGATAGCCCGTCGAGCCACGTCATGCATTTCGGTGAGGACGAGCCCATCGAGATGGATTGCGGTGCCAGCCTCGCGCCGTGGCAGATCGCCTATCAGACCTATGGCGAACTCGCGCCCGACCGCAAGAACGCCATCCTGATCTGCCACGCCCTGACCGGCGACCAGCATGCCTGCAACGTCCATCCGGTGACGGAAAAGCCCGGCTGGTGGCGGCTCTTCGTCGGGCCGGGCAAGGCGATCGATACCGACCGTTATTTCGTGATCTGCGCCAATGTGCTCGGTGGCTGCATGGGCACGACCGGCCCCGCCTCGACCAACCCCGCCACGGGCAAGCCCTACGGCGTCGATTTTCCGCTCGTGACGATTCGCGACATGGTGCGCTCGCAGGCCATGCTGCTCGACAAGCTCGGAATCGACGATCTGCTCTGCGTCATCGGCGGGTCGATGGGCGGCATGCAGGTGCTGGAATGGGCAGCGCTCTATCCCGAGCGCGTCTATTCCGCCATGCCCATCGCCGCCGCCACGCGTCATTCGGCCCAGAACATCGCCTTCCACGAGGTCGGGCGCCAGGCTGTGATGGCCGATCCCGGCTGGGCTTCGGGGCGCTATCTCGAGCGCGGCACCCGCCCGCGCAAGGGGCTTGCCGTGGCGCGCATGGCTGCACATGTGACCTATCTCTCCGAAGGCGCGTTGCACCAGAAATTCGGCCGCAAACTGCAAAGCCGCGCCGCGCCGACCTTCTCCTTCGATGCGGATTTCCAGATCGAGAGCTATCTGCGCTACCAGGGCTCGACCTTCGTCGAGCGTTTCGATGCCAACTCCTATCTCTATGTCACCCGCGCGATGGATTATTTCGATCTTGCCGCCGAGTTCGACGGCAAGATCGCGCGCGCCTTCAGGGGCACGCAGACCCGCTTCTGCGTGATGAGCTTCACCTCGGACTGGCTGTTCCCCACCAAGGATTCCCGGGCGCTCGTGCGCGCCCTGAACGCCGCTGCGGCCTCGGTCTCCTTCGTCGAGATCGAGAGTGACAAGGGGCATGACGCGTTCCTGCTCGAGGAGCCGGACATGTTTGCCGCCGCGCAGGGCTTCATCGACGCCGCCGCGCGGGATCGGGGGGTGGCATGAACGCATTGCCGCCAGACGATTTCGACACCCGCAAGGCCTCGCTCGCAGCCGCAGGCGTGCGTCCCGACCATCTCCTGCTCGCCGAGATGGTAACGCCGGGCTCACGCGTTCTCGATGTGGGCTGTGGTGACGGCTCGTTGCTGGCGCTGCTGCGCGATCTGCGCGATTGCGACGCGCGCGGTGTCGAGCTCGACCGCGAGAACGTCAACCAGTGCCTCGCCAAGGGGCTCGCCGTGGTGCAGGGCGATGCCGATACCGACCTGTTCGACTATCCCGATGACGGGTTTGACTATGTCATTCTGTCGCAGACGATCCAGGCGACGCTGAGGCCGCGCGAGGTGCTCGAGCAGATGCTGCGCATCGGAAAATGCTGCATCGTCTCGTTCCATAATTTCGGTTATTGGCGGGTGCGCCTCGAACTGCTCCTGCGCGGGCGCATGCCCGTGACCCAGCAATTGCCGTATAGCTGGTATGATACGCCCAATATCCATCACTGCACGATGCGCGATTTCGTCTCCTTGTGCGATGAAGTCGGTGCCGTGATGGAGCGTGCGGTCGCCCTCGATGCCGCAGATCGTCCGGTGAAGATCCCGCTGCCCTGGTGGATGTGGAACATGATCGGTCGCCAGGGTGTCTTCCTGCTGCGCCGCGGCGGCGATCGGGCATGATTCACGCATCCGAATGCGTGCAGAGGCGGTAGCCAATTGCGCGGAAAACGGGCAAAAAGAGCCTGCCGAAGCGTCACTTGTAGTGGAAGCCGATGACCGATCAGCCAACGCCTTCGGGCGAAGCCTTTCCCGCCGCCACCCGCGACGACTGGATGCGTCTCGTCGAGGGCGTGCTCAAGGGCCGCGATTTCGAGGAAACCCTCGTCTCGCACACCGCCGACGGGATACGCATCGATCCGCTCTACGCCGCAGCTCTGGCGCAGGCACAGCCCGTGCGCGCCGAGCATGCGCCCTGGCGGGTGGCACAGCGAATCGATCATCCCGCTCCGGCCGATGCTGCTGCGCAGGCGCTGACGGATCTCGAGGGCGGGGCCGATGCGCTGACGCTGGTCTTCGACGGTGCGCGCGCTGCACGCGGTTTCGGTCTGCGAATCGACGGGCTCGACGATCTCGACACGGCCCTCGACGGCGTCCTGCTCGATCTCGTGAATATCCGCCTCGATGCCGGGCGCTCCGGGCGCCACGCCGCAGCTGCGCTGATTGCGCTTGCCGGGCGGCGCGGGTTGTCTCTCGACGCGCTCGATGCCGATCTCGGCCTCGATCCGATCGGCGCGGCGGCCTGTGACGGGGGCTTTTCCGCAGCTTGGGAGATGATCGCCGAGCGCTGTGGCGAGACGGCAGGTGCGCTTTCGCAGAAGGGATTTGCCGGAACGGTCTTCCTCGCGGATGGACGCCCTTACCACGAAGCCGGGGGCAGCGAGGCGCAGGAGCTCGGTGCCGTCCTGGCAACGGCGCTGGCCTATTGGCGCGCCCAGGAGGCTGCCGGCATCGCCCCCGATCAGGGCCGGGGCAATCTCGCCTTCCTGCTCGCAGCCGATGCCGACCAGTTCACCACCATCGCGAAATTCCGGGCGCTGCGCCGGCTCTGGGCGCGTATCGAAGCGGCTGCGGGCCTCGATCCGGCCCCGATCCGCCTGCATGCGGAAACAGCCTGGCGCATGACGACGCAGCGTGACCCCTGGGTCAACATGCTGCGCGCCACGATCGCGACCTTCTCCGCCGGAATCGGCGGCGCCGATTGCGTTGCGGTCACGCCCTTCACCGCAGCGCTCGGCCTGCCGGATGCCTTCGCGCGGCGTGTGGCGCGCAACACGCAACATATCCTCCTGCAGGAGAGCAATCTGTGGCGCGTCTCTGATCCGGCGGCAGGGGCGGGGGGCTTCGAGGCTATGACCGAGGCCCTGTGCGAGACGGCCTGGGAGGTCTTCCAGCAGATCGAATCGGAAGGCGGGATCGTCGCAAGCCTCGCGTCAAGCGCGCTGCAGGTGCGCATCGGCGAAGTGCGCGCTGCGCGTGCCACCGCCATTGCCGATCGCAGCGCCCCGATCACCGGGGTGAGCGCCTATCCCGATCTCGACGAGAAACCCGTCGATGTCGCCCTGCGCGAACCGCCGCCGGAAGCGCCTGAGCCGGAAGCCGCCGCCATGCCGGCGGGCTTTGCCGATCTCGTCGCGGCAATCGATGCAGGTGGCCCTGCGCACGCGCCGGCGAACCCGCCACCGGGCGTGGAACCGACGCTGCTTTCCGCGCTGCCGCATCGTCGCGAGGCCGAGCCCTACGAGCATCTGCGCGATCGCTCCGATCAGCATCTGGCCGATCACGGGGAGCGCCCGACCCTCTTCCTCGCCAATCTCGGCAAGCTCGCCCAGTTCAACACCCGCGCCGGCTTTGCCCGCAACGCTTTCGCGGCGGGCGGTATCGCGGCGATCGGCGAGGAGGGCTTCACGGATGCCGAGGCGCTGGCGAAGGCTTTTGCGGAAAGCGGCGCCAGCGCGGCCTGCCTGTGTTCGAGCGATGCGCTTTACGCCGAACACGGCGTCGAAGCCGCCCGCGCGCTCAAGGAGGCAGGCTGCGCCATCCTCTTCCTCGCCGGCCATCCGGATGATCTCGAAGCGCCCATGCGCGAAGCGGGCGTCGATGCTTTTCTGCATCAGGGCTGCGACCTGCTCTCGCTCCTCGGCGAAGCCTGGGCGGTGATCGCGGGCGAGCGCAGCGAAGCGTTCTGAGAAGGACTGTCCCCTACATCCGGAAGACGCCGAAGCGGGTCTCAGTGACGGGCGCGTTCAGGGTCGCGGCAAGGGCGAGCCCGAGGACGCGGCGGGTCTCGGAGGGCAGGATGATGCCGTCATCCCACAGCCGCGCCGTGGCATGGTAGGGCGAGCCCTCTTCCTCGTATTTGGCGCGGATGGGGTCCTTGAAGGCCTCTTCCTCCTCCATCGACCAGCTCTTGCCCTCGGCTTCGAGGTTGTCGCGCTTGACCGTGGCGAGCACGCTCGCGGCCTGCTCGCCGCCCATCACCGAGATTCGGGAGTTCGGCCAGGTGAAGAGGAAGCGCGGTGAATAGGCGCGCCCGCACATGCCGTAATTGCCTGCACCGAAGGAGCCGCCGACGAGCAGGGTGAGCTTGGGTACCTGCGCGCAGGCCACCGCCGTGACGAGCTTCGCGCCGTCCTTGGCGATGCCGCCCGCCTCGTATTCGCGCCCGACCATGAAGCCGGTGATATTCTGCAAAAAGAGCAGCGGAATCCGGCGCTGGCAGCACAATTCGATGAAATGCGCGCCCTTCTGGGCGCTTTCCGAGAAGAGAATGCCGTTATTGGCGATGATCCCCACGGGCATCCCCATCAGCCGGGCGAATCCCGTCACCAGCGTGGTGCCGAACAGGCGCTTGAACTCGTCGAATTCGGAGCCGTCGACGAGCCGCGCGATCAGCTCGCGGATATCGTATTGCTTCTTGAGATCGGTGGGCACGATCGCATCGAGCTCCGCCGTGTCGTAGATCGGCTCGACCGCCTCGGCGATGGCGAGATCGGTATGCTTGCGGGTGTTGAGGGTGCCCACGATGCGGCGCACGATGGAGAGTGCGTGCACGTCGTCGGTAGCATAGTGATCCGCGACGCCGGACTGGCGCGCATGCACATCCGCCCCGCCGAGATCCTCCGCCGTGACGACCTCGCCGGTCGCGGCCTTCACCAGCGGTGGGCCGCCGAGGAAAATGGTGCCCTGGCGACGCACGATCACGGTCTCGTCCGACATGGCCGGCACATAGGCGCCGCCGGCGGTGCACGAGCCCATCACGCAGGCGATCTGCGGGATGCCCATCGAGGAGAGCTGGGCCTGATTGTAGAAGATGCGCCCGAAATGTTCGCGATCGGGAAACACTTCCGTCTGATGCGGCAGGTTGGCGCCGCCGGAATCGACGAGATAGATGCAGGGCAAGCGGTTCTCGCGGGCGACTTCCTGGGCACGCAGATGCTTCTTCACCGTCATGGGATAATAGGTGCCGCCCTTGATGGTGGAATCGTTGCACACGATCATCACCTCGCGGCCCGCCACGCGACCGATCCCGGTGATCAGCCCGGCACCGTGAATGGCGTCGTCATACATGCCGAAAGCCGCGAGCGCCCCGATCTCCAGGAAGGGCGCGCCGGGATCGAGCAGGCGCATGACCCGCTCGCGCGGTAAAAGCTTGCCCCGCGCGAGATGGCGCTCGCGGGCGCGTTGAGAGCCGCCGGCGGCGACCGCCTCGCGGCGATGGTGCAATTCCTCGGCGATGCGCGCCCATTGCGCAGCGTTCTCACGCGCGCTGTCGCTGTTCACGTCGATCTGGCTCTGGATGACTGACACGGTCCCCGGCCTCCCCGGCTTTTCTTGATTGCTCCGCGACCCAGCTATGGGTCAGGTTGCGTCACGGTTCAAGCGGCAAGCAGCCGCTCACACGCCAAGCAGCCGCTCACACGCCAAGCGCCCGTCATTGCGCCCAGCGTGCCATGGCGGCATCGTCGGCATCGCGCGCCTCGACCCAGCCGCCGATCTCGCCGGTCACGAGATGCTCGCGCTTCCAGAAGGGCGCGCGGGTCTTGAGGAAATCCATCATGAATTCCGCACCGGAAAACGCCGCGTGGCGATGCGAGGAGGCGGCGATGACGAGCACGATGTTCTCTGCCGGCCGGATCAGCCCGTACCGATGGATCGCGACGAGCCCGGTCAGCGGCCAGCGCTGCACCGCCTCGCGCGCGACGCGACCGAGCTCGGCCTCGGCCATGCCGGGATAATGCTCAAGCTCCAGCGCCGAGAGCCGTCCGCCCTCGTCGCGGCACAGCCCCGTGAAGCTCGCGATCGCACCGATATCCGCACGCCCCCGGCTGAGCGCGGCGATCTCGGCAGCGATATCGAAATCCTCGCGCTGGATCCTGATGAGGGGGGTGCAGCGGGCGGAGGTATCGGGCGTCGTCATCGCGACCTCTCAGCCGCCGGTCATGGGCGGAAAGAAGGCGATCTCGCGCGCCCCGGCGATGGCTGTATCGGGCTTGACGTGCTCATGATCGATGGCGGCACGCACGATCTGCGGATTCTCGAACGCGTAGGCGTATTCCTCGCCGCGCTGCGCGAGCCAGCCGGCGAGATCGGCCACGGTGACGATACCCGCCGGCGGATCGAGGGTTTCCTCGGTCTTGCCGATACGCTCGCGCACCCAGGCGAAATAGACGATCTTCACGCTCACGCACCGTCCTCCCTGCCTTTGCCGACCGATTCGCCACCGTCTTGCGCGTCCGGGATATCCGGGGCGGGAATGTCCTCGACGATATGATCGAGACTCGCGCGCAGATAATCCCATCCGGTATAGATGGTCAGGATCGCCGAGATCCACAACAGCACGATGCCGATCATGATGGTGCCGGGCAGGATCGCCTCGCCGGCAGGGCCCGCGACGAGAAAGCCCACGGCGACGAGCTGCATCGTGGTTTTCCACTTGGCGACGGCGCTGACAGGCACGCTGACCTTCAGATCGGCAAGATATTCGCGCAGCCCCGACACGAGGATTTCGCGCAGCAGGATGACGATCGCTGCCCAGAGCGAGAGCCCGGCAATGGTGCCGTCGGCGACGAGCATCATCAGGACGGCTGCAACGAGCAGCTTGTCGGCGATCGGATCGAGCATCTTGCCCAGTGCCGATTGCTGGTTCCAGGCGCGGGCCAGATATCCGTCGAAATAGTCCGTGACGGCGGCGGCGATGAACAGGCCGAGCGCCCACCAGCGCGCCCAGTGCTCTTCGGGCCAGAACAGGAAGGCGACGACCACGGGCACTGCGAGGCAGCGCCCGTAGGTCAGCAGATTGGGCAGGGCGTAGAGATTGGATTGGCGCATTTCCGACAGACATTACTCGCAAGGAAGGTCATCTGTGCAGGGAACACCCTGCATCGCGCGCGGTCAATGCGCCATTCGGCGCCCGACCTTCAACGGCTGCTTTCGCCGTCCTCATCCTCTTCGCCGCCTTCGCGCTTGAGGCCCTTGAGCTTGGCGAAGACCGAATCGGCGTCGAAGCGCTCTTCCTCGCGCTCGCGCTCCTGTCCGCCGCCGCTCTCCCCGAATGCGCTCTCGGCCGAGAACGGCTCTTCAGCCGCCGGCTGCGGCGCGAGGCTGAGATCGGTCGGCAGGAGCGTGTCATCCGCAGGAGCGGGTGCGACGGCGGGACGATCCTTGGCGGAGCGCTTGACTTCGAGATCGAGATCGATCTGCGAGCACAGGCCCAGCGTCACCGGATCGAGCGGCTGCAATTGCGACGAATTCCAGTGGGTGCGGTCGCGAATCTGCTGGATCGTGGTCTTGGTGGTGCCCACCAGACGCATGATCTGCGCATCCTTCAGTTCGGGATGGCTGCGCAACAGCCATAGAATTGCGTTCGGGCGGTCCTGGCGGCGCGAGACCGGCGTATAGCGCGGGCCGCGCTTGGAGCGCTTCATCTCGGGGATCTTCACCTTGGGCGGCGCGAGGCGCAGCTTGTGGGCGGGATCGTTCTGGGCGCGCTCGATTTCCTCGCGGGTGAGCTGGCCCATATTGACGGGGTCTGCCCCCTTGATCCCGGTCGCGACCTCGCCATCGGCGATGCCCTTCACTTCGAGCGGGTGCAGATTGCAGAAATCGGCGATCTGATCGAAGGTCAGCGACGTGTTCTCGACCAGCCAGACGGCCGTCGCCTTGGGCATGAGCAAACCGGTTGTCACGGGTCTTCTCCTTAAATTCCCGCTTGCGACGGGCCGATACGGCCATGCGCGCGGGCCAAAAATCTCCTGTGCTCCGTCCCGGCCCGGGCCGAAGCGCACCATGACGACATGTCAGGGAATCGTGCGGAATATAGGGCGCAATACGGTAATATGCAATCGTAATGCTGCGGTGCGTTTCAGCTCGGAGCCATGGCGCCGACGCTGCCACGCCCACCTATCCATTCCGCCGTCTGCGCGCTAAACAGGCGCAACCGCCGCCGGGCGGGTGTCTAACCGGGACCGTGACGACCATGGCAAGCCGCTCCACCTCCGCCGATATCGCCGTCTCCGAACTCACCGAGCGCCAGGCGCGCAACGAATACAAGCGTCTCTCGCAGGAGATAGCGCGCCATGACGAGCTCTATCATGGCGAGGATGCGCCGCAGATCACGGATGCGGAATATGATGCCCTGCGCAAGCGGCTGGTCGATCTGGAAAATGCCCAACCCGTGCTGATCGGCGGCGATTCGCCGGGCGTGGGCGCGAAGCCTTCCGAGAAATTCGCCAAGGTTCGCCATGCCGTGCCGATGCTGTCGCTCGACAACGCCTTTAACGATGAAGACGTGCAGGATTTCGTCGCGCGCGTGCGCCGCTTCCTCAATCTCGGCGACAAGCCGCTCACCTTCACCGCCGAGCCGAAGATCGACGGGCTCTCGCTCGCGCTTCGCTACGAGGACGGCAAGCTCGTCACCGCTGCCACCCGCGGCGATGGCAGCGAAGGCGAGGATGTCACCGCCAATGCGCGCACGGTGGAGGATATTCCGCAGGAGATCCCGCAGAAGGGGATCATCGAGATCAGGGGCGAGATCTATCTCTCGCATGCGGATTTCGCGGCGATCAATGCGCGTCAGGAGGAAGCCGGCAAGACGGTCTTTGCCAATCCGCGCAATGCGGCGGCGGGCTCGTTGCGCCAGCTCGATTCGCGCATCACGGCGCAACGCCCGCTCAAGTTCTTCGCCTATGCCTGGGGCGCCATGGATGCGCTGCCGGCCGCGACCCAGTTCGACGTCGTCAAGACCTTCGAGAGCTGGGGCTTTGCCACCAACCCCCATATGAAGCGCTGCGAGAGTGCGCAGGACATGCTCTCGCATTACCATTTTATCGAAGAAGAGCGCGCCTCGCTCGGCTACGATATCGACGGCGTCGTCTACAAGGTCGACGACCTCGCCCTGCAGGAGCGCCTCGGCTATGTCTCGCGCGCCCCGCGCTGGGCGCTCGCGCACAAGTTCCCCGCACAACGCGCCTTCACCGTGCTTGAGGGGATCGAGATCAATGTCGGCCGCACCGGCACCCTGAACCCCATCGCCCGCCTGCGCCCGGTGACGGTCGGCGGCGTCGTGGTGTCGAATGCGACATTGCATAACGAGGACTACATCAAGGGTATCGGCGGCAATGGCGAGGAGATCCGCGAGGGGCGCGATATCCGCATCGGCGACACGGTCATCGTGCTGCGCGCCGGGGATGTGATCCCGAAGGTGCTCGACGTGGTGATCGACAAGCGACCGGAGGATGCGAAGCCCTATGAATTCCCAACCACCTGCCCGGCCTGCGGCAGCCACGCCGTGCGCGATGTCAATCCGCGCACCGGCAAGGAGGATGCCGCGCGGCGCTGCACCGGCGGACTGGTCTGCCCGGCCCAGGCGCGGGAACGGCTCAAGCATTTCGTCTCGCGCAATGCCATGGATATCGAGGGGCTCGGCGGGCGCACGATCGAGAGCTTCTACGATGACGGCCTGATCAAGGCGCCACAGGACATCTTCACCCTGGAAGCGCGTAACAGCGGCTCGCTGTCGCGCCTGGAATCGCGAGAAGGCTGGGGCCGCCAGAGCGTGCGCAATCTGTTCGATGCGATCAACGAGCGCCGCGAGGTTCCGCTCAACCGCTTCGTCTTCGCACTCGGCATCCGCCATGTCGGGGAGACCGGGGGCAAGCTGCTGGCGCGCCATTTCGCGGATTTCGACAGTCTGCGCGAGACGGCACTGAAAGCCGGGGAGGGGGATGCTGAGGCCCGCGCGGCCATCGCCGATATCGACGGGATGGGCCCCGTCGTCACCGATGCGATCGTGGAATTTTTTCGCGAAGAGCATAACCGCAAGATTCTCGATGCGCTGCTCGAACACGTCACCCCGCAGCCGCTGACCGAGACGATCGATCAATCCTCGCCCATCGCCGGCAAGACCATCGTCTTCACCGGTTCGCTGGAGCAGCTCACCCGTGACGAAGCGAAGGCGCTCGGGGAGCGGCTCGGGGCCAAGGTGGCAGGGTCGGTGTCGAAGAAGACGGATCTCCTCGTGGCCGGGCCGGGTGCCGGGTCTAAGCTGACCAAGGCAACGGAACTCGGGATCGAGACGTTGACCGAGGCCGAATTCCTGCAACTGGTCGGGCGGGACTAAGCGGGCCTCGGCGCGGCGGCTCGCATCGAGCGGGCGCCTTTTTGGCCCGAGATGGGCTGCGGGTCCGGGTGGTGCCGACTCTCCGTGTCCCGATTGCTTACAACTATTAACCGAAAAATAAACAATTACGAAAGACGCTCTGACTTTCTGGTAATGTGTATGGAGTAGCCCTGCTCGTTATACAATTCAGAATGGTGAGTTCATGACATCGACATCCATGACGATCGACGCACCTCACGACACGGCAACCCGCGATTCCGCGCCGCGCGCGACATTCATGGGGTTGAGCTTCATCGCCGAAGGCGGCGTCCTGAAGCCCCGTGCGGAGACTGAATTGCTCGGGCGCGAGGCGCAGGCTGTTCTGGCGCGTCGCATCGGTGCCCAGGTCGTCGTCGACATGTGCTGTGGTTGCGGCAATCTCGCCGGCGCGCTGGCGCACAGCTATCCTTCCGCTTTCGTCTATGCCTGCGACCTGACGCCCGAAACCGTGGCTGTCGCGCAGCGCAACATGAAGGAGCTCGGCCTTTCGGATCGGGTGCAGGTGCGCCGTGGCGATCTGTTCACGGCGCTTTCCGGAATCGGGCTCGAGCATCGCGTCGATCTCGTGGTGTGCAATCCGCCTTATATTTCCAGCGGGCGCCTGGAGCGTGACCGGGCGCATCTGCTCAACGAAGAGCCTCGCGAGGCATTCGATGGCGGCCCCTACGGCATTTCCATCCTGCAGCGGATGGTTCGCGAATCCATCCGCTTCATCAAACCCGGCGGCTGGCTGGCCTTCGAATTCGGTGAGGGGCAAGAGCGTCAGGCGCAGCTTCTGATCGACCGCACGAAGCGCTTCGAACCCGTCAGCTTCGCATGTAACGAACACGGCGTACCCCGTGTCGCCCTCGCCCGCAGGCGCGGCGATGGCTGAGCCCGCCTTCTCGCAGCATGAGGGTGGCGCGGTGCCTGCGCCGCCCGAAGCGGGCGTCGTGCCTTTCTCGGCGACGCATCTACCCGCTGTCGCCGGTATGTTCGCGCAGACCTTTCGCGGGGGTGCAGGCCGCTCCGCGGAGACCCTGCGGCGCACCATCGCGCAATTGTTCCTGGAGCGGGATGCGGCATATGCCGATATTCCCTCGCTCGTACATGTCAATGCCGATGGCCGTGTAGACGGTTTCCTCGGCGTCCATGTCGCAGCTTTCGAATGTGCCGGCCAGCCCGTGCGCGTGGCATTCTGCGGATCGCTGATGGCGGCCTCGCCGGACACGGATCCCTTCGTCGGCGCGAAGCTGCTGCGCCGTTTTCTCGCCGGGCCGCAGGACATTTCGGCAAGCGAGAGCGCCAATGCGGTCTCGCAGGGATTGTGGACGCGGCTGCGCGGCGCGGTCCTGCCGGATTACAGCCTCGAATGGATCCGTGTCCTGCGTCCCGCCGGATTCGGCATCGCTCTGGCCGGGCATGCCCGCCCCGCCCTGCGTCACATGGCGCCGCTCGCCCGCCCGTTCGACGCGCTTGCCGGACGAATCGGCGCCTTTCATGCGCCGCAGCCGGGGCCCTGTACCGATGAGGAGGGCGACAGCGCCACGATCGGTGCGTTGCTCGAACGTTTCAGCGCGGATGCCGTGCTGCGCCCGGAATGGTCCGCGGTCGATCTGTGTCGGCGTCTCGCCGATGCGCGCCACAAGGCCCGCTACGGCCCGATGCAGGCGCGCATCGTGCGTCGCGGCAAGGCGGCGATCGGGCTGTTCGTCTATCACGCCCATCCGGATGGTATCGCCCATGTGCTGGACATCGCCGCTGCACCCGGCCAGCTGCCGGCGGTGATCGACCATCTCTTTGCCCATGCCCATGCACGCGGTCTCGTGGGTCTGCGCGGGCGCACGCGGCCCGATCTGCTGGAGGCATTGCTGACGCGCCGATGCCATTTCAGCCATCGCGCCGCGACTGTGGTCACGAGCCGCGATCCTGCCCTGATGGACCGGATCCGCAGCGGACGCCTCGTGATCAACGGGCTCGCCGGCGAGAACTGGATGCCCTTGATCGGCCATGACTTTGCATAACCAAAAATAGTATTACGTATCATTAACTTTAATATGAAGCAATTATTAACAATTCAAAACAAAAGCAGACAAACGGCGGAGCTTTGTTATCATATTCAATGTGTAATGGTCAGTGCTCGAATTCACTGATTGTGTTGGCAGTGCGATGCCACAAGGAGGGGCGATATGTGCGGCATAGGGGGTTTTCTCGCGAAACATGCACCCCTTGCGCAGGGGGAGGGGCTCCTGGCGCGCATGACGGGTGCGCTGCATCATCGCGGCCCCGATGCTTCCGGCACCAGTCTGATCCGGGGGCGTGACATAGCCCAGATCGGCCTCGCTCATACCCGCTTGTCGATCGTGGGCCTCGAAGACGGTGCCCAGCCGATGGTTCATGGTGAAACTTTCGGTGAGGATGACCGGCTCACGATCAGCTTCAACGGCGAGATCTTCAATTTCGTGGAACTGCGCGCCGAGATGGAGGCGCGCGGGCGGCGCTTTCGCACCGGATCGGATACGGAAGTCCTCCTGCAGCTCTATGACGAGATGGGGCTCGACTGCCTCGAAAAGCTCAACGGCGATTTCGCCTTCGCCCTCTGGGATGCCCGCGAGCAGCGCCTCGTCCTGGCCCGCGACCGGATGGGCGTGCGCCCGCTCTATCACACCCTGCATGACGGGGTTTTCGCCTTTGCCTCGGAGGTGAAGGCGCTGTTCGCCCTGCCGGGCTTTGCGCCGCAGCCCGATCCGATCGCGCTCGACCAGATTTTCACCCTCTGGGCGCCGATCGCCCCGCGCACGCCGTTTGCGGGGGTGAGCGAGTTGCCGCCCGGCCATTGCCTCGTCGTCGATGCGCAGGGCATGCGCGAGCATGCCTATTGGCAGCTTTCCTTTCCCGACCACGCCGATGCCGCGCGCGATGCCGATCCGGCCCGTGTGGCCGAGGGCGTGGCTTGCCTGCTCACCGATGCCACGCGCATCCGCCTGCGCGCGGACGTGCCCGTCGGTGCCTATCTCTCGGGCGGCTTCGACTCGTCGCTCACCAGCGCGCTCGCTGCACGCGAAGTGCCTGATCTGCATACATTCTCGGTCACCTTCGATTCGCCCGAGCACGACGAGAGCGCCGAGCAGCAGGCCATGGTGGCAGCGCTCGGGACCCGTCACGCATCGGTGAATTGCGGCGAGCGCGAGATCGCGCAGGCCTTCGCAGAGATGCTCGCCCATGCCGAGCGCCCGGTGATCCGCACCGCGCCGACGCCGCTCTTCCTGCTGTCGCGCCTGGTGCGCGACAAGGGTTTCAAGGTGGTGCTGACAGGCGAGGGGGCCGACGAGGTCTTCGCCGGATACGACATCTTCAAGGAAGCCGGCCTGCGCCGCTTCTGCGCCCGCCAACCCGGCTCGCGCCTGCGGCCCCAGCTGTTTCGCCGGCTCTATCCTTACTTGCCCGGGCTGCAGAAGCAGTCGCCGGAATATCTTGCCGCCTTCTTCGGCGCCGGGGCCGACGATCCGGCCGACCCGCTCTTTTCGCACGGCCCGCGCCTGCGTGGCACGGCGGCGGCGAAGCTGTTCTTCTCGGGCGATCTGCGCGCCCGGATCGGCGATTACGATGCCCGCGAAGAGATGGCGGCCTCGCTGCCGGGCGATTTTGCGCGCTGGCATCCTTTGCATCAGGCGCAATATCTGGAGACCCGCTTCCTGCTGCCGGGCTACATTCTCTCCAGCCAGGGCGATCGCATGGCCATGGCGCATGGGGTGGAGGGGCGCTTTCCCTTCCTCGATCATCGCGTCGTCGAGCAGGCAGCCTCCATCCCGCCCGGGCTCAAGCTCAAGGGCCTGCGCGAAAAGCATATCCTGCGCGAGGCCTTCGGCGATCTCCTGCCTCATGACATCGCGCAGCGCACCAAGCAGCCCTATCGCGCCCCCGACAGTGCCGCATTTGCCGGCGCGCATGCGCAGGAACTGCGTGACGCGGCGCTCTCGCCCGATGCGCTTGCCGCGACCGGCCTGTTCAATTCCGGCGCCGTCGCCAAGCTCGCCGCCAAGGTGGCGCGCGGCGGCGTGAGCGGGTTTCGCGACAATGCCGCCTTCATCGGCGTGCTTTCCACCCAGATCTGGCATGCGCGCTTCATCGGTGAAGCCGGCATGCGCAACCAGGCTGCCGCCTGAACAACGACCCCGGGACCTGAACAACGACACCAAGAGGAGACAAGGCATGGCCGATACCATCGAAACAGCCCTGCGCAGCTTCATCACCGAGAACTTCCTCTTCGGCGACGACAGCCGCACCATCGCGGGCACCGACTCGCTGATCCAGAACGAGCTGATGGATTCCACCGGAATCCTCGAGCTCGTCGCTTATCTCGAGGATCATTTCGGCATCAGTGTCGCCGACGAGGACATCGTTCCCGACAACCTCGATTCGATCGACCGGATCACTGCCTATGTGGCGCGCTAGCAGGAAGCGCAGATTTCGCGCGTGGCCTGAAGTTGCGGTCGTACCGGTCCGTCTTGCGAGAGGTACCCTGAATGCGTCTCGATGCTTTCCTGCGCGCCTCGGCTGCGCGCCATCCCGAGAAGACAGCGCTCGTCGCAGGCGATACGCGGCTCAGCTACGCCGCCTTCGACGATGCCTGTGACAGGCTCGCGCGCGCCCTGGTCGCGGCCGGGTTGAGGCCTGGCGAGCGGGTGCTCGTGTTCATGGATAATTGTTGGGAAGCGGCGGTCGCGATTTATGCCGTCTCGCGCGCTGGCGGCGTGTTCTCGCCGATCAACCCCTCGACCAAGGCCGACAAGCTCGCCTATATCATCGCCAATTGTCGCGCCCGTGCGGTGATCACGCTGGACCGTCTGGCGAAAGTCGCGGGGGAGGCACTGGCCGCATCGCCGGGCCCGGATATCGCCATCATCGCCGGTCCGCGCGCCGATGCGGCGATTGCGGAGGCGATCCCGGAAGGTGTTCGCGCGCAGAACTTCACCCAGGCGCTCGATGCGGGCGCAGGTGCTGATACTCCCCATCCCGATCTCGCCGATTCCGATCTCGCGATGCTCATCTATACCTCCGGCTCCACAGGACGCCCGAAAGGCGTGATGATGGCGCATGGTAATATCGATGCGGCCTCGGCCTCGATCACAACCTATCTGCGCAACACGCCGGACGACATCATCCTCAACGTCTTGCCGATCGCCTTCGATTACGGGCTCTACCAGCTCATCATGTCGGTGCGCATGGGCGCGACGCTGATCCTGGAGAAGTCCTTCGCCTTCCCGCAGGCGATCTTCGAGCTGATGCGCCGCGAGCGCGTCACCGGCCTGCCGCTGGTGCCGACCATGGCGGCGATGATCCTGCAGATGAAGAGCCTCGAACCCGGCTTCCTGCCCGATCTGCGCTACGTCACCAACACGGCTGCAGCCCTGCCGCCCTCCCATATCGCCGGCCTGCGCGCCTTGCTGCCCGGGGTGGCGCTCTTTTCCATGTATGGCCTGACCGAATGCAAGCGCTGCACCTGGCTGCCGCCGGAGAATCTCGACGCGAAACCCGGCTCCGTCGGCATCGCCATTCCCGGCACGCAGGCTTTCGTCGTCGATGACGAAGGCAACCCGCTGCCTGCCGGCTCCGTCGGCGAGCTCGCCATTGCCGGGCCACATGTCATGCTGGGCTATTGGGATAACCCCGAGGCAAGTGCGGCTGCACTGCGCCCCGGCCCGAAGCCCGGCGAGCGAATCCTGATGACGGGTGATCTCTTCCGTGCCGATGAGGACGGCTATCTCTATTTCGTCGGGCGCAAGGACGACATCATCAAGAGCCGAGGCGAGAAGGTCCCGCCCAAGGAAGTCGAGGCGGTGCTGCATGCCTGCCCGGGCGTGGCGGAGGCCGTGGTTTTCGGAACGCCCGACCCGGTGCTCGGCCAGGCCGTGACGGCCCTCGTCGTGCGCGCCGATCCCGCCTTGAAGGAGCGTGACGTGATCCGCCATTGCGCGCGCAATCTCGAAGACTTCATGGTGCCCAAGAGCATCGTCTTTTCCAGCACATTGCCACGCACCGATACCGGCAAGATCAGCCGCCGTCTGGCTGCGGCAATGCTCGATACCGACATCGCCGACAAACCCCTGGAGGCCGCAGAATGAATGCCGCGACAGCCCTTGCCCTGCAGCCGGATGCATTCGGCCCGCAGGTTCTGCAGATCGATGCGCAGGCGGAAACCGCGCGCATCACCGAGGCGCTTCGCCGGCAATTGCGCGGAGATCTGCGCAAGCGCGGCCTCGTGCTCGGGCTTTCCGGCGGGATCGATTCCAGCGTCTGCGCCGCGCTCGCCGCGCAGGCGGTCGGGGCGAAGAACGTGTTCTGTCTCTTCATGCCCGAAAACGATTCCGATCCCGAAAGCCTCGCGCTCGGACAGCTCGTGGCGCAGGCCTACGGGCTGGAGGCTGAGATCGAGGATATCGGGCCCTCCCTCGACGCGATGGGCTGCTACCGCCGCCGCGACGCCTTCATCCGCGAGATCGTGCCGGAATACGGGCCGGGTTGGGCCTGCAAGGTGGTCATCGCGAATTCGCTGGAGCGTGCGGGCTACAACATCTCCTCGCTGGTGGTGCAATCCCCCGAGGGCGAGACGACGCGCCATCGCCTGACGCCGCAGGTCTATCTCGGCATCGTGGCCGCCACCAACATGAAGCAGCGCACCCGCAAGCAGATCGAATACTACCATGCCGACCGGCTGAACTTCGCCGTGATCGGCACGCCGAACCGGCTGGAATACGATCAGGGCTTCTTCGTCAAGAACGGCGACGGCGCCGCCGACGTGAAGCCGATCGCGCATCTCTACAAGTCGCAGGTCTATCAGCTCGCCGATCATCTCGGCGTGCCCCCGGAGATCCGCTCGCGCCCGCCCACCACCGATACCTGGTCGCTCGCGCAGACGCAGGAGGAGTTCTACTTCGCCCTGCCGACCGACAAGATGGATCTGTGCCTCTACGGGCTCAATCACGGCGTACCCGCCGACGATGTCGCCCGGGCGGTTGGGATCACGCCGGAGCAGGTCGGGCGCGTGTGGGACGACATCACCGCCAAGCGCAAGGCCACGCGCTACCTGCACGCATCGCCGCGGCTCGTGGAGGGCGTGGCGGAGATCGGCTGAGGCCTCGCGCAAACGCGCGACCCATCCGGCAAAGCTGCCCCTCGTCAGCGGCTCCGGTTGCGTTATCATCGCTCCAAAATCAACGCGTTCGCGTCGGGAGGAGCAGATGATGGACAAGATCAACGTGGCAGGTCGCAATTTCCGGGTCGCCATCGACGGACCCGATGACGCGCCGCCGCTGATGCTGTCGAATTCGCTGGCGACCAATCTCGCCATGTGGGATCCGCAGATACCGGCACTCACCGCGCATTTCCGGGTCATCCGCTACGATCATCGCGGGCATGGCGGAAGCGACGCGCCGCAGGGTCCCTACAGCTTCGAGGGGCTGGCGGAGGATGCGGTGGGCATTCTCGACGCGCTCGACATCGACAAGGCGCATTGGTGCGGGCTGTCGATGGGCGGCATGACGGGTATGCGCATGCTCACCCATCACCGCGATCGCATCGGGCGCGCCGTCCTCGCCAATACGGCGGCGCAGATGGGCACGCAGGAGATCTGGGATACCCGCGCCGCCACCGCCCGCGCGCAGGGCATGTCCGTGATCGCCGGTCCAACGCTGGAGCGCTGGTTCACCCCGGAATTCCGCGAGAGCAATCCGCAGGCGGTCGGGCGCGTGCGCGAGATGATCCACGCCACGCCGGCCCAGGGCTACGCCGCCTGCTGCGAGGCGATCCGCGACATGGACCAGCGCGAGACCATCCGCGCCATCGACGCCCCCGTCCTCGTCGTCATCGGCGCGCGTGACCCCTCCACCACGACCGAGCACGGCGAACTCATCCGCGACGCGATCCCACGCGCGCAGGCGGTATCGCTCGCTGCCGCGCATCTGTCGAATATTGAGCGCCCGGACGAATTCACGAAGGCTGTGCTGGATTTCCTGCTGGAGCGCTAGGGCGCGCGGGGCATTCCGGTCATCGATTGCGATTCGCGCTCCTGCACGGCGGAGCGTGACATTCTCGTGGCGCCATCAGCGATGTCGCGACGCATGGTCGCAATTCGGCGTCGACACTGATATTTTGTCGTAAATCGACCAGTATGTGGCGCTGCAACATAAGCAGCTTCATTCGTGCGGAGCGAGGCTGACCGAAACCCGCGAGATTCCCCCGAGAGCTGACAGGACGTTTCATGCTGCATGTGTTTTCAGGAGTCTGGGCTCTCCTGCTCGGCATCTTGCTCATCATGCTGGGCAACGGCATGCATTTCACCCTGATCGGCCTGCGCGGCGGGATCGAGGAATTCTCGTCGGCGGAACTCGCCATCGTCACCTCGGGCTACTTCCTGGGATTCCTGTCGGGTGCGCGATTGACCCCCCTTCTGATCCGGCGCGTGGGGCATGTTCGCGTCTTTGCCGCGCTCGGCAGCTTCATGTCGGCGGCGCTGATCTCGTTTCCGCTGCTGGCCGACCCGATCGCCTGGACGCTGCTGCGCATCCTCGTGGGCTTTTGCATGTCCGGCATCTACGTTGCGGCGGAAAGCTGGCTGAACAACGCCTCCACCAATGAAACGCGCGGCTCGGTGCTCTCGGCCTACATGATCGCGCAGACGCTGGGCATTATCGGTGCGCAGGGGCTTTTGACGCTCGGCGATGCGGGCACCTCCGCGCTGTTCATCGGCGCATCCATCCTGGTCTCGATCTCCTTCGCGCCGATCCTCCTTTCCGTGACTCCGGCGCCGGTGGTGGAGGTTGCGCGACCTATGTCCTTGCGCGACCTGTTCAAGGGCTCGCCGCTCGGGACGGTGGGGATATTCCTGCTTGGCAGCGTCTATGCGACGCAATCGGGTATGGGCGCCGTGTTCGGCAGCCAGATCGGGCTCACCGCCTCGCAGATCGCGCTGTTCGTGGCGATGCTGTTTGCCGGTGCGCTTCTGCTGCAATACCCGATCGGCTGGCTGTCGGATCAGATGGACCGGCGCAGGCTGATCTTCGGGGCGGCGGCGCTCGGCATGACGTCGTGCCTGATCGGCTGGCTCACCGGTGGCGGCCTGTGGCCGCTGATGGCGGCTGCCTTCTTCGCCGGCGGGGTGACGACGCCGCTCTATGCGCTGCTTCTGGCCCATACCAATGATTATCTGGATGCCGACGACATGCCCGCTGCTTCCGGCGGTCTCGTCTTCACCTTCGGGATGGGGGCGATCACCGGCCCGCTGGTGACCGGCTGGGCGATGGAGGGGCTCGGCCCCTTCGCCTTCTGGCTGGTTCTGGGCGCAACCTTCGCCGCGATTGCCCTCTACGCGCTCTACCGCATGACACAGCGCGCTGTGATCCCGACGGAAGAGACGCAGAGCTATCTCGCGGTTCTGCCGACGACCTCGGCCGTGGCGGTTGAGGCAGCTGGTGCCTGGGCGGTCGAAAAGGCCGAGGCGGACGCGGAGCAGGCAGAGGCGGAGCTTGCGGAGGCCGAGCTTGCCGAAGCGGAGCTTGCGGAGGCCGCACAGGCCCAGGCGGATCAGAGCGATGCGGAACAGCCGGAAACGACGCGCAAGCCGGGCAGTGAGCCCTGATCGCCTCGCGATCGAGGCTTCCGCCACGTGCCCGTCAGCGCGTCGCGATGGTTACGGCTGCGCCTGCCATCACCGTGCCCGAGCCGCGATTGATCAGGCGCAGGGCGCGCGGCGAGGTGAACAGGCGCCGGGCGCGGGCCGCAAGCCCGATATAGATACCGAAGACGACGGCCAGCACCGCGAGCGCGACGGTGGATGCCAGCACGAATCCCGTAAGGCCGAGCCTGGTCGGATCGAAGATCAGCGGCACGAGCGCGACATAGAAGACCATGACCTTGGGATTGCCCATGGTCACCGCCAGACCGGCCAGGAAGAGCTTCACCGGCGACTCGCGGCGCGTATCCGCATCGATCTCCTGCTCGCGCACCGGTGCGGTCCACAGCCGCCAGGCCAGATAGGCCAGATAGGCCGCGCCGGCATATTTCACCACCATGAACAGGCCCGCGAAGGTCTGTGCCAGGGCGGCGAGTCCGGCCATGGCGAAGGCGAGCCAGATCACGTCGCCGAAGGCCAGCCCGAAGGTGAAGGCGAAGGCGCCGCGTGGCCCGCGTCCGAGTACGCGCGCGAGCAGAGCCGCGACCCCGGGGCCCGGGGAGGCGGCGGCGATGAACAGGGCGGCGGCGAAAGCCGCGATCCCGGCAATGTCGATGCCCGAAAGCATTGTGATGCGCTCCCGATGAGCAGCGTGCGCCGGCCCGTTTCGTCCGCGCAACCCGCATGCGTGCGCCTCATTCTCTAGCTTGATCGGCATCGCCTGTCGATGATCGGCGCAGGCCGCCGGGCAAGGTTTCCCGTTGCGCCCGGGCGCCCGCTTCTCTAGCCATAGAGGAAAGCGACAATGCCCCGTCCGGGGGCGTGATGACGAGGAGATTGCCATGGCCTACGAGACCATTCTCGCTGATACCCGCGACGGCGGCGTCGGCCTGATCACGATCAATCGCCCGCAGGCGCTCAACGCGCTCAATTCCACGGTCGTGGCCGAGATCAACACGGCGCTCGACGGGTTCGAGAGGGATGCCGCGATCGGCTGCGTCGTCATCACCGGATCGCAGAAGGCCTTCGCCGCGGGCGCCGATATCAAGGAGATGCAGGATCTCACCTTCCCGCAGACCTATATCGACGATTTCATCACCGCCTGGGACCGGGTCGCAGGGCGGCGCAAGCCGATCATCGCGGCTGTGTCCGGCTTCGCGCTGGGCGGGGGCTGCGAGCTCGCCATGATGTGCGACTTCATCATCGCATCCGATACGGCGAAATTCGGCCAGCCCGAGATCAAGCTCGGCGTACTCCCCGGCGCGGGCGGGACGCAGCGCCTGACGCGTTTCGTCGGCAAGGCAAAGGCGATGGAGATGTGCCTCACGGGGCGGATGATGGATGCGCAGGAGGCCGAGCGCGCCGGGCTCGTCTCGCGCATCGTGCCGGCGGACGAACTCCTGGAGGACGCGCTGAAGACCGCGCGCGGCATTGCCGGCATGTCGACCCCGGTGGCGATGATGGTCAAGGAAAGCGTCAACCGCGCCTATGAGACGACGCTCGCCGAGGGCGTGCGCTTCGAGCGCCGGGTCTTCCATGCCGTCTTCGCCACGGCGGATCAGAAGGAGGGCATGTCCGCCTTCGTCGACAAGCGTAAACCCGATTTCAAGGACGCATGAGGCAGCCCATGAGCATATCCCCCGCACCCGCCGCCGCGACCGGCCAGTCCGGCGCCTATGCGACCATCGCCGATGTCGAACGCGCCGCCGCCCGCCTGAAGGGCGTGGCGCATCGTACGCCGGTCCTGACTTCGCGCACGGCGAATGCGCTGGTGGGGGCATCGCTCTATTTCAAGGCCGAGAACCTGCAGCGCACCGGCGCGTTCAAGTTCCGTGGGGCCTACAACGCCATTGCGGCGCTCGACGAAGCGCAGCGCAAGAGCGGGGTGGTCACCTACTCCTCCGGCAATCATGCCCAGGCCATCGCCTGCGCAGGCGGCCTGCTCGGCGTCCCGGTGACGGTGGTGATGCCGCAAGACGCGCCGGCCATCAAGGTGGCGGCCACACGCGGCTATGGTGGCGAGGTGGTCTTCTACGATCGCTTCAGCGAGTCGCGCGAGGAGATCGGCCAGGAGCTCTCGGACAGCCGCAGGCTGGTGCTGATCCCGCCCTATGATCATGACGACGTGCTTGCCGGGCAGGGCACCGCCACGCTGGAGCTGCTGGAGGATACCGGTCCGCTCGATCGCCTTTATGTATGCCTGGGCGGCGGCGGGCTGCTCGCCGGCGGGCTGCTGGCCGCGAGCCGGCTCGCTCCGGATTGCGAGGTGATCGGCGTCGAGCCGGAGGCCGGCAATGACGGCCAGCAGAGCCTGCGCAAGGGCGAGGTCGTAACGATCGCGGTGCCGCGCACCATCGCCGACGGCGCCATGACCCCGTATCTCGGGGCGCGGACCTTCCCGATCATCCGCGAACGGGTGCATGACATCGTCACCGTGACCGACGAGGAACTCGTCGCGGCGATGCGTTTCTTCGCGCAGCGGATGAAGCTGATCGTGGAGCCGACGGGCTGCCTCGCGGCGGCGGCGGCATTCGCGGCGCATGACGAGATCGCAGGAAAACGCGTCGGCGTCGTCCTCTCCGGCGGCAATGTCGATCTGACCCGCTTTGCCGCTCTCGTGGGTGCCGATTGAGGCCGCTGATCGCGGGTGCCGGGTTTTTCCCGGAAACGCGTTGACGCGGGGTGGTGCAACCGGTATAAGCCCGGCCTCACGGGACGTGTTGCGCAAGATGCACACGCCGACGGGTTAGCCAGAAATTCGCCGACCCTCCGCAGGCCCAGATGGGCATCTGCCGGGGTTGGGCTTTGAACAAACGGGGTCGACAGACATGGCCAATACCACTTCGGCCAAGAAGATGACGCGCAAGATCGTCAAGCGTACTGCGGTCAACAAGGCACGTCGTTCGCGCATGCGCACCTTTATCCGCAAGGTCGAAGAGGCAATCGCCTCCGGTGATGCCGACAAGGCGCATGCTGCGCTGAAGGCCGCCGAGCCGATCATCGTGCGCGCCGCGCAGAAGGGCATCGTTCACAAGAACGCTGCCTCACGCAAGGTTTCGCGCCTGGCGCATCGCGTCAAGGCCGTGGGCGCGCCCGCCAGCTGAAACGCGGTTGTGCAGGGGCGCCGGATGCGCCCTTTGTGAATACTTCGTTTTTCTTCGATATTACGATTTCAAATTGCCTGGCCATCGGCCAGGCTTTTTGTGTTTGCGAAGGCGGCCGTGGGTGGCGTCGTGCCCCGACAGGGGAGCTCGTCCTCCACGATTGCAGGCCGGTGTGGTGAGACGGAGTCGGATAATCTCCTTATTCGACCACATTTCCGGTTTCGTTCCACTTGACTCTCCGGGAGCCCCAAGGGTTGCGGTGGTCAAAACAGGGGCGCCCAAGCGCGCAAAAATTTCCTTTTAAATTCATAGGTTTACATGGCAAGCATCTGAAGTGGCCCTGCTGCGGGCATTTCCGTCGACGAATCGCTGAGCCGGCTGAGCGGCGGGTGTCAGACACAGGCGACACAATTTGTACACAAAATAGTAAGCACGACAGAGGCTTATTCGGGGCTTTGACGACAGCGTGATGCAGGGCGAATCGCAACCGCGAAATTTTCGAATCATTTTGTTGCACCCCCCGGGGGGGCTGTGTAGAGTTCTGGAACTTCACCGGTTGCACGGTGAGTAATCAGAAAAAAACAAGCACCTTAAAGCTTTATTCATGGGGGGCTTCAGTGTTGTTCGACGGCAAAAACCTCGTAAAGGCAAAGTCTTCAGCAGCACATCCTTTGAATAGAGCCCGGGTGTAACGCGTTCTCTCGGGTATCCCCTGACAGGTTGAGTATCGCGTCAACCCTGTGACGACAGCGTCACGAGGCGGCGGTCATGTTCGTCGTCGCAAACTTGAATTCTTCCGACGCTTGCGCACCGTTTTGCGGCGGGGACGCGCTCGTTTTTTCGTCGGTGTGAGGAGGCACGAAAGACATGCTCATGAGCGGAGAGGATCGGAACCGGGGCGCGGCCTCCGCTTTGAAGAACGTAGGGCAGGGTGGTGTTCAGCCAGCGGGGCGCGCTGGTAACGACCCCGCCTGCGCGGCATCGCGTGAGCCCCTGGCCCGTAGTCTCGTGGCGAGTGCCCAGCGCGGCGCCGGCCTCGATTCGAGTCCCCTGAGAGCTGCGCAGGATTCGCACGAACCGCAGCATCCGAACGGGCAGGATCCGGTGGCTTGTGAGAACGAGACCCGCGAGGCCTGGGCGCGCGTCAAGCGCCGCCTTCGTGCCGAGCTCGGAGAGGATGTCTATACGAGCTGGTTCGCGCGGCTCGAACTCGCGGCGCGCGATGCCGGCTGTGCCCATCTCAGCGTTCCGACACGTTTCCTCAAGAGCTGGATCGAGGCGCATTATCACGATCGCGTCCTCGCCATCTATCGTGCCGAAGATTCTTCCGTCGAACGCCTCGCCCTGACCGTGCGCGGCGCGGCCATGCGCGAACCGTCCGGCCAGCGTCGTGCGCATGCCGACGCACCGGCGACCGGTGGTGTCCCGGGTGCCTCCAATGCCGGCGACGTGACCCGGGCTTCCTTCGGTGAGGGCCGCGAAGCGGGTTCGGCGCAGGGCCCTGCTGCGGCACGGGTCGGATTTCTCGATGGCGCCGGCACCCAGACCGGAAGCGCCGGACGTGGCAACGCTGCCGCGCCCGCGCCCGCCTCCGAGGCGGCGGGCGATATCGCGGGTGCCCCGCTCGACCAGCGGCTCACCTTCGAGAATTTCGCCATCGGGCGCTCCAACGCGCTCGCCCATGCCGCCGGCGACCGTGTCGCGCGCCATGAGGGTAGCGCGCTTTATAATCCGCTCTTCGTCCATGCCGGCGTCGGCCTCGGCAAGACGCATCTGCTGCACGCGATCGGGCACGAGGCGCGCGGCCTCGGCAAGCGCGTGATCTATCTCACCGCCGATCGCTTCATGTACGGTTTCGTCGCCTCCCTGAAGGCTCAGACCTCGCATGCCTTCAAGGAGAAGCTGCGCGGCATCGACCTGCTTATTCTGGACGATGTGCAGTTCATCCAGGGGCGCACCATCCAGCAGGAATTCGGGCATACGCTCAACGCACTGATCGATGCCGGGCGCCAGGTCGTGATCGCGGCGGACCGGCCGCCTTCCGATCTCGAGAGCCTCGACGAGCGGGCGCGCTCGCGCCTCGCCGGCGGCCTCGTGGTCGAGGTCGGTTCGCTGGACGAGGAGCTGCGCATGAAGATCCTCACCACGCGCATCGCCGCCGTGCGGGCCGAGCATTCCGGCTTCGCCGTCAGTGACGACGTGATCGCCTATGTGGCGCGGCACGTCAGCACGAACGGGCGCGACCTCGAAGGCGCGGTGAACCGGCTGCTCGCCCATGCGACCCTGACCGGCACCGCAGTCACCCTCGACACGGCCGAGACCGCGATTCGGGATCTGGTGCGCAACCGTGAGCCCAAGCGCGTCAAGATCGAGGACATCCAGAAACTCGTCGCCTCGCGCTACAATGTCTCGCGCTCCGACATCCTCTCCGAGCGCCGCACTGCGGCCGTGGTGCGCCCCCGCCAGATCGCGATGTATCTGTCAAAGGCGCTCACCCTGCGCTCGCTGCCGGAGATCGGGCGCCGCTTCGGCGGGCGCGATCACACCACCGTGCTCCATGCGGTGCGCAAGATCGAGAAGGCGCTGGGCGAGGATGCGGCGATGAGCGAAGAGGTCGAACTGCTCAAGCGCATGCTGCAGGACTGAAAAACCTGTTCGCAATCGCGGAATCGATGGTGAGGAAACGCGAAACACCTTGCGTTTCAGCGCTAGCTTGGCCAATCTTCCGGCCCGCCGCCTAGCGAAGCCGCGTCGGTGACGGCAGGTTTCGCGGATGAGCGATCAATGATTTCAGTCTTACGGGTCGGTCCATGAAAGTGACAGTCGAGCGCGCCGCATTGTTGAAGGCGCTGGGGCACGTGCACCGCGTCGTCGAGCGGCGCAACACCATCCCGATTCTGTCGAACGTGCTGCTGCGCGCGGACGACGGTGGTCTGCGCCTGAAGGCGACCGATCTCGACATGGAAGTGACCGAGACCATCGTCGCGGATATCGCGCAGCCGGGCGCCACCACGGTCCCTGCGCATGTCATCTACGACATTGTCCGCAAGCTGCCCGAGGGCGCGCAGATCTCGCTCGAGGTCAGCGGCGATTCCACCCAGATGGTGCTGCGTTCCTCGCGTTCGCGCTTCAATCTTCAGGCGCTGCCCGAGAGCGATTTCCCCGATATCGCCGCCGGCGAATTGCCGCATGCCTTCGCCGTCCCGCCGGGCGATTTCAAGCGCCTGATCGAGAAGACGCAATTCGCGATCTCGACGGAGGAGACCCGTTATTATCTCAACGGCATCTACCTGCATGCCATAGACGGCGATGATGGCCCGGTCCTGCGCGCCGTCGCGACGGACGGGCATCGCCTGGCCCGGATCGAGGTGGCCGCGCCGGAGGGAACCGCAGGCATGCCCGGCGTGATCGTGCCCCGCAAGGCGGTGGCCGAGATCCTCAAGCTGCTCGAGGATTCCGGCGATGCCGTGCAGGTCTCGCTTTCGCCCGCGAAGATCCGCCTCGATTTTGGTGGCGTGGTGCTCACATCCAAGCTGATCGACGGGACCTTCCCCGATTACCAGCGCGTGATTCCGGCCGGCAACGACAAGACGCTCATCGTCGATCGCGCCGAGTTCGCCCGTTCCGTCGATCGCGTATCGACCATCTCCTCGGAGCGCGGGCGCGCGGTGAAGCTCTCGCTGACGGACGGACGCCTGACGCTGACCGTCAACAATCCCGATTCGGGTTCAGCGACCGAAGAGATCGAGGTCGAATACGAGGCGGCAGCGCTGGATATCGGCTTCAATGCGCGTTACCTGATGGATATTACCGGCCAGCTCGACGGGGATACGGCCATCCTCAAGCTGGCCGATCCCGGCTCGCCGACGCTGATCCAGGACCGTGAGGGCGCCGCTGCACTCTACGTCCTGATGCCGATGCGGGTATGACGGCGCCGTCGCGGGCGCGCCTCCGGCAGGGGCCGCATGCGCAGCTTGCGCCGCAATAAGGATGATTGGCGCGCAACGCGATGGTTGAAGGTGTTCCGGTCGAACAGGCTCCCGTGGGAGGCGGCTTCCCGCGCGCGCGCGTTGTCCGCCTCGGCCTGACCGATTTCCGCTCCTACGATACGCTTTCGATCACCACGGATGCGCCGCTGGTGGCGCTTTCGGGCGATAACGGCGCCGGCAAGACCAATATCCTCGAGGCACTGTCGCTTTTCACGCCGGGGCGCGGCCTGCGCCGGGCCGAGCTCGGGCGCATGCTGCGTCATGGCGCGACGGGGTTTTCGGTCTTCGCCGCGCTCGATCGAGGTGGCTGCGAGCCCGCCGTGAATCTGGGAGTGGGGCTCCAGCCCGATCCCGAGGGCGGGCGCGCGACGCGTCTGTGTCGGATCGATGGCGACACGGTTTCATCGCCCGCCGCCTTCGCGGAATATCTTCGCCTCGTCTGGCTGACGCCTGATCTCGACGCGCTGTTTCGCGGGCCCGCCGGCGACCGCCGCCGCTTTCTCGACAGGCTCGTCCTCGCCGTCGATTCAGGCCATGGCAGCCGCGTCGCGGCGCTCGAGCGGGCGACGCGTTCGCGCAACCGGCTGCTGGAGGAGGGGGCGCGCGATCCGCGCTGGCTTGATGCGGTAGAGCGCGAGATCGCCGAGCTCGGCATCGCCGTCGCGGTCGCGCGGGCGGAGACGGTGACCCGACTTGCCGGGCTGATTGCGCGGGCGCGCAACAATGATTCGCCCTTCCCCGATGCCGGGCTCGCGCTCGAGGGTGAGACGGATGCGCTTGTCGTGCAGCATCCGGCGCTGGAGGCGGAGGATGTCTATCGTGAGCGGCTGCGCAACGAGCGCGGGCGCGACCGCGCCGCCGGGCGCACCCTGTTCGGGCCGCAGGCCAGCGATCTCGTGGTCCGCCATGCGCCAAAGGACATTCCCGCCGGCGAGGCCTCGACCGGTGAACAGAAAGCGCTGCTGATCGGTCTGGTCCTCGCCCATGCGGGGCTGGTGCGCAGCATGACGGGGCATGCCCCGATCGTCCTGCTCGACGAGGTTGCCGCTCATCTCGACACGGCGCGCCGGGCCGCTCTCTACCGCCTGCTCGCCGATATCGGCGGTCAGGTCTGGATGACGGGGGCCGATCCGGCGCTTTTCGCCGATCTCCCGGAGGGCAGCCTGCATCTCGCCATCGCCGGGGGCACGGCCAGCCCGCGCATCTGAGCGACCGGGTCAGTCGGTTTCGCCGCGTCTTTCGCGAAAGAACTCCCGCAGCAGCGCCGCAGCCTCGCGCTCGCGAAAACCGCCATAGACTTCCGGTGCATGGTGGCAGGTGGGCTGGTCGTAGAAGCGCCCGCCATGCTCGACGCCGCCGCTTTTGGGATCGTGGGCGCCGAAATAGAGCCGCCTGATCCGCGAAAAGGAGATGGCGGCCGCGCACATGGCGCATGGCTCCAGCGTCACATAGAGATCGCAGCCGGGAAGTCGCTCCGAACCGAGCACGCGGCAGGCTTCGCGGATTGCGAGAATTTCCGCATGCGCGGTGGGATCGACGCATTCGCGCGTGCGATTTCCTGCCCGCGCGAGGACTCTTTCGCCAAAAACCACGACGGCGCCGACGGGTACCTCACCGCGCGCGGCGGCGGCCTGCGCCTCGTCGAAGGCGATCTGCATCGCGTCCTGGTCACGTCCGGCGTTCACGGCTTCACTATCCCTCGCTCGCGGCACGTTTTGCCGCTCGCATCGTGCCTTGTACTCTGCTATCAGGCGATCATGACCAAGACCAGAGACGAACGTCCCGGGAGCCGCGCGAGAGGCGCCGCGCCGGGCGACAAGAGCCGCAGCAGCGGCACACGCTCCGCATCGGTGAAGCCCCTATCGGGAAAGCCGCGCGATCCCGCACAATCCGAGAGCTCCGGGGAGCGCATCGCGAAAGTGATCGCCCGTGCAGGCGTTGCTTCGCGTCGCGATGCCGAGGTGCTGATCGAGGCTGGCCGCGTGAGCCTCAACGGCGCGGTGCAGACCTCGCCCGCGCAGAACGTCACGCCCGACGATGTGATCCTCATCGACGGCGAACCGCTTCCGATGAAGGAGCGCACAAGGCTGTGGCTCTACCACAAGCCGCGTGGCCTCGTGACCACCGCCCGTGACCCGGAAGGCCGCGCCACGGTTTTCGACGAATTGCCCGAGGAACTGCCGCGTGTCGTCGCCGTGGGGCGGCTCGACATCAACACCGAAGGCCTGCTGCTGCTGACCAATGACGGCGGGCTGGCCAAGGTGATCGCCCATCCCGACACCGGCTGGCTGCGCCGCTACCGCGTGCGCGCCCACGGCGTCATCGACCAGGCCCGGCTCGATACGATCGCCGGCGGCCTCGTCGTCGACGGGATGGAATACGGGCCGATCGAGGCAAAGCTCGACCGGGTGCAGGGCGACAATGTCTGGATGACGCTGGGTCTGCGCGAGGGCAAGAACCGCGAAGTCAAGCGCATCCTCGAACATCTCGGCCTGCGCGTGAACCGCCTGCTGCGCCTCTCCTTCGGCCCCTTCCAGCTCGGCGATCTCAGCATCGGCCAGGTCGAGGAAGTGCGCACGCGCGTGCTCAAGGATCAGCTCGGCGACAAGCTCGCTGCGGAAGCCGGCGTCGATTTCGCCAGCCCCGTGCGCGAACCGCTCCCGCCCGAGCCGGAAGCGCCGTCCCGATCGGCGCCGAAGGGCGGAAAGCCGATGGCGGACAGCCGGGGCCCGGCGAAGCGCTTCGGTGAGAAGAAATATGGCGACAAGCCTCCAGGCAAGTTCGGAGACAGGCCTGCCGGCAAGCTCGGAGACAAGAAGTTCGGAGACAAGAAGTTCGGCGACAAGCCGTCCGGCAAACCCGGCGAGGCTCCGGCGGGCCCGCCGCGTCGTCCCGCCTGGGACCGTGCCGTCAAGGCCAGCGTCTGGCGGGCCGATGAGCAGCAGGACGCGCCGCTCTTCCGCAAGCGCCGCGATGCCGACCCGAAGGCGGCCCGTGAAGCTTCCGCGACGCGCAAGCACGAGCGCGTCGGCGCCATTTCGCCGAAGAGCGGTGGTCGGGTCCTGGTCGAACGGGTCAAGGCTGATCCCGCCGATGCACCGCGTCAGGTGCCGGAGACGGGCAGGGGGCGTGACGTTGCGCGTGCGTCCGGGAAGCCGGGGACGGGCTTCGGCAAACAGGCGGCGAGCATGCCCGCCGGAGGGCGTGGTTTCAAGGCTGCGGGTGGTGCGCGCGATGGCGATGCCGGGGCTGCGCGGGGCCCGTATCGCGATGATCGCAATGCCGGCCAGCCGGGCGGCAGACCCGCCGGCAGACCTGCGGGCAAGCCGGGCGACAAGCCGGGCGACAAGCCGTTCTCCAAAAGGCCCTTCAACAAGCAATCATCCGAGGGCCGGTCTTCGGAAGGCCGTTCCTTCGAAGGCAGATCGTCGGAAGGCAGATCATATGCGGGCAGATCATCCGAGGGTAGATCTTCCGAGGGCAGGCGTTTCGACGACAGGCCGTTTTCGAAAGGCCCGTCAGGGCCACGCCCGCCCGCCCGTGGCGCCGGCAAACCCGGTGGCAAGCCCGGTGGCAAGCCGGCAGGCGGCTATGCCGACAGGTCCGGCGGACGCCCGGCCGGCGGTTCCGAGGGCAAGCCGTTCGGCAAACCCGGCGGACGCCCGGCTGGCGGATCCGGTGGCAAGCCCTTCGGCAAACCCGGTGGCAGGCCGGGTGGCAAGTCTTTCGGCAAGCCTTTCAGCAAGTCTTTCGGCAAGCCGCAGGGGCGGCCTTCGGGCCCGTCTGGGCGTGGTCCGGGCTCGGACAAGCCGCGGAGCTGACGCGTCATGCGCATCGTCGGTGGGCGCCTCAGCGGGCGCGCGATCGCGGGGCCGAAGGCGGGTGCGGGCAGGGGGGCTGGAAAGCCCGGCCCGATCCGCCCGACTTCCGACCGCCTGCGCGAGGCGATATTCAACATCCTCGCCCATGGCTATGAGGATGCCTGCGACGGCGCACGGGTGATCGATCTGTTCGCCGGGACCGGCGCGCTAGGGCTCGAAGCGCTCTCGCGCGGTGCCGCCTTTGCGCTCTTCGTCGATGACGGCGCCCA
The DNA here is from genome assembly GCA_020832565.1 of Salinarimonas sp. Classification (GTDB taxonomy): domain Bacteria; phylum Pseudomonadota; class Alphaproteobacteria; order Rhizobiales; family Beijerinckiaceae; genus Saliniramus. The sequence goes on along the minus strand of JAFIEI010000015.1, from coordinate 12,564 downwards.
GGCGCGCGGGCTGATCCGCGAGAATGTCGAGGCGCTCGGGCTCGGCGGCGTCACCCGCCTGTTTCGGCGTGACGCGACGCGGCTCGGTGCGGCAGATAAATTCACCCCCGCCGATCTCGTCTTCTGCGATCCCCCCTATGGCCGCGATCTCGCCCCGCGCGCGCTTGCCGCTTGCGCGCAGGGCGGCTGGATGCGCCCCGGCGCGCTCGTCGTGCTCGAGGAGAGCATCGAGGCGACCGAGATCCTGCCGGCGGGCTTCACGTTGCTCGAGAGCCGCGATTACGGCGATACACGGGTGAGCTTCGCACGCTATACGGGCTGACCGGCGCGCCTTACCGGGCTCAGCGGATGTCGGCGCGTTCACCGCTCAGCGGATTGTCCGGGTCCCAACGGTAGCGCATCATGTCGAAACGCATGGAGCGCGCATCGAGCATCAGGATCCGCCCGACCATGTCCTCGCCGAATCCCGTGATCTCGCGCAGCACCTGCATCGCCATCAGCGATCCCATCACACCGGCGAGCGCACCGAGAATGCCGGCCTGCGCACAGGTGGGTACCGCGCCGGGCGGGGGCGGATCGGGGAAGAGGCAGCGATAGGTCGGGTTGGGGCGCCCCTCGGCATCGTTCTCATAGGGGCGCAGCACCGTCAGCGAGCCGTCGAACTGGCCCAGAGCCGCCGTCACCAGGGGTTTGCGGGCGTGGTAGCAGGCATCGGATACGGCGTAGCGCGTCTCGAAATTGTCCGAGCCTTCTGCCACGATATCGTAATCAGCGATCAATGCCTGCGCATTCTCTGCCGTGATGCGGGTGCGGTGGGCCTCGACCGCGACATGAGGATTGAGCCGGGCGATGGCATTCCTCGCCGAATCCACCTTCCGGTGCCCGATATCGGGCGTGCCGTGGATGATCTGGCGCTGCAGATTGGAGAGATCGACGACATCGTCATCGACGATGCCGAGACGCCCCACCCCCGCCGCAGCGAGATATTGCAGGAGCGGCGCGCCGAGCCCGCCGGCGCCGATCACCAGCACGCGCGCGGCCTTGATCTTCGCCTGACCCGGCCCGCCGATATCGGAAAGCACGAGATGGCGGGCATAGCGCTCGATTTCTTCGGATGAGAGTGTCATGGGGGCAGGTTATCCTCCACGCCGCCTCCGGCAAAGCGCGCGCGGCGATTTTTCGGCAGCCGTCATGCGCCATCCACCCATATGGTGATGCATGTGCGGGCCGGCGAATCCATCCGCGACCGCTTGGCCTTGCCCCGCCGTCTGCGTAACCATGCGGGCGATGATCATTTCACGGGAGGAATAAACATGATCCTGCGTACATCTCCGCCATCGCCCTTCGGCCGCAAGGTGAAGATCGCCGCCTCGGTGCTCGGCCTGGCCGACCGGCTCACGATCGAGAATGCCGATACCACCGATCCCGCCGATGCCCTGCGCAAGCAGAACCCGCTCGGCAAGATCCCGGTGCTCGTCGAGGATGACGGGACCGCCTATTACGATTCGCGCGTCATCGTCGAATATCTCGACCATCTCGCCGGCGGCGGGCGCGTCATACCGGCCGGCGCGGCGCGTTTCCCGGTGCTGCGCCTGCAGGCGCTGGCCGATGGGCTGATGGATGCCAATATCCTCGTCCTCTATGAGAGCCGCTGGCGCGATCCTGCGCGCCACGAGGAGAAATGGGTCGAATATCAGAAGGGCAAGGTCGCGCGTGCCCTCGATGCGCTGGCCGCGCAGGCTCCCGAATTCACCGGCAAGGTCGATGTCGGCTCGATCTCGGTTGCCTGTGCGCTGGGCCATATGGATCTGCGCTTCGAGGGGGCCTATCGCAAGAGCCATCCGGCGCTCGATACCTTCATGGAGCGGTTCGCCGCAGAGGTCCCCTCGTTCGAGGCGACGAAGGTTACCGCCTGAAATGAAAAGGGCCGCCCGAGAGGGCGGCCCGATCTTCTTGTGCGGCGATTGTTTGCCAATCAGCGCGAATAGAACTCGATCACGAGACTGGGTTCCATCTGCACGGCGTAGGGCACCTCCGACAGGGTCGGGATGCGGGTATACGTCGCCTTCATCTTGGAATGATCCGCGTCGATGTAATCGGGAACGTCGCGCTCTGCGAGCTGCACCGATTCCAGCAGGATCACCAGCTGCTTGGAGCTGTCCTTGACCTCGATCACGTCACCGGGCTTGACCAGGAAGCTCGGGATGTTCGTGCGGCGGCCATTGACGGTGATATGGCCGTGGTTGACGAACTGGCGTGCGGCGAACGGGGTCGGCGCGAATTTCGCGCGATAGACCACCGCATCGAGGCGACGCTCGAGCAGGCCGATCAGGTTCTCGCCGGAATCGCCGCGCTGACGCGTGGCTTCGGCATAGTAGCGGCGGAACTGCTTCTCGGTGATGTTGCCGTAATAGCCCTTGAGCTTCTGCTTGGCGCGCAGCTGCGTGCCGAAGTCGGAGAGCTTGCCCTTGCGGCGTTGGCCGTGCTGGCCGGGGCCGTATTCGCGGCGATTGACGGGGCTCTTGGGGCGGCCCCAGATATTCTGGCCCATGCGGCGATCGATTTTATACTTCGCCTGTATGCGCTTCGACATAGTCGCGTATCCTCAGATCTGCGTTTTTCGTTTGCGAGGAACGCGCCCTCCTCTTCCGCCGGTCGAGGGATACCCTCCATCGGCGAACGACAGGCCGGGTCACGGCAAAAAGCCGGACCCGATCCACGGGTGCGTCAAGAAATACGCGGGCCGTCGCCGACCCGCGCATCGCGGTGTCATTGCCGGTTCCCGTGCCAAAAGTCAACGTGCGCAGTGAATTTCTTTTGCCCGTGGCCGTTTCGGGGTATCCGTACAAGTGTCCGTCAGGATATGCGCCAGCGGTCACGAGGTCGCAAATGACGTTAGGTCAGGCTTGGTAACACAGTGACAAGCTTTCGTTGATAATTTATCGGTTCATCGAAAGGGGATGGAAATCGTGACGACGGGAATCGGACCAGCCGATGATGTGCAAGCCGGCGCCAGCGCCGCGCGGCTGCATGTCCTGATCGCAGAGCCCGATCCCGAGCAGCGCGCTCATGTCGCCGAAGCGGTAGGCGCAGCCGTCCCCACGGCGCAGATTTCGACGGTTGCCGACGGCGAGGAAGCGGTCAAGGCGATCATTGCGCGCAAGCCTGGCGTCCTATTCATCAACGTCAAGATGCCGGGCATCAGCGGCGCGGAGGCCGTCGCGATCACGCGGCAGGAAAAAGTGCAGCCGCTGACGGTGTTGATGTCGGACAAGGTGCTTAGCCGGTGGGTCGCGCTCTCGAATGAGCTCGAGGCCTATGAGTTCCTCAAGAAGCCCTACGACGCGGCCCATATTGCCGGCCTCATGCAGGCGATCATCCGCATGCATATGCCGATGCGTGTGCTGCTCGTCGAGGGCTCGGAGACGACCCGTACGCTGATGACCAGGTTGATGCGCAAGTCACGCTTCAATCTGCAGGTCGAGGAGACCGATTCCGGCGTGCACGCGGTCAAGCTGATGCGCTCGGGCGATTACGATGTCGCGCTGATCGATCTTCATCTCAATGGCATGGACGGGCTGGAGACCGCATGCCAGGTCAAGGATGCCGCGCCCAAGACGGCGCTGGTTCTGATCTCGGCTCCCGGTTCCGAAAAGATCGAAGCCGCGTCCCGGCATTTCGGATTCACGACCTTCCTGCAGAAACCGTTCTATGCGCATCACATCGAGGACATGCTCCACGAGGTCTTCGGTCTGCGCCGGCCCTATCTGCTCAACGCCACCGGACGTGTTCATGCCCGCAGCCTGCGCATGGAGGAGGAGCGACGCGCCCGCCGTCGCTGACCGTTTGGCCCCTGAGAGAAATGCAACATGCGGCCCCGCTTGCACGGGAACCGCATGATGCACTGACCTGTCACGGCTTTGAGAGATCCCCGTTCGCGCTGTCGTGCGGGTGGGGAGGGCGTTGTCAGAATTGCGGGAAGTCGTTGGGGCCGAAATACTCGTGAGCGATGCGGCGCATTTCCAGGGCCTCACGTGCGCTCAGCCTGCCGTCGCCGTCCGTGTCGGCCAGCTGGAAAGCTGCCTTGAACTTCTGCGCGTTGAACTCACCTGACTGGTCGAGGAAGAGGTTGCGGTCTTCCGGTGCGAAGCCGAGGATCGGCGCGAAGCGGTTCCACTCCTCCTGGTTGAAGCCGTCCTTGTTCGCGTCATGCGACTCGGCGGTGGCGATGAACTCGTTGAAGTCGAGCTGCCAGTCGAAGCCGGCCGCCTCGCGGAAGCTCTGGATGGTGTTGGGGTCATTGCCGTTGAGGCGGCGTCCCAGTTCCAGCACCTCGCGCTCGTCGATCGTGCCGCTGCCGTCGACGTCTCCGATGCGCAGCATGTCGATCAGACCATTGATGTCGCCGCGCCCTTTCGGGCCGAACAGATGCTTGTGGTCATCGGGGGTGAGGTTGAGGAGGGGGGCGAACTCCGCCCATTCCTCGGCGTTCAACCGCCCGTCACCGTCCCGGTCGAAGGAATGCGCGGCTGCGAGCGCCTCATGGGCGGTGAGCTGCCAATCGGCCCCAGCCATTTCACGGAAACTGCGCGGACGGTCGTCGACGAGCGGGTTCATCAGCGCGCGCGCGTTGTTCTCACCGATATGCAGCTTGAAGATCAGGCTCTCGCGACCGGGATTCTCCGGGGCGTAACGATCATCCATGCCGATGAGCATCCTGCCGGTATCGGGGTCGACGATCTGGTCGGCGTGGTCATGGCCGTCGACATTGGTCTGGATGCCCTGCGCGACGTTGCCGGTGGTGTGGAACAGCTTGTTGCCGTACTCACCGTTGATCGGCTGCATCTTGCCCCATTTGTCGATATGCACGAGGTTCATGCCGCCCGGATGCTCGGTGAACAGATTCGAAGGGTGACCGTATTCGTTCACGAGGGCGAACTGGCCATCCTGGCGGGCGAGGAGATCACGCGAGAGCGGGTTCCTGAAGGCGTTGGGAACCATCGCGAAGCCGACCTGGTCGCCTGCATTGAAGTCGAGTTCGACCTGCGAGATGCCGGGCTTCAGCTTGCCGCCGTCGCCGATCATCGAGGCGTTCGGGTAGACGATGTTCGTCTCCTTGATGGTGCCGTCGGCGGCGAGCTTGTACATCACCAGGGTGTTCTTGAAATCGGTATTTTCCGCTTCGAAGTTGAGCTGCGCGCGGGCCGGCTCCGTGAAGCTGATGACCCGCGACCGGTTGAAGACGTCGGCTGCGCTGCCGAAGAGCGGGGGCTGCGGCGAGGTCACCAGCGGCGCCTGCGCCTGCGTCTGCGTCTGCATCGAGTGGTGGTTCAGCGTGGTGGGCTGCGCCTGTGCGGCATTGCCACCGGGGACGTGCTGCGTGATCTGGAAGCCGCCAGCTTCCGCCTGCTGCGCATTGCGGTTGGGATCGAACTGGGACGGGGATGGAACGAGATTGGACTGGAACTGCATTTCACTGGCCTCCTTCACCTCAAGTTGTGAAGACCATAGCGAGGCAATGAAACCAGTGCGAGTGTAAAACTTTGTTAAGTTTAATATTCGCAGTTGTTAATTGTATTCGACAAGGTTTCGATGCTGGAATACTATCATCGAAACCTTGCTATGCAAATTTCTCACATATGCAATGCGCGTTTGTCAGACGCAAGGGCCGCTTCCCTAACCGCCTCTGATAGAGTCGGGTGTGCGTGGCAGGTGCGGGCGATATCCTCGGAGGAGGCGCCGAACTCCATCGCCACCGCGATTTCGTGGATCAGATCGCCCGCCTGGGGCCCGACGATATGGGCGCCGAGCACGCGATCCGTCTCCTTGTCGGCGAGAATCTTGACGAAGCCGTCCGTCTGCAGGTTGGCCTTGGCACGGCCATTCGCGGTGAACGGGAACTTGCCGACGTTATAGGCGGTGCCCGCTTCCTTGAGCTCTTCCTCTGTCTTCCCGATCGAGGCGACCTCCGGATAGGTGTAGACGACGTTCGGGATGACACCGTAATTCACGTGGCCTGCCTTGCCGGCGATGAGTTCGGCGAGGGCCACGCCCTCGTCCTCGGCCTTGTGGGCCAGCATCGGGCCGGTGATGACATCGCCGATCGCGTAGATGCCGGGCACGTTGGTGGCATAATGCGCGTCGATGGCGACGCGACCGCGATCATCCAGCTTCACGCCGGCTTCCTCGAGGCCGAGCCCCTGCGTATAGGGCTTGCGGCCCACGGCGACGAGCACGATATCCGCCTCGATCGTCTCCGCATCGCCGCCCTTGGCCGGCTCGACGGTGAGCTTGACGCCCTTGGCGGAGGCTTTGGCGCTGGTGACCTTGGAGCCGAGCTTGAACGCCATTCCCTGCTTCTGCAGCATGCGCTGGAACTGCTTGGCCACATCGCCGTCCATGCCGGCGAGGATGCGGTCGAGGAATTCGGCCACCGTGACCTCGGCGCCCAGGCGGCGCCAGACCGAGCCCATTTCGAGCCCGATCACCCCGCCGCCGATCACCACCATCTTTTTGGGGACCTCCGTGAGATCGAGCGCGCCCGTCGAGGAGACGATGCGCTTCTCGTCGATCTCGATCCCCGGCAGGCTCACGACGTCGGAGCCTGTGGCGATGACGATGTTCTTCGTCTCGATCTCCTGGCTCTTGCCGTCTTCGCCGGTCACCGAGACCTTGCCGGCGGCGAGGATCTTGCCGGTTCCGTGGAAGGCATCGATCTTGTTCTTCTTGAGCAGGAACTCGATGCCCTTGGTATTACCCTCGATCGCGTCGTTCTTGTGGGCGAGCATCGCCTTGAGATCGAGCTTGGGCTTGCCGACATCAATCCCCAGCGTTTTGAAATGTGTTCCCGCTTCCTCGAACAGATGCGAGGCGTGCAGGAGCGCCTTGGACGGGATGCAGCCGACATTGAGGCAGGTGCCGCCATGGGCCGCACGCTTTTCGATGACGGCGGTCTTCAGGCCCAGCTGCGCCGCGCGGATGGCGCAGACATAGCCGCCGGGGCCGGTGCCGATGATGACGAGATCGTAGGTCATGCAATTTGCCTTTTCGTGATGCGGTCGTCTCGCCCTCCCCTCAGGGGAGGGTCGGGGTGGGGTGGAGCCGCCTTGCCGGTTCGCACCCTGTGGCTCGCGCCACCCCTTTCGGACCAACAGGCCGTAGTTCGATTTCGCGCCTTGCGCGAAGGCCCCATCCTCGATCCCACCCCTGAGGGGAGGGAGGAGGGGCATTGCTCAGTGTTATCAAAGATCCAGCACGAGACGCGCGGGATCTTCCAGCGCTTCCTTGATGCGCACGAGGAAGGTCACGGCTTCCTTGCCGTCGACGATGCGGTGATCGTAGGAGAGCGCCAGATACATCATCGGACGCGCCACGATCTGACCGTCCTTGACCACCGGGCGGTTCTCGATGCGGTGCATGCCCAGAATGCCCGATTGCGGTGCGTTCAGGATCGGCGTCGACATCAGCGAGCCGTAGATGCCGCCATTGGTGATGGTGAAGGTGCCGCCCTGCATCTCGTCGATGGTCAGCTTGCCGTCGCGCGCGCGCTTGCCGAAATCGGTGATCGTCTTCTCGATACCGGCAATGGAGAGCTGGTCGGCGTCACGCACCACGGGGACGACGAGTCCCTTGTCGGTGCCGACGGCGATGCCGACATGGTAATAGTTCTTGTAGACCAGATCCGTGCCGTCGATCTCGGCATTGACCGCAGGGATTTCCTTCAGGGCCTGGACGACGGCCTTGGTGAAGAAGCCCATGAAGCCGAGCTTCACGCCGTGCTTCTTCTCGAAGATGTCCTTGTATTGCTTGCGCAGATCCATCACCGCGCCCATGTCGACATCGTTGAACGTGGTGAGCATGGCGGCGGTGTTCTGCGCGTCCTTGAGGCGGCGCGCGATGGTCTGGCGCAGCTTGGTCATGCGCACGCGCTCTTCGCGATCGGCATCGACGGACGTGGAAGCCGGGCGTGCCTTTTGCGCGGGAGCGGAGGAGGGGGCCTCGCTGCCGCCGGTCGCGATCGCGGCGAGCATGTCGCCCTTGGTCACGCGGCCATCCTTGCCGGAGCCCGACACGTTAGACGGGTCGACGCCGCTTTCCGCGGAGATGCGCGAGACGGCGGGGCCGTGATCGGAGGAAGCGGCCTTGGCTGCTGCCGGTTCCGGCTTTGCCGGTTCGGCTGTCTTCTCTTCCTTCTTCTCTTCTTTCTTTTCCTGCTTCTTCGCAGGTGCCGCAGTCGCGCTGCCGCCCTCGTCGATCGATCCGAGCAGCGCATCCGGCTCCACCGTCTCGCCCTCCTGGGCGACGATGTCGCCGAGCACGCCGGAAGCCGGGGCATTCACTTCGAGGGTGACCTTGTCGGTCTCGAGCTCGACCAGCGGCTCGTCGGCCTTGACGGCCTCGCCGGGCTGCTTGAACCAGCGCGCGATGGTCGCTTCGGTGACGGATTCGCCGAGGGTGGGTACGCGGATTTCTGTGGCCATGGTGATCTTCGTCTTTGCTTGGGCATAAACCCGGTCAAATCAGGTGTTCCCGGCTCAGCCGGCCGGGAACGCGAAACGCTGGCGGCTCAGGCGCCGTAGACATCGTCCATGAAGGCCTTGAGCTGTTGCTGATGCTTCGACATCATGCCCGTCGCGGTCGCGGCGGAGGCGGCGCGGCCGGCATAGCGGGCGCGGGGCACCTTGGAGCCGGCATGCTTGAGGACCCATTCGAGATAAGGCTCGACGAAAGTCCACGAGCCCATGTTCTTCGGCTCTTCCTGGCACCAGACGACATCGGCATTCTTGAAGCGCGCGAGCTCCGCCTGCAGCGATTTCAGCGGGAACGGGTAGAGCTGCTCGACACGCATCAGGTAGACATCGTTGATGCCGCGCTTCTCGCGCTCCTCGAACAGGTCGAAATAGACCTTGCCCGAGCACAGCACCACGCGGCGGATCTTCTCGTCCTTGGCCAGCGTCACCTCGCCGACACCGGCTGCGGCATCGTCCCAGAGGATGCGGTGGAAGCAGGAATCCGGCCCCATTTCCGAGAGCTTGGAGACGCAGCGCTTGTGGCGCAGCAGGCTCTTGGGCGTCATCAGGATCAGCGGCTTGCGGAAGTCGCGCTTGAGCTGGCGGCGCAGGATGTGGAAGTAGTTCGCCGGCGTCGAGCAATTGGCGACCTGCATGTTGTCCTCGGCGCACATCTGCAGGAAACGCTCGAGACGTGCTGAGGAATGCTCGGGACCCTGGCCCTCATAGCCGTGCGGCAGCAGACAGACGAGGCCCGACATGCGCAGCCACTTGCGCTCGCCCGAGGAGATGAACTGGTCGAAAACGACCTGGGCGCCGTTGGCGAAATCGCCAAACTGCGCCTCCCAGAGCACGAGCGCATTGGGCTCGGAGAGCGAGTAGCCGTATTCGAAGCCGAGCACGGCCTCTTCCGAGAGCATCGAATTGATGACCTCGTAATGCGCCTGGTCCTCGCTGATATGATTGAGCGGCGTACGGCGCTCTTCCGTTTCCTGGTCGAGCAGGACGGAATGGCGCTGCGAGAAGGTGCCGCGCTCGCAATCCTGGCCGGACAGGCGCACGCGGTGGCCTTCCTTGACCAGCGAACCGAAGGCGAGCGCCTCGGCGGTGGCCCAGTCGATGCCCTCGCCGGTCTCGATCATCTTCTTGCGGTTGTCGAGGAAGCGGCGGATGGTGCGGTGGAGGTTGAAGCCCTCGGGCACCGTGGAGATCTTGCGGCCGATATCCTCCAGCGTCTCCATCTCGATGCCGGTGGCGCCGCGACGCGGATCGTCACTGTCTTCCCTGACCGCCTTCAGCCCCGACCAGCGCCCGTCCAGCCAGTCGGCCTTGTTGGGCTTGAAGTCCTGGACGCTGCTGAATTCCTCTTCGAGCCTGGCGCGCCATTCGGCCTTGGTCGACTCGATTTCCTCCTCGCTGATCACGCCTTCCTCGACCAGCTTCTTGCTGTAGAGGGCGAGCGTCGTCGGATGCGCGCGGATGATCTTGTACATGCGCGGCTGCGTGAAGGATGGCTCGTCGCCTTCGTTATGGCCGAAGCGGCGGTAGCACAGCATGTCGATCACGACAGGCTTGTGAAAACGCTGGCGGTATTCCGTGGCCACCTTCGCCGCATAGACCACCGCTTCCGGGTCGTCGCCGTTGCAGTGGAAGATCGGCGCCTCGACCATCTTCGCCACGTCGGACGGATAGGGCGAGGAGCGCGAATAGCGCGGATTGGTGGTGAAGCCGATCTGGTTGTTGATGATGAAGTGGATCGAACCGCCGGTGCGGTGACCCTTCAGCCCCGACAGGCCAAAGCATTCCGCCACGACGCCCTGGCCGGCAAAGGCGGCGTCGCCGTGCAGCAGCAGCGGCAGCACCGAGTTGCGGTTCTCACCGGTCTCGCCGTGCTGGTCCTGCTTGGCGCGGACCTTGCCGAGCACGACGGGATCGACGATCTCGAGATGCGAGGGGTTGGCAGTCAGCGACAGGTGGACGTCATTGCCGTCGAAGGTGCGGTCCGACGATGCACCCAGATGGTACTTCACGTCGCCGGAGCCCTCGACATCGTCGGGGGCGAAGGAGCCGCCCTTGAATTCGTGGAACAGCGCGCGGTGGGTCTTGCCCATCACCTGGGTGAGCACGTTGAGGCGGCCGCGATGGGCCATGCCGAGCACTATCTCCTTCACGCCGAGATTGCCGCCGCGCTTGATGATCTGCTCCAGCGCCGGGATCAGGGATTCGCCGCCATCGAGGCCGAAGCGCTTGGTGCCGGTATATTTCAGGTCGAGAAACTTCTCGAAACCCTCCGCCTCGATCAGCTTGTTGAGGATCGCCTTCTTGCCGCGTGCGGTGAATTCGATCTCCTTGTCGGGACCCTCGATGCGCTCCTGCAGCCAGGCCTTCTCGGCCGGGTCGGAGATATGCATGAACTCGACGCCGAGCGTCTGGCAATAGGTGCGCTGCAGGATGGCGAGGATCTCGCCGATCGTCGCGAATTCGAGCCCGAGCACGTTGTCGAGGAAGATCTTGCGGTCGTAGTCGGCTTCGGTGAAGCCGTAATGCGCGGGCGAGAGTTCCTCGTCGTTCACGCGCTTCTCGAAGCCGAGCGGGTCGAGATCGGCATGGAGATGGCCACGCATGCGATAGGCGCGGATCATCATCAGCGCGTGCAGCGAATCGCGGGTCGCCTGCTGCACATGCTCCTCGGTGATCTCGACACCCTTGGCCTGTGCCTTGCCCTTAAGCTTGTCGGAGACCGCCTTCTCCATCTGCGCCCAGTTGCCGTCGAGGGCGGAGACGAGTTCGCCATTGGCCGCGACGGGCCAGTTGTCGCGCTTCCAGGAGGCGCCCTGCGCGTTCTTCGCGACATCGGCGCCGTCATCCTTCAGCGCACCGAAGAAGGCCTGCCATTCGGCATCGACCGATTTCGGGTCCTTGGCGTAGCGGGCATAGAGATCCTCGATATACGAGGCATTGGCGCCATCGAGGAAGGAGGTCTGGAGGAGCGCTTCGTTGACGTCTTGGCGTGCCATGGCTTGTCCGTCCGAGGGGCCGCCGGATGATCGTTCCCGGAGGCCGTGGCGGGGCCGCTTGCGGCCCCTTCGAGGGTTTGATCGAACCGCTGGCTTGCGGGTCGATTTTGGCGATATTCGGTCCGGTCGCGCCCGGATGGAAAGTATCGGGCGCGACCGGGAGGGTTTCGTCCTGCTCAGCCCTTGAGGAGCTCCGAGAGCGTGGTGCCGAGCCGCGCCGGTGACGGCGAGACCTTGATGCCGGCTGCTTCCATCGCGGCGATCTTGTCTTCCGCGCCGCCCTTGCCGCCGGAAATGATCGCGCCTGCATGGCCCATGCGGCGGCCCGGAGGCGCCGTACGACCGGCGATGAAGCCGACCATCGGCTTCTTGCGCCCGCGTTTGGCTTCGTCCGCGATGAACTGGGCGGCTTCCTCTTCGGCCGCGCCGCCGATCTCGCCGATCATCACAATCGACTTGGTGGCATCGTCGGCGAGCAGCATTTCCAGCATGTCGATGAACTCGGTGCCCTTGACCGGGTCGCCGCCGATGCCGACGGCGGTGGTCTGGCCGAGGCCTTCATTCGTGGTCTGGAACACGGCTTCATAGGTGAGCGTGCCCGAACGCGAGACGATACCGACGGAGCCGGGCTTGAAGATGTTGCCCGGCATGATGCCGATCTTCGATTCGCCGGCGGTGACGACTCCGGGGCAGTTCGGGCCGATCAGACGCGACTTGGATCCGGCCAGGGCGCGCTTGACGCGCACCATGTCCTGCACCGGAATGCCCTCAGTGATGCAGACGATCAGCGGGATTTCCGCGTCGATCGCCTCGCAGATCGCGTCAGCCGCGCCGGGCGGCGGGACGTAGACGACGGAGGCCTCGGCGCCCGTCGACTCGCGGGCCTCGGCCACCGTGTCGAAGACCGGCAGGCCGATATGCTTCGAGCCGCCTTTGCCGGGCGAAACGCCACCGACCATCTTGGTGCCGTAGGCGATGGCCTGTTCGGAGTGGAAGGTCCCGTTCTTGCCGGTGAAGCCCTGGCAGATGACCTTGGT
>JAFIEI010000070.1 GCA_020832565.1 Salinarimonas sp. | reverse complement strand
TGAAGCGCCGGGCCGTGCATGGGCAGGAACATGGTCGAACCCTGACCCGGCCCGCCGGCGATCATCACGATCGGATCGGGATCGTCGACGGTGAGGAAATTGCTCAGGACGGCTATGGCGATGGTGAGGCGCGGCGCGTCTTCCGGCAGGACGCCATCCGCATCCACATCGGCGTAATTTTCAGGCACCGTCGCCTCGAAACAGGCCGCAAGGTCGCCGCGCGGGGTCGAGAAGGGGCAGTCCTTCACTTCCGCGATATCAGCGATATAGGCCGTTCCGGCCTCTGTGGGCCCGCCGGGCGCGCGCGCCTCGGAGGAGGTCGCAATACCGGCCATGCCGATGGCGAGGCAGAGCGGCGCAAGCGCCGTGGAAAGTCTCGTTGTCATGTCTCCCCCTGGTTTTTCGCATCGTGCGGCATGGCTAGGGGGTGGTGCGTTGAAATATCGTTGACCCGCCGGTGGCGTTGTCGCCGCACGGTTTTGCGGGATCGGACATACCCCCTCACCCGAACACCCCGTGCAGATACCAGCGCGGGCTTTGCGTCTCGCGGGCATAGAGGCCGTGGCGGAAGAGCCAGAAGCGGCGGCCTTCGCGGTCTTCGACACGGAAATAGTCGCGCGTCAGCCGCCCGCCGCGCCACCAGGGCGGGGCGATGCGTTCGGGGCCTTCATAGGCGGCGGTTTCGTGCAGCACGCGGCGCCAGCGAAAACGCAGGGGCGGGCCGTCCGGCACGCCGGCCAGCGCCTCGATCGGTTCGGGCTGATCGAACAAGCGGATCGGGCGATCCGGCGCGGCGGCGGCGAGCCAGTGGGAGGGGGCGGCAAGCCAGGGGGAAGAGGAAGACCGCGCGGAAGGACGCGCATAGGGCCGGCGCAGGCGCGCGGCTTCCTCGGGCAGATGCGCATCGCCCGCAACGGGAATGCGCACACGCTCCTCGCCGAGCCGGGCGGCGAGCGTATCGATCAACTGCGCCAGCGCCTGCCCCCGCGCACGACCGTCGAGCCGGGGGCTCGCCTGGTCAAGACGCGCGACAGTGACGGCGGTGAGCCGGGCGAGATCGAAACCATGGCCGATATCGAGGGCATCGTGGAAACCGGCGAGCTTTTCGCGAAAGAGCAACATGATCCGGTCGGGATCGCGCACCGGGCGCCCGGCCTGCAGGGAAATGCGCCGCACGGCACCATCGACGCGAAACAGCATGTATTCGAGCCGCGTCGCGCCCTCGCCATGGCGGGTGAGCATGCTACAGAGCTCTTCGGCCAGCCGCTCCAGCGTGCGCGCGACATCCTCGGCGGCGAGGATCGGCTCGAAGAAACGGCGTTCGGTGAGATAGGCCGGCGCCTCGATTTGCGCGCCGATGCTCGAGCGCATCCGCCCCAAAGCCGCATCGATGCGCGCGATCAGGTCGGCGCCGAAACGGGCGGCGAAAGGGGCGCGCGGGCGCAGAAGAATATCCTCGACCCGGCTTAGGCCGAGCCGCTCCAGCGCATCGCAGGTATCAGAGGCGACGCGCAGCGCGCGCAGCGGCAGCGGACGCAGGGCCGCCTCCTCCGCGCCGCTTGCGATGATCGGATCGGGGCCATCCGCCTTGTCGACGCCTGCTTTATCGCGCTTCGCGCGCGTCAGCGCGGCGGCGGCCTCGGGCGTTCCGGCAATGGCGAGGCGGGGGGTGAAGCCCATCGCCCTGAGGCGGCTGCGGATATCGGCAAGCAGAGCCTCCTCACCGCCGAACAGATGCGCCGCGCCGGTCATGTCGAGCACCAGCGCATCCGGCGGATCCTGCGCCAGAAGCGGCGTATAACGCCGCGTCCAGTCGGCGAGACGTCCCATAAGGGCCCGGTCGGCTGCCGGATCATCGGCCAGGGCAATCAGATCGGGATGGCGCGCCCGGGCATCGGCGAGCGCGAGCCCCGCGCGCAGGCCGCGCTGGTCTGCAATGCGATCGATGGCGGCAAGCCGCAGGGCGCCGCGTTCCTCGCAGGTGGTGACGAGGGGGCGCGCACCCGCATCCGGATCAGCGTGCGGCAGCAATCCGTCGCGTCTGATCCGTTCGCTCACGAGGAAGGGCAGGAAGATCGCCAGGTAGCGCTTGTGATGCGCCTGTTGCCGATTCCCCTGCGGTGACGGCGCTGAATTGGCCCTGCTCATGATCCCATTCCCTCAGCCAGCGTCCCTCGCGCCCGCCGCGATGGCGGGCCAGATGCAGGCGCCAGGCCGGCCGACCCGGTTCGCCGGCGAGGCCGCGCCGGCTTTGATGCGCGCCGATCAGCCAGCGCGTCCGCGCGGCGCTGGCGATCTTCAGCCCGCGCGCGCCGCTGCCCGCCTGGACCAGCAATCCCGTCGCGCCCCCCTCGCGTGCCGCCAGAACCAGCCGGCGCGAGGCGGTGAGATCGCAGGCGCCGGCGAGCCCGGTCACCTCCGCCAGAACCGTGTCGAGCCCCGGGCAGCGCAGCCCCTGCTCCATCGCCCACAGGGCGCTGCGGGCATCGCGGGTGCGCAGCATGATGATGCGGGCGGGATCGAAGGCGCTTCCCGCCATCATTTTCCCTGCCATCATGGCGAGCCCCTGCGGATAGGGCGCCCCGTCCTCGGCGCGGGCGCGCTCCTCCTGGATCCAGAGCATCGCCCCGCCGCGATTGAGCCGCAGCGCCAGCGCGAGGGCAAAACCATGCGCAGCCCCGCAATCACCGGCCTCCTCGGCCAGGATCTCGTGCAGCGCGCCCCGGGCGAGCCCGCCGCCGAGCACGGCATCCACCGCATCATGATCGAGGGGCGCGTGATCGCCGGCCCCGGCAGGCTCCGCATGAGCCTCCCCAAAAGCCTCCACCGCCCGCCGCAACAGCCCCCGCGCCCGCAGCTGCGCGAGATCCTGTGCGGCGGATGATGCACCGTCGCCGGCGGAACCCTCCCCTGCGCAGGCAACGTCACCGACAGGCATGCGACCGGATGGCATCACTTTTTGATCCCTATATGTTCTGTAAATGATCTCTATTTGATTCCATCCCCGCTCCCCGGAGTCAAGCGGATACGCAGAGCGGGCCCGCCCCTGCGGCGCAATCGCCGACCCGCGAAACCGCATCGCGGATCGGCTGAAACCTCATATCGAGAAGACTGTTTCGGCGCATCATTCCGCCCGTCAGCCGGTATCCACCTGACGGCATGATGCTCTAGGATCACGCGCGACTCCGGAGATGACCATGCCCGAACCGATGCGACCATTCACCCTGATGCAGGCGCGTATTCCCCTGCGTGATCCGCATGATTGCACGGACGGGGCGGATGAACTCGCGCTCTACCGGGCGCTCTACGAGACGCTTGTGGGATACGGCCCGCGCGGGTTTCGCGCGCGTCTCGCCCGGAACTGGCAGGTCTCTGCCGATGCGCGGATCTGGCGCTTTCACTTGCGCCCCGACACCGTCTTTCATGACGGGACGGCCTGCGACGCCCATGCGGTAAAGCTTTCGCTGGAGCGTATGGCGCGTCCCGACAAGGGCTATGCGCTCGGCTCGCCGGCGGTCTGGCGGGAATATCTGGGCGATGCCGTAATCAGCGTCGAGGATGCCCACAGCCTGACCATCACGCTCGGCGCGCCGATGGCGGACCTGCTCGATATCCTCGCCCAGGCCTTCATCCTCTGCCCCGCCGGGCTCGATGCGCTCGATGCCGGCACGATCCGCGCCGCGCCGGGCAGCGGGCCGTTCCGACTCGAAGAATACGGTGAGGATCAGCTTCTGCTCACGCGCTTTGCGCAATATCGCGGAAGACGGCCCACCAATGACGCGATCCGTATCCTCGCCGAGCCCGACCGCGCGCGGCGTCTTGCCGCCCTCGTCGCGGGGAGCGCGCAGGCTGCAACCGATCTCGATCCGCAGGCGAGCACGGCGCTTGCGCAGCACGGGGCGACGCGCGTGGAGAGCCTCACCCCCGTCGCGATCATCTTCATGATGAATGCCGCCCAGGGCCCGCTGGCCGATCCGGTCCTGCGGCGCGCGCTCTCGCATGCGATCGACCGCGCCGCGCTCCTGCGCGAGGCCGCCGGCGGGGCGGGACGCGTGCTGCCCGGCATTATCAGCCCGCTGCATTTCGGCGCGCCGCCGGCGGAGGATGGGGATGGAAACCACGATCCCCTTCACGACCCGCATCAGGCGCGCGCGCTGCTCGCTCAGGCCGGTCACGGGGACGGTCTCGCTCTCAGTCTCGATACGCCCACGAGCCTCCCCGACGAGGCGCAGGCGCTCGCTGCGGGTCTGCGCGGGCAGCTCGCACCCTTCGGCATCGATCTCGCGATCCGCACCCATGGGGAGCGCGAGGCCTATGCGCATCGCGTGCGCCGCAAGGAGATCGGTGATCTGTGCGTGTTCGATTCGAGCCCGCTCTCGACCTGCCGTGTGCTTCTGGAAAAGCTCGATTCGCGCGTGTGCGGCGCCTGGTGGCAGGGTTATGCGTCAAGCCGGGTCGAGGCGGCGATCGATGCCGGGCGCGGCGAGCCCGACGAGAGCCGCCGCGCGGCGCATTACACGCGCGCCTATCGCCTGATGCAGGAAGATCCGCCTTGGCTGACGCTCTACAATCCCCTGCGCTTCACCGGGCTCGCCGGTCGCCATCCGGCCTTCCGCCTGCCCCGTGACGCGGTGATCGACCACGCGGCGCTGCCGCCATTGCCGACCGATGCGTCTTGGCCGGCAAGCTAGAACCCCGTTTCGATATAGCCGTAGACGCGCTCGGTGAAGCCGTAGATCTGGGCGCCCATATAGGGGGCGGTGATCAGGATCATCAGCAGGATGGCGACGATCTTCGGGATGAAGGTCAGCGTCATTTCCTGAACCTGTGTCAGCGCCTGCATCAGGGCGATGGCGACACCGACCAGCATGGCGACAGCGACAATCGGGCCCGATCCGGAGATCACCACCCAGATCGCGTCGCGGATCATGTCGAGGGCATCGACCGCATTCATGAGGACGCGCCGGTAATGGTCACGCCCGGCCCGACCAGCAGGCTCTGCCCGTTGGTGAGCGTGGCCTGGGGCCCTTGGCTGGTGAGGCGCACCGATTCGATCTCGCCGGAGATCGATCCGTCCCCGGAGATGACGTGGCGCCCGATCAGCCCGCCCGATTGCGAGAGCGAGAGGCCGGTGAGCAGATCGTCGAGCTTGCGGTTGGTCTGGATCGCCTGCTCGACGACGGAGAAGGAGGCGAATTGCGAGACGTATTCCGAGGCATCCGTGGGATCGAGCGGATCCTGGTTCTTCATCTCGGCGATGAGCAGACGCAGGAAGGCGTCGTAATCCATGGTCGTGCGCTCTTGCGCCTTGCTGACCGCGTTCGCCTGGCTCTCGGCGCCGCCGGGCGGGGCCTGTGTCGGATTGACGAGCATCTCGGTTGCCTCCTCAGGCTGCGGCGAAGGCGCGGGCACGCGCGCGGCTCTCGCCGATGATTTCGGCTTCACGGGCAAACAGCCCGCGCAGGATCTTCAGACCGTCGAAACAGCGCCCCTGATCGACCGCCTCGCGCAGGTCCAGGAGCCCGTCGATGATCTCGCGGCTGGTGAAGGAGCGCAGCGTCGACGCATAGAGATCGTCGAACAGGGCCCGCGAGCGCGCCGCCTGAAGCGGATCGATCAGCATGGTCTGCACGACGAAATAGAGCTGACGCAGGGGTGTCGTCGTATCCTCGGGCTGGAGCACGTGGTTCTCCATGAGGAAGGTGACGTCGTTGAGCAGTTCGATCCCGACCTTGCGGTCGACCCGCAGCACCGCACCGTTGACGAACAGCCGCTCCTGCGGCTTCAGGGCGAGGCGCATCGTGCCGGCCTGACCCGGCTGACCGGTTCTCTCACGCGGGTTCATTTCAGGCCCTCACTGATCATGGTGTTGATATCGATGAGATTCTGCAGGTCATCCGAGCGCTCGAGCCGGATCTGCTCGATCTCGCGCAAAACCCAGATCCCGATCGAGATCAGATCGGCGCGCAGAGCTTCGGGGAGATCGTTTTCCGGCTGGGCGAGATCCTCGATCAGGATGCTCCACAGGCTGCGCAGATAATGCAGCGCCTCGACGGTCTCGCGCGAGCGGATACCCGCAACCTGCGCCTGTTCGAGCAGTTCGACACCGCGCTTGACCGCGCGCCGCTCCCGGCCCCGCGCATCGGAAGCCGCATCATCGACGATTTCCGCATAAGTGAACTGGTACATCGGGACCTCACGTGAATTTCAGGAGCGAAAGCTGACGGATTCGCGCCGTCAGGCTGTAGGACATCTCGACCTGCGTCATCAGGCTGTTGACCTTCGTCGCGGTCTCGTAGGGATCGACATTCTCCAGATCGACGATCTGCTGGTTGATGATGTCGCGCTGGATGGAGAGGCGCTCATCAGCGGCGGCGACGCGGTTTTGCGAAACGCCCAGCCGCGCCTTGACCGAGGTCAGCCCCTGGATGGCTTCGCTGACGGTTGCGATCGCCTTGTCGATCACCGCCTGTGACGCGCCGCGCGACAAATCGCCGAGGCCGAGATCGGCGATCGCCGTATAGGCCATGGCCAGTTGCCGGAAGGGCTTCTCGTTGGCATTGGCCGAGGTCTCGATCAGCTCGTTGGTGGCGATGCGGCTGCGCACGTTGCGCGAGGAGGCATCCGACCAGGTGCCCTCCCATTGCGCGTCATCGAGGAAGAGATCGTCATAGGCTCCACCGAGGAAGGCCTGCATGTCGGCGGGATCGATGGTCGCGACCTGCGGATCGTCCTGGGGGAAGCCGAAATGCGCCGCGAAGGCGGCGTCGAGGGCAGCCTTGGGTGCGCTCGGCGGGTCGGCCTCGTAGCTTGCCATGGGCTTCACGTCGGTATTGATCCCGGAGAAGAGGAACTGCCCGTTGAGATTGGCGTTCAGCGCGCCTGACAGTTCCTTGAGATTGAGATCCGCCTGCGGCTTGATCGCCGAGCCCGCGATCGCTCCGTCGCGCATGGCGACGAGCGTGCTCATGAAATCCTCGGCCGTGGTCAGGAGCCCCTTGAGGGCGGCCTGCGAGGTATCGAGACGCGATTTCACCAGCCCGTTCGTGTCGCGGATCGTCTGCAATTGCGACAATTCGTGACGCAATTGCACCGCATGGCCGGTGCGACTGCCGAGACCCAGGCCGATATCGGCCAGCCGCCCGGAGGAGAGTTCCTTGGAGGCCTTGGCCAGTTCGCCCTGCATCCGGATCATCGACATGCGTGTCGAATCCGCGATGGCCTGTGTGGATACGAAACTCGTCTTCATCGGTTCATCCCCGGATCATCGCGTCGCCGCGAGCAGCGACTGCAGCATGTTGTCGACGGTGCTGATGATGCGCGCCGACGCGCCATAGGAGCGCTCCAGCTCCATCATCAGGGCGAGTTCCTCGTCCAGATTGACGCCGGTGGCGTTGGACAGGCTTTCGCGGGTGCGCTCGAGCATCGTGTCGCGGAACGAGGCTTCCTGCGAAGCCTGCTGGCGCCCGGCTTCGAGCCAGCTCACCGAGGAAGAGGCAAAGCGCGCCAGCGTCGTATTGGGATTGATCCCCGTGGCCGGATCGAATCCCTGCGGCGCATTGAGCGCATCCAGCATGGCGTAGATCCGGTCGGAGAAGGCAGCATCGCCGTCAGGGTTGAAATTGACGTTGACGCCGTCGCGAATGCCCGCGAGATCGCCGCCGAGTGCCGGGTCGATATCAGGATTGACGCCGATGCGCGCGGCCAGGCCTGCCCCGGCAGGTCCTGGATCGACGAAGATCCCCGGCGCATCGCCGGGATCGGGCTCGCCGAATGCATGGATCAGCCCGCGCGCGATTTCGTCGAGCTGGAGCTGGTATTGCGGGGCCACATTATCGCGCAAGGTGGCATGGCCGAACAGCGCGCCGCTCTTGATCCCCATGCTCGCCCCGGGCCCCGTCAGCGGTACGCCGTCGGCGAAGACGGCGTTGCCGGTCGTGCCCGCTTCATAGGCGAAGGTGCGGTCGAAACTGATGGTGCGGGCGGATTTCTCGAAGAGCGTGACCCCGCTATCGGTATAGATCACCATGTCGTTGCCGGCGCGGGTGACGGTGGAGATTCCCACTTCCTCCGAAAGCTTGCCCAGGATCCGGTCCCGGGTATCGAGCTCGTCGCTGACATCGGTGCCCGACTGGGTGCCCACGACGATGGCGCGGTTGGCACTCTCGAAGCGTTTGAGCAGATCATTGATCCTGTCGACCGAATCCGCCATGGCCGTATCCGCCTCGGCGCGGGCGCGCTGGGTCGTCTGCGCCGATTCATTGAGCTTGCCCGCCAGATCATAGGCGGCGGAGAGCGTCGCGGCGCCCAGGACCGGATCGCCGGGGGATTCCGCCTGCATCTGCAGCGCATCGGTGAGCTTGCCCAGGGATGCGGATACGGACTGGTTCAGCTGCGGATCGTCGACCGTCCCCGCCAGCGTCTCGAACCCATTGAGCAGGGCCTGTTGCGCCGAGGAACCGGCGGTCGCGTCCAGCATGCGGTTGTAGAGAGCGGTATCGGCGGCGCGCCCGACCGAGACGACCTTCACGCCGCCGAAACCCATCGAGGAGGTCAGCCCCATCTTGCGGGAATAACCGGGATCGGCCGCGCCGGAGATGTTGCGCGAGATGATCGACGTCTGGGTCGAAGTGGCCGAGAGCGCCGATTGCGCGGAGGAGAGAGCGACTGAGAGGTTCATGACGACGTGATCCCGGTTTCAATTCTGGCGAGGCAGCGCCTCACCGCTTGAGATTGACCAGCACTTCGAGCAGGTCCGAGCCGGTCTGGAAGACCTTGGAATTGGCCTGGTAGCCGCGCTGGGCCTCGATCATGTTGGTGAGCTCGTCGGCAAGATCGACATTGGACTGCTCCAGCGCACTCGTGACCACGCTGCCCATGCCGCCTTCGCCGGGGAATCCCATGGTGACGTCGCCGGAATCGATGCCGATCGAATAGACATTGCCCGCCGTGGCGACGAGATTGTCGGGGCTGCGCACATCCGCGAGCGGGATCCGGTGCGTGGCGCGCCGGTCGCCGTTTTCGAACACCGCATAGAGCGTCCCGTCGGAGGAGAATTCCACCCCGCGCACGGCGCTGGGCGCATTGCCGTTCACATCGGCACGCATCACGGCATAGTCGGCGGCGACCTGGGTCATGGAGGCGAGGTCGAGTTCAAAGGCCTGCCCGTCGGGAATGGCAATGTTCAGCCCGTTCGGCGAACCGCCGGCTAGGCGGCCATTGGCCGGATCGAAGGTCAGTGTCTGGGTATCGAGGGGGCCTGCGCCATAGGGAAAGCCGCCACCGGGGCCGGCCTCGGCCTGGTCGAACACCGTCACTTCCCACTCATTCGCGTCGGTCTTGGTGAAATAGACGTCGAACACGACCTCGTTGCCGAGATTGTCATAGGCGACCAGCGAGGATTTCGCCTCGAAGACGGAGCCCGCGGCATTGTCGGACGGACGATCACCCGCCGGTACGATATCGGCATTGGAGGGCAGGTTGGCGCCGAAGGTTCCCGCCGTCGAAGGCGTCGCCTCGAGCGCGTTCTGGGTGATGTTGACCGGCTCCAGCCCGGCCATCGCATTGACCACCACGTTCGGATCGCCATCCGCGAGCGGATAACCCATCAGCTGGAAGCCGCCGGAATTGATCAGGTTACCCTCGCCATCGGGCACGAAGGCGCCGGCGCGGGTCAGGAAGGGCGTCCCGTTGGCGTCGGAGACGACGAAGAAGCCGTTTCCGTTCACCGCGAGATCGGTGGTCGAAGTGGTGTATTGCAGCGCGCCCTGTTGGGTCACATGCTGGCGGATATGGGTCTCGACACCGCCGGAATTATAGCTTCCCGACTGGTTGTTCAGGATGAAGGAGGAAAACTGCGTGGAAGAGCGCTTGTATCCGGTGGTGTTGACGTTGGCCATGTTGTCGGCCACCACGCCGATCCGGTTGGCCTGGGCAGCCATGCCGGAAACGCCGGTCCTCATCGTGCCGTAAATGCTCATCGCGAAACTCCCTGCGGTCTGCGAAACCCGTGCGCCGGTCCCCGCCCCGTGCGGGGCCGGATGGCGTGATCGGATACAGTTCAACAGAGGAGCCTTGCGTGTGGCTGTATTCGTAACAGAAGGTGAGATTCAATTCGTCGCAATTTGAATGAAATTCAAATTAAACACCGCCCGTCATCAAGACGGGCGGTGCAAAAATCTTCGAAAGCTGTGGCGAGAACGATCAGAGACCGCTTTTCGTCACGAATTTCGTGTTGAGATAAGCCTCGATCGCCTCAAGCCCGCCTTCCGAACCATAGCCGGAATCCTTGACGCCGCCGAAGGGCGTCTCGGGAAGCGCGATGCCGTGATGGTTGATCGAGATCATCCCGCTCTCGACGCGCTCGGCGAGAGCGCGCGCCGTCGCGCCGGATTCGGTATAGGCATAGGCGGCGAGCCCGTAGGGCAGACGGTTGGCCTCGGTGAAGGCTTCCTCGTCGTCGGAGAATTTCTGGATCGCGGCGATCGGCCCGAAGGGCTCCTCGTTCATGATCTTGGAATCCATCGGCAGGTTGGTGAAGACCGTCGGCTCGAAGAAATAGCCGCGATTGCCGATGCGCTTGCCGCCGGTGCGCAGCTCCGCGCCCTTGGCCTCGGCATCGGCAACGAAGGATTCCATCGCATCGATGCGCCGCGAATGGGCGAGCGGGCCCATATTGGTCTTCGAATCATGGCCGTCGCCGACCTGCATGTTCTTCGAGATCGTGACGAACTCGTCGACGAACTTGTCGAAAACACTCTCATGCACGAGGAAGCGCGTCGGTGCAACGCAGACCTGGCCGGCATTGCGGTACTTGTTGGCCGAGAGGACCTTCAGCGCCTTTTCGAGATTGGCGTCCTTGAAGACGATCGAGGGCGCATGGCCGCCGAGCTCCATGGTGACGCGCTTCATATGCGCGCCGGCGAGCGCAGCGAGCTGCTTGCCGATCGCCGTGGAGCCGGTAAAGGAGATCTTGCGGATCACAGGATGCGGGATCAGGTATTCCGAGATCTGCGCCGGGTCGCCGAAGACGAGATTGAGCACGTTCTCGGGAACGCCCGCATCGTTGAAGGCCTTGATCAGCGCGGCACAGCTCGCCGGGGTATCTTCCGGCCCCTTGAGCACCACCGAGCAGCCGGCGGCCAGCGCGCCGGAGACCTTGCGCACCGCCTGGTTGATGGGGAAGTTCCAGGGCGTGAAGGCGGCGACGGGGCCGACCGGCTCCTTGATCACCAGCTGCAGCACGTCGGATGCGCGCGAGGGCACAATGCGGCCATAGGCGCGCCGCGCCTCCTCGGCAAACCAGTCGATCGTATCGGCAGCGCCGCGCGTTTCCATCAGCGCTTCGGCGAGGGGCTTGCCCTGCTCCGTGGTCATGATCGCGGCGATCGTCTCGGCGCGCTCGCGCAGCAATTCACCGGCCTTGCGCATGATCTTGTAGCGATCGAAAGCGCTGATCTGACGCCAGGTGGCAAAACCCTTCTCGGCGGCTTCGAGGGCCTCGTCGAGATCGGAGATGGTCGCGACGGGCAGCGCGCCGATGGCGTCGCCGGTGGCGGGATTGATGATGTCGATCGTGTCGCCGGAGGCGGCGCCGCGCCACTTGCCGGCAATGTGCAATTCAACCTGCGGATACATGGCTTCGTCCACTCCATCGCTGTGTTCGTCGTTAGAGCACTTGACCCGACTTTGTCGGGTCAAGTGCTCTAAGTCATTGGTTGACGCATCATTTTCTCCGTCAGCCGGCACCCGGCTGACGGAATGATACTCCAGCCAACACCTAGCAACTGATTGGCCGATACGTCACCCCCGCGCCATGCGCTCACCATCTTGGCAGAAACACGCGGTCGCATGCGGAACGAAGCTGCAGATGCAGGATGGGGCTCGCGAACAGGACCTGAAGGAGCGACAAAATGAAACGCCGCGCACGGGGCGCGGCGTTTCGTCGTTATTGTAGGGCCGGATCAGACGCGGCCGGCACCGGAAGCGAATTCCGGATAGGCTTCGACACCGACCTCGACCTTGTCGAGACCCAGGCTCTCTTCCTCCTCGCTGACACGCAGGCCCATGATGGCCTTGATGATCAGCCAGACGATGCCGGAGGCGACGACCGTGAAGGCGCCGATGGCGACGATACCGATGATCTGGGTGACGAAGTTGGCGTCACCATTCGACAGCGGAACCACCAGCGTACCCCAGATACCCGCGAGCAGGTGGACCGGGATGGCACCGACGACATCGTCGATCTTCAGCTTGTCGAGCAGCGGCACCGCAAAGACCACGATCGCACCACCGACGGCGCCGATCGCGACCGCAAGCGCCGGCGAAGGCGCGAGCGGCTCGGCCGTGATCGAGACGAGGCCGGCCAGCGCGCCATTGAGCGCGAAGGTGAGATCGACCTTCTTGTAGATGACCTGGCTGAGGATGATCGCCGCGATCACGCCACCCGCAGCAGCGAGGTTCGTGTTCATGAAGACCGTGGCCACGGAAGCCGCATCCTCGATCGTGCCGATGGCGAGCTGGGAGGCGCCGTTGAAGCCGAACCAGCCGAGCCAGAGGATGAAGGTGCCCAGCGTGGCCAGAGGCATCGAAGAGCCCGGCAATGCGTTGACCTTGCCGTCCTCGGAATACTTGCCCTTGCGCGCTCCGACGATCAGAGCACCGGTCAATGCGGCCCAGCCACCCACGGAGTGAACGATGGTCGAACCGGCGAAGTCGGAGAAGCCCATCTCGTAGAGCCAGCCTTCGCCCCACTGCCAGGCGCCGGTGATCGGGTAGAGGATACCGGTGAGGATCACGACGAAGACCAGGAAGGGACCGAGCTTCATACGCTCGGCAATGGTGCCGGAGACGATAGAAGCGGTGGTGGCACAGAACACCATCTGGAAGAACCAGTCGGAGGCCACGGCATAATCGCCGCCTTCGGTCGCCGGATCCGGGATCCCGATCGGCCCGGGCGAGCCGAACCAGCCGCCATCGACGCCCTCATACATGAGGTTGTAGCCGATGATCCAGTACATCAGGCCTGCGGTGGAGTACAGGCCGATATTCTTCAGGCACTGCATGGAGACGTTCTTGGAACGCACCATGCCGGCCTCAAGCATGGCGAAACCGGCCGCCATCCACATGACGAGGAAGCCGCCGATGAGGAAGAGCAGCGTATTGAGGACGAACTGGCCGTCGGCGGGAAGCTCGGTGGAGACCTCAGCGACCTCCGCATCCTGCGCCAGCGCGGCCACGCTCATCAGGCCGAGGGCTATCGCAGCGCCCGCACTGCGAGTCAAAAGACGTTGAACCATCACGAAAACTCCTGAGAAGGCTTCACTGGGGCGCTCAGAGCGCATCGGAATCGGTTTCGCCGGTGCGGATGCGCACGGCTTTCTCGAGCGGAATGACGAAGATCTTGCCGTCGCCGATCTGCCCGGTGCGGGCCGATTGCGAGATGGCGTCGATCGCGCCCTGGACCTGGTCATCGGCCACGGCGACTTCGACTTTGATCTTCGGCAGGAAGCTCACGGCGTATTCGGCGCCGCGATAGATTTCGGTGTGCCCTTTCTGGCGCCCGTATCCCTTCACTTCGGTCACGGTCAGGCCGTGCACGCCCAGAGCAGTGAGCGCATCGCGCACCTCCTCGAGCTTGAACGGCTTGATGATGGCCATCACGATTTTCATGGGTTTTGCCCCCTTCGATGCCGCAGGCTCTCGCTTGCGAACGCGTTGACGTGAGACGGCGGATCATCGGTCCACCGCGTCCCGGGGGATCTTGCAAACAAGTGCCGTGCCAGTTTCGGCTATCGCTGCCGCATTGCAGCAGAAAAGCCGGAATCAAAGGTTGCAAGCCGGGTTTGACGGGACTGCCGCAAAATCAGGCGGCAGGTAAACGCTTGCTTAATGGACGCATGCCTATAAATTGAGCAGACAGGTGTTGCACAAAAAGCCGGCAGAGCGGCCTTGCATGCCTGCCTTCGGCATTCACGACAGCCTGCACGACGAAAAAAGGGCGCCCCGAAGGACGCCCTTTCGATCATGCGGCCTATGCCGGTGCGCTGACGCGTGTCAGCCCTTGACGCCGGCCTGGGCGGCGACTTCGGCGGCGAAGTCACTCTCTTCCTTCTCGATCCCCTCACCGAGCGCATAGCGCACGAAACCGGTGAGCGTGACCGGCGCGCCGGCCTTGCTCTCGGCTTCCTTGAGCACCTGCGCCACGGTCTTGGAGCTGTCATGCACGAAGGGCTGGTCGAGCAGGGTGACTTCCTTGAGATAGGATTTCACGCCGCTTTCCACGATCTTGGCCATGACGTGATCGGGCTTGCCGGCATTCTTTTCACGCAGGATCGCCGATTCACGCTCGATCGTCGCCGCATCGACGCCCGAAGCATCGACCGCGATGGGATTGACCGCAGCCACATGCATGGCGATCTGGCGGCCGAGCGTGTTGAGGAAGTCCTTGTCGCCGGAGGATTCGAGCGCGACCAGCACGCCGATCTTGCCCAGGCCCTCGGCCACGGAATTGTGCATGTAGGCGGCGACGACGCCTTCCTTGGCGGCGACCTTCTCGACGCGACGCAGGGTCATGTTCTCGCCGATCGTGGCGATCAGTTCCTTGACCGTGTCCTCGACACTCGCGCCACCGGAGAGCTTGGCGGCCTGCAGCGCCTCGAGGCTGCCGTCGGTGCCGAGCGCGGCCTGCGCCGTGGCGGCGACAAAACCCTGGAACTGTTCGTTGCGGGCGACGAAGTCGGTCTCGGAATTGACCTCGACCACGGCGGCCTCGGAGCCCGAAATGGCAATGCCGACGAGACCCTCGGCGGCGACGCGCCCGGCCTTCTTGGCGGCCTTGGCCAGACCCTTCGTGCGCAGCCAGTCCACGGCGGCTTCGATATCGCCGTCGGTCTCGCCGAGCGCCTTCTTGCAATCCATCATGCCTGCGCCGGTCTTCTCGCGCAGTTCCTTCACCAGAGCGGCGGAAATGTTCGCCATGGCTCGTCCTTTCCTGATCATGGGGGAACCCGGCGCCATGCATTGGCCGCCGGGTTACGCAAGCGGAATCAACATCAATGCGTCAGCGCGCGACCGCATCACGGGGGTCGCGCGCATCTGCAGGCATCCGACGCGGAGCACGCGCCGATGACGCCCGGATGACGAAGCCTTACGCGGCGGCTTCTTCGATGAGCGCCTTCGCCTGGGCGACCCAGCCGTTCTGCGCGATCTTGCCGTTGAGCTTCAGATCGGCATCGACCTTCTCGATATCGGCATCGTTCATGGCCGCGATCTGCCAATAGTGGAAGATGCCGCCATCGTTGAGCGTGGTCTCGAGTTCGGGGCCGACACCATTGAGCTTGGTGAGATCGTCGGGCGCACCGCGCGGGGCGGCGAGTGACTCGAAGCTGTCGGTCTGCACGGAGGTGGTTGCGACCTCCACCGGCAGTTCCTCGACGACCGGAGCCTCGGAAGCGCCGACATCGACACCGACATCGCCCTGGCCGCGCGAGATGCCGTCGATCGCCGCGCGGGCGATCAGGTCGCAATAGAGCGCGATGGCGCGGGCCGCGTCGTCATTGGCCGGGACCGGGAAGGCGATGCCGTCGGGATCGCAATTGGTATCGACCACGGCCGCGACCGGGATGCCCAGACGCTGGGCTTCCTTGATGGCGAGCTGCTCTTTGTTGGTATCGATCACGAAGATCAGATCGGGCACGCCGCCCATATCCTTGATGCCGCCGAGCGCGCGCTCGAGCTTGTCCTTCTCGCGGGCAAGCATCAGGCGCTCTTTCTTGGTCAGGCCCTGACCACCACCTTCGAGGATCTCGTCGACCTTGCGCAGGCGCGCGATCGAACCGGAGATCGTCTTCCAGTTGGTGAGCATGCCGCCGAGCCAGCGTGCATTGACATAATACTGCGCCGAGCGGCGCGCGGCATCCGCGACGGAATCCTGCGCCTGGCGCTTGGTGCCGACGATGAGCACGCGGCCACCCTTGGCCACGGTATCGCTGACCGCCTGGAGCGCGCGATAGAGCATCGGCACGGTCTGGGCCAGATCGATGATGTGGATATTGTTGCGGGTGCCGAAAATGAAGGGGAGCATTTTCGGGTTCCAGCGGTGCGACTGGTGGCCGAAATGCGCGCCGGCTTCAAGAAGCTGACGCATGGAGAAATCGGGAAGTGCCATTCTTTTCTACTCCGGTTGTGCCTCCGCGGAGCCGTGAACCGTCCTTGAGCAGGGCGGCCACCGGGTTCGGCGCGACGATGGAGATCCATCGGACGCTGCTCCGCGTGTGGGATGTGCGCGCGTATACGGCTTCGCGCGCATGATTGCAAGGA
>JAFIEI010000069.1 GCA_020832565.1 Salinarimonas sp. | reverse complement strand
TCGTGCCGATGTTGCAGTGCGGCTTGTTGCGTTCAAACTTTTCCTTGGCCATGGCAGCACCCAGATGTTGTTCAGTTGATCTTCGTGGTGGGGGTTCAGGCGTATTTCGCCTGGACCTCTGCAGCCACGTTGGAGGGAACCTGCTCGTAGTGATCGAACAGCATGGTGTAGTTGGCGCGACCCTGGCTCATGGAGCGCAGCGTGTTCACGTAACCGAACATGTTGGCCAGCGGGACCATCGCATTGATGACCACCGCATTGCCGCGCATGTCCTGGCCCTGAATCTGGCCGCGACGGGAATTCAGGTCGCCGATCACCGAGCCGGTATAGTCTTCCGGCGTCGTCACTTCGACTTTCATCACCGGCTCGAGCAGCACCGACGAACCCTTCTGCAGGGCTTCGCGCAATGCGGCACGCGACGCGATCTCGAAGGCCAGCGCCGAGGAGTCGACTTCGTGGAAGGCGCCGTCGATCAGCTCGACCTTGACGTCGACCACGGGGAAACCGGCAACCACACCGGCGCCGAGCACCGATTCGAGCCCCTTCTGGACACCGGGGATGTATTCCTTGGGAACCGCACCACCGATAATCTTCGATTCGAAGGAGAAGCCTTCGCCCGGTTCGGCCGGCGAGACGTTGAACTTCACCCGCGCGAACTGGCCGGTACCACCGGTCTGCTTCTTGTGGGTGTAGTCGATCTCAGTCGAACGCGTGATCGTCTCGCGATAGGCCACCTGCGGCGCACCGATGTTCGCATCGACCTTGTAGGTACGCTTCAGGATGTCGACCTTGATGTCGAGGTGCAGTTCGCCCATCCCCTTGAGGATGGTCTGGCCGCTTTCGAAATCCGTGGAGACGCGGAAGGACGGATCCTCGGCCGCGAGCTTCGACAGGGCAAGGCCCAGCTTTTCCTGGTCGGCCTTCGATTTCGGCTCGATTGCGATCTCGATCACGGGCTCGGGAAATTCCATCTTCTCGAGCACCACCGGCTTGGCGGCATCGCAAAGGGTATCACCCGTGCGCGTTTCCTTGAGGCTGGCAAGCGCGACGATATCGCCGGCCATCGCCACCTTGATATCTTCGCGGTTGTTGGCATGCATCAGAAGCATGCGACCGACGCGTTCCTTCTTGTCGCGCAACGGGTTCAGCACGGAAGTGCCGGACTCGACGGTACCGGAATAGACGCGGCAGAAGGTGATGGTGCCGACGAAGGGGTCGTCCATGATCTTGAAGGCGAGCATGGAGAACGGCGATTCATCGGAGGGATCACGCGTGATCGGCTCTTCGGTATCGGGATGCAGACCCTTGATCGCACCACGATCGACCGGCGAAGGCAGGTAGTCGACAACGGCGTCGAGAAGCGGCTGAACGCCCTTGTTCTTGAAGGCCGAGCCACACATCACCGGATGGAAGGCGCGCTCCTGAACCGCCTTGCGGATCAGTTCGACCAGTTTTTCCTCGGAAGGCTCTTCGCCATCGAGATAGGCTGCCATGGCGTCGTCATCGAGTTCGACGCAGGCTTCGATCAGCTTCGTACGATACTCGACTGCCTGCTCCTGCAGATCGGCCGGGATCTCGTCGTCGCGGAACTTCGCGCCGAGCGTCTCTTCTTCCCAGATGATCGCCTTCATGCGGATCAGGTCGATGACGCCCTTGAAATCCGACTCGGCGCCGATCGGCAGCTGCAGGCAGACCGGCTTGCCAGCGACGCGCTTGATGATGTCGGCGACGCAGTTGAAGAAATCGGCGCCGGTCTTGTCCATCTTGTTGACGAAGACGACACGCGGAACGTCGTACTTGTCGGCCTGGCGCCAGACAGTTTCGGTCTGCGGCTCGACGCCCTGGTTGCCGTCCAGCACGCAGATCGCGCCGTCGAGCACGCGCAGCGAACGCTCGACCTCGATAGTGAAGTCGACGTGGCCGGGGGTGTCGATGATGTTCAGGCGATGGTCGCGCCAGAAGCAGGTCGTCGCCGCCGAGGTGATCGTGATGCCACGCTCCTGCTCCTGCGACATCCAGTCCATCGTCGCGGCACCATCATGGACTTCGCCGATCTTGTGCGACTTGCCCGTATAGAACAGGATCCGCTCGGTCGTCGTCGTCTTGCCCGCATCAATGTGGGCCATGATGCCGAAATTACGGTAATTGGAGATGGGCGTATATCGGGCCATCGTAATCACTCCAGTCGGACGTGCCGGCGTTACCAGCGGTAATGCGAGAATGCGCGGTTCGCTTCCGCCATGCGGTGCGTGTCCTCGCGCTTCTTCACGGCGCTTCCACGGTTGTTGGCCGCATCCATCAGCTCGGCTGAGAGACGCTCGACCATGGTCTTGTCGTTGCGCGAACGCGCGGCCTTGATCAGCCAGCGGATCGCGAGTGCCTGGCGACGCTCGGGGCGCACCTCGACGGGAACCTGGTACGTCGCACCACCGACACGGCGGGAACGGACCTCGATCGCCGGCGCGATGTTTTCGAGCGCCTGGCGGAAGATCTCGATCGGATCGGTCTTGGTCTTCTCTTCGACGATGTCGAAGGCGCCGTAGACGATCCCCTCGGCGGTGGATTTCTTGCCGTCATACATCACCGAGTTCATGAACTTGGTGAGGACGACATCCCCGTATTTGGGATCCGGAATGATTTCACGCTTTTCTGCGCGGTGGCGGCGGGACATGCGAAGGCTCCGTCCTGAATTCTCGTCAGATGCCCGGAAATGCTCCGGGCGCTAGTTCACTTCGGACGCTTGGCGCCGTATTTCGAGCGGCGCTGCTTGCGATCCTTGACGCCCTGGGTATCGAGGACGCCGCGCACGATGTGATAGCGCACACCCGGAAGGTCCTTCACGCGCCCGCCGCGGATCATCACCACGGAGTGCTCCTGAAGGTTATGACCTTCACCGGGAATGTAGCCGATCACCTCGAAGCCGTTCGTCAGGCGAACCTTGGCGACCTTACGCAGAGCCGAGTTCGGCTTCTTCGGCGTCGTCGTGTAGACACGCGTGCAGACACCGCGCTTCTGCGGGCAAGCTTCCAGCGCCGGGACTTTGTTCCGGCTCTTCTGAGCTATCCGCGGCTTGCGGATCAGCTGGGAAATCGTCGGCATCCTCTGCCCTCTTCCTTTGGCCGCTGATGCGGCCGGTCTTACCTCTCGGTCACTCGCGCGACCACCCGTATCCCGATTCCGGGCGCGCAAAAGGCGCGGCGACCCGAAAAATTCCGTTGCTCTGTGGGCAGGATCCGCGCTCCGCACCGGGATGCGCAAAACGAAACCGCGCCATCGGCTCGCGAGAGCCTTTGGCGCGCTGCCACGCAGAGGACCACGCGAACGCGGTCTTGCCCCAAAGAGCTGACTGATGTCAGACGTATTTGAGCTACGACGGCGTTTAGATAGCCCGGTTCGAAGGCAGGCGCTTCGAAGACTGCCGATCTACGGCCCGTCGGTAAGTGAGCGCTTTCTAAGCCCCTCTTCCCCCCAAGTCAACAGGCAAAACCACGCTTTGGGCGCCATGCATGCCGATTTGCCCGTCAACGAGCAGGCTGCAGTGCGATACCGGCGGTTTCATCTGGTCTTCGCCCGCAAATTGCGCAAGTTCCCGCATGCAAGGGCGAAGCTTCACGCACGAAAAGAACGCACCCGATCAGTATCCCCGCCACAGCTCTGAACGAAAGAGGGCCGCCCGACGGGCGACCCTCGATTCGTTTCGCGTGATTGCAGCCGTGCCAAAGCCCGGCCGTGTCACTCGCCGGCTGACGGCAGTTGCCCCGCCGATTCGGCGCCCGCCGCCTGCGACTGTTGCGCCTTCTGCTGCAGGATCAGGTCGTCGCGACGAGTCGCGATCTGCTTCAACTCTGCATGCAACGCGCCGGTACCCGCCGGGATCAGGCTGCCGACGATGACGTTTTCCTTGAGCCCCTCGAGCGTATCGGTCTTGCCGTTGACCGCCGCCTCGGTGAGGACGCGGGTGGTCTCCTGGAAGGACGCTGCCGAGATGAAGGAACGCGTCTGCAGGCTCGCCTTGGTAATGCCGAGCAGAACCGGATTGCCCTCGGCCGGCTTGCGGCGCTCGGCCACGAGCCGCTCGTTGAGCTCGTCGAACTCGAGACGGTCCATCTGCTCGCCCGCAATCAGGTCGCTGTCGCCGCCATCGGTGATTTCCACCTTCTGCAGCATCTGGCGCACGATCACCTCGATGTGCTTGTCGTTGATGGTCACGCCCTGCAGACGATAGACTTCCTGGATTTCGTTGACCAGATAGGCGGCGAGTTCCTCGACGCCCTTGATCGCCAGGATATCGTGCGGCGCGGGGTTTCCGTCGACGATGAAATCGCCGACCTCGACCATGTCGCCATCCTGCAGGTGGATGTGCTTGCCTTTCGGAATCAGGTATTCCACCGGCTCCGATTCGTCGTGCGGGGTCAGCGTCAGGCGACGCTTGTTTTTATAGTCGCGCCCGAATGCGATCGTACCCGACTTCTCGGCGATGATCGCCGCTTCCTTGGGACGACGTGCCTCGAACAGCTCCGCCACCCGCGGCAGACCGCCGGTGATGTCGCGGGTCTTGGCGCTCTCGGTCGAGACACGCGCGAGCACGTCACCGGCCTTGATCTTCGTGCCCGGATCAGCGGCGATGATCGCCTCGACCGGGAGCAGCGAACGGGCCTCGCCACCACGCGGGGTGATCAGTATCTGCCCCTCGTCGTCGACGACGGTCACGGCAGGCTTGAGATCGGCCGTGCGCGGCGAACCGCGCCAGTCGATCACGACACGCTTGGCAATGCCGGTCGCGTCATCCACCGTCTCGACGATGGACCCGCCATCGACCAGGTCCTCGAAGGCGATCTGGCCATCGACCTCGGCCAGGATCGGACGGGAATAGGGATCCCACTCCGCGATACGCTGGCCGCGCTTGATGATGTCACCCTCGTCGACACGCAGGCGCGCACCGTACTGGATACGGTGCACGGCACGTTCCACATCGTCGTTGCCGACGATGACGACGGCGACGTTGCGGCCCATGGCGATGAGATCGCCGTCGGAGTTGCGCGCGACGTAGCGGTTGCGGATCTTGACCGTGCCTTCGAAGGACGATTCCACGAAGGAGGTATCCGCAATCTGTGCGGCACCGCCGATGTGGAAGGTACGCATCGTGAGCTGCGTGCCCGGCTCACCGATCGACTGTGCGGCGATGACCCCGACGGCTTCACCCATATTGACGGGCGTGCCGCGGGCCAGATCGCGCCCGTAACAGGTTGCGCAGACGCCGTTCTTGGTCTCGCAGACGAGCACCGAACGGATCTTCACCTCCTGGATACCGGCGGCATTGATCTGCTCCATATGGCTTTCTTCGATCATCGTGCCTTTCGGTACGATGACCTGGCCATCGGCATCGACCACGTTCTCGCCGGCAGTGCGGCCGAGGATGCGCGAGGCCAGGGTCGCCACGACCTGGCCGGCATCCACGATGGCGCGCATCGAGATACCCTTCTCGGTGCCGCAATCGACCTCACGAATGACCGCATCCTGGGCGACATCGACGAGACGACGCGTCAGATAGCCGGAATTCGCCGTCTTCAACGCCGTATCCGCCAGACCCTTGCGGGCGCCGTGGGTGGAGTTGAAGTACTCGAGAACGTCGAGGCCTTCCTTGAAGTTGGAGATGATCGGCGTCTCGATGATCTCGCCCGAGGGCTTGGCCATCAGGCCGCGCATGGCGGCGAGCTGCTTCATCTGGGCAGGCGAACCACGCGCACCGGAATGCGACATCATGTAGATCGAGTTCACCTGCTGGTCGCGGCCAGCATCGTCCTTGCGGACGGTCTGGATGCGCTGCATCATCTCGCCGGCGAGGCGATCCGAGCACTTGGCCCAGGCATCGACCACCTTGTTGTACTTCTCGCCCTGGGTGATCAGGCCGTCCTGATACTGCTGCTCGTAATCCTTCACGAGCACGCGGGTCTCCTCGACGATCGACCACTTGTTTTCGGGGACAACCATGTCGTCCTTGCCGAAGGAAATTCCGGCCTTGAAGGCGTGGAAGAAGCCCGTCGCCATGATCCGGTCGCAGAAGATCACCGTCTCCTTCTGCCCGCAATTGCGATAGACCGTATCGATCATCGCCGAGATTTCCTTCTTGGTCATGAGCTTGTTCACGACGTCGAAGGATACGCGCGCGCTCTTGGGCAGGAGCTGCCCGAGGATCGCGCGTCCCGGGGTGGTGTCGTAGATCTGCGTGTAGACGGTTCCGTCCTCGGCCACGTTCTCGGCGCGGAACTTGATCTTGGAATGCAGCGTCACGGCCTTGCGGTGCAGGGCGTGATCGAGCTCACCCATATCGGCGAAGATCATCCCCTCGCCGGGTTCGCCATCCGCCATCATGGTCAGGTAATAGAGACCGAGCACGATGTCCTGCGACGGCACGATGATGGGCGCGCCGGAAGCAGGGTGGAGGATGTTGTTGGTCGACATCATCAGAACGCGCGCTTCGAGCTGGGCTTCCAGCGAGAGCGGCACGTGCACGGCCATCTGGTCGCCGTCGAAATCGGCGTTGAAGGCGGCGCAGACCAGCGGGTGCAGCTGGATCGCCTTGCCCTCGATCAGAACCGGCTCGAAGGCCTGGATGCCGAGGCGGTGGAGCGTCGGGGCGCGGTTGAGCATGACGGGATGCTCGCGAATGACCTCGTCGAGGATATCCCAGACCTCCGGACGCTCCTTCTCGACCAGCTTCTTGGCCTGCTTCACCGTGGCCGAGTAGCCCTTGGCGTCGAGCTTGGCATAGATGAAGGGCTTGAACAGTTCGAGCGCCATCTTCTTGGGCAGGCCGCACTGGTGCAGCTTGAGCTCCGGACCGACGACGATCACCGAGCGGCCCGAATAATCGACGCGCTTGCCGAGCAGGTTCTGGCGGAAACGCCCCTGCTTGCCCTTGAGCATGTCGGACAGCGACTTCAGCGGGCGCTTGTTGGCACCCGTGATGACGCGGCCGCGGCGACCGTTATCGAACAGGGCGTCGACCGATTCCTGCAGCATCCGCTTCTCGTTGCGGATGATGATGTCGGGTGCGCGCAGCTCGATCAGGCGCTTGAGGCGGTTGTTGCGGTTGATCACGCGGCGGTAGAGATCGTTCAGATCCGATGTCGCGAAGCGGCCACCGTCCAGCGGCACCAGCGGACGCAGATCCGGCGGGATCACCGGGATGACCGTCATGATCATCCATTCGGGCTTGTTGCCCGATTGCAGGAAGGCCTCGATGATCTTGAGGCGCTTGAGCAGCTTCTTGGGCTTGAGCTCGGAGGTGGTGACAGAAATCTCATGGCGCAGATCGACCGCGATCTTCTCGAGATCGAGCTCGGTGAGGATCTTGCGGATGGCCTCGGCGCCGATCATGGCGGTGAAGCTGTCCTCGCCGTACTCGTCCTGGGCGCGCAGATACTCTTCCTCCGAGAGGAGCTGGCGCTCCTTCAGAGGGGTGAGGCCCGGTTCGATCACGACATAGGATTCGAAGTACAGGATCCGCTCGAGATCCTTCAGGGTCATGTCGAGCAGAAGGCCGATGCGCGAGGGCAGCGACTTCAGGAACCAGATATGCGCAACCGGGGCAGCGAGCTCGATATGGCCCATGCGGTCGCGCCGCACGCGCGCAAGAGTGACCTCGACGCCGCACTTCTCGCAGATGACGCCCTTGTACTTCATGCGCTTATACTTGCCGCACAAGCACTCGTAATCCTTGATCGGGCCGAAGATACGTGCGCAGAACAGACCGTCGCGCTCCGGCTTGAAGGTCCGGTAGTTGATGGTCTCCGGCTTCTTGATCTCGCCGAACGACCAGGACAGGATCTTCTCTGGGCTCGAAAGCGAGATCTTGATCTGATCGAAGGTCTGCGGCGCGGCTGCCGTGTTGAAAAGATTCATGACCTCTTGGTTCATCGCCGTCTCCTCGCTGGATGAGGACCGAACCGGTCTCCTCATCCGAAAACGCATCCGGGCGCGGGGATTTCCCCGCGCCGTGTCAATCTCGTGTCATCCGTGACCGGACGCCGTCATTCCGCAGCCTCGGAGGACGGCGGCAATTCGGTCGGGCCCGGCACTTCCGAGTTCTTCAGCTCGACGTTGAGGCCCAGTGAGCGCATCTCCTTCACCAGCACGTTGAAGCTTTCCGGAATGCCGGATTCGAAGGTGTCGTCGCCGCGCACGATGGCCTCGTAGACCTTGGTGCGGCCCGCCACGTCGTCCGACTTGACCGTGAGCATCTCCTGCAGCGTGTAGGCTGCGCCGTAGGCCTCCAGGGCCCAGACCTCCATCTCACCGAAGCGCTGACCGCCGAACTGGGCCTTGCCGCCCAGCGGCTGCTGGGTGACCAGCGAATACGGGCCGATCGAACGGGCGTGGATCTTGTCGTCCACCAGATGGTGCAGCTTCAGCATGTAGATGTAGCCGACGGTCACCTGGCGATCGAACGGCTCGCCCGTGCGTCCGTCATAGAGCGTCACCTGGCCCGAGCGGTTGAGCCCGGCCATTTCCAGCATCTGCTCGATATCGGCTTCCTTGGCACCGTCGAAGACGGGGGTCGCCATCGGCACGCCGCGGATGACATTGCTGCCGAGTTCGACGAGCTTGTCGTCATCGACGGTGTCGAGACCCTCGTCATCGCCGTAGATGCGCGTCATCGTCTCACGCAGCGGCGTGATGTCCTGCGTTCGGCGCCAGCCCTCGATCGCCTCGTTGACCTGGCGCCCGAGCCCGGCCGCGGCCCAGCCCAGATGCGTCTCGAGAATCTGACCGACATTCATGCGGCTGGGCACGCCCAGCGGATTGAGCACGATATCGACCTGGGTGCCGTCCTCGAGGAAGGGCATGTCCTCGACCGGAACGATCTTGGACACCACACCCTTGTTGCCATGGCGGCCGGCCATCTTGTCGCCCGGCTGCATCTTGCGCTTCACCGCGACGAAGACCTTGACCATCTTCATCACGCCCGGGGGCAGTTCGTCGCCGCGCTGCAACTTTTCGACCTTGTCGAGGAAGCGCTGCTCGAGACGCTTCTTCGACTCGTCGTACTGCTTCTGGATGGCCTCGAGCTCCGCCATGCGGGCATCGTCGGCCACCGCGAACGCCCACCATTGCGAGCGCGGGATGTCGTTGAGCGCTTCGCGGCTGATCTCGGTATCCTTCTTGAAGCCTTTCGGCCCCGCGATACCGGTCTGGCCCACCAGCAATTCGCCGACACGGGCATAGGTGTTGCGATCCAGGATCGCCTGCTCGTCATCGCGGTCCTTGGCGAGACGCTCGATCTCCTCGCGCTCGATCGCCTGGGCGCGCTCGTCCTTGTCGACGCCGTGGCGGTTGAACACGCGGACCTCTACGACCGTGCCGGACACGCCCGGCGGGATGCGCAGGGAAGTGTCGCGCACATCCGATGCCTTCTCGCCGAAGATGGCGCGCAGCAGCTTTTCTTCCGGCGTCATCGGGCTTTCGCCCTTGGGCGTGATCTTGCCCACGAGGATGTCGCCCGGATGCAGTTCGGCGCCGATATAGACGATCCCCGCCTCGTCGAGATTCTTCAAGGCCTCCTCGGAGACATTGGGAATGTCGCGGGTGATTTCCTCGGGCCCGAGCTTGGTGTCGCGGGCCATCACCTCGAATTCCTCGATATGGATCGAGGTAAAGATGTCATCCATCACGATCCGTTCGGACAGCAGGATGGAATCCTCGAAGTTGTAGCCGTTCCACGGCATGAACGCGACGAGCACGTTGCGGCCGAGCGCCAGCTCGCCGAATTCCGTGGACGGACCGTCGGCGATGATGTCGCCCTTGGAGACCACGTCACCCACCCGCACCAGCGGCTTCTGCGTGATGCAGGTATTCTGGTTGGAACGCTGGAACTTCTGCAGGCGATAGATGTCGACGCCGGGCTTGCCGGGATCGGTCTCTTCCGTCGCGCGGATAACGATACGCGTGGCATCGACCTGGTCGATCACGCCGGCGCGCCGGGCGCCGATCGCGGCACCCGAATCGCGGGCCACGACGGCCTCCATGCCGGTGCCGACGAAGGGCGCATCGGCGCGCACCAGCGGCACGGCCTGACGCTGCATGTTCGAGCCCATCAGGGCGCGGTTGGCGTCGTCGTTTTCCAGGAACGGGATTAGAGCGGCCGCGACGGAGACGAGCTGCTTGGGGCTCACATCCATCAGGTCGACCTTGTCGGGCGGCGCCACGACGACTTCACCCGCCTTGCGGCAGATCACCAGTTCCTCAGTCAGACGGCCTTCGCCGTCGAGCGCGGTATTGGCCTGCGCGACGTTGTACTTGGCCTCTTCCATGGCGGAGAGGTAGATCACCTCGCCCGACACCTTGCCCTCGACCACGCGGCGGAACGGCGTCTCGATGAAGCCGTACTTGTTGACCCGCGCGAAAGTAGCCAGCGAGTTGATCAGGCCG
Organism: Salinarimonas sp.; assembly: GCA_020832565.1. GTDB lineage: Bacteria > Pseudomonadota > Alphaproteobacteria > Rhizobiales > Beijerinckiaceae > Saliniramus. The sequence goes on along the minus strand of JAFIEI010000069.1, from coordinate 5,969 downwards.
ATATTTGGGCCTTCCGGCGTCTCGATCGGGCAGATGCGGCCGTAATGGGTCGGGTGCACGTCGCGCACTTCGAAGCCCGCACGCTCACGGGTCAGACCACCCGGGCCGAGCGCCGAGAGACGACGCTTGTGCGTGACTTCCGAGAGCGGGTTGGTCTGGTCCATGAACTGCGAGAGCTGCGAGGAGCCGAAGAATTCACGCACTGCGGCGGCCGCCGGCTTGGCGTTGATCAGATCCTGCGGCATCACCGTGTCGATATCGACCGACGACATGCGCTCCTTGATGGCGCGCTCCATGCGCAGCAGGCCGAGGCGATACTGGTTTTCCATCAGCTCGCCGACCGAGCGCACACGGCGGTTGCCGAGATGGTCGATATCGTCGATCTCGCCCTTGCCGTCGCGCAGGCCGACCAGGGCCTTGACCACGGCGAGAATGTCGTCCTTGCGCAGGGTGCGCACGGTGTCCTCGGCATCGAGATCGAGGCGCATGTTCATCTTCACGCGGCCGACCGCCGAAAGATCGTAGCGCTCGGAATCGAAGAAGAGCGACTGGAACATCGCTTCCGCCGTATCGATGGTCGGCGGTTCGCCGGGGCGCATCACGCGGTAGATGTCGAACAGCGCTTCCTCGCGCGAGCTGTTCTTGTCGGCAGCCAGGGTGTTGCGGATATAGGGGCCGATATTGACGTGGTCGATATCGAGCACCGGGATCTCGTCGAAGCCGGCATTGGCCAGGGCTTCGAGCAGCTTCTCGGTGATTTCCTCGCCCGCCTCGGCATAGATCTCGCCCGAAGTCGCGTCGACGGCGTCTTCGGCAATGTACTGGCCGACGAGATCCTCGTCGCTCGCGCGCAGGGCGGTGACGTTCTTGTCGGTGATCTGGCGCAGGACGCGGGCGGTGAGGCGCTTGCCGGCCTCGAGCACGACTTCGCCGGAATCGGCATCGATGAGATCGGCCGTCCCCTTGAAGCCCTTCATGCGCTCGCCGTTGAAAGGCACGCGCCAGCCTTCCTTGTCGCGGCTGTAGACGATGCGGTCATAGAAGGTCGCGAGCATATCCTCGGCATCGAGACCGAGCGCATAGAGCAACGATGTCGCCGGGATCTTGCGCTTGCGGTCGATGCGGGCATGCACGATGTCCTTGGCGTCGAATTCGATGTCGAGCCAGGAGCCGCGATAGGGAATGATCCGCGCGGCGAAGAGCAGCTTGCCCGAGGCATGCGTCTTGCCCTTGTCGTGATCGAAGAACACGCCGGGCGAGCGATGCATCTGCGAGACGATGACGCGTTCGGTGCCGTTGATGATGAAGGTGCCGTTATCCGTCATCAGGGGCATGTCGCCCATGTAGACGTCCTGCTCCTTGATGTCCTTGACGGATTTCGCCTGCGTGTCGGGATCGACGTCGAATACGATCAGGCGCAGCGTCACCTTGAGCGGAGCGGCGAACGTGATGTCACGCTGACGGCATTCGTCGACGTCGAATTTCGGCGCCTCGAAGGTGTACTTGACGAATTCGAGCAGGGCCGTTCCGGCGAAATCCGAAATCGGGAAGACCGATTTGAAGACGGCCTGAAGACCGTCATCGGGGCGCCCGCCCTGGGGCTCGTCGACGATCAGGAACTGATCGTAGGATGCCTTTTGAACCTCGATGAGGTTCGGCATCTCCGCGACTTCACCGATCTTGCCGAAGAACTTGCGAATGCGCTTGCGACCTTGCAGCGTGTTGGCCATGTCCGACCTTGCTCCTCATGCACGGCTGACCGGGTATCCCGGTCCGATCATCGGCGTCGGAACGCCGGGTCAGCCGTCCGGCATCCCTACCGGTTGAAACGTTCTCGGGACGATCGCCGATCACCCCGTTTCGATGCGAAGGAGCGCCCTCCCCTCCGCGCCCCCCGCCGCCGCTGCGGAGAGGGTAGATTGTCGCCCGGATCACCGGACGGCAACGACGGCCCCGGGGAAACCCGGGACCGTCGGCTCTTTATTCAGGCATCGACCGTGATCACGGTCGCCCGATTACTTCAACTCGACCTTGGCGCCGGCCTTCTCGAGCTGAGCCTTCAGCTTGTCGGCCTCTTCCTTGGAAACGCCTTCCTTGACCGCCTTCGGAGCGCCTTCGACCATGTCCTTGGCTTCCTTCAGGCCGAGGCCGGTGATGGCACGGACTTCCTTGATGACCTCGATCTTCTTGTCACCGGCAGCAGCCAGGATGACGTCGAATTCGGTCTGCTCTTCGGCAGCCTCGGCGGCACCACCGCCGGCCGGCGCAGCGGCGACTGCCACGGCGGCGGAAGCGGAAACGCCCCACTTTTCTTCGAGCATCTTGGAGAGCTCGGCTGCTTCGAGAACGGTAAGCGACGACAGGTCGTCGACGAGCTTGGCAAGATCAGCCATTGTCTTTGATCCCTGATAGGTTCGAACGATTTCGGGTTTGCAGGATGGGCGTCAAGCCGCTTCCTCGGATTTGGCATAGGCGCTGAACACGCGGGCGAGCTTCGCCGCCGGCGCGGTGGAGACCTGGGCGATCTTGGTCGCGGGTGCATTGATGAGCCCGACGATCGTGCCACGCAGTTCATCCAGCGAGGGCATGGAGGCCAGGGCCTTCACACCGTTCGCGTCCAGAGCCGTCACCCCCATCGCCCCGCCGAGAATCTTGAGCTTCTCGTTGGACTTGGCGAATTCGGTGGCGACTTTCGGCGCCGCGACCGGATCATCGGAATAGGCAAGAAGGGTAGGCCCTTCCAGATATTCCGCGATGGACGCGACATCCGTGCCTTCGAGAGCGATCTTGGCGATGCGGTTCTTCGTGACCTTTACGGTGGCACCGGCCTGCTTCATCTGCGCGCGCAGCTTCTGCATATCGGCGACCGAAAGACCCGAATAGTGGGCCACGATGACAACGCCCGTATTCGAAAATACGTCGTTGAGCGTCGTGACGAGCTCGCGCTTTGCTGCTCTTTCCACTGGGCTCTCTCCGACTTGAGCGGAAACGCCAGGGGCGCTCCGCCGGTTGCACTTGCCGCTCGTTCGCCTCGGGGCTGCCGAGGCCGCGACGCGCGGCGTTCAAGCAAGCCCTGCCCCCCGTCACGTGCATGCACGATCCGGGCGAGATGGTTCGAACCTCTTGCAACGACCCGCCATTGAAAACCAGCCATGGATAACCGGCCATGGGCGGGCGGTGCGACAATCGGTTTTCCCCGTCTGTGCCGGCCCCTTGACGGGTTCAAGCCTTGCGGCACCTGCAGTCTCGGACAGGACAAGACCGGAAAATGCGGGCGAGCCCGCCGTTCCCGGCCATCCATGGCCCGACGAATCGGGCGCATTTGCGATAAAACGAGATGGCGCACCGAAGGGCGCACAAAATCCGGTTGAATACGCAGGTGGCTTCCATAACCCGCCTAGGGCCGGATGCCAAGGGGCAAACGGCGAAAAAGTCAAGACCCTTTCGCCGCCGCCCGGATTGCGGCTCAGCCGCCGACGACGCTGCCGACCTCGAGCCTGAGGCCCGGCCCCATTGTCGAGGTGATCGAGACGCGCTGGATATAGGTGCCCTTCGCGCCGGCAGGCCGCGCCTTCGCGACGGCATCAGCGAACGCCTTGATGTTCTCGGCGAGCTTGTCCGCCTCGAAGGAGACCTTGCCCACGCCGGCATGGATGATGCCGGCCTTCTCGACGCGGAACTCGACCGCACCGCCCTTGGCCGCCTCGACGGCGCCCTTGACGTCCATGGTCACCGTGCCGACCTTCGGATTCGGCATCAGGCCGCGCGGGCCCAGCACCTTCCCCAGACGACCGACCAGCGGCATCATGTCCGGCGTGGCGATGCAGCGATCGAAATCGATCGTGCCGCCCTGGATCGTCTCCAGCAGATCCTCGGCGCCGACGATGTCGGCCCCGGCTGCCGTGGCCTCGTCGGCCTTGCCACCACGCGCGAAGACCGCGACCCGAACCGTACGGCCGGAACCGTTGGGCAGGTTGCAGACGCCGCGGACCATCTGGTCGGCGTGGCGGGGATCGACCCCGAGATTCATCGCGATCTCGATGGTCTCGTCGAATTTGACGCTGGCACGGTCCTTCAGCAGGCTGATCGCCTCACCGAGTTCGTACAGCTTGTTTGCATCGAGTCCCTCGCGGGCCTTGCGGATGCGCTTGCCTTCTTTAGCCATGTCGCTCTCCTCAGCCCGTGACCTCGATGCCCATGGAACGGGCGGAACCCTCGATCATCGCGGCGGCTGCCTCGATGCTGTCGCAGTTGAGATCCGCCATCTTCTTCTCGGCGATCTCGCGCACCTGCTCGGCCGTGACCTTCGCGATGGTGCTCTTGCCCGGGGTCTGCGAGCCGCTCTTGATCCCTGCCGCCTGCTTGAGGAAGTAGGAGACCGGGGGCTGCTTCATCTCGAAGGTGAAGGAACGATCCTGATACGCGGTGATGATCACCGGAATCGGCATGCCCTTTTCCATCTGCTGGGTCTTCGCATTGAAGGCCTTGCAGAATTCCATGATGTTCAGGCCGCGCTGACCCAGCGCGGGACCGATCGGCGGGGACGGATTGGCCGCGCCGGCGGGAACCTGAAGCTTGACGTATCCCGCGATTTTCTTCGCCATGGGACTGCTCCACGTACGAACGCATCCGGTTGCCGACCGGAAGGTTCATGGTTTGCAGAGCGCGGTACGGCCTGTCATGCCCCGGATGGCGACCGGGCGAGCCTCCCGCGCGATGAGGCGCGCCCGGAAGAGCGCGCCACGCCACGAGCGGGTGTCAGGTCAGGCGACCTTTTCCACCTGGGCGTATTCCAGTTCGACCGGTGTCGCGCGGCCGAAGATCGAGACGGCGACCTTGAGGCGCGAACGCGATTCGTCCACCTCCTCGACGACGCCGTTGAAGGATGCGAAGGGCCCGTCCGCGACGCGCACCGTCTCGCCGACCTCGAAGATCAGCGCGGATTTCGGACGCTCGACGCCTTCGGCGACCTGCCCCTTGATCCGCTCCGCCTCGTGATCGGGGATCGGCAGGGGCTTGGCCTTGTCGGCTCCGAGGAAGCCGGTGACCTTGGGCGTGTTCTTGATGAGATGATAGACCTCGTCGGTCATTTCGCATTTCACCAGGACATAGCCGGGGAAGAACTTGCGCTCGGTATCGACCTTGCGGCCGCGCCGCACTTCGACGACCTTCTCGGTCGGGACGAGAATTTCCTCGAACCGGTCTTCGAGACCGCGCTGCGCCGCCTGGTCCTGCAGGGACTGGGCGACCTTGTTCTCGAAATTCGAATAGGCGTGGACGATGTACCAGCGCTTTGCCATGACCGATGCGCTCCTTAACCGCCGAAACCGAGGATGAAGCCCACGCCCCAGCGCAGGATCTGGTCCACGACGAGGAAATAGAGCGCGGCCAGGAGGACCATCACGAAGACCATCCCGGTCGTGACCATGGTCTCCTTGCGGGTCGGCCAGGTGACCTTCGACCCTTCGGCGCGCACCTGCTGCATGAATTCGAACGGATTCGTCTTCGCCATCACTCTCTCGCCTGACGGGTCACGGCGAACCGCCCCGTCCTTCTCGATTGCGGCCATGCGTCCGGGAGCGCTTTGCGCCCCATATCGAACGGGCGCGGAACCGAGAAGGCCCGCGCCGCCCTGAAAAACAAGCCTGCGAACGACGGTACCGGGCGCTATCCCCGATCCCGCATTCGTCACCATCCCGCCGCTGGCAGGAGTGGAGGGACTCGAACCCCCAACCCCCGGTTTTGGAGACCGGTGCTCTGACCAGTTGAGCTACACTCCTAGCGGCAGATGCCGGTCCGGACTGCCTGATCATGCGATCATGATGGCCCGGCCCGCAGCGGAAGCGACGCATAACCCATCGCTTTCCGAAACACAATCGCCTCGCGCACCGTTTTGCGCGAGGCGATTCGATTTATCAATCCAGGACGGCGGCGACGACGCCGGCGCCGACGGTGCGGCCGCCTTCGCG
>JAFIEI010000014.1 GCA_020832565.1 Salinarimonas sp. | reverse complement strand
CCGCGTGGCCGGGACGGTACTTGTCGCGGATATCGGAATAATCCTTCGAGCGCTGATCGACATTCTCGATCATCAGTGCGATCGGCGTCCCCGTCGTCACCTGCTGCGCCATGCGCTCGTCCTGGAACACGCCGGAGAGAATACGCACCTGATCCGGCTCGCGCCTTTGCGTGGTGAAGCGCGACTGGCCCGGTCGCCGCCGGTCGAGTTCGGCCTGGATCTCCTCGACGGTGAGCGGGATCTGCGGCGGACAGCCGTCCACCACGCAGCCGAGGGCCGGCCCGTGGCTCTCGCCGAAAGTGGTAACGCGAAACAGATGGCCGAAACTGTTATGGGACATGGACGAGCCCGTTCATTGCGAAACGGGGTATTTAGAGCATGTTCTCCCGCGAAGAAACCGCTTTCGCGCAAACATCACTCCCGATGCCGGCAAACAGGCGTAATCCCGTCATTCCGCAGGCGCGGAGAGCCCGGCCTGCCCGCGCGGCAGGGTGAGCGTGAAGGCAAAACACGCGGTGAGCATGACGGCGGAGCCGATCAGGCAGGCATGGATGCCGCCATACTGGTAGAGCAGGCCCGAGAGCAGCGTACCCATGAAGCGCCCAGCCGCATTCGCCGCATAATAGAAACCCACATCCTCCGCCGCCTTCTTCGATCCCGCATAGGCGAGGATCAGATAGGAATGGACGGAGGAATTCACCGCAAACGCAAAGCCGAAGACGAGCAGCCCAGCCACCAGAATCAGATCGGGCCGCAGATCAAGCCCGATCAACGCCAGCGCGATCATGACGGGAAGCGCCGCGAGCGCCGCCGCCCAGATCCGCGCCGCACCGACTTCGCGGCTGAGCCCGTCGGCGGAGCGCGGCACCAGATGCGGCGCCAGCGCCTGTACCGTGCCATAGCCGATGGTCCAGATGGCGAGGAAGCCGCCGACCATGGTGAAGGTCCAGCCCGAGGCATAGAGGAAGACCGGCAGGCCCACGACAAACCAGACATCGCGCGCGCCAAACAGCATCACCCGCGCCGCTGCGAGCAGGTTGATGGCGCGGCTCTTGCCGAAGAGCTCCTTCGCGCTGCCGCTCGCCTTCGCCTTGCCCATGAAGGCGGGCAGCGACAGGCTGACCGCAATAAGCACGAGGGCGAGCACGCCGGCCATGGCGTAGAGCGCATAGCGGAAACCGAGCGTCTCCAGCAGCAGGCCGCCGAGGAAGAAGCCGAAACCCTTCATGGCGTTCTTGGAGCCGGTGAACCAGGCGACCCAGGCAAACAGCCGGCTCTCCCCCGCCTCGCCGCGCGCTTCCGCCTCGGCCACCTTGATCGCGGATTTGGAGGCGGTCTTGGTCAAATCCTTGGCCACCCCGCATATGCCCTGCGCCGCCACCACCCAGGCGACGGATAGCACCGCCCCCCAATCCGGCGAGACGGCGGAGAGGATGAGAAAGCCGGTGATCTGCGTCATCAGCCCCACGGTGAGCATCCGCGTGATGCCGAACCGCGTGGCGAGCCAGCCGCCGACGAAATTCGCCACGACGCCGGCTGCTTCATAGAGCAGGAAGAGAAAGGCCAGGGTGAAGGGCGAATAGCCGAGATTGAAGAAATGCAAGAGCACCAGCATGCGCAGGGCGCCGTCGGTCAGCGTGAAACTCCAGTAGGAGGCCGTGACAATGGCGTAGTTGCGCGTACCCGCGGTCATGCTCAGATCCCCGCCTCACGCATGCGGCAGGCGAGATCGACCATGCGGCATGAAAAGCCCATTTCGTTATCGTACCAGGCATAGACCTTGAGCAGAGTGCCGTCGGTGACGAGGGTCGAGGGCCCGTCGATGATGCTCGAGCGGGTGTCGCGGGCGAAATCCGCCGAGACCAGCGGACGCGCCTCGAAGCCGAGGATCCCGGCAAGCGGGCCGGCAGCGGCGATGGCGAAGAGGTCGTTGATCTCCTCCGCGCTGGTCTCGCGGGCCATCTCGAAGACGCAATCCGTCAGCGAGGCGTTGAGCACCGGCACGCGCACGGCATGGCCGTCAAGCTTGCCTTGGAGCTCGGGATAGATCAGCCCGATCGCCGTGGCCGAACCCGTGGTCGTGGGCTGCAGCGAGAGCATGGCCGAGCGCGCGCGGCGCAGATCCTTGTGAACGCCGTCGACCACGAGATTGGTGTTGGTGGGATCGTGGATCGTGGTGATCTGGCCGTGGCGGATGCCGATCGCCTCGTGCACCACCTTCACCACCGGGGCAAGGCAGTTCGTGGTGCACGACGCCGCCGTGACGAGGCGATGCTCGCCCGGATCATAGAGGTGATCGTTGATCCCCATCACGAGATTGAGCGCGGAGCCGTCCTTGACCGGGGCGGCGACGAGCACGCGTTTCGCGCCGCGCGCGAAATGGCCTTCAAGCACCTCGCGCTTGAGGAACTTGCCGGTGGCCTCGATGACGAGATCGACGCCGAGATCGCCCCAGGGGATTTCGGCGGGCGTCGGATGCGCGGAGACGCCGATGCGCTTTCCGTCGATGCTGATGGCGCCCTGCGCATCGTCGCCTGCGATATCGGCGCGCCAGCGGCCCTGGATCGAATCGAATTCGATCAGATGCGCCAGCGTTTCCGGCCCGCCCTTGATCTCGTTGAGATGCACGATGTCGAGCCGGTTGTCGCGGCGCGGATCGTCAGGCTGGCGCTCCGCCGCGCCGAATGCCGCGCGCAGGACGAGACGCCCGATGCGCCCGCAGCCATTGATTCCGACCCGCATATCATTCTCCCCGCCCGTTCGTGACGGCGCCGGCATAGCCTGTTTCGATGAATATGGAAAGACGCCGCACCCTGCATGCCTCTCGCATATGACAATGCGATGACACCAACTGCCCGCGCCTGCCAATGCCCGTTCGTGTGCAGCCTGTCATTCCGGCCTTGTGCTTTCATGCCGCTCGACAGGTCATCAGGCGGCACCGATGCTGGTGGTGCCGAACAGAGCGGGATTGCGATCATGAAGGTTTTCATCAGCGTCGATATCGAGGGCTGCGCCGGGATCACCCATTGGGACGAGGCGCGACGCACCCATGCCGATTACGCCGAATTCCGAGAGATCATGACCAACGAGGCACTGGCCGCGATCCGGGGCGCGCGACAGGCGGGCGCAAGCGAGATCGTGGTCAAGGACGCCCATGCCTCGGGTCGAAACCTGATCCTCGACCGGCTGCCCGGCGATATCCGGATCGTGCGCTCCTGGGCCGGCCACCCGCTTTGCATGGTGCAGGGACTCGATGGCAGCTTCGATGCACTGATGATGATCGGCTATCACGCGGCGGCGGGGTCGGAGGCGAATGCGCTGGCCCATACGCTCTCGCTCGCGGCAGCCGAAATCCGCCTCGACGGAAAACGGGCCTCGGAATTCCTGATCCATGCGCTCGCCGGCGCCATGCTCGGCGTGCCGACGGTCTTCGTCAGCGGCGATGCCGGGCTGATGGGGGAGATCGCCGAGGTGGCGCCGCAGGTCGGACGCTGTGCGGTCAAGGAAGGGTATGGGCAGTCGACCCTCTCGATGACGCCGGCGGGTGCCTGTGCGGCGATCGAGGCGGGCGCTGCGCGGGCGCTTTCCGATACCGCGACGCGCCGGCTTCTCGCCGTGCCGCATGCGCCGGTTCTGGAGATCACCTATAACGACCCGCTCCTCGCCGAGCGGCATCGCTGGTATCCCGGCGCCGAGCGCGTCGCTGATCGCACCATCCGTCTCGCCGCGCAGGATTACTTCGATGTCCTGCGCGCACTGAACTACCTGACCTGAGCAAGCGGCGGGGATGGTGCGCACGATGGGGCCGGGATCTGGCATGACGCATCAGCTGCGCGGTATTCTCGCCATGGTCGCCGGTACCGCTTTGTTTGCCTGCGGCGACGTCTTCGCCAAGATGCTCACGGGCGATCTGCCGCCGCTGATGATCGCCTGGATGCGCTACGTCGTCTTCGCCGCGTTGATGGTCGGCTTCCTCATCGCCACGCGCGGCAGCCGGGGGCTCGTCTCGCAGCGCCCGACGCTGCAACTGGTGCGCGGCCTGGGCATGCTGGGCTCGGCGCTGTTCTTCATGAGCGGGCTCGTCTTCCTGCCCGTAGCCGATGCCACGGCGATCTTCTTCATCCTCCCGATCCTGCTCACGGCCTTCGCCGTGATCTTCCTGAGTGAGGTGGTGGGCTGGCGGCGCTGGGCAGCGGCTTGCGTCGGCTTTTGCGGGGTGCTTATCGTGATGCGGCCCGGCACGGATGCATTCCAGGTCGCCTCGCTGTTTCCGCTGCTCGCGGCCGCGTCTTGGGCCATGGCGGCGACGATCACGCGCTATGTCAGCACACGTGACGCTCCGGTGACGACGCTTGCCTGGTCCGCGCTGGTCGGATTCGGCCTCGCGAGCCTCGCCGTACCGTTCTTCTGGGTGATGCCGGATGCGCGTCAGCTCTGGATCGCGCTTGCCATGGGGCTCGTCTCGAGCGCCGGCCACGGCCTCGTCGTGCTCGCCCTGCGCGATGCCAGCGCTTCGCTGGTCGCACCCTATGCCTATGGCCAGATCGTCTGGGCGGGCGCGCTGGCCTTCATCGCCTTCGGGGCGATTCCCGATGGCTATACCATCCTCGGCGCCGGCGTGATCGCGGGAGCGGGGATCTATATAAGCTATCGTGAGCGTAGACAAAGCAAATGAGCGTCGTATTACAATAGCCGTCTTAATATTCGCCGGCTAAGATTAATATTTGAGCATGATAACACCGGGTTTTGTCACGCAACTGTCATTCATCATCATTATCGATCCGGGTGCATCGGACGCAAACGGGCCAAGAGATCTTACGTCATGCGTGGCATTGTCCGCGTTTGCATAAGGCAGCCGCAGCGTCCTGTCAGATCACGCCCTTCGCCAGGAGGCCAGCCTTGTCCCTCATCACCAAAACACTCACGACCGGCGCATCCGCCTTCGCCTTCATCGCCGTTGCCGCTTTCGCCTTCCCGGCGCCGGCACAAGCCCAGGATTGCCCGCGCGGCACGCTCGACGACCGCTTCTGCGACGTCGATGGCGATCTGCTCGCGGATTCCCCGGAAGATTCGTCCGAGTGGATCGATCCCGATACGCTGATCTTTACATACGCCCCGGTTGAAGATCCTGCGCAGTATGCCGCAATCTGGGACGACTTCATCGAACACCTCTCTCAAGCAACCGGTCGTGAAGTGCGCTACTTCTCCGTGAACTCCTATGCCGCAATGGTCGAGGCCATGCGCGCCGGACGTTTGCATGTGGGTGGTTTCGCTACCGGCTCGGTTCCGCTCGGCGTCAATTGCGCGGGTCTTCACCCCTATGTCACGATGAGCCTCGATGGCGCCATCCGTGGTTACGAGATGGAGATCATCACCCATGCCGAAAGCGGCATCGAGTCGATGGACGACATCATGGGCCGCCAGATGGCCTTCGTGAACCCGGCCTCGAATTCCGGTTTCCGCGCCCCGTCTGCGCTGCTCTCGGCCGAGTTCGGAATCGACGTCGAGAACGACCTCGAAACCGCGTTTTCCGGTGGGCATGATGCCTCGATCCTCGGCGTCGCGAATCGCGACTACGATCTCGCTGCGATCGCGAACTCGGTGATGGGCCGTATGGCGGATCGCGGCGTTATCGATCTCGACGACATTCGCGTGCTGTATCAGTCCGAGACCTTCCCTACCACCGCCTATGGTGCGGTCTACAACCTCGCCCCGGAACTGCGCGAGAGCATCCGCGAGGCCTTCCTCACCTTTGAATGGGCTGGTGCGCTTGCCGAGGAATTCGGTGATGCCGACGGCTTCATCGAAATCGACTACCAGGAACACTGGGACATCATCCGCCGTATCGCCGCCGAATCCGGCGACGAGCTGTCCTGCAGCTGAATCGGCTGTCCCTTCGCAAGGGCCCGGCGGGCACAACCGCCGGGCCGTTCGTTTTCGCCCGCTGATCGAAGCGGCGCGCCTCTCCAAGATACCAGCGAGATGCCCCATGTTGCAGATCGAAGGCCTGACCATGCGCTACCCCACCGGGGATCTGGCGCTCGACAACGTGGATCTGACCGTCGAACGCGGCCAGGTGATCGCCCTGATCGGCCCGTCGGGTGCCGGCAAGAGCACCCTGATCCGCTGCGTCAACCGGCTGGTGGAGCCGACTGCCGGCAGTATCCGCCTCGGTGACATCGATATCGTGCGCATGGGCCGCACCAGCCTGCGCCGCACCCGTCGCCGGCTCGGCATGATCTTCCAGGAATACGCCCTGGTCGAACGCCTGAGCGTCATGGAGAACGTGCTTTCAGGCCGGCTCGGCTATGTGGGTTTCTGGCGCAGCTACCTGCGGCGCTATCCGCAATCGGATATCGACGAGGCGTTCCGGCTGCTCGAGCGCGTGGGGCTCGACCACATGGTCGACAAGCGCGCCGATGCGCTCTCGGGCGGTCAGCGCCAGCGTGTGGGCATCGCCCGCGCCCTGATGCAGAATCCCGACATTCTCCTCGTGGACGAACCGACTGCGAGCCTCGATCCAAAGACCTCGCGCCAGATCATGCGGCTGATCACGGGGCTGTGCCGTGAGCGCGGGCTGGGCGCCATCATCAATATCCACGACGTGCCGCTCGCCATGCAGTTCGTCGAGCGCATCGTCGGGCTGCGTGCCGGCGAGATCGTCTATGATGGCCCGCCCTCGGGGCTCGACGACGCACATCTCACCGAGATCTACGGTGAGGAGGACTGGAGCGGGACCCGCGCAGCCGATCGCGAGGAAGAAGCCGATGCGGCAAAGGCCGATGCGGCGCTCAAGGTCGCGGCGCGCGTCGATCTCCCGGAAATGAAGAAGGTCGCCGCGTCATGAGCATCGCCGCAGCCGCCCCGCAGGCTGCGCCCAGGCAATGGCGCAAGCCCCCCTTCATCCGTGATCCGCGCCTGCGCTATGCGATCTATGTCGGCGCGCTGATCTATCTCGTGATTGGCATCGGCTCGGTCAATTTCAACTGGGACCGCATGGTCGCCGGGCTCGATCGCGGCATCGCCTTCGTCGCCGCCTTCCTCGCCCCGGATTTCACCACACGCTGGACGGATATCTCCAAGGGGCTCCTGGAGAGCCTGACCATGACCCTGATCGCCACGGTGTTCGGAGTGATCCTCTCGATCCCAGTGGCGCTCGGTGCCGCGCGCAATCTCGCGCCATGGCCGATCTATGCGGTGTGCCGCTCGATCATCGCGGTGAGCCGCGCCTTTCAGGAAGTGGTGATCGCCATCGTCTTCGTGGCCATGTTCGGCTTCGGCCCATTCGCCGGGGCGATGACGCTGGCCTTTGCCACGATCGGCTTCCTCGGCAAGCTGCTGGCGGAGGACATCGAGGATATCGACCGCGACCAGGTCGAGGCGATCCGCGCGACGGGCAGTTCGTGGTTCCAGCTTCTGAACTACGCCATCCAGCCGCAGGTGGCGCCGCGCTTCATCGGTCTGTGCGTCTACCGCCTCGACATCAACTTCCGTGAATCGGCGGTGATCGGGATCGTCGGGGCCGGCGGGATCGGCGCGACCCTGAACACCGCGCTCGGGCGCTACGAATATGACAGTGCCGCCGCGATCCTGCTCTCCATCATCGTCATCGTCTTCATCGCCGAGTACAGCTCCGGCTTCATCCGCAGAAGGTTCCTGTGATGCCTGTCACGCAAATCGACGACCGAAAGGTCTGGCAACGACGCGACCGCGCGCAGCAGCTTCGGATCTGGCTCGGGTGGCTCGTCGGGGTGGCGCTGTTCATGGTCTGCTGGGAATATATCAGCCGGCAGACCATCTGGATCTTCGTCTGGGATGCGCCGCAGCAGGCCTTCGACATGGCGCGGCGGATGTCCAACCCGCCCTGGGGCTATTTCGATCGCATCCTGTGGCCGATGTGGGATACGATCAACATGGCCACGCTCGGCACGCTGATCGGGGTCGTGATCGCGACGCCGCTGGCCTTTCTCGCAGCCTGGAACACGACGCCCAGCCGCTTCGTCCTACGTCCGCTCGCGCTCGGCATCATTGTCACGTCCCGCTCGATCAACTCGCTGATCTGGGCGCTCCTGCTGGTGCTGATCCTCGGACCCGGCCTGATGGCGGGCATCATCGCCATCGCCCTGCGATCGATCGGATTCGTCGGCAAGCTGCTCTATGAGGCGATCGAGGAGATCGACGAGAACCAGGTCGAGGCGATCCGCGCCACCGGCGCCGCGCCGACGCAGGTGCTCAGCTACGGCGTCTGGCCGCAGATCCTGCCGGCATTCGCAGGGATCAGCGTCTATCGCTGGGACATCAATATCCGCGAGGCGACGATCCTCGGCCTCGTCGGCGCGGGCGGCATCGGCGTGCAACTGTCGGCTTCGGTGAATTCACTGGCCTGGGGCCAGGTCAGCGTGATCTTCATTGCCATCCTCTTGACCGTCGTCGTCTCCGAATGGGTCTCGGCCAAGGTGCGGCACGCAATCATATAAAGCTGCGGCACGTCATCATATAGAGCTGCGGCACGCTGACAGTTGATGCCGCTGCGCACCCCTCAGAACGCCTCCTCCCAGGTGCGCGAGAGGCGCACGGCGGAATTGATCAGGCCGACCATGGAATAGGTCTGCGGGAAATTGCCCCAAAGGGCGCCGGTTTCGAAATCGGCGTCTTCCGAGAGCAGGCCGAAGGAATTGCGCAGTTTCAGCACTTCCTCGAACATGGCCCGCGCCTCGTCGCAGCGCCCGATCGCCCAGAGCGCATCGACGAACCAGAACGAGCAGATCAGGAAGCCCGTCTCCATCGTGCCGAAATCGTCCTCGACGGCATAGCGCTTGACGAGATTGCCCCGGCGCAGGCTGCGATCGATCGCATCGACGGTCTTGACGAAACGCGCATCATCCGCCGGCACGAAGCCGAGCTCGGCGAGGAGCAGCAGCGTCGCGTCGAGATCCTCGCCCTCGAAGGTCGAGACGAAATGGCCCTTCTGCGCATTCCAGATGCGCTCGCAAATGGCGGCATGCATCAGATCGGCATGGTTGCGCCAATGCTCGGCGCGCGCCTCCAGCCCGATATGGGTGGCGATGCGCGCCAAGCGGTCGCAGGCGGCCCAGCACATCACGGCGGAGAAGGTGTGCACCGCCGCCATTGTGCGCAATTCCCAGGGGCCCGCATCGGGCGTGTCATAGACCGCGACGGCCTTGGCGCCGAGCTTTTCCAGCTGCTCAAAGAGATGGTGCATGCCCGCGCGGTGCAGGCGCCTGTCGAAGAACAGATGCGTGGAGGCGAGCACGACGCTGCCATAGACGTCGTTCTGGATCTGCGTATAGGCCGCATTGCCGTAGCGCACGGGCCCCATGCCGCGGTAACCCGGCAGGGCCTGCGCCTCGTGCTCCTCGAGCTTGCTCTCGCGGGTGATGCCGAAGAGCGGGGCGAGGTTTTCATCCTCCGAATCGTCGACGATATTGGCGATGAAGGCGAGGAAACTCTCCATCGTGCGGGTGGTACCCAGACGGTTGAGGGCATGCACCACGAAATAGGCGTCACGCAGCCAGCAATAGCGGTAATCCCAGTTGCGCTGGGTGTGGGGTGCTTCGGGAATCGAGGTGGTGAGCGCGGCGACGATGCCGCCGGTTTCCTCGAAATTGCATAATTTGAGCGTGATCGCCGCGCGGATCACGTCTTCCTGCCATTCGAACGGGATCGAGAGCGAGCGCACCCAGCCGGTCCAGTAATCCGTCGTGCGTTCGAAGAAATCGCGTGCGGTGGCATCGACGGAGGCGCGCAAGGGCTCGTCCGGGCCGAAGATCAGCGAGATGCGCGATTCGAGCACGAAGGGGCGCTCTTCCGCGACATAGGCGATGGGCGCGTCGGTGGTCAGCCGCAAAGCCTGGCCGGGGCCGACGAAGCGCATGTGATTGGAGCCGCGCGTGATCTCGGGCAGGCGTTCGCCCCATTCGAACATCGGGCGCAGGCGGATTCGGATGCGCGGGCGCCCGCTGATCGGTCGCACCCGGCGCACCACACCCGGCTGGCGGAAGGTGCGGTCGTAATGAACGAAGCGCGGCGCGAAATCCGTGATCTCGACGGTGTTGCCGTGATCGTCTGACAAGGTCGAGATCAGAATCGCGGTATTGCCCAGATAATGCTGCTCGCAGCGGGTCATACCTTCGAGCTCGACAGCGAAGACGCCGCGCTCGGCATGGGTGCCGTTGCCGACCTGGTCACCGTCGAGCAGCGCGCAGAAGGCGGGATCGCCGTCGATGCGGGGAAAGCATCCCCAGACGATCTGGGCGCGCCGGTCGATCAGCGCGGCACTCATGCAATTGCCGATCACGGCGAGATCGAGCGAGCTCATGGGCTGGCCCTCCGGTTGACGGCTTCGTGATGCGAGCGAGTTTAATTAAACCATCCCAACAAAATCTCAACGTGTCGGGACAGGTGCATCACCGCCTCGGATCATTCGCGTTGCGCGCTGCCTATTCCGCGCCGCCGCCCTGGAACTCCGGGTAGGGCGGCGCCTCGATAGGCGCATCACGGCTCCGGGCGACATGGATCATGCGTGCGAGAAGGCATTGCAGATTGCCCGGAAGCGGTCCGCGCATCGCCTCGACGAGCCTTGGCAGTTGCGCATCCGGAAAACGCTGGTAGGGCCGGTCGGCGAAATCGTGGCCGAAAGCCTCCGCCAGGGCTTCCTCGGGGCTTTTTCCGGCATAGCCCGAAACCCCGATGCCCAGAACCTCGCAAACGCCCACCGGCAGCTTTCGATAGACCTGCAGCGTCCCGAAATATTCCTGTCGCGGCGGCACGTAGGCGCCGGATCCCTCCATTTCCAGCAATTCGACGTCGTCGATCCGAACCGGATAGAACTGCCACAGGCGCTCATAGGCGCGCTCGGTATCGAGATGCGGAAAGAGGATGGCGAGCGCTTCATCCATGGTTACGGCATCGGGACCCGCATTGGTGCTTTCCGGGCCGCGGATCTCGAGGACGGGCACGAGATTGCGCATGAAGTCGTTGGCCTGGATGGGTGCCTTGGACGCGATCGCGTGACCGATTTCATGGTAGAGCGTGAGCATGAACTTGGTATCGCCGTCGATCGGCCGGTCGCGATAGGCGATGCGCATGTCCTGCGGGCTCATCAGGTAGGTGGTGCCGTTGGCGATATTGGTCATTCCGTTATTCACGATGGGCATGGTCGGCCCGATACCGCGTGGATTGGGTGTATGGATGTCGAGGGCAATTCCCCGCAGCAGGCCGGGATAAGCCTCCTCGATGCGATCGAGATAGGGTATGGCGGCGTTGACGAGTGCGCACATCTCCGCTTCGGAGTGGCGCGCCAGACGGCGCTGTGCGGCATGAATGCTGCCGTCGCTCAGGCGCATTCCGTAGCGCTCGGCCAGGAGCGTACGGATGTCCTCCCAACTGTGCACCAGATCGGCCGGCGGTGCGATATCGGCGGCGCGATCGGTCTCGGGCAGCGGGTCGGCCTCGGATAAGCGCAGGCCTTCCGGCGTATCGCCGAGATTATGGCGGCCGATCCTGTGGATCAGGATCGTGTCGCGCAGATGCGGATTGAGCGCGCGAAGATATTCGAACTGCTCCATGGTCATGCGCCCGCGTTCGATCTGCATCTCCAGCAACTCTCTCGCATCCGCAGTGAGCGGCGCGAACGTGTCGGATTCGTTGCCGCCCGACGCGCTCACTCCGTCCAGAAGCTTCATGGCGCGCATGATGTCCTCATCCTGCGCGTCGCCGTTCCCGAGCGCTTCGCGCAGCGCCTCGCGATAGAGCTCCGGGACATCGGAAAGACGCGTTGCGAGTTGCGCCACGAGCATGGCGGCGGCTTGCGGGTCGAGATGGCGCAGGCTGTTCGCGGTCGCGCTCGAAGGGCCGGGAAGTATGCGCGGCGCGCCGCCGCCGGGACCGGGCGTGACTTGCGGCCACAGGGCATGCAGGAAGAGCTCGACCGCCCATCCGTGCTCCTCGATGGCCCGCTCGATCGGGTCTTGGCCGCTGGTGAAGGCGGAATTGCCGAGCGCGCGCTCGATGGCTTCGCGGGCGGCTTCCTCGGCCTCCTCGAAGAACCGGCGCCAGCTCTGCCGGGCGGCTTCGGCCATGAACGTGTCGGACGGGACCCGGCCCGGCGCGGTCGGTGACCCGGTTGGCCGCGCGGGCCACTGCATCGCGTCCAGTTCCGCGCCGATCCGATCGAAATCGGTTTCCGGCATCGGGCCGTTGCGCATGAAATCATCGGGCAAGCCGTGATCTGGCAAGCCGTGATCCCGCGAGCCGGTCCGGTTCGGCAACTGCCCCGGCTGCCAATCTCCCAGCCCGCCGAATTCCAACGGCCCGGGCGCTTGGGTGCGGTTGCCCGGGTTCCATTCCGGCATCTCCCGGTCCGGCCCGTGCACGTCGCCGCTTTCGACGATGCCGCGATCCTGCAGGATCTCCTGGCTCTTCCGGTACATTCCGGCGAAGATATTCGCGTCGAACTGGGGCAGGAAGCCGGTGATGTCGGCGCGCGTAACGGCCTCTTCGACGACTTCGGCGCCCGCGCGGGCGATGTCGCGCAGATCCTCGGGCGAATGCAGTTCGCGCATGCGGGCGAGCTCATCGCGGTAGCGGATGCTCATCGCCGCGATCGAGCCGTCGACATGGAATTGGAATGACGGCAGTTCCAAGGTGCGGCGCACGGCATTGCCGCCATGGTCGCCGATATCGCCGAAGCAGACAGTATAGATCTGATCCGCGTGGCGTTCGACAGCCGATCGAGAGGGCAGAGGGATGAGGAGCAAGCGTCCGGCGCTGGCTTCGGTGACGGGAACGCGATGTGCCAGGCTTTCCTGAAAATCGTTCTGGTGCCTAGGGGCAATCGGCTGAAACCGGCGATCTTGATCGCGGTTTGCGGATTCGAGTTTCATGAATTTGATCCAGAGTATAATGAATTATTGATCCGTATTCATAATTCGCAACTGATTTTACGTCAATTAGTGGGGGAAATGTTTTTACACTGTTCTGACATGTATTATCATTGGAACGTTCAGCTGAGATTTCGGCACAGGGTTCGGCCAGGCATTGTCGCAGACCCTTTGGCCGAGTCTCTTTGCCACACAGTGTCCTGAATTCAGCATCCGCATCATGCATGGGTGGCATGCCCACATGTGGGCTTGCCTGTGCGGCGGAGAGTATAGCCGGCTCTCGGTTGACTTCGCGCGCGCAAGCGCCTACCCGCGCCTGATCAAAGGAATCTGCGCGAGGATGTCATGGCAAATGGGGCTGCGAGCACCGGGACGACCCGGTTCATTTCCGGGCTGGGCGAGATTGCCGACGCTTATGACGCGATCTTCTGCGATGTCTGGGGCGTGCTGCATAACGGCATGCGCGCCCATCCCGCCGCCGCCGAGGCGTTGAACCTGTTTCGCGCGTCCGACAAGCCGGTGATCCTGATTTCGAACGCTCCGCGCCCGGGCCATTCGGTGATTGCCCAGCTCGACCGGCTCGGCGTGCCGCGCAGCGCCTATGACGATATTCTCACCTCCGGCGACCTTACCCGCGCCATCGTGCGCGAGCGCGAAGGCGAGCGGGTTTTCCATCTCGGCCCGGAACGCGACAAGCCGATCTTCGAGGGGCTGCCGGCAGTTTTCGCCAGCGCGGTGGAGGAAGCCGATTACGTCGTCTGTTCGGGCCTTTATGACGACGATGCCGACAAGGTTTCCGATTACACACCCATGCTTGAGGCGATGCAGGCGCGCGGGCTGCTCATGGTCTGCGCCAATCCCGATATCGTGGTGGAGCGCGGCGATGATCTGATCCCCTGCGCCGGGGCTATCGCCCAGGCCTATGAGGCGATCGGCGGGAACGTCGTCTACAATGGCAAGCCGCATCGCCCGGTCTACGAGGCGGCCCGGGAGCGGCTGGCGAAGCTCGGCCTGTCAGCCGATGCGTCGGCCTCGCGCATCCTCGCCATCGGCGATGCCATCCGCACCGATATTGCCGGCGCCCACGCCTATGGCGCCCATGCGCTCCTGATCGCCCGCGGCATCCACACCCACGAGCTCGAGCTCGACCGCATCGCGCTCTCCGCCGACAGCGCCGGTGGCTGGCTTTCCGCACAGACGCATCGCCCGGAAGCGATTCTCGACAAACTGGTCTGGTGAGGCACGGCCCGGGTCGCGACGGGTCGTCGCGGGGTCTGGCTTCGCCGTTGAATCAGATGGAACTTTTAGAGAACATTTGCTAGAACCGCTCCCTGCCCCGTAGCGGATCCGGTTTCATGAGTGCCTATAGCGAACTCGCCGTCACGACGAATTTCTCCTTTCTGCGCGGCGCCTCGCATCCCGAGGAGGTCGTTGCGCAGGCAGCCGCGCTCGGCCTGTCGGGGATCGGCATTGCCGATCGCAATTCCTTCGCCGGCGTCGTGCGCGCCCATGTCGCCCTGCGCGAATGGCGCGCCGATCCCGACCGCTCCGGCTTTGGAGATCTGCAGCTCGCCATCGGCGTGCGCCTGGTCTTCGCCGACGACACGCCCGATCTCATCGCCTATCCGCGCGACCGTGCCGCCTATGGCCGCCTGTGCCGGCTCCTGACGCTGGGCAAACGCCGCGCGCCCAAGGGCGCCTGCCACATCACCCGCACCGACCTCGCCGCTTATGCGGAAGATGTGCAGTTCATCGTGATGGAGGGGGAGGCGTGTGATGAAGCACCCCCCCGATCTCCCTCCCCTCAGGGGGGGAGTCGGGATGGGGTGACCCCGCGTGCAAACTCATCAACGCCGGAGCATGCCCCGCACCGCTCTCCCCACCCTCGGTCCCTCCCCGCCGGGGAGGGAGGCGCCTGCATGCAGGTCTCGCCCGATCTCCCTCCCCTCAGGGGAGGGATAAAGGGTGGGGTGAAGAGCGATATCATTGCGGCGTTGAGGGAAATCGCCCCAGGGCGGTTATGGGTCGGGGTCAGTGCAAGCTACGGGCGCGCACCGCGCCATCATATGGCGGCGCGGCGGGATCTGGCACGGGCGTACGGGCTGCCGCTGATCGCGGTGGGAGACGTGCTCTATCATGAACCGGAACGGCGCCCCCTGCAGGATGTCGTCAGCTGCATTCGGCTCGGCATCACCCTCGATGCAGCGGGGCGGCGGCTGGAGGCCAATGCGGAGCGGCATCTGAAGCCGCCGGCAGAGACGGCGCGGCTGTTTCAGGCCATGCCGGAGGCGATCGCCGAGACCGGTCGCTTCATGGCCGGGCTCGCTTTCTCCCTCGATGAATTGCGCTACGAATATCCGGAAGAAGCCCGCGCCGGGTTCAAAACGGCGCAGGAAGCGCTCGAATATTACACCCGCCAGGGCGCCCGGGAGCGCTTCGGCGAAACCATTCCCGACAAGGTGGAAAAAGCGTTGCGGCACGAGCTCGCGCTGATCGGCCAGCTCGGCTACGCACCTTACTTTCTCACCGTGCACGACATCGTGCACTTTGCCCGCTCCAGGGGGATCCTCGCCCAGGGGCGCGGCTCGGCGGCGAATTCGAGCGTGTGTTTCTGCCTCGGTGTCACCGAGGTCGACCCCACCAGGCACGACCTGCTCTTCGAGCGCTTCGTCTCGGCGGAGCGCAAGGAGCCGCCGGATATCGACATCGATTTCGAGCATGAGCGGCGCGAGGAGGTGATGCAATATGTCTATGCGCGCTATGGCCGTGAGCGAGCCGGGCTGGCGGCCAGTCTGATCACCTATCGCGCCCGCTCGGCCATCCGCGAGGTCGGCAAGGTGTTCGGCCTTTCGCAGGATGCGCTGGACGCCCTGTCGGGCTCGATCTGGGGCTGGTCCTCGGCGAAGGTGGAGGAAAAGGAGGTGACGCGGCTGGGGCTCGATCCGCAGGAGGAGCGCCTCGCCATGGCGCTTCGGCTCGCCGATGAACTGATCGGCTTTCCCCGCCATCTCTCCCAGCATACCGGCGGTTTCGTCATCACCCGCACCCGCCTCGACGAGGTCACCCCCGTGGCCAATGCTGCCATGGAGGGGCGCACCACGGTGGAATGGGACAAGGACGATCTCGATGCTTTGGGTATTCTCAAGATCGACCTGCTCGCGCTCGGCATGCTCTCGTGCCTGCGCCGCGCCTTCGACCTTCTGGAGACGCATTATGGCAAGCGGTTGCAGCTCTCGACCATTCCGGCGGAGGATCCGCGCGTCTATTCCATGATCGGGCGCGCCGACACGCTCGGCGTCTTCCAGATCGAAAGCCGGGCGCAGATGTCGATGCTGCCGCGGCTGAAACCCGCTTGCTTCTACGATCTCGTGATCGAGGTGGCGATCGTGCGCCCCGGCCCGATCCAGGGCGACATGGTGCATCCCTATCTGCGCCGGCGCGAGGGGCGCGAGCCTGTCACCTTCCCCGCTCCCGCCCCGGAACACGGCCCGCCGGACGAGCTCGAACGGGTACTCGGCAAGACGCTCGGGGTGCCGCTCTTCCAGGAACAGGCCATGCGTATCGCCATCGTCGCGGCGGGGTTCAGCCCCGGCGAGGCGGACAGGTTGCGCCGGGCCATGGCCACGTTCAGGCGTGTGGGCACGATCTCCACCTTCGCCCGCAAGATGGTCGACGGCATGGAAGCGCGCGGCTATGACCGCGCCTTCGCCGAACGCTGCTTCAAGCAGATCGAGGGTTTCGGCGAATACGGCTTTCCCGAAAGCCATGCGGCGAGTTTCGCGCTGCTGGTCTATGCCTCGTGCTGGTTCAAGGCGCGCTATCCGGATGTCTTCGCCTGCGCCCTCATCAACGCCCAGCCCATGGGATTCTACGCCCCGGCCCAGATCGTGCGCGATGCCCGCGAACACGGGGTGCGGGTGGCGCATCCCGATATCAACGCTTCCGACTGGGATTGCACCCTGGAACCAGATAAACCCGCCGCCGCGCGGCTGCATCGGCGCCATGCGGCGATGCACGACGATATTCACGCCGATCACGCCATCCGGCTCGGTTTTCGCATGATCAAGGGGGTGCGCGAGGCGGATATGCGCATGATCGTGGAGCAGCGCGAGGGTGGCTACGATTCCGTGCGCGATCTGTGGCTACGCACGCAGCTCTCCCCCGCCGTACTGGAGCGGCTCGCCGAGGCGGATGCGTTCCAGTCGCTGGGGCTGGAGCGCCGCGACGCGCTCTGGGCAGTCAAGGCCTTACGGCGTACCGGCGACAAGGATGATCTGCCGCTCTTTGCCGCTGCCCGCATGGCGGAGCGCGAGCCGGATGCCGGTCTGCCCGCCATGCCGCCGGGCGAGAAGGTGGTGGCAGATTATCGCGCCCTCACCCTCTCGCTGAAGGCGCATCCGGTCTCGTTCCTGCGCCGGGAACTCGCCGGGCGCAATCTGCACGCCTGCGCTGATCTCGACGCAGCCCGCCATGGTGCCAGGATCGGCTGTGCGGGCCTCGTTCTGATCCGCCAGCGCCCCGGCTCGGCCAAGGGCGTCGTCTTCATGACGGTGGAGGATGAGAGCGGGATCGCCAACCTGATCGTCTGGCCGAAAGTCTTCGAGCGCTTTCGCCCGGTCGTGCTCGGGGCCCGGTTGGTGGGGGCACGGGGTCGACTGCAACAGGCGAACGGGGTCACGCATCTGGTGGTTGAGGCGCTGGAAGATCTCACCGGTCTGATGCAGAAAGTCGCCCGCCTGCCGGCGCCGGAAGCACTGGCGCGCGGTGACGAGGTCAAACGTCCCGGCATCGACCAGCGCGGCGCTCCGCCACGACGTCCGGGCAAGGCTGCGAAGATCGAGGCGCTGGTACGGGAGGAGCCGGGACTGGCGGAAGAGATAGCAAGGCCGATTTCGGAGCCGAATATTGCACTGGATCGCGTCGTCGCGTCAGCCATGCCGCGTGGGCGCAATTTTCGTTGAAATGGCCGCCGCGTGTTTCACGTGAAACAACGGCGCGCAGATTCAGGTCATTTGCCGATGCAGAAGCTCGAAAACAACTGATCGAGCACGTCTTCGACATCAACCCGGCCACTGATCCGCCCAATCGCCCGTGCCGCAAGCCGCATATCCTCGGCGAAGAGCTCCGTCTCCGCCTGGGCGCAACCGCGTCTGAGCGCTTCGCAGGCCTCATTCAGTGCGGCGCGGTGGCGTTCGCGCGTGATCAGCGCATCACCCTCACCGAAAAGCGATTCTGCCGCATCACGCAGGCGCGCGAGCAGCGCATCCATCCCCTCGCCGGACAGGGCCGCGATGGCGATGTCGCCCCGCGTGACCGGCGCTTCGACGCGGTCGATCTTGGTGATCACATGCAGATGCGGGCCGAGATCCGGGGGCAGCGGCGCAGGATCATCCGCAGGGTCGAGCCAGAGCACCAGATCGGCCTGCGCCATGCGCCCACGGGCACGGGCCATGCCTTCTTCCTCGATCACGTCTCCGGCCTCGCGCAGGCCCGCCGTATCGATGATCGTCACCGGCAGACCATCGAGATCACAACGCACCTCGATCACGTCGCGCGTGGTGCCCGCAATCGGTGAGACGATGGCAACGTCGCGGCGCGCCAAAGCATTGAGAAGCGTTGATTTTCCAGCATTGGGCGGACCGGCGAGAACCACATGGAACCCCTCGCGCAGGCGCTCGCCCCGCCTGGCATCGCGCAGATGCTCTTCGAGCGCGCGCGAGAGGTTCAGAGCCTTCGCTTGCGCTTCATTCTCGAGCTGATCGGGAATATCTCCTTCATCGGCAAAATCGAGTGCCCCCTCGAGCATCGCCTGGCACGAAATCGCTTCCTCGCGCCAGCGCTCGGCCTGTGCCCCGAGCCCGCCATCAAGCTGGCGCAAAGCCTGCCGGCGCTGGCTTTCGGTCTCGGCATCAATCAGATCGGCGAGCCCCTCGACTTCGGAGAGATCCATGCGTCCGTTGAGGAAAGCGCGGCGGGTGAATTCGCCGGCCTCCGCCGGGCGGCATCCCGGGATCTCCGACAAAGCCGCGAGTACGGCCTGACGCACGGCGAGGCCACCATGGATATGCAGCTCCGCCTGATCTTCACCGGTAAACGAAGCCGGCCCGGGAAAGAAGACCACGAGCGCCTGGTCGAGCGCCGTGTTCTCCTGCGGATCGCGCAAAACCCGCAGGCTCATCATGCGTGCGGGCGGCACCCCGCCGGCAAGCGCTTCGAGCAGATCGCGCGTCTGCGGCCCGGAAACCCGGATGACGCAGATCCCAGCGCGCCCGAACCCGCTGGCCGGGGCGAAGATGGTCTCGTCACCGGATACGGGTTCGCTCATGCGGGCGCTCCCACGAACGGTTTACGCAGCCTTACGTGTTCATCGAATCGAAGAAATCGGCATTCGATTTGGTGGCGCGCAGCTTGTCGAGCAGGAATTCGGCCGCATCGACCGTGCCCATCGGATTGAGGATGCGCCGCAGCACATACATCTTCTTGAGCACCTGCGGCTCGACCAGGAGTTCTTCCTTGCGGGTGCCGGAACGGGTGATGTCCAGGGCCGGGAAGACGCGCTTGTCGGAGACCTTGCGGTCGAGAATGATCTCGCTGTTGCCGGTGCCCTTGAACTCTTCGAAGATGACCTCGTCCATGCGCGATCCGGTATCGATCAGCGCGGTGGCGATGATGGTCAGCGAGCCGCCTTCCTCGATATTACGCGCCGCGCCGAAGAAGCGCTTGGGACGCTGGAGAGCATTGGCATCGACACCACCGGTCAGGACCTTGCCGGATGACGGCACGACGGTGTTGTAGGCGCGGCCGAGACGGGTGATCGAATCGAGCAGGATGACCACGTCGCGCCCGTGCTCCACCAGGCGCTTGGCCTTCTCGATCACCATTTCCGCGACCTGGACGTGGCGCGTGGCGGGCTCGTCGAAGGTCGAGGCGATCACCTCGCCCTTCACCGAACGCTCCATGTCGGTGACTTCTTCCGGACGCTCGTCAATCAGGAGAACGATCAGATAGCATTCGGGATGGTTGGTGGTGATGGATTGCGCCACATTCTGAAGCAGCACGGTCTTGCCGGTACGCGGCGGCGCCACGATCAGGCCGCGCTGGCCCTTGCCGATCGGCGAGACGATATCGATGATGCGCGCGGAATAATCCTTGCGCGTCGGATCCTCGATCTCGAGCTTCAGCCGCTCGTCGGGATAGAGCGGCGTCAGGTTGTCGAAATGAACCTTGTGCCGGACCTTGTCGGGGTCCTCGAAATTGACGGTGCTGACCTTGAGCAGCGCGAAATAGCGCTCGCCCTCCTTGGGGCCCCGGATCGGACCCTCCACCGTGTCACCGGTGCGCAGGCCGAAACGGCGAATCTGAGAAGGGGAGATATAGATATCGTCCGGTCCCGGCAGATAGTTCGATTCGGCGGAACGCAGGAAACCGAAACCATCCTGCAAGACCTCGACCACACCTTCGCCGATAATCTCGACGTCGCGGGTCGCAAGTTGCTTGAGGATCGCAAACATCAGCTCCTGGCGGCGCATGGTGCTCGCGTTTTCTACCTCCAGCTCTTCTGCGAAGGATGTCAGTTCAGTCGCGGATTTGATCTTCAAATCCTGTAGTTTGATTTCCCTCATCGGGGAACACTCTCGATCAGTTTCGGGAAAAGAAATAACGGTGGGGAACCGTCCGACAATCTGCCTTGCGGGGGAATTTTCGCCGGGTTCAGGACCTGCCGCTGCGGGCCGGTTCCGTCAAGGCGAGGCAACGCAACCTGTCTATCCGGGAAGATAGACCGACGCTTAAACCGTTTCAGCATCGATCACAAGCAAAAATCACACACAGCCGCAACAGGCTCAGCCGAAAGGCTTCATCACCACGAAAAAGACGATGCCGATCATCAAAACGGTCGGTACTTCGTTAATGATGCGGTACCAGCGGCCCGGGCGGGTATTGGCGTCGCGGGCGAAGATTTTCACCACCCGCGCCAGATAGACATGGCTCGCCAGCAGAAACACGACAAGCAGCGTCTTGGCATGCAGCCAGCCGGAGGACCACCAGCCCGCCATGAAACCCATCCACAGGCCTGTGATGACGCTCACGATCATCGCCGGCGTGGTGATCGCCTTCATCAGCCGCCGTTCCATCACCTTGAAGGTCTCGGATTGCCGGGAGCCGATCTCGGCATCGACATGATAGACGAACAATCGCGGCAGATAGAGCAAACCCGCCATCCACGAGATAATCGCGAGGATGTGGATGAATTTCAGCCAGAGATACGGATCGCTCATCGTCTCACGCGTGCCTCAATGTCCCGCTGCGCGCACCCGCGCAATCATCTGCGCGACATGCTCGACGGGCGTCTGCGGCACGATACCATGGCCGAGATTGAAGATATGGGGCCGCCCGCGCGTGGCCGCGAGGACCGCGTCGACGCCCTGGTCGAGCGCCTCGCCGCCGGCGACCAGCGCCAGCGGATCGAGATTGCCCTGGGTCGGGAGGTTCGCCGGCAGGTCCGGCAGCACACGGCCGAGATCAAGCGACCAGTCGAGGGCAATCGCATCGGCGAAACCGGCCTCCACGAGCTTTGCGAGATTGGGCCCGCCGCCACGAAGGAAGACGATCACCCGGGCCTGCGGACGTCGGGCTTTGAGCCCCTCGACGATCCGGCGCATCGGCGTGAGCGACAGCGGCTCCAGGAGCGGGGCCGAAAGGGCTGCGCCGAAGCTCTCGAAAAGCTGGATCGCATCGGCGCCGGCATCGACCTGGGCGGTGAGATAATCGATCGAAGTCTCGACCAGCATGTCGATCAGCGCGGCCATGAAAGCGGGATCGCGATAGGCCGCGATGCGCGCCGGTGCCTGATCGGGGGTGCTCTTGCCGGCGATCATGTAGCTGGCAACCGTCCAGGGCGCGCCACAGAAGCCGAGCAGCGTGGTTTCCTGCGGCAATTCACTGCGCAGGCGCCGCAAAGTCTCGAAGACCGGTGCGAGATGCTCTGCGGGATCACGCTGGCGCAGTTTCGCAAGATCATCGAGCGTCGTCACCGGATCGAGGCGCGGGCCCTCGCCTTCGGCAAACCAGAGATTCTGGCCGAGCGCATGCGGCACCACGAGGATGTCGGAGAACATGATCGCAGCGTCGAAACCGAAACGCCGGATCGGCTGCAGGGTGACCTCGACCGCGAAATCGGGATTGTAGCACATGTCGAGAAAACCGCCGGCCTCGGCGCGCTTGGCGCGGTATTCCGGCAGGTAGCGCCCGGCCTGGCGCATCACCCAGATCGGCGGCGGCCAAATGGCCTCTCCATCCAGAACCCGCATGATCGCCCGATTTTGCATCGTCTTGCTCAAGACCTTCACTCCCTCACGATGCGCTCTGCTTCACGCACCGCATGTCACTTCGATAAGACCCGCAGACGATGCGATCAACGCCTTGCGGACGAATCAAAAAAACAATTTTTGAATCTAGAATCTCTATTGGTTTTTTCTTGGAGGCCCGAGTCCGCCCGCACAAGATCCTCCCCAGCCCGTCCACAGCGCTGCAAGATCGAGCTGTGGATAATCAAATGGGCTTTGATCTGTTAACGGATCGTTAACGAATCCATTCCTTAACAAGACGTTAACGCCGCTATAGGCATCATGTGTCGTACCGGGCCGAATCGCCTGACACCCGATTCCCCCATCGATGCGGATTCGCGCTTCCACGGAATCGCGATTGTTGATGATCATCCCCGACTCGCGCAGGCCTCCGGTGGATTGCGCCGCCCTCTCCGAATCCATCCACAGGACGCAGAATGCTTGCGGGAAAACTCGCGTCGTGGAATGCATGGCTTCGGGCAAGCGGGGTGGGCGTCGATTTCGCGACGGGGCACCCCGAATCAGTCGGGACGGAGGATTTGGGGCCGGGCATGGGACGCAGCTTTTTTCATCTTCATCTCGTTTCCGATTCGACCGGCGAGACCCTGATCACCGTGGCCCGGGCAGCGACGGCGCAATACGAGGGTGTCTCCGCCATCGAGCACGTCTATCCGCTGGTGCGCTCGCCGCAGCAGCTCGAACGCGTGCTTGCCGAGATCGAGGCGGCGCCCGGAATCGTGCTCTATACGCTGGTCGAGAACGAGCTGGCAGAGCGCCTGGAGCATGCCTGTCGCGAAACCGGCTCGCCCTGCCTTGCCGTGCTCTCGCCCGTCCACGGGCTGTTCAAAGCCTATCTCGGCGCTGATTCGACGGCACGGCCGGGCGCGCAGCACATGCTCAATGCGGATTATTTCAAGCGCATCGATGCGATGAATTTCACGCTGATGCATGACGACGGGCAATTGCCCGACGATATCGAGGATGCCGACGTGTTGCTGCTCGGGGTCAGCCGTACCTCGAAGACGCCGACGGCGATCTATCTGGCCAATCGCGGTCTCAAGACGGCGAATATTCCGTTGGTGCCGGGGATTCCACTCCCGCCGCATGTGGAGAGTGCGAAGAAGCCGCTGATCGTCGGGCTGATCGCCTCGCCTGAGCGCATCGTCCAGATCCGGGAGAATCGGATTCTCAGTCTGCATGCCTCCGAGAAAACCGATTATACCGACCGCGCCGCCGTAGCGGAGGAGATCGCTTATTCAAAGCGGCTGTTTTCCCGCAATCGCTGGCCGATGATCGATGTCACGCGTCGCTCCATCGAGGAGACGGCGGCAGCGATCATTGATCACTACCGCGCCCACAAGATGAAATTCATCGCGACCTGAGACCGAGGCGCATTCTGCGATCAGGCATCGGCCTTGGCAGCGCGGCGCACGCCGGCGGCGAGATCACGCACCAGCGCCTCGACGGCGGGGATGCTTTGCGCCGTGGCTTGGCCCTGATCATCGTAGGTGGCTTCGAGCGCGGCGATCAGGGCGGAGCCGACCACGACCCCGTCGGCACCCCGCGCGATCGCCTCGGCATGCTCGCCGTTCTTGACACCGAAACCGACCACGACGGGCAGATCCGTATGGCGCTTGATGCGCCCGACCGCGCCGGAGACCTTGTCGAAATCGGGCGTCGCCGCGCCGGTAATGCCGGTGATCGAGACGTAATAGACGAAGCCGCCGGTATGTTTCAGCACCGCCGGCAGGCGCTTGTCGTCGGTGGTGGGCGTGGCAAGCCGGATGAAGGCGAGCCCGGCTTCGAGGGCCGGGATGCAGAGCTGGTCGTCTTCTTCCGGCGGGAGATCGACGATGATCAGCCCGTCGACGCCGGCAGTTTTCGCATCATGGATGAAGCGCGTGACGCCGTATTGCTCGACCGGGTTGAAATAACCCATCAGGATCACCGGCGTCTCAGCATCTTCCTCGCGAAAACGCCGCACGAGCTCGAGCGTCTTGACAGTATCCTGGCCGGCTCTGAGCGCCCGCAAACCCGCTGCCTGGATCGCCGGGCCATCGGCCATCGGATCGGTAAACGGCATGCCGAATTCCACGATATCCGCCCCGGCCTTCGGCAGGGCCCGCATCACCGCGAGCGAGGTTTCAGGATCGGGATCGCCGGCCATGACATAGGTCACGAGCGCAGCGCGCCCCTCGGCACGGCATTGCGCGAAACGGTTTTCGATGCGGCTGTTCACAACCCACCCCCCAGATGCTCGGCCACGGTGAAGATGTCCTTGTCGCCGCGTCCGCACAGATTGATGATCATCAGGTGGTCCTGCGGCTTGTCCATGGCGATCTCGCCGGCCTTGGCGATGGCGTGTGAGGGCTCCAGTGCGGGAATGATGCCCTCGAGCTTCGACATCAGCTGGAAGGCGTCCAGCGCCTCCTTGTCGGTGGCATGGATGTATTTCACGCGGCCCGATTCGTGCAGCCAGGCATGCTCGGGGCCGATACCGGGATAATCGAGACCCGCCGAGATCGAATGCGCGTCGGTAATCTGGCCGTCGCCGTTCATCAGGAGGTAGGTGCGGTTGCCGTGCAGCACGCCGGGCTTGCCGCCGGACAGCGAGGCGGCATGCTCGCCGCTATCGACCCCGTGGCCCGCTGCCTCGACCCCGTAGATTTCGACGGAGGCATCATCGAGGAAGGGATGGAACAGGCCGATCGCGTTCGAGCCGCCGCCGATTGCCGCGATCAGCGAATCCGGCAGGCGACCCTCGGCTTCGAGCATCTGCGCCTTGGCCTCGGTGCCGATCACCGCCTGGAAATCGCGCACCATGGCGGGATAGGGATGCGGGCCCGCCACCGTGCCGATGCAGTAGAACGTCGTATCCACATTGGTGACCCAGTCGCGCAGGGCCTCGTTCATCGCATCCTTGAGTGTCTTCGAGCCCGATTGCACCGGGATCACCTCGGCGCCGAGCATGTTCATGCGAAACACGTTGGGGCGCTGCCGCTCCACATCGACGGCGCCCATATAGACGACGCAATCGAGGCCGAACCGCGCGCAGAGCGTCGCCGTCGCCACCCCGTGCTGGCCGGCGCCGGTCTCGGCAATGATGCGCTTCTTGCCCATGCGACGGGCCAGAAGGATCTGGCCGAGCACGTTGTTGACCTTGTGCGCGCCGGTATGATTGAGCTCGTCGCGCTTGAGATAGACCTTGGCACCGCCGCTCTTGCCAGCCGCCTTCGCCTTCTCGCGCAGATGCTCGGTGAACCGCTCGGCATAATAGAGCGGGCTCGGCCGCCCGACATAATGCTTGAGATAGCTCTCCATCTCCTGCGCAAAAGCCGGGTCGACCTTGGCGGCCTCATAGGCTTCCTGCAGTTCGAGGATATTGGGCATCAGCGTTTCGGCGACGAAACGGCCGCCGAAACGTCCGAAATGGCCGGTCTCATCCGGGCCGTTGCGGAAGGAATTTGGGGTTTGCGGTGCGTTCACGCCGATTTCGCCTTCTCTTTCGCCGGGGGCATATTGCGCTGCCGGAAGGCCGCGCGGGCGGCCTCGATGAATTGTGCTATTCTTTGCGGGTCCTTGTCACCGGGCGCGCGTTCCACGCCCGAGGAAACATCGACCGCGCCGACCCCTGTCAGGGCGATCGCTTCCCCGACATTGGCCGGATTCAATCCGCCTGACAACATCAGCCCGGCCTTGTCGTCGAGCTTCTCCACCAGGCGCCAGTCGAAGGTGAGGCCGTTGCCGCCGGGCAGGGCCTCCGGGGTGGTCGGCGGCTTGGCATCGACGAGGATGCGATCGCACGGTTCGCGATAATCGGCGATCAGCGCCAGATCCGCCTCGGCGGCGATACCGATCGCCTTCATCACCGGCACGCCGAAGCGCCGGCGGATATCCGCGACACGCTGTGGTGTTTCCCGACCGTGCAATTGCAGGATCTCGGGATCGATGGCGGCGAGGATCGCTTCCACTGCGGCGTCGTCCGGATCGACGGCGAGCGCGACCCGCAGCGCCTTGCCGGCCGCGTGCTGCGCGAGCGGGCGCGCGTGAGCGAGATCGATATGCCGGGGGCTTTTGGGAAACTGCACGAAACCCACGAGATCCGCGCCACAGGCGAGCGCGGCATCGAGTGCCGTGATATCGCGCAAACCGCAGATCTTGATTTCGCCCAACAAATCCTCGCCCACCATGTCGATGCTCTCTCCCGGCTCGAAGCGACGCATCAGTCGCGTGACCCGGTATATGTGAATTGACGCCCCGAAGGAAAGCGCGCAGGTGCATGCCTGCGGCGATTTTCCCCCATGCGGCCATACCTTCGGGCTTCGCTTTCGCCGGCGGACATCCTATCTAATGCCATACCATGGCGTTGATCCTCTTCATTCTCGCTGCAGCGTTTCTCGCGCTCGTCTTCCTGCCGCAATGGTGGGTGCGCACCGCCATGCGCAAGCATGCGGCGGAGCGCGAGGATTTTCCGGGAACCGGGGGTGAGCTCGCGCGCCACCTGCTCGAACTTGCCGGATTGCCCGACGTGCGCGTCGAACTGGCGCAGCCCGGCGCCGATCATTACGACCCGATCGAGCGCGTTGTGCGGCTCTCGCCGGACAATTACGACGGCCGCTCGGTCACCGCCGTCGCCGTCGCCGCCCACGAGGCGTCGCACGCCATGCAGCACGCGGATGGCGATACGTTGCTGACGACGCGGGTGCGGTTGGCGGGGTCCGTGCGCTCCATCGAGGTCGCAGCCGCGATCATTCTCGCGCTGGCGCCGCTCGTGGCGATCCTGGTCAAGTCGCCGATCCTGATCGTGCTGCAGATCGGTGTGGTCATCGCGCTGCTCGGCTCGAGGGTGCTCATCCATGTCCTCACCCTCCCCGTGGAAATGGATGCGAGCTTCAACCGCGCCCTGCCGATCCTCGAAAAGGGTGGTTATCTGAAGGAGCGCGACCTTCCCGCGGCGCGCTCTGTGCTGCGCGCGGCGGCCTATACCTATATCGCGTCGGCGCTCGTGGCCCTGCTCGACGTGGCGCGGCTGTTGCGGGTGCTGCGATTCTGAGCTTCCAGCCGGATAAGGGCGGAAAGCCTTTGAAATCGGGGCGTTTTCCTGTATCCACAGGGCGTTTTACCGACAATGCCGGGGCGTGAGACGCTGGCGGCACGAAGCGCAATTCAGACCGAAGCGGATCCGGACCATGGATTATGATGTGATCGTCGTGGGTGGCGGACATGCCGGCACCGAGGCCGCCGCGGCATCCGCGCGGCTCGGTGCCAGGACCGCGCTCGTGACCCACCGCCGCGATACGATCGGCGCGATGTCGTGCAATCCGGCCATCGGCGGGCTCGGCAAGGGCCATCTGGTGCGCGAGATCGATGCGCTGGACGGGCTGATGGGGCGCATCGCCGATCTGGCCGGCATCCAGTTCCGCCTGCTCAATCGTCGCAAGGGACCGGCCGTGCGCGGTCCGCGCAGCCAGGCCGATCGCAAGCTCTATTCCCGCGCCATGCAGGCGGAGATCGCCGCTACGCCCGGTCTGACCGTGATCGAGGGGGAGGCGGACGACATCGTCGTGAAGGAGGGCCGCGTCGAGGCGCTCGTGCTCGCCGACGGCAGCGTGGTGCGCACCGGCGCGGTGGTCATCACCACGGGCACCTTCCTGCGCGGGCTGATCCATATCGGCGAACGCAAGATCCCCGCGGGGCGGGCTGGGGAGAAGCCGGCGCTCGGGCTTTCCGCCACCCTCGACCGGTTCGGTTTCGATCTCGGCCGTCTGAAGACGGGGACGCCGCCACGTCTCGACGGGCGCACGATCGACTGGGCCGGCGTCGATATCCAGGAAGCCGACGATGATCCGGTGCCGTTTTCGGATCTGACGGAGCGCATCACCACCCCGCAGGTCTCCTGCGGCATCACCCGGACCAGCCGCGAGGCGCATGATCTGATCCGCGCCAATCTGCACCGCGCGCCGATGTATTCCGGGGATATCTCGGGGACGGGGCCGCGCTATTGCCCCTCGATCGAGGACAAGGTCGTGCGCTTCGCCGATCGCGAGGCCCATCAGATCTTTCTCGAGCCGGAAGGCCTCGACGATGTCACGGTCTATCCGAACGGGATTTCGACATCCTTGCCCGAGGATGTGCAGCAGGGGATCCTGCAGGGCATACCCGGTCTCGAGCGCGCGGTGATGCTGAAACCCGGCTATGCCATCGAATACGACTATGTCGATCCGCGTAATCTGGGGCCGACGCTTGAGACCAAGGCAATTAGCGGGTTGTTCCTCGCCGGCCAGATCAACGGCACCACGGGTTACGAAGAGGCCGGGGCACAGGGGCTGGTCGCCGGGATCAACGCGGCACGGCGCGCCGGTGACTGCGACGGGATCGTCTTCGACCGGGCGGAATCCTATATCGGCGTGCTCATCGATGACCTGGTGACGCGCGGGGTCAGCGAGCCTTACCGGATGTTTACCTCCCGCTCGGAATATCGTCTGAGCCTGCGAATCGATAATGCCGACGAAAGGCTGACCTCGCGCGGGATCTCGATCGGCTGCGTCGGTGAACGCCGCGCTGCGCATTTCCGCGCGCGCGAGGATTCGCTCGCCGGGGCCCGGGCCATGCTCGCAGTGCACAGCCTCACGCCCAACGAGGCGGCGCGGGCCGGGCTGACGCTCAATCGCGACGGGGTGCGCCGCAACGCGTTCCAGCTGCTCTCCTATCCGGATATCGACTGGGCGCGGCTGGTGGCGATCTGGCCGGCGCTGTCGGCGGTGCCGGGCGCCATCGCGGCACGTCTGGAGACGGATGCGACCTATGCCGTCTATCTTGATCGACAGGCTGCGGATATCGCCGCTCATCGCCGAGACGAGGGCATCGTGCTCGATGCGGATATCGATTTCGGCGATCTGCCGGGCCTGTCGAACGAGTTGCGGGCCAAGCTGGCCGCAGTGCGTCCGCGCACGCTGGGGCAAGCGGCGCGGATGGAGGGGATGACGCCGGCGGCGATTACCCTGCTCGCCGGTCATGCTCGCCGGCAGCGGGTCGGGCGGGATGCGGCAGAATGAGTCGCCGTGCAGCCGTGCCGGCGGCGATTCCGGAATCCGTCCGCGACGCTGTTTCACGTGAAACACTCGACGATCTCATCTGCCTCGTGACCGAGCTGGACATCTGGCAGAACGCCAAGAATCTCGTCGGTGGCAAGACGCTCGATGATGTCTGGACGCGGCACATCGCCGATTCGCTGCAGCTGCGTCATCACGCGCCGGAAGCGCGGCGCTGGCTCGATCTCGGTTCCGGCGCGGGATTGCCGGGCCTCGTCATCGCGATCATGCTCAAACACGAGAACGCTGGTAGCGATTCGGCAGGCGGAGATGCGGATCCGGGCCCGATGGTGCATTGCGTCGAGAGCAATGCCCGCAAATGCGCCTTCATTCGGCATGTCGCGCGGCTTACCGCTGCGCCGGTCCGGGTTCACAATGCGCGTATCGAAGACGTGATCGCGGATTTCGTCGGTCGCGTGGACGTGGTGACTGCCCGTGCGCTGGCGCCACTGCCGAAATTGCTGGATTGGACATCTCCCTTGTTGACAACTGGGGTCATGGGGCTGTTTCCCAAGGGTGACAGGGCCGAGATCGAATTGACCGAATCGTTCAAATGCTGGAGATTCGACAATGAGATTTCGCCGAGCATCAGCGATCCAAGAGGACGCATCCTGCGCATCACGGGACTGAAGCCGGCCTGACACGATCGGGATCCGCAGCATGACCACCGATATCCTCGACCGCGAATTGCAAGATGCCGCGCGGGATGTCCCCGACCCGGCGCGCCCGGGCCGGACCGCCCGCCCCCGCATCCTCGCCCTGGCCAACCAGAAGGGTGGCGTCGGCAAGACCACGACGGCAATCAATCTGGGAACGGCGCTCGCCGCGATCGGCGAGAAGGTGCTGATTCTCGACCTCGACCCACAGGGCAATGCGTCCACGGGTCTGGGGATCGAGCACAAGATGCGCAACGTCTCGACCTACCATGTGCTGTGCGGCGAACAGGATCTGCGCAGTGCGATCATGGAAACCGCCGTCCCGGGTCTGCATGTGGCGCCGTCGACGCTGGATCTGCTGGGGCTGGAGCTGGAGATCTCGCAGGAACGTAATCGCGCCCATCGCCTGCGTCTCGCGATCGAAGGCCTCGCGCTGGGCGATCATCTGCGGGCCGAACCCTTCACCTATATCCTGATCGACTGCCCGCCATCGCTGAATCTTCTCACGATCAACGCGCTCGCCGCCGCCGATGCGGTGCTGGTGCCGTTGCAATGTGAGTTTTTTGCGCTGGAAGGGCTGAGCCAGCTGATTCGGACGGTCGACCAGGTCAAGCACGCGATCAATCCCCGGCTCGAGATCCACGGCGTGGTGCTCACCATGTATGATCCGCGCAATAATTTGTCCGGACAAGTTGTTTCGGATGTCCGCGAATTCATGGGCGCCAAGGTGTTCGAGACGATGATTCCGCGCAATGTCAGGGTTTCGGAAGCGCCGTCGCACGGCAAACCGGTCCTGCTCTACGATCTCAAATGCGCCGGGTCGCAGGCCTATTTGCGCCTGGCATCGGAAGTCATCCAGCGTGAACGCGGTTTGAAGGCGGCCTGACGCTGCAGCTTGCTGCGGGCACATCACAAGCGCGAAGATTGTGGTGCGTCTGCGGCCAAAGGATGATCTGCGATGATCCGCAGGTGGTCCCGCGATGATGCGTAGCGCGGCGGGCATGATTAGCATCCGGAGGTCGGGCCGGATGCCTGAGGAGGGGTTGGTTATGGCGGAAGAGGGTAACAGGGCACGGTTGGGGCGCGGTCTCGCGGCGCTGATCGGCGATGTCGGTGACGATGAGAACGTTACCGAGCGTAGCCGAGGGCAGAAGCGGGTTCCGGTCGAGTTCCTCAAGCCGAACCCGCGCAACCCGCGCAAGAGCTTTTCCGACGACGATCTGGCGGATCTGGCCAATTCGATCCGCGAACGAGGCGTGATCCAGCCCATCGTCGTGCGTGCGCTGCCTGATCTCGCCGGCGCCTACGAGATCATTGCCGGTGAGCGGCGCTGGCGGGCGGCACAGCGCGCCGGCTTGCACGATGTTCCCATCGTCATTGTCGAGGCAGATGACCGGACCTCGCTCGAATTCGCCATCGTCGAGAACGTCCAGCGCGCGGATCTGAACCCAATCGAGGAAGCAGCCGGCTATCAGCGGCTTCTCGACGAGTTCGGTTATTCCCAGACCGATCTGGCCACCGTGATCGGCAAGAGCCGCAGCCATGTCGCGAATACGATGCGGCTGCTGAAGCTTCCCGACAGCGTGCGCGTCATGCTGGAAGACGGTGAGTTGAGCGCCGGGCACGGGCGTGCGCTTCTGGGCATCGACAATCCCGAGGGTGTGGCGAGGCGTATCCGTGATCAGGGGATGAATGTCCGCGATGTCGAGCGTCTCGCTCAGCAGGGTGACGAAGCGAATCGGCGTCCGCGAAAGCGCAACACGACGGAGAAGGATCCCGATACGCGCGCTCTCGAGCAGGCGCTGGAAGATGTCCTCGGGCTGGGCGTCAACATCGATCACAAGAGCAGCGGCGGGGAATTGCGGATCCGCTACGGATCACTCGACCAGCTAGACCAGCTTTGCCGGCGTCTGCGCGACTCCGCGCGCATGGTCGCAGGCGAATAATCGCAGAGAATCCTCGCGCGCCTCAACGCCGCTTGCGGCGCGCGGCACGAGCGATATCGAGGATGGCGCGCGACGTCAATGTGTCGATCAGTTCGGCATTGCGTCGGGTTTCGAGTACGGCTCCCTGAAGCCGCTCGATCGCGGCGCGGAGGCGCTCCGGGTCCCAGATTTCGAGTTGGGTCTTTGCCGCAGCCTTGCGCTTGAAGAAGAGGCCGCGCCAGTTTTCGATCACCCGGGAGGGCAGGTCACCGCCCGCAACCGCTGCAGCATTGGGCAGCAGGCTGAGGGCGTGGCGGATCAATGCGCCGAGGAGGACATGCGGAACGGCACCCTCGGCGCGCAGGCGCCTGAAATAGCGATCTGCTTCCGTCATCTGGCCGCAAAACGCAGCATCCACCAGCATGTCGGTCTTCAGATCCGCGACATTGCTGGCGACGGCCTGGACATCCTCGATCTCCAGACGCTCTTGTCCATGGGCGTAGAGGATCAGTTTTTCGAGCTCGGCCCGGGTGGAGAGTCTGTCTCCACCGAGGGAATCGATGAGCAATTGCCGTGTTTCACGTGAAACACTGATTCCGGCCTCGCGAAAGCTGCTATCAATGACCTGCCCCAGATCCCGCCCGTCATCGAGGTAGCATGGGACGGCCAATGCCTGGCGCGACTTCTCGCACAGGCTGCGAAGTGGTGCTGACTTTGCCAGATCTCCCGCTTCGACTATGACGAGCGTATCTCCAGCCTCGGTCGCGAGAGCGGCCTCGACAGCCGGCGCCAGGTTCTTCGAGCCCGCCCGTAAACGGATAACCCGCCGCCCGCCGAACATGGCGATCGTGCCGACCTCGTCGGCGAGCCGGCCAGGATCGCTTGCGACGGCATCACCATCGAGACGGACCAGTTGAAAGGGGTCTTCCGGGTCGCTGACTGTCTTTTCGGCGAGGACACGCCCCCTTTCGGAGACAAGCCCGGCATCGGGACCATGAAGCAACACGACAGCAACCTGCGCGCCAAGATTGGCGAGCGTCCGTTCCGCTTCGCTCGCCTTGACCGTAGCCATCAGCTGCCGCCGGCGGAACCCGTCTGATGCCGCCCCGTCCGGAAATCGATCGCGATTTGCGTAGCAACCTGTCGGGCCAGCTGACGCGCCAGCCGCTGCTCGGCGTCGCGGCGTGCGCGCAAAGCTGCAAAACGCTGGTCGGTTCGATCGAAACTCGCGTCGCCATTCTGCTGTCCGCTCAGCACGACACGCTCGGTATCGATGTCCATGATCTGCCACGAGACCCTGGCATTGATCGCGCCCGACGCAGCCCGCCCCGTGGACGTGCTGATGATCGGTGAACTTTGACGCGTGCGGACCTCGGCAGTGAGACGATAGCGCTTCTCCAGGACTTCGGTGCGATCGCCGTCCAACGCGAATATGAGCTCGCTGCGCAACTCATGCGCCATGGCGTCGTCGCCACCGCTGACTCGAACGCTCCCGACATCAACGAGTTTGAG
The DNA here is from genome assembly GCA_020832565.1 of Salinarimonas sp. GTDB lineage: Bacteria > Pseudomonadota > Alphaproteobacteria > Rhizobiales > Beijerinckiaceae > Saliniramus. The sequence goes on along the minus strand of JAFIEI010000014.1, from coordinate 34,093 downwards.
CTCCTCGGCGACCCCGCCCGGCATGCCCGCAGTCGGCGCGTAGAGCGGTGTGAAGCAGCCGGCAAGGGCCAGAGCAGCGCCGGCAACCATCGCCAGTCGCCAGTTTCTGCGCAATCCCGCCGACAATGGTGCCTTGCGGTTCGTAATCGGCTCAGACGACGACATTGACGATCCTTTGCGGCACGACGATCACCTTCCTCGCGGGTTTGCCATCCATGGCGCGCTGGACGCCCTCGAGCGCCAGTACCGCTTCCTCGATGCTTTTTGCATCGGCGTCGCGGGCCACGGTGACATCGCCGCGTTTCTTCCCGTTGACCTGAACCGGAAGAGTGATCGAATCTTCCACCAAAAGCGCTGCCTCGACAAGCGGCCAGTTCTGCTCGGCGACGAGCCCGTCGCAGCCGAGCGCCGACCAGCATTCCTCGGCGAGATGCGGCATCATCGGTGCGATCAGCTGTACGAGTACCCGCAGCGCCTCATGCTGGACAAAGGCCATGTCTGCCGCAGTGACATCCTGCTTCGTGGCCACGGTGCCGGAAATCGCATTGGCGAGCTCATAGATCTTGGCGACCGCGACATTGAAACGCAGGTTTTCGACAGCGTCTTCGACTGCGGCGAGGGTGCGATGCGTCGCCTTGCGCAGGCCGAGCGCCGCCTCGGAGAATTCCGCCGGAACTGACGCCGGAGCAGCCGTAGCGGCACTGTCATTGACCAGCCGCCAGACCCGCTGGACGAAGCGCCATGCGCCCTGAACGCCCTCTTCGGTCCAGATCACGTCGCGCTCGGGAGGCGAATCGGAGAGCATGAACCAGCGCGCCGTATCGGCCCCGTAGGAAGCGATGATGTCGTCTGGATCGACCACGTTCTTCTTGGATTTGGACATCTTCTCGATCGAACCGATCGAGACTTCCGCCCCGCTCTCCAGATGGATGGCCTTGCGCCCGCCATCGCCGCTCTCGATGCGGATCTCGTTGGGCAGCAGCCAGGCGCCCTTTGCGTCCTTGTAGGTCTCGTGCACCACCATGCCCTGCGTGAACAAGCCGGCAAAGGGCTCGTCGAGCCCTACCAGACCGACCTTGCGCATGGCGCGGGTGAAGAAGCGCGAATAGAGCAGATGCAGGATCGCATGCTCGATCCCGCCGATATACTGGTTGACCGGCAGCCAGGCATCGGCCGTCGCCTTCTCGGTGGGCTTGTCCGTGAGCGCGGGATCGGTGAAGCGGGCGAAATACCAGGACGAATCGACGAAGGTATCCATCGTATCCGTCTCGCGGCGCGCATCCGCCCCGCATTTCGGGCATTTGCAATGCTTCCAGGTGGGGTGCCTGTCCAGCGGATTGCCGGGTTTCTCGAAATCGATATCGTCCGGCAGCGCCACGGGCAGCTGCTCGGTAGGAACCGGCACCGTGCCGCAAGTGTCGCAATGGATCACCGGGATCGGGCAGCCCCAGTAGCGCTGGCGCGAGATGCCCCAGTCGCGCAGGCGGAAATTGACCTTGCGGGTGGCAACTGGGCTCCCGCCCTGCATCTCGGATTCGAGGCGCGATGCGACGGCTTCCTTGGCCTCTGCGATGCTCATCCCGTCGAGGAAATGCGAATTTACCAGCCGGCCTTCGCCGATATAGGCCTCATCAGTCACGGTGAACGCTGCCGGATCGGCGCCTTCGGGGGCCACCACGACGGTATTGCCGAGCCCGTATCGATTGGCGAAATCGAGGTCGCGCTGGTCATGGGCGGGGCAGCCGAAAATGGCGCCGGTGCCGTAATCCATCAGGATGAAATTGGCCACATAGACCGGCAGCGTCCAGGACGGATCGAAGGGATGCACGGCGCGCAGGCCGGTATCGAAGCCGCGTTTCTCGGCCTTCTCGATAGCCTCGGCGGAAGTGCCCATGCGCTTGCATTCGGCAATGAATTCAGCGAGTTCGGCATTGTTCTGCGCGAGCTTGCGCGCCAGCGGATGATCGGGCGCCACCGCCATGAAGCGTGCGCCGTAGAGCGTATCGGGACGCGTGGTGAAGACTTCGAGCTCGTCGATGCCCCCGGGCGCACCGGCCTCCAGCGCGAAGCGGATCGACAGGCCTTCAGAGCGGCCGATCCAGTTGCGCTGCATGGTGCGCACCTTCTCCGGCCAGCGCTCCAGACCATCGATCGCATCGAGTAGATCCTCGGCGTAATCGGTGATGCGGAAGAACCATTGCGTCAACTCGCGCTGCTCGACCAGCGCACCGGAGCGCCAGCCGCGCCCGTCGATCACCTGCTCGTTGGCGAGCACGGTCTGATCGACCGGGTCCCAGTTCACCTTCGCCGTCTTGCGATCGACGAGACCCGCCTCGAGGAAGGCGAGGAACATGGCCTGCTGGTGGCGGTAATAGGCCGGATCGCAGGTGGCGATTTCGCGGCTCCAGTCGAGCGAGAGGCCCATGGATTTGAGCTGGTCGCGCATGGTGGCGATGTTGGCATAGGTCCATTCCTTGGGATGGACCTTGTTCTGCATTGCCGCATTCTCTGCCGGCATGCCGAAAGCGTCCCAGCCCATTGGATGCAGGACGTTGAAGCCCTTGGCGCGCTTGTAGCGCGCGACCACGTCACCCATCGCGTAATTACGCACGTGCCCCATATGAATGCGCCCTGACGGGTAGGGAAACATCTCCAGCACGTAGTATTTTTCGCGGGGATCGTCGTTGCGGGTGCGAAAGAGATCCTTCTCGTTCCACGCGCTCTGCCATTTCGGCTCGGATTCTTTGGGGTTGTAACGCTCGGCCTTCATTGTGGGCTCGATTTGCCGCCTGATCGGTATAAGTTGGGGAAACGCGACTTGCGCCGCTTGACGTGTGCGGACTAGGACATGATTGCGCCCTCGGGTCAACGCCCGAGGCCCGGGATCGATGAAAAATGCCCCTGCAGCGCTGCATCGCAGGAAGGCAGCAGAGAGAGATGGAGCTCATGGCTGATCAGGATGTGATCGCGCGCTTCGAGGAGGTCCGTGCGAGCGTGGCGCGGGCGGCGCATGATTGCGGGCGCGAGCCCGGCAAGGTCACGCTCGTGGCCGTCTCCAAGACCTTTCCCGCCGAGACCATCTTGCCGGTGCTGGAAGCCGGGCATCGGATCTTCGGCGAGAACTACGTGCAGGAAACCGCCGGAAAATGGCCGTCCCTGCGCGAGCGTTTTCCGGATGTCGAGCTGCATCTGATCGGGCCCCTGCAATCCAACAAGGCCCGCGAGGCGGTGGCGCTCTACGATGTGATCGAAAGCCTCGACCGGCCCTCGCTGGCGAAGGCGCTGGCCAAGGAAATCGGCAAGGCGCGCGAGGCCGGAGCCCGTATCCCGCGCCTGTTCGTGCAGGTGAATACCGGGGAGGAGGCCCAGAAGGGCGGCGTCGCGCCCGCCGATGCCGATGCCTTCATCGCCGCCTGCCGCGACGAATACGGGCTTTCGATCGACGGGCTGATGTGTATCCCGCCTTTCGACGAACCCCCGTCCCCGCATTTCGCCTTCCTGCGCGAGATCGCGCAACGCAACCATGTGAGTGCGCTTTCCATGGGCATGAGCGCCGATTACGCCGCAGCGATCCAGCTCGGCGCCACCCATGTGCGCATCGGCAGCGCCATTTTCGGCGCGCGGGATACGCAGTGAGCAGCGATTTACCGGGAAACGCACTGGGTGGCTCCGGCCCGTCCCTGCGCCTCATCGCACGCGGGCTCGCCTGCCGCCGCTCGGGGCGGCTGATCTTCTCCGGGCTCGATTTCGATCTTCGCCCGGGCGACGCCTTGCTCGTGACCGGGCGCAACGGCGCCGGCAAGTCGACGCTTCTGGCGATTCTCGCCGGGCGGCTGCGCGCGGCTGCAGGCGATGTTGCGCTCGAGGGTGCCGGTGAGGCGACATTGCCCGAGCGGCTACACTGGATCGCCCATCGCGACGGGCTGAAGACGGCCCTGACGGCCCGCGAAAACCTCGCCTTTGCCGCCGCGATGCTCGGCGATGCGCGGCTCGCGCCCGGTGAGGCGCTGGAGCGGGTCGGTCTGCCGCATGTGGCGGAGATGCCGGTTGCCTATCTCTCCGCCGGCCAGCGCCGGCGGGTGGCGCTGGCGCGGCTGCTCGTCGCGCATCGCCCGATCTGGCTGCTCGACGAGCCGACCTCCGCCCTCGATGCCGCCTCCCAGGAGATGCTTCATGATCTGATGCGCGCGCATCGCGCGGCGGGCGGCATCATTATCGCGGCGACGCATCTGCCGCTGCCGCTCGATGAAGCGCAGAGCCTCGCCATCGCGCCGCCGGCTCCCGAGCAGAGCGCAGCCGGTTCCGAGGATGATCCCGGTGACGGCTGGGATGATTGGGATATGTGGGATGATCGGCCCGGTCAGGCTGCGCCCGCTCCCGCCGCCGGGAGGCCTTTCCCGTGACACGCGCCTTCCTTGCCCTGCTCGCACGCGACCTGCGCCTTGCCTCGCGCATCGGCGGATCGGGCGTGATGGGGCTCGTTTTCTTCCTGATGATCCTGACGCTCGTCCCCTTCGCGCTCGGGCCCGATCTCAACCTGCTCTCGCGGATCGGCCCGGCGATCCTGTGGATCGCGGCCGTGCTCTCCACGCTGATCGGGCTCGACCGGCTGTTTCAGGCCGACGAGGAAGACGGTTCGCTCGATCTGATCACCGCCTCGCCGCTGCCGCTGCCGGCGATGGTGCTGGCGAAGGTGACGGCGCATTGGTTGACGACGGGTGCGCCGCTTGCCCTGCTCTCGCCGGTTTTCGGCCTGCTCGTCGCCCTCGACGGGGTCGGCATGCTCGCCGTTGCCGCGACGCTGCTGGTCGGCACCCCCGCCCTGACCTTCATCGGTGCCGTGGGCGCGGCGCTCACTGCCTCGATCCGGCGCGGCGGGCTGATCCTCTCGATCCTGGTGCTGCCCCTGATGATCCCCACCCTGATCTTCGGCGTCTCGGCCGCCAATGCCGCGCGCGGCGGCACGGTACCCTTCACGACCCCCTTCCTGATCCTGATGGCGATCACCCTGATCAGCGGCCTGATTGCAACCATCGCGGCGGCTGCGGCGTTGAAACAGGGTGAGTGACGATTGTGGGAACGGCACAATGCGCCTCCACAAAGACGCTGATTAACCCGGTGTTAAGGGGCTGGAACGTGATGATGGTATGCTGGCGTCGCGCTATCGCGAGAATGTGCGTTGAAATTGCGTGACAAGTTCGGTCTAAACGGGCGAAAGTGATTCGCAATGAGCGACGCGTTTTTGCAGAAGCGGTTTTAAATGACATTTCAAATAACATTATCAGGGGAGTAACAGTCCATGACGCAGGACAAACGGAACTGGGTATCAGAGGTTGAACGGGATCGTTTCTCGGACGAGGAGCGCCGTAGAGCCGATGAGCTGTTTCGCGCTATCGGCATTGACCCGGACGTTTACAGGAGTTTTGCGCGCGCACAGGTCGAGCGGACCCATGCCGCGTTTGAAACGGACAATGGCCACAGCCGAAACGCCGGGGATGGAACGCAGGCCTCGTCACAGTCCGGCTCGCATTGAACCTGGGCAGAGGGAAGCCAAGGCTGTCGTTTAACCAGGCTTTCAGGATTGCGCTCAGGGCGCATTCCCCGACAGAGCTTGTTTCGCTTTTTCATTCGGAAATATCGGAACGTGACTGTGATACCGCCACGCGGCGGCTGCCGCTGTCTTCCGACCGTCGAGCGTCGCTTCCCGCGTGCTTTCTGCCGATAGGGTGAGAAGCAGGGCCGCAGCACCGTTCGGAAGGTCGAGGGAACTGACACTGTTCACGTCGTCCTTCCACAACGCTACGGCATTGTTCTGCGGACGCCGCCCCATTGTGTTGACCCGTTGGATCAGCCCCTTGCAGGTGAGGGTCAGCACTGCGCAGCCAGGATCATCGGCGAGCGACGTGGCGTAGCGGGCAGACCAGCGATTGGCAATCTGCGGCCCGTCCATCAGAAGCACGAAGACCAGATTGGGGCCCACTGAACGCACCGCGCTGTGGCATGGCTCGCTGCGGGCGAGATCCTCACAGATCAACGTGCTGAAGATCGAACGCTTCCGGAAGGCCGTGAGCCCGACCTTGCGTGGTTCGATGGCAATATCCTCCCACCAGAGAACATGCGGGTCGAGTGCTGAAGCAAGGCCGTATTCCTTGATCTGTGCCTTGTCCAGGCGCCAGCGGTGATGCTTCGCCCGTGAATAAGTCAGCGCCTTGCGTTCCTGCTTCGCTTCCTCGAAGGTGGTCGTCAGGACAAAGTTGCCTTTTGCTCCCTCCTCATCGCCGGATGAGCCGGCAACGATGAATTCGACGCCTGGGGCATCGGTCCGGATATGTTGCACAAGTTCCGAGTAGGTTTCCCAGTTCAGCGCATATTCGGGGAAAACGACCCCGTGGACGGTGCCGCAATCCTTTTCAGCTTCCCGGATCAACTCCAGAACGAATTGTGCGACGGCCTTCTTGTTAGTGGGAAGCCAGCTTTGCGTCAGCGCAAACCAGTTCCATGACCCGTCCGGCTCGGCGATATTGCGGTTGCCCGGCTTGAAGTCGGAGGCGGCAATCCGATACGGGTACGGTATCGCAAGCACATTGAGGGCATTGCCATCGTGCTTCGGGTCGCCGACGGGATGGAACCAGTGCATATTGACGCCGCCGCTCGGCGGGAGCAGTGCGAGGTTCTCGGTCAGTGTCCGCATGGTACAGCCCACGGCAGGCGTCCGCGATTTGGGGAGCACCCGGGCTACCTGCTGATCCGCCACGATACAGATGGTATCGTTAAAGGCTCGGTTGCGGACGTGCCAGCGGTCGTTGTTGATCTCGTCTTCAATGGTGCTTTGATGGTTCAGGGTTTCACCGCGCGTGAATAGCGAGAACCAGTCCGGCTCGCGCGAACGAAATCCGATTTCATGGCAGGCACGGTCGGAAATCACGAGAAGGGCCATCGCTGCATGACATATCTCGACACTTGCGTCAGACAGCTTCTCGCCCGGGCGAAGCGGTTCAGCCTGATGCTTGATCAGGACATCCCAATAGGCCTGTATCGCCTGTGCGTTTAACAGCTTGAAATTTTCCTCACGAAACGTCTTGATCCATTCTTCCCCGATGGTTTCGCAGCTTCGGCGCTCTTCCGGTGTCAAGGAAAACCGAACCCCCGTGGCGTTTGATTGCGGACCCTCGGGCGCGATCCGGCGATAGAGGTCGCCATGTTCGATCAAAAAGGCGGCACCCGCGAAAAGATCACTGGGAATCAGCGGAAATTTATCGATCTGCCCCTGAATCGTGCGGGTTCCAAAAGGGAACAGACGCATAAGGGCATCTTTGATCGTCGTAGAATGGAAAGCAGGCAGCGCGGAGCTTGACATCGGAATACCCTGTCGCGGCAACTAGAAATCTTTGATCGACAGATTCCGCAGTAGCACACGAATCATGAAACACGCCAAAATTGTTATTATTAGAGCCGTATTCCTTGATGGCACGCCCCGGACGTTGCGGCCCGTTTCCTGCGTATGCAAATGCCAGTGCGCGCTCATGACGGGGCGCGCTGAAACTCTGTTCCGCCGCATCGATTCGTCCGTCACCTGGTAGCCACCTGACGGAATGAAATGCTAGCCCCGCAGCGCGAAAGCCAGCGTCCCCACCAGAAGCGCGGCACCCAGGGCGCGGAAACGCCAGCGCTGGGCGATATCGAGGCGTGACAGGGCGCCTTCGTCGTAATCGAAGCGTTCGTAATGCACGTTGTCGCGGTCGAGGCCGAGATCGATCAGCGTATCGGCGGTGCTGGTCATGAAGGCGGTCGGGCCGCAGGCCATGGAGAGCGTGCGCGCAAGGGGCAATCCTTCGAGGGCACGCTTCAGCAGAGCCTCGTCGACGATACCGGTCTCGCCGTCCCAGTCATCCGGCGGGCTGTCCAGCACGAACCATGCGTTCAGGTCGAGCTTGTCGCGCATGGCCTCGATTTCCGCGCGACCCACCAGCCGATCGGCGGTGCCGGCGGCGACGATGACGCGGATCGGACGGGTTTCGCCGGCATGGGCGAAGTCGCGCAGGAGCCCCATGATCGGCGCGATCCCGACGCCGCCGGCCAGAAGCAGGATCGCATCGGCATCCTTGTCGGTGGCCGTGAAGGCGCCGTGGGGGCCGTCGATTCCGGCAAGCGTGTCCCGGGGCAACGCGCCGATGCGCCCGGTATAGTCACCCGCCTCCTTGATGATCAGGCGCAGATCGCGCTCGCGGGGGCTCGATGCAATGGAAAACGGATGGTCGAACAGCGTATGGCGGCGCGGGGCGGTGGCGAGCCAGACGAACTGGCCGGCGCGATAGGGAAACGGGCGCCCGTTGATCCGGTGAAAGGTCAGCTCCCACAGGCCGCGTGCTTTCTGAACGGTGCTCACCAGCCGCCAGGGATCGCGCCGGAAGGACAGGCCCCGCCAGACATGCACCACGACGAGGGAGGCGAGCGCCGCTCCTGCGAGCGCGTACCAGTAGATCTGCATCGGCACGGCGCCGGCATAGGTGCCCACCGCCAGGGCATGGGCAGTGCCGAAGCCGAGGGCGACGGCGCCCAGCAGCGCATGCAGCCCGCGCCAGGCCTCGTAGGGCATGCGCAAGCGGTCGCGCAGCACGGCGAGCAGCACGATCGCGATGACGGCGAGCCAGGCGATCAGCCCGGTACGGGCGCGCTCGCCCAGAAACATCATGCCGAGCCGGTCGAAACCGCGCGCCGGATCGGCCATGAAAGTCGGCACGGTATAGAGCAGGGGGTGCAGAACCACCGCGATCAGCAGTATCCGCGCAGCCCAGCGGTGAAAGGCGATCGACCGATCGATGCCGATCCGCCCGGTCAGGCCGCGAAACCGGCCGGAGGAGAGGAATTGCAGGGCCATCATGGCAAGCGCGATGATGCCGAGTGCCGTCGCCGCTTCGCCCCAGGAATGATCCGGCGGAATACCCGCAGCAACGGCCAGTGCGAGGCCGAGAGCGACGATCACGACATAGCCGAGCGCGAGGGCGCGCCCGCTCAGTCCGATCAGCGGAGCATCCGGTGGCGCTCGCCCCGGAGCATTCCGGGCGGTGTCGATGGCCTGATTTTCCCCGGTTCCGGCTTGTCCGGTCATGATCGTCCCCCTTCATGACGTCGATCCGGCCGAGGCGTTTGCCCCGGCGCGTATTGCCCATAGGGCATGCGCGACCGGGTCGGTTCAACCCGCAACAACCCGTAGGATTCCGCGATTCAGGGGCGGGAGATGTAGTCCTGCCAGATCGGGTCGCCCTTGAAATCGGCGAGGAAGCGGGCATGTGCCTCGCGCTCCGCATCAGTGAGGCGCGGGGGCGGGACGCGGCGCTCGCGCGGGGCACCGGCCCGCGCCTCGCTCCCGAGCACTTCGGCGCGGGCCTGTGTCACCGCGAGGCCGAGATCGGTCTGCTTGCCGCCGATCAGTTCGATATAGACCTCCGCGAGGATTTCCGCGTCGAGCAGCGCCCCGTGCTTGGTGCGACGGGTATTGTCGATATTGTAGCGGTTGCACAGGGCATCGAGATTGTTGGGCGCGCCGGGATGCTTGCGCCGGGCCATGGAGAGCGTGTCGAGCACGTTTTCCATGCCGATGAGTTCGTGCCCGGTGCGCCTGAATTCCGCATTGAGGAAGCCGACATCGAAGGGCGCATTGTGAATGACGAGCCGGGCATCGCGGATGAAGGCGACGAAGGAATCGGCGATATCGGCAAAGAGCGGCTTGTCGGCCAGAAATTCGTCGGAGAGACCGTGAACCGCAAGCGCACCGGCGGAAACCGGGCATTGGGGATTGATATAGACGTGGTAGCTCTCGCCGGTCGGGATGTGGTTGATCATCTCGACACAGCCGATCTCGATCACCCGGTCGCCCGCCGCATGGTCGGTGCCGGTGGTCTCGGTATCGAGGACGATTTCACGCAGCATGCTCTCACTCCGATCCGTGCGACGCGTAACCGTCAGGTGAACGACCCTGCCGGCCCGCGAGCGCGCGCAGGATATCGCGAACCTGCCGGTGTGCGGCAGGGACGCCACGGCTCGTATCCACAACGAAATGCGCCCGCGCGCGCTTTTGCGCATCGGGCAATTGCCGCGCGAGGATCGTTTCGAAGCGCTCCAAGGTCATCCCGGCCCGACCCAGAACCCGTTCGCGCTGGACGGCTTCCGGCGCGCTGACCACCACGATCGCGTCGCAATGGCGCTCGCCGCCCGTCTCGAAGAGCAGCGGAATATCCAGTACCGCCACCGGCGCCCGCGCGGCATGTGCCTTCGCGAGGAAGGCATCGCGCCGTGCGGCCACGAGCGGGTGCACGATGGCTTCGAGCCGCTTCATCGCGCCGTCGTCGCCGATCACCCGTTCGCCCAGCAAGGTGCGATCGATACGCCCGTCGCGCACGGTGCCCGGGAACGCTTCCTCGACCGGGGCGACGGCTTCGCCGCCGTAGAGCGCATGCACCGTGGCATCCGAATCGTGCACGGGGCAGCCCGCCTCGCGGAACAATTCCGCAGTGGTCGACTTGCCCATCCCGATGGAACCGGTGAGGCCGAGCACGAAAGTCATTCCCTTGATCCTTTGCCGGCAAAAAGATCGCGTTCAATCAGCTCCCGCAGCGCCCGCGTGACCTCGGGGCGGATACCGAACCAGCGCTCAAAGCCGGGGACGGCCTGGTGGAGCAGCATGCCCAGCCCGTCCACGCAGGCGAGGCCGCGCGCCCGGGCCATGGCGAGAAGCGGCGTTTCCAGCGGTACATAGACGATATCACTGACGATGGCGTCGTCACGGCAAGGCCCGAGGTCGAGCGGCAGGGGCGGCTGGCCCGCCATGCCCAGCGAGGTGGTGTTCACGATCAGCCCGACCTGCGGGACGAGCGCCGGCAGGTCCTCGAAGCCGTGGACGGTGATCGACACATTTTTCCCGTAGCCGGCAAATATTCCGGCAAGCGCCTCGGCCCGCTCCCGGGTGCGGTTGACCAGGCGGATCGGCGAGAGGCCTCGCTCGATCAGCCCCGCCACCACAGCCCGCGCCGCACCTCCGGCGCCGAGCACGAGCGCCGACCCCGCCCGCCCTTCCCAGCCGGGTTCACAGGCCGCATCGAGATTGGCGAGATATCCGGTGATATCGGTATTGTCGCCGCACAAGGCGCCGTTATCGAGCCAGAGGGTGTTCACCGCGCCGAGCCTGCGCGCTCGCTCGCTGGCATGCACCACGCCGGCAAAGGCTGCTTCCTTGTGCGGGATGGTGACGTTGCCGCCCACGAAGCCCTCGTCGCGAAAGCCTTCGAGGAAGCCCACGAAATCATCCGGCGCCACGTCGCGCGCTTCGTAGCGCCCGGAAAGGCCGTAATGCGCGATCCAGTGATTATGAATCAGCGGCGAGCGCGAATGCGCGATGGGATGTCCGACCACGAAGGCCTTGCGGGTCATCGGTTTCTCCTCATGTGGATGCGCGCTCACAGGGTGAGGCATCCGGCATCGCGCAGGGCGGCCAGGAGCGGCAAGAGCGGCAGGCCGAGAATGGTGGAATGGGCGCCGTCGACCCGGCTGAACAGGTGGATACCCGCCCCTTCGAGCTTGTAGCCGCCGACGCTGGTCAATGCGTCCGCTCCGGCAAGCGCGCAATACGCGTCTATTTCTCGCGGCGTGAGATCGCGCATGGTCAGGCTGGCGGCGTCGGTGAAACCGGCGAGGCGTTGCCTGCCGCGCCACAGACTCACACCTGCATGCAGCTGGTGGCTGCGCCCGGAAAGCCGGGCGATCTGCTCATGCAGGGCGCGCATATCGGCGGGTTTGTGGAGGATCGCATCATCAAGGGCGAGAATTTGGTCGGCGCCGATGGTGATGGATTGCGGATATTCCGCCGCCACGGCTTCCGCCTTGGCCTCAGACAGGCGCAGGGCAACGGCAGCCGGATCCGCACCGTCCGCGCGCGCCTGCACCTCGATCTCGCGCTCTTCGATATCGGCTGGATGCATGATGCAGGCGAGCCCGGCGGAGGCCAGCAGCGCCTTGCGCGTGGCGCTTCCCGATGCCAGGACCAGCGGATGCGGATCGCGCCACATGGCGCCGGGAATATCCGTCATGCGTGCCCTCCCGACGGATCATGCCCGTTGGGCAGGCCGGGGCGCGGCTGCACCGGGGTGACCGTCTCCATGCGCACGGAATCGATCATCGCCGTGCGCGTCGCCTTGAGCTGGGTGATCTGCGCCAGAAGCTGCTCGCGGGTGGATTTGTTGGAGCCGTAGGTGACGATCCCGACGAGAATCGCCGTGACGGCCACCACGAAGACGAGACCGTCGAAACGCAGGATGCCGAAAATGAAGGCGGCGAGCGCGACGCCGCCGCCGATCATACCGATCCGCGCGGCGATCATCACCTTGCGGCAATTCTCGGCACGATCGGCCAGATCGAAGATCTCGTTCTCGATCTGCGCGATCCTGTCGCCGATATCCACCATCGCCCGCTCCGCCGCATCGTCCCACGCTGGACACAGGGATACGCGTTCGCGCCCGCCGGTTCAATCAGGCGCGGCGCGTTCGGCGCAGATCAATGCCTGATGCGCGGCGCCGCGAGCCGCTCCCAGGGGCGCGCGCTCTCGAAGGCGCGCGAAGCGGCGAGCACGCGGGCATCGGCGAGCATCGGCCCGACGATCTGAAGCCCCACGGGAAGCCCCGCCTTCGTCAGTCCGCACGGCACACTCGCAGCGGGTTGGAGGCTCAGATTGAACGGGTAGGAATAGGGGGCCCAGTTGAGCCAGTCCTCGCCGAAACGCCCGTCTGGCGGGGTGTTGTGGCCGGCCTCGACCGCCGTGGTGGCGAGGCTCGGCGTCAGCAGCAGGTCGTAGCGGTCGTGATAGGCGCGCATGGCCGAGAACACCATGTTGCGCGCGCTCGCGCCCATGATGAAATCCGCAGCCTTGATGTCGCGGCCCTTCAGGGCGAAGGCGAGCATGCCCGGATCGAGCTCCTCCCAGCGCGACTCGGGAATCGTGCGCACCACCGACCAGGCGCCGGCATACCACAGCGTCTCGATCACGCCGATCGGCTCCTCGAATTCCGGATCGGCCTCCTCGACATGGGCGCCGAGCTCTTCGAAGACCTTCGCTGCGGCAGCCGTCATCTCCTCCACTTCCGGATCGAGATCCTCGACATAGCCGAGCCGCGGGCTCCAGCCGATGCGCAGCCCGCGTACACCGTCTTCGAGGCCGATGCGGAAATCCGGGGAGGCGTCGTGCAGGGCGGTGATATCGCGCGGATCGGGGCCGCTGGTGAGGCTGAGCATCAGGGCCGCATCGCGCACCGAGCGCGTCATCGGGCCGATATGGGAAACAATGGCGAAAGGTGAGGGCGGATAGGCGGGAATCCGCCCATAGCTCGGTTTCAGCCCGTAAATGCCGCAAAAGCTCGCCGGGATGCGCACGGAACCCGCCCCGTCGGTTCCGATATGCAAGACGCCCAGATTGAGCGCGGCGGCAGCGCCCGCACCGGCGGAGGAGCCGCCGGTGGTGAAGCGCGTATCCCACGGATTGCGGGTGATGCCGTGGCTCGGCGAATCCCCGATGCCTTTCCAGCCGAATTCCGGCAGAGTCGTGCGCCCGACGGGAACCGCCCCGGCCTCGACCATGCGGGCGACCACCGGCGCCGAGAAGGCCATGCGGCTCGCCGCCGACGTGCGCGAGCCGCGCAGCATGGAATAGCCTTCCTGCGCCACATTGTCCTTGACCGTCATGGGAAGACCGTCGAGGGCGCCGAGCGGGGAGCCGGTTGCCCAGCGCGCCTCGGATTCGCCCGCCTTCTCCAGCGCGGCCTCGCGGTCGATCCAGACGAAGGCGTTGAGGGCAGGCTCATGGGTTTCGATCGCGTCGAGTACGACCGTGGTGACCTCCTTTGGAGAGATCGTGCGGTTGCGATAGCCGGCGAGGAGATCGTGGGCGTCGAAGGAGAGGAGATCGGTCACGCTGTTGCCCTCGTGCGCATGCTGTGTGCAGATATGTGCAGCTTAACAAAGCTGACCCGGCTGGCCAGTCCGCGCGATCCCGGAAAGCGCATGCAGGGGCGCAAGGGCGGGTTGGGCTTTGGCCGCAATCATCTCCAGGCCGGTGGCACGCCGGCATGCCAGCGGAGTGAATCCTTGCCGTCACCTTCCCCCGAATCCTCATCCGAATCAGATCACCGGAACCTGTCGGCAGACGATGCGCCTCTTCTCGGCGCCGATCTGAGCGCCGGGCGCCGCCGCACCGGCCTCGCGGCATGGTGCCTGTATGACTGGGCGAATTCCGCCTTCAACACGGTGATCGGCACCTTCATCTTCTCGGTCTATTTTGCGCGCGGCATCTATGGCGACGAGACGGCCGGGGCGGCGGTCTGGACCTATGCGCTGGGCGCGGCGGGTCTGATCGTCGCGGTGCTGAGCCCGATTCTCGGCTCGATCGCCGATCGCGGCGGGCGGCGCAAGCCGTGGCTCCTCGCCTTCATGATGAACACCGTGATCGCGACGTCGCTGCTCTATTTCGCGCGGCCCGACGAAGCCTTCGTGATCTATGCGATCGCGCTGATGATCATCGCCGCGATCACATTCGAGCTCGGGACGGTGTTCTACAATTCCATGCTGCCCACCATCGCGCCGCCGAGCATGACCGGGCGGATCAGCGGCTGGGGCTGGGCCATGGGCTATATGGGCGGGCTCGGCTCGCTCGCCCTGTGCCTGGTCCTGCTGGTCCAGGCCGAGGAGCCGTTCTTCGGGCTGGTGGGTACCGATGATGCGCAGAACGTGCGCGCCACGGTGCTCGTCGTCGCAGCCTGGTTCTTCCTGTTCTCGCTGCCGCTGTTCTTCCTCACCCCCGATACGCCGGCGAGCCCCGCACCGATGCGCGAACATGTCCGCGCGGGGCTGAAAGTGTTGTGGAACACGCTCAAGCAGATCCGTCATCAGGGGCATCTGGTGCGGTTCCTGATCGCCTCGGCCCTGTATCGCGACGGGCTCTCGACGCTGTTTGCCGTGGGCGGGCTCTATGCGGCGGGCACCTTCGGCATGACCTTCGACCAGATCCTGATCTTCGCCATCGGGCTCAACGTCACGGCGGGGATCGGTGCGGCGAGCTTCGCCTTCATCGATGACTGGATCGGCCCCAAGGTGACGATCCTGATCGCACTGGGCGCGCTGATCGCGCTGGGCTCGACGATCCTCATGGTCGATGATCTGACCGTGTTCATCGTGCTCGCACTCGGGCTCGGCATCTTCGTCGGCCCCGCCCAGGCGGCGGGGCGCTCGATGATGTCTCGGCTCACGCCGAAATCGATGGAATCGGAGATGTTCGGGCTCTATGCGCTGGCCGGCAAGTCGATCTCCTTCCTCGGCCCGGTGCTCTACGCCACGGCGACGACGATCTTCGACAGCCAGCGCGCCGGCATGGCCACCATCGTCCTCGTCTGGAGCGCCGGCGCCCTGCTCCTGGCCACCGTCCCAGCCCCGAAAGCACGCCGCCCGGACGCGCCGAAGGCGGTGGTGAAGGGCGTGGGGAACGGGGGCTGAGGGATGGGTATCGATCAGATGATGATCAAATCGCTTGTGCAGAATGGCGGTCTGACGGACAAGGACATCGCTGCAATTGCGGATGCCCCGATAGCCGCAATCGCCAGCTGGAAGAGTGGTCACGCCGAGCCGCTGCCACGCCATGCGCTGATTCTCGCGGATTTGCGTCACGTTACGGAGCGGCTCGCGGCGTATTTCGCTCCGCACGGGGTGCGCCGCTGGCTTCATGCGCCCCATCCGCAGCTGGACGGGGCGCGTCCGGTCGATCTGATCCGGCAACGCCGCAGCATTGCGGTGTCGGCAGTGATCGATCGGCTCGATGGCGAGGTTTATGTCCGAGGGAGCGGCGGCGCAATGCTGCGGCGTTGCCGGATCACCCCGCCTCCTTCTCCAGCCGCGTCAGCCAGCGTTTGGCCTGGCGCTTGACATTGGCCGGTGCAGTGCCGCCATAGCTCACGCGGCTCTTCACCGAGCGCTCGACGCCCAGCACCTTGAAGATCTCGTCGGTGATGCGCGGCTCGACCGATTGCATCTGGGCGAGCGAGAGCTTCTCGAGCCCCGTCTTCTGCGCCTCGGCCATGGCGACGAGGCGCCCGGTGACGTGGTGGGCGTCGCGGAAGGGCATGTCGAGGACGCGCACCAGCCAGTCGGCGAGATCGGTGGCGGTGGAAAATCCGGCGCCGGCCCAGCGCTTCATCGCCTTGGTATCGGGCTCCATGTCATGCACCATGCCCGTCATCGCCGCGAGGCAGAGCGAGAGCGATTGCAGCGCGTCGAACATGCCCTCCTTGTCTTCCTGCATGTCCTTGGAATAGGTCAGCGGCAGCCCCTTCATCACCACGAGCAGCGCCTGGAGCGCGCCGAAAATGCGCCCGGACTTGCCGCGGATCAGCTCCGCCGCATCCGGATTCTTCTTCTGCGGCATGATCGAGGAGCCGGTGGTGAACTTGTCGGAAAGCCGGATGAAGGCGAATTGCGGCGTCATCCAGAGCACGATCTCCTCGGAAAAGCGCGACAGATGCACCGCGCAGATCGAGGCGGCGGATAACGTCTCCAGCGCGAAATCGCGATCAGCCACCGAATCGAGCGAATTCGCCGTGGGCCGGTCGAAGCCGAGTGCCTTCGCCGTCATCTCGCGATCGATCGGGAAGGAGGTGCCGGCCAGCGCGGCGGCGCCCAGCGGGCATTCGTTGAGGCGCTTGCGGGCATCCGCGAGCCGCCCGCGATCGCGCCCGAGCATCTCGACATAGGCGAGCAGGTGGTGGCCGAAAGTTACGGGCTGGGCCGATTGCAGATGCGTGAAGCCCGGCATCACCGCCCCGGCGAAGCCATGGGCCTTCCCGGCGAGCGCCATTTGCAGATCCCGGATCTGCGCATCGAGGGTGTCGATCGTGTCGCGCACCCAGAGTTTGTTGTCGGTCGCGACCTGGTCGTTGCGCGAGCGGCCCGTATGCAGGCGCCCGGCAACCGGGCCGATCAAATCCTTCAGGCGTGACTCCACATTCATGTGAATGTCTTCGAGCGCGCGCGAGAACGTGAACGATCCCGCTTCGATTTCCTCGAAAACGGCCTTGAGTCCGCCCGAAATCGCGGCCACATCCTCACGGGAGAGGATGCCGGTCTCGGCCAGCATCGCGGCATGGGCGAGCGAGCCCTGGATGTCCTGGCGCGCCATGCGCTTGTCGAAGTCGATGGAGGCGTTGATCTCCTCCATGATCTCGGCGGGTCCGCTGGCATAGCGACCGCCCCACATCCGATTGCTCACGTGCTGGCCTCTCTTGATTGAATGACGGGTGAAATCGACGATGACGAAGCAGAATGACGAGCCGAACCGCCCCACCGATGATCGTGAACAAGCGATAGCGCCTGCTTCCGGACGGGGCAAGGCCTCGAAAGCGTTCCTCGCGCTTGCCCTGCTCGTCGGTGCGGCGGGTATCACCTATACCATGCTCGCCCCGGGAGCCGAGGCCGTGGCGGAGGTCTGCGAGCCGTCGGTGCCGGTCGTCGAGGCCATGGCGCCACATGCGCGCGGGGAAGTCGCGGCGGTCAACGTGCATTCCGTGCCGCGCCTGCCGCCGGAAATGGAATTCACCGGGCCCGATGGCGAGCCACTGACGCTGGAGGATTTCGCCGGGCGTACCGTATTGGTGAATTTCTGGGCAACCTGGTGCGCGCCCTGCCGTGAGGAGATGCCGGCGCTGAACGTGGTTCAGACGGAGTTCGGCGGCGATGATTTCGAGGTGGTGGCGATCAATGTCGATACCCGCAATCTCGACAAGCCTCGTGCCTGGCTTGAAGAGCACGGCATTCATGATCTGCGCTACTTCGCCGAGAATGACGGCGTTCTGCTGCAGACCCTGCAGCGCTCCGGCCATGTCGTCGGCCTGCCGACGACGGTGATCTTCGGCCCGCAGAATTGCGAACTCGCCATTCTGCGCGGCTATGCCGACTGGACGAGCGACGACGCGTTCCAGCTGCTTCGCGAAGCGCTTTCCGGCACGCGCGGTTCGTCTTGACGCGTGCCTTCACAGTTGTTCTGATGCATGTTGCGCAAGGCGAAACGGCTTCGCCGCGCGAGACGGCCTCGGGAGGGCGTGATGGCGCAGGCAAAGGGATCGGGCGCCGGTGAGCGCACAGAGTCAGGCGCCGATATCACTTTCAATCTTGATGGCCGTGACGTCGCAGCCCGCCCCGGCGAGACAATCTGGGACGTCGCGCGGCGTGAAGGCGTGACCATCCCGCATCTGTGCCATCGCCCCGAAGCCGGCTACGCACCCGATGGCAATTGCCGCGCCTGCATGGTCGAGATCGAGGGCGAGCGCGTGCTTGCCGCTTCCTGCATCCGCGAGCCGAGCCCGGGCATGGTGGTCGCAAGCGCGTCGCAGCGCGCCGTCACCGCGCGCAAGCTCGTCATGGAGCTCCTCGTCGCCGACCAGCCGCCTCAGGATCGTGCGCATGACCAGGTCGCACCGCTATGGCATTTCGCCGAGGAGCAGGGCGTCAGCGAAGCGCGGTTCCCATCGCGATTTGCGCATGAGACCCCGCATCAGGATCTCTCGCACCCCGCCATGGCGGTCAATCTCGATGCCTGCATCGCCTGCAATCTGTGCGCCCGCGCCTGTCGCGACGTCCAGGTCAACGACGTGATCGGCATGGGTTTTCGCGGCGATCACCATCGCCCGGTCTTCGATCTCGACGATGCCATGGCGGATTCGACCTGCGTCGCCTGCGGCGAATGCGTCGCGGCCTGCCCCACCGGGGCGCTGATGCCCAAATCCATCGTCGATGCTGATACGCAGATCGGCACGCGGGCGATCGATCGCGAGGTGGATTCCGTGTGCCCCTATTGCGGGGTGGGTTGCCAGATCAGCTTCAAGATCCGCAACAGTGAAATCGCCTATGTCGAGGGACGCGACGGGCCGGCCAACGAGAACCGGCTCTGCGTCAAGGGCCGTTTCGGCTTTGACTATATCAGCAATCCCCAGCGCCTGACGAAGCCCCTGATCCGCCGCGAGAATGCGCCCAAGGGGCTGAATATCGATCCCGCCAACCCGCTGACTCATTTCCGCGAGGCGAGCTGGGACGAGGCGCTGAGCCTCGCCGCAGAAGGGCTGGATCGCGTCCGGAAGAACCATGGCGGGAACGCCATTGCCGGTTTCGGCTCGGCCAAGGGCTCGAACGAGGAGGCCTATCTCTTCCAGAAGCTGATCCGGCAGGCTTTCGGCACGAATAACGTCGATCACTGCACGCGGCTGTGCCACGCTTCTTCCGTCGCCGCCCTGATGGAAGGGATCGGATCCGGCGCGGTGACGGCGCCGTTTACCGATGCGCTTCATGCCGATGTGATCATCGTGATCGGCGCCAATCCGACCGAGAACCACCCCGTCGCCGCCACCTATTTCAAGCAAGCCGCCAGGGCCGGCGCGCGGCTGATCGTGATGGATCCGCGCGGCCATGCCCTTCGCAAGCATGCGAGCGATCTGGTGCAATTCCGCCCCGGCTCCGATGTGGCGCTGCTCAACGCGATGATGCATGTCATCGCCTCGGAAGAGCTCTACGACCGGCAATATATCCAGGCCCATACGGAGGGTTTCGAGAAGCTCTCGGCGCATCTTGCACGCTACACGCCGGAAGCGATGGCCCCGATCTGCGGCATCGAAGCATCCCGCATCCGCGATCTCGCCCGCGCCTATGCGAAGGCCGAGCGCGCCATGATCTTCTGGGGGATGGGCGTCTCGCAGCACACGCATGGCACCGACAATGCCCGCTGCCTGATCTCGCTTGCGCTCATGACTGGTCATGTCGGGCGCCCCGGCACCGGGCTGCATCCGCTTCGCGGCCAGAACAACGTGCAGGGCGCCTCCGATGCCGGGCTGATCCCGATGGTCCTGCCCGATTACGCCAAGGTCGGCGACCCTGCCGTGCGGGAGCGTTTCGAGGCGCTTTGGGGCTTTGCGATCGATCCGCAGCCGGGGCTCACCGTGGTCGAGATCATCGAGGCGATCCACCGCGAGGAAATCCGCGCGATGTATATCATGGGCGAGAACCCGGCCATGTCGGATCCGGATGTCGCCCATGCCCGCGAGGCGCTGGCGGCGCTCGATCATCTCGTGGTGCAGGATATCTTCCTCACCGAGACGGCGATGTTTGCCGATATCGTGCTGCCCGCCTCCGCCTGGCCGGAGAAGACCGGCACGGTGACCAATACCAACCGGCAGGTCCAGATGGGCCGCCCGGCCCTGCCACCGCCCGGGGATGCGCGCGAGGATCTCGCCATCATCATCGATCTCGCCCGCCATCTCGGTCTCGACTGGGATTATGCGCATCCGCGCGAGGTCTTCGCCGAGATGGCGCAGGCCATGCCCTCGCTTTCAAATATCAGCTGGGAGCGGCTGGAGCGCGAAGGCGCGGTGACCTATCCCTGCCCCGCCCCCGATCAGCCGGGCGCGGCCATCGTCTTCGGGGACGGCTTTCCGCGCGAGGGCGGGCGCGGCCTGTTCGTGCCGGCGGATGTCACCGATCCGGCGGAATTGCCCGACGAGGCCTTCCCGCTGGTCCTCACCACCGGGCGCCAGCTCGAGCACTGGCATACCGGCGCGATGACCCGGCGCGCCTCCGTGCTCGATGCGATCGAGCCCTCCCCCAGCGCCAGCCTGCATCCGGACACTCTCGCCCGGCTCGGCATCGCACCGGGCGAGACTATCCGCGTCGAGACGAGGCGCGGCGCCATCAGCCTCGCCGCCCGCGCCGATCCCGCGCTTCAGTCCGACATGATCTTCATCCCCTTCGCCTATGTCGAGGCGGCGGCCAACATCCTGACCAACCCCGTGCTCGACCCCTACGGCAAGATTCCCGAGTTCAAGTTCTGCGCCGCCCGGGTGCAGAGCGCGGCGCAGGGGGTGGATGCGGCAGAATGAGCTGGGTCAGTTGCCCTGCGACTGATTGAGAGTGTTTGCCGTGTTGAGCATGCTGCGCAGATCCGGCGGCAATTGGTGTTCGGCATTTTGTTCTGCCGCAAGCCGGAAAACGCCGCGAAGAACCAGCGAGATGATGACGACGGATCCGCCGACCGTCGCGAGCACCAGAGCGCTGCGGAAGTAAGGACCTTGCAAATAGAAGAAAAATTGGTGGAAAAACAGAACGCAGACCAGAAGCGCGAGCAGAAAAATAACGAAAATAAGCGACATTCCGATCATGAAAATTCTAACGCGCTTATAGAAGCGAATATCTTGCTTTGCCGCGTCAATATATTCGTTCAATTTAAAGACAAAATCCTGTTTATCATTAGATATTGCAACTAAATTTTTGACATCTTCGTCAATCTTGGCAATTTTTTCCTCAAGTTCCCTTACGGTATTTTTCAGTTGGTCGGTTTCGCCGCTGCGCGCTTCAGCGCCTTCCGCGAGAAAATCATTGAGATTCTCATTGTTTTCGCCGTTCTCGCTGCTCATCACGCAATGTCTCGAAATGTGCCTTGATCATCTTTTGCGGAATCTCCGCATAGGCGCCCTTCTTCTCCTTGATCTGCGACCAAGGAGTTCCCGGCTCATGGGTCATGTCCGACAATCGGAAAGCGTGCAGCTTGCCGTAATGCTCTACGATACCTTCCAGCAATTCGCGCTCTTTGTCGGTCAGCTGGCTGCTATGGGGAAGCGCGCCGTCCAGCATGGCGCTCCTCTCAGCTATCGGATGCGCACCGAACTTATTGAAATCCCGGTAGACTGACCGATAAACGGGGCCGTATTGCCACGCTTCTACCGGGTCCCGAACCAGCTGCTTGCCGAGCAGGGCCCAGGACCAGCCATTGGCGATATAGATCAGCTTCAGGAGTTGCATCACGGTCAACTCCCGGCCCTGCTCCCACGTCATATCGAGGATGTGATTGGCGATGGCGCGTGCGTCGTGGCCTCCCATTCTCTCCTCCTCTGGTATGTGGCCGGGCAAATCACAAGCTTCAGATATAGAATCAGCACGAATCACATGCAAGCCAGTGGCGTATATCGGCAAAAATTCAACCTTTACCGGTCCCGTGCATTTGCTTGAGGCACATCAAGGCGCCCGGGCCGGGCTTGTCCTATGATCAAAGGATTGCGTCAAGAAAACAGCAAAACGGGACGCAAGCGGGCATCACTCCGCCGGGCGGAAGACGGTTGACGGAGGCAATGATGCACCAACACGCCGGGAGGATGCGATGATCACAGTGGAAGATTGTATCGGACTATGCGATCTCACGCCGGAGGAAGTTGCGGCCATCGCCGAGCATGAGCATGTGCCGGAAATCGTGGCTGCGACACTCGGCGCCTATCTCCTCCACGAGGAGCACGGGGCCGAGCGCATCCGCGACATGATGATCGACGATATCCGGATGGCTGTGCGCCGCCACGATGTCGCCCATGCCCGCCAGCTCGTGGGCGCCTTGCGCCATTTCATGATCGAACATCCGGGGTTGGCGCTGCGCGGGTAGAGAGTCTACGTGCACCGTTCCTGCGAAACCCCGCAGCGATCACAGACCGTGGCGGCGCATCTTTTCCCACAATGTGGTGCGGGAGATGCCGAGCCTTGCCGCGGCTTCCTGGATACCGCCGCCGGTTGCCTGCAGCACCGCCGCGATATGCGCACGCTCCGCCGCGTCCCGCGCCTCGACGAGGGTCATGGCGGGGGTAATGCCGCTACCCGCTTCCCCGGAACCCTCGGCATCGCCCGGTGATGCCGCCCGGCCTGCAAGCGCCGCCGGGTCCGGATGATCGGGAAACAGATCGTGCAGGCCGAGCTGCGGCCCCTCGGCCAGTGCGGCGGCACGGTCGATGCGGTTTTCCAGCTCGCGCACATTGCCCGGCCAGTCATAGCCGCTCGCGGCCGTGAGCGCCTCGGGCGAGACGCTCACGGGCTCGCCGCGCAGGCGCGGCCCGGCAATGGCGAGGAACCGCGCGATCAGGGGCGCGATCTCCTCCGGGCGTTCGCGCAGCGGCGGCATGCGCAGGGTCACCACGTTGATGCGATACCAAAGATCCTCGCGGAACTTGCCGGCGGCAATCTCGGCTTCGAGATCGCGGTGCGTGGCGCAGACAAGGCGGGCATCGAAGGAGACGGGGCGGCTGCCGCCGACGCGCATGAATTCGCGCTCCTGCACCAGACGCAGCAGCTTCGCCTGAAGCGTGGGATCGAGCTCGCCGATCTCGTCAAGAAAGAGCGTGCCCCGCCCCGCTTTCTCGGCAAAGCCGAGATGGCGCTCCACCGCGCCGGTAAAGGCGCCCTTCTCGTGGCCGAAAATGGCGGAATCGACGAGTTCGGGCGCGAGTGCTGCACAATTCACGGCGACGAAGGGCGTATCGCGCCGGCGGCTATGGGCATGCAGAAACCGCGCGGCCACCTCCTTGCCTGTGCCCGTCTCGCCCAGAAGCAGCACCGGCAGGTCCACATCGGCGACCCGCTCCAGGGTGCGCCTGATCGTGGCGGAGGCAGCAGAGAGGCCGAAACTGGCAAAGGGATCCTCCGCCTGCGGCTCGCTCTGCAGGATATGCAGGCGGGTGGCGTTGCGCAGCGCCTCGACCACCTCGTCGAGATCGAAGGGCTTGGTCAGGTAATCGCGCGCACCCGCCCGCACCAGCCGCACGGCCTGGTCGATATCGCCATAGGCGGTCATGAACAGGGTCGGCACCGCGCCGATGCGGGCGAATATCTCGCGCATCAGGCTCTCGCCGTCGCGATCGGGCAGGCGGATATCGCACATTACCGCATCGGGACGTTGGCGCCCTACCACCCCGATCGCCGTGGCGCCATCGGCTGCGAGCCGCGCATCGTAACCCTCGAGGGTGAGGCGCTGGAGGAGTGAGCGTCCGAGAATCTCGTCATCCTCGACGATCAGGATCATGGCCGGACGGTTCATGCGGAGACCTCCGGCTGGGGCAGATGCGCGGGGGCGTCTTCCGCCGGCCCTTCCGGCCCGACCGGGATGCGCACGGTGACCCGCGTGCCCTCGCCGGAAAGCGAGCGCACCTTCACCCGCCCACCGAGATCCTCCAGCAGGCGCATCACCATCCACAGGCCGAGCCCCTTGTGCTCGGCCATGGCCGCCTTGCGTGCGCCGTCGCGCAGGAAGGCGACGATGGCGTCGGGCATGCCCTGGCCGGTATCCTCGATCTCGAAAAGCGTCTCGTGGGCACTCTGGCTCACCGAGAGCCCCACGCGACCCGCCTCGACGGAGACCTTGCAGGCATTGATCAAGAGGTTGAGCAGGATCTGGCGCAGGGCCTCGGCATCGACGGCGATGGGCTGCATTGCCTCGATCCGCCAGTCGAGGGAGAGCTGGCGGCGGCGCGCCTCCGGGCCGACGAGCGTCTGCAGGTCGTCGAGATCTTCGCGCGTGAAGCGCATGCGTCCGCTGGCCGGGCGATAGGTGGCGAGCATGGTATCGGCGACCCGCGAGATGGAGCGCAGCCCGCGTTCGATCAGATCGAGCGTGTCGCGGCGCACTTCTTCGTCCCCGCCGAAGCGGCGCAGGGTGGAGACGGCATTGAGCAGGCCCGCGAGCGGATTGCGCACTTCGTGGGCGAGCCCGGCAGCGAGCTTGGCCAGAAGCGCGTTGCGTTCCTTTTCGCCGGTACTCAGCAGCGCGGCGGAGCGCGCATCCTCGGCCTCACGCCGGGCGGCCAGCGCCTCGGTCAGCGGCCCGATCTCGGCGGAGACTGCGATGGCGTGCCGGCCGGCGGGGTCGCGCGCATCATCGGCATCGGCTGCGAGCTCGCGGGCGATGGCGGGAAGCGGTGCGAGGGCGCGGCGGGTAAAGACATAGGTAAGCAGTGCCGCGATTCCCGCGAGCACGAAGGTCGCGATCAGGGCCGCACGCTCCATTACCGCGCGTGCTTCGTGAATTTCCGCTGTGTCGAGGGCGGCGGCCACCACGAGCGTGCCCTCGGCGATGGCGTAATGGGCCCCGGCCAGCGCCCGGCTGCCGTCCTCGGCGATGGTGAAGCGAAAGGCATCCGGCGGGTCATCGCCGAGCGCCGTCAGCAGGTCGGTAATGTCGGGATCGTCGCCGTCGCCCGGCGTGAGGACATGCAGATCGCCGGCACCGTCGATCCAGCGCAGCCCGAGCCCCTCATCGGCGAGCGCTTCGCGCACCCGCAGCTTGCCGCCGAGCAGGTCCCGCGCGGCTTCGGGGCCCGTTTCGAGCGAAATGGATACGCCGTCGGCAATGGCGTCGAGGAAGATCGCGGCCTTGCTCTCCAGCGCCCGGATCTCGCGATCCTCTTGCAGGATCAGCGCAATCTGGGTCGTGGCCAGCGCCACGAGGAACATGGCCAGGGAGGCGCCGATCGGCAATGTGAGGGTCAGCGGCCAGCGCCGCACGACGACTTTCGCCATGGCCACACACGCGCTCCCCTTATCCGGCGACGACGCGCCGGCGCGGATGATCGATCGCGACGTGCGAATCGCCGGGGCGTGTGGAACGCTCAGCCGACCAGCACGTCGCCGCGAAAGCCTTTCGCGATGCGATCCTGCCAGAATTCGCCCGCCATATGAACCTGTTGCGCCGGTGGTGCAGCCATGATCACCGCTGCGACCGCCTCCGGTACGGCCTCCGCCCGCGCAAGCGTGAGCCCGGCCTTACCAGCAGCGGCTTCGAGCGCCTCGGCCTGGCCGGTATCGCATGTGCCGGTGAGAACGACCTCCCGCGCCTCCCAGAGCCCCGATCCGAAGGCCCAGAGCGCGAGATCCTGCACGCGTTCCGAACCGTCATGGATCACCGCGATGCGGTTGCCCTCGCTCGCGGTTCCGACGAACAGGGTCGCGCCGGCATGGCGCTCGGCGAGGGCGAAGAGCTTGTCGCCCGGCGCGGCCTCGCCGGCCGGCAGGCCGAGATCAGCCCCGTGATCGCACCAGCCCTCGCAGGGCAGGAGCAGCAATTCACGCGCCGCCGGATCCGAGGCCGGGATCAGGGCGAGCGGATCGCCCTCTTCATAGGTGAGCGAGAAGGGCACCCGGCTCTCCGCCGTCACGCCCTGGCTTTCGGCAAGCGTGCCGGCGAGCGCCGAGCGGATCACTTCGCCGGGATCGGGCACCTTGGCGCGGGCGATGCAATCCTCGTCGATCACCGCGATGCCGGAAAGCGGCACGGACCGGGCATGCGCGAGCGCCTCCGCGCGCCGGGCAAGTGCCCGTGCATCGGGGCCGAAGATCGCGAAACGCACCGCGTCGTAGCCCGGTGCGGCCAGGGCTGATACTGCCCCCGAAGCGGGTGTGCCGGAAGTCGCGGGCGCCGCGTCGCTGCGCGGTTCCGGCGCGGCTTCGGCGTCATCGCCCCCCAGCATTGCCCCGACACGACGCTCGAAAGCGCCTTCGCCACGCGCTTCGAGCGGTTGCGCGGAGCGCGGCAGCACGCCTTCGAGCGCATCCTCGCTGCTTTCCAGCGGCGCACCGGAAATATAGGAGGCGCGGCCCAGCATATGGCCGGCCACGGGCAGGGTGGCGAGCAGGAAGAGGAAGGTGGCACCGGCGACAAGGATCGCCTCCAGCGTGGCCATGTCGATGGCGACACCCACCAGCACGAGGCCGGCGCCCAATGTTCCGGCCTTGGTCGAGGCATGCATGCGCTGGAACGGATCGACGAAACGCAGGACACCGATCGTGGCCACGCAGAGGAAGCCGACGCCGACCAGCTTGAACAGCAGAGCGACTATCGCGAGGATCATGGCTTCCTTTCCTTCTTCTCGAGGAATGATGCGAGCGCCACGGTGGCGAGGAAGGCGATCAGGGAGACGCCGAGCCCCACATCAAGGAATTCACGCCGCAATGTTACTGCCGCTGTCAGCGCGCAGGCCGCGACGGCAAGACCAGTGAGCATGTCGAGGGCGATGAACCGGTCGGCATAGCCCGGCCCGACGATCATCCGCACGGCCGCGCCGATCAGCGCGACGACCAGAATCACGAGCAGAAAGACCGCCGTTCCGGTCACGAAAGCATCGATGGACTCAAACATCTTCGATCCTCCGGATCAGCCCTTCAAAGGTGCCCTTGATATCCTGTGCAACCGCTTCGGTGCCTGGATTGTCCAGCACATGCACGTAGAGCGTCTTGCGGTCTTCGGAGACATGCAGCGAAGTGGTGCCGGGCGTCAGCGAAACCATGTTCGCGAGCATGGAGATGCCCAGATCCGTGCGCAGATCGAGCGGCACCGCCACCACGGCGGGCTTGAGGCTCTCCAGCGGCGAGACGGCAGCGATCGCCACCCGCGAGGCCGACTGGATCAGCGCGATGATGAAGACGATGAAGAGCCGGCCCAGGAGCAACAGGCGAAGCGGATTCAACATAGCCATCACTGAACCTCCTCTTCGACGCCGTTATCCGCACCGTTCTCGATCGCGTCGGCATCAATCGCTTCGCCTGCGATCAGCGCACCTGCCTCCGCCGCAGCCTCGGCACCGAAGACCGGGGCGATATAGAGCGGCGGATCGACCAGAACGTCGCCGGCTTCACGGGCGAAGGTGACGAAGGGCTCTGCGAACAGGCCGATGGTCATTGTCACCGCCCCCAGCATCACGATCGGGATGATGAAGGCGACGGGCACGTAGCGCCGGCGCGAGGGTTTGACCGGCGAGGCCTTCCAGAAGGCCTCCATCCAGATCTTCATCATCGAGAACAGGGTCAGCACGCCCACGACCAGCGCCACGGCGGCAAGCCCGTAATATTCGGCCCGCAACGAGGCGTCGATCACCAGGAACTTGGCCCAGAAGCCCGAGAGCGGCGGCAGGCCGGCCAGCGACAGCGCCGGGATCAGGAAGAGCACCGCGAGCCAGGGATGCGATTTCAGCAATCCGCCGGTCTTGCGCAGATCATCCGAGCCCCCCGCCGCGCGGATCGCGCCCGCGAGCAGGAACAGGTTCGCCTTCACGATGATGTGGTGGATGATATAGAAGGACGCGCCCGCCCAGGCAATCGGTGTCGCGATCGCGAGCCCCATCAGCATGTAGCCGATCTGGCTGATGATGTGGAATGAGAGGATGCGCCGGATGTTCCACTGCACCGCCGCGCCGAAAACGCCGGTGATCATCGTCATCGCCGCGATGAAGGTGAAGACGTAGCGCAGCGTGTCGCCCTCGATCAGGAAGAGCAGCGTGAAGGTGCGGAAGGTGGCATAGACACCGACCTTGGTGAGAAGCCCGGCGAAGATCGCGCCCACCGCGAATGTCGCGGTGTGGTACGAAGCCGGTAGCCAGAAGAACAGCGGGAACAGGCCGGCCTTGATGGCGAACGCCGCAAGGAACAGCATCGCCGCCGTCATCAGGCCGGGGGTGAGCGTCATGCCCGGCAGGATCTGCCCGAGATCGGCCATGTTGAGCGTGCCCGTGGCGCCGTAGAGCAGCGCCAGGCCGATAAGGAACAGGATCGTGCCGAACAGGTTGAGCACGCCGTATTTGATGGTGCCGTCGAGCTGCTCGCGGCTGCGGCTGATCACCAGCAGGCCGAGCGAGGTGACCAGCATCACCTCGAACCAGACATAGAGGTTGAAGGCGTCGCCGGTGAGGAAGGCGCCGTTCACACCCGTAATCATGCCGTGGAAGAGCGGGTAGAAACCGGCCCGCTCATGGCGTGCACGCACGTCGTAGAAGCCGAAGATCCCCACCGCCAGGGCGAGCAGGCCGGTGATCGCCACCAGAGCCGCGGCCAGCGGATCGGCCACGAAGCTGATGCCGAAGGGCGGTGCCCAGCCACCGAACTGCTTGGCGATGACGCCGTGTTCGACGACGGTCATGGTCAGCTTCACCGAAGCGGCGAAGAGCATCACCAGGCCGATGAAGCTGACGATGCGCTGGGCCCTGATATTGTGCCAGAAGCAGGCCGCCAGCGCCGCCGTCATGATCGGAATCAGGACGGGCCAGAGCAGATCGAGCGTGTCAGCCATTGGTCTTCACCTCGCCTGTGGTGTTCTGGCCTGTCATCTTTTGATCACCCTGCCCTGCATCGGCCTTGCCGGAGGCCGCCTTCTCGACAGGGCGCCCCTCCGGCGGAAGGAAGGGCGAGCCCATATCTTCCGCCGCCGTCATCTCGCGCGCGTCGAGGGTGTCGAGGCGCTTGTAGGCGGCGACCAGCAGCGCCACCGCGAAGGCGGTCAGCGCGAAGCCGATCACGATCGCTGTCAGCGCAAGCGCCTGCGGCAGGGAATTGGCGGCATCCAGCGCGAGCTCCTGGTCACCCAGCGGGATCACCGCCGGTGTCATCGAGCCGATGCGCCCGGAGAAGAAGATCAGGAAGATCGCACCATTGGTCAGAAGCGCGAGCCCCAGCACGACGCGCACGACATGGCGCGAGAGCATCAGGTAGAGCCCGCAGCCCGAATAGGCGGCGATCGCGGCAGCGTAGAGGAAAGTCATCCCTGCTCCTCTTCATAGAGGCGGAACATGAACGAAAGCACCCCGCCGATGACGACGAAATAGACGCCGATATCGAAGACGAGCGTGGTGCCGAGCTTGAGTTCGAACAGGCCGAGATCCATCTCCAGCCATTGATGCTGGAGATAGGAGCCGTTCAGGACCACGCCGGGCAGGCCGCTCACGGCGCCGAGCACGAGCCCGACTCCCATCAGCACCGCCGGATGGATGCGCAGCATCTTGCGCGCATCGTCGACGCCGGCGGCGAAGGCGAGCGTGGCGAAGGCCGCAGCCCCCATCAGGCCCCCGATGAAACCGCCGCCGGGCTCGTTATGGCCGCGCAGCAGGATCCACAGCGAGACCAGCAGCATGGCGATGAAGAAAATTCGCGTCGAGGCGACGAGAATGATGGAACGCATGGATCAGCCCTCCTTCGCCGGAGTGGCGGCCGGCTTCTTCTTCGCGACGTTGTTGCGGCGCAGGAGCGCCCAGGCACCGAGCGCCGCGAAGGCGACCACGGCGATCTCGCCGAATGTGTCGAGCGCGCGGAAATCCACCAGCACGACATTGACGACGTTGCGCCCGAACGCCTCGGTGTAGCTCACCTGCGCGAAATATTCCGGAATGACCGGGTTGAACGGCACCGCCTCGACCCACAGCACGGCGGAGAAGATCGTCAAGGCGAAGACGGCGGCCAGCGAGGCGTCGTAGCGCCGCTCACCCGGCGTGCGGGTCTTGGTGAACATCAGCGGCAGGCGCAGGAGCACCGCCGTCACGATCACCACGAAAAGCGTCTCGACCGAGAACTGGGTCAGCGCCAGATCCGGCCCGCCATTGAGCAGGAAGACCAGCGCCAGCCCGTAACCGGCGAGACCGACGCCGATGATCGCGGTGACGAGCGAGGTGGTCAGCGCCGCGACGAAACAGCCGACGATGATCAGGCCGACCACGCCGACCATGTAGAGGTTGAATTCCGGATGGTTCACGCTCGGGAAGACCGGGCCATCGCCCGCGAGCAGGGCATAGACCATGAAGAAGGTCACCACCGTGGCGATCACTGCCGTATAGATGCGCAGATCGCCGTTCTGCAGCCGCAGCGTCGACCAGCGCGCCAGGGCGAGGGTGTTGTCGAGGACCCAGTAATAGCCGCGATCGTCGAGCAGCCTGTCGAAGATGCGCCGCCGACGCAGGGCGACATGGATCGGATCCCAGTATTTCGCCACCAGGAGGCCGAGCGCGACGACGAGGATCGACAGCGCCAGCATCGGCGTGAAGCCGTGCCAGAGATAGAAGGAAACGTCGAGCGGCTCGCCGTAGATGGCGGAGGCGGCAGGCTGGATCAGGCTCGTGGCGACGAGGCCGGGAGCCAGGCCGAAGAGCAGGCCGATCAGGCCGAGCGCGACCGGCCCGACCGTCATCCCCGTCGCCTCACCGTGATGCACATGCAGCTCCCGCCGCGCCGGGCGGAAGAAGGGACGCATCACCACGACGACGGCGATCGCCACCATCACCGTGTTGACCAGCACGCCGATCAGCACGGCGATCGCGGTGAAGGTCGATTCGATCTGCGCCTCGAAAAGGTATTCCTTCGAGATGAAGCCGACGAAGGGCGGCAGGCCGGCAGCCGAGAATGCAGCCAGCACCGTCGCGCCCGCCGTGATCGGCATCACCGAGGCGAGCCCGCCGAGACGGTTGAGGCGCGGCTCGCCGGTGGCGTGGATGACGATACCGGCACAGAAGAACAGGGCGGCCTTGTAGAGCGCGTGGGCGAGGATGAACCCCACGGTCGCCACTGCCGCGACCTCGCCGTCGAGCCCGATCAGCATGGTGATGGTGCCCAGCGAGGCAACCGTCGAAAAGGCGAGAACCGCCTTGAAGGCCGTCGAGCGCAGGGCCTGCAGGGCCGCGATCAGCATGGTGGCGCCGCCGAAGGCGACCAGCGTCGGGCCGAACCATGCCGCCTGGCTGAAGATCGGTGCCATGGTCGCGAGCAGGAAGACGCCGAGCTTCACCATGGTGGCGGAGTGCAGATAGGCCGAGGCCGGAGTCGGGGCCGCCATCGCGTTGGGCAGCCAGAAATGGAAGGGCACCTGCGCGGATTTGGTGAAGGCGCCTGCCATCATAAGGATGATGATCGCGGTAAAGAGCGGGCTCTCCACCAGCGGCGCCGGGTTCTCCATCAGCGCCCCGATCGAGAAGGTTCCCGCGGTCACGCCGATCAGGATGATGCCCGCGAGCAGCGACAGCCCGCCGCCGACTGTGACCAGCATCGACTGCAGCGCCGCCTTGCGTGCGGCGAGCTTGGTCGAATCGAAGCCGACCAGCAGGAAGGAGAGCAGGCTCGTCATCTCCCAGAAGACGAACAGCGCCATGAGATTGTCGGCGGTCACGGTGGCGAGCATCGCGCTCATGAAGAGCAGGATGTAGAAGAGAAACTGCGCCCGGTAGAAAGGCGTCTTCTCATCCATGTAGGAGGCGGCATAAAGCGCCACCAGCGTGCCGATGCCGCTGATCAGGAGCGCAAACAGCAGCGAGAACCCGTCGAGCCGGATCGTCAGCGCGATGCCAAGCGAGGGCACCCAGGGATTCTCCTCGACGATCGGAGCTTCACCGACGGCGCCCAGCTGCAAGAAGAAGAAGATGAACAGCAGGGCCGGAACGGCCACGACGAGAGCATTGCCGATCGTCTTCCATCTGGCCGCCGCGAACGGCGCAAGGATCGATCCGATCAGCCCGAGAGCGAGCGCGAGTGTGACGGACAACGGCCTGGCCTCCATCTCTTTGATGCGAGTCCGGATCCTGCCTGCCGGACTCGATGCATGCGTTCCGGGATACGCCCGGACGCCGCACGCGCCTGCTTACGGCAAAACCCGTACCAACTGCCCTTAAGGCGCTTGAATTAGCGAAAGGTTTAGCTTCCCGGGATTCCGGCGCGAAAGGGTGAGGCGCGGCTGCGCTGCCGCGTTCGCTTTTCCGAACGAGCGCCGTGCAGCATGTCCGGATTTCCGGACACCGGCGCCGCGCTATTCAGAACGGCAGCCGCCCGCCCCCGTCTTCGTCCGCGACCGCGAGATGCGCACCCGCCGCGAGGCTGCCCGGGGCGATCACCTTCGCATAGATGCCGCAATCCATATGCCCGAGATGGCGCATCAGCGCCTGCGGTATGGTGAGATCACGCAGGCCGGTCGACGGATCGACATTGGTCGCGGCGCAGCGCACGATCGGCCCGGTCACTTCGAGACGCAGCCCGGAGGGCGCCTCCAGAACCTTGCCGACGAGATCGAATTCGCCCCAGGCGGGCAGGCCGGTCATGTGGACATTACCGCGAAACCGCAGCGGATCGACGGCGGCGCCCGTCATGGTCTCGACGGCAGCGACGCTGGCGAGATTGATCAGCGACACATAGCCCGTGCGCGAATCGGTGAAGCGGAAACCGGGCGGGGCGGTGAGCAGGGCCGGATCGCCGCGCAGCTCCAGATCGGGCACATGCTGCGCGACGAAGGCGGCGATGGCGCGCGCGCCCTCCGGATCGCCGCAGGGGGCCTCGATCCGCGCGCCGCTCTCGCCCTCGATCACGAGGGTGTCGGTGGCATCGTCGTAGCGGCTGCGCAGCCGCGCCAGCGCCTCGTTGCGCATCAGCATGAGATAATGCGTCTTGGCCTTGTGCCGAGGATCGGCGGCATCGAAGCCCGACGGGCCGTTCTCTATGGCGAAGACCCGGTCGCCGGGGACGTAGCCGCCGGTCTCGAGGCGAAACTGCGTCACGGCCTCGGGTGAGAGGCCCTTGACGGGATAGCGGTGGAGCGCGTCGATGCGTATCGTCATGATTTCGGGTTAACCGGGCGCAGGCCCACGCGCAAGCCGGTTGCGCGGACACGGGCCCGACTGCGCGCAAAAGCATGGTTGCCAAAACCCCCATGTTCCAGCAAACCGATGCGCATGAATGCGCAGCCCGCCTCCATCGCCCGCCCGATCGACCACCCGACCCGCGATGCCGGGTTCGGTATCTATTTGCATTGGCCGTTTTGCGCCGCCAAATGCCCCTATTGCGACTTCAACAGCCATGTCCGGCACCGGCCGATCGACCAGGGCCGCTATCTCGAAGCGTTCCGGCGCGAGATCGCCCATATGCGCGAACTCACCCCCGGACGCACCGTAACCAGCATCTTTCTCGGCGGCGGCACGCCCTCGCTGATGGATCCGGCCACCGTCGCCGGCCTGCTCGATGCCGTGGGCGAGGCCTGGAGCGTCGATCGCGATGTGGAAGTGACCCTCGAGGCCAATCCCACCAGCGTCGAGGCGGAACGCTTTCGCGGGTATCGCGCAGCCGGGGTGAACCGGGTCTCGCTCGGCGTCCAGGCCTTGAGCGACACCGATCTCAAGGCGCTCGGCCGGCTGCATACCAGCGCCGAGGCATTGGCTGCCGTGCGCATGGCGGCGAGCGCGTTCGAGCGCTATTCCTTCGATCTGATCTATGCCCGCCCCGGACAGACGCCGCAGGACTGGGCGCGCGAGCTCGAAGAGGCGATCGGCCACGCTGCCGAGCACCTCTCGCTCTACCAGCTCACCATCGAGCCGGGCACCGTGTTCGAGGCGCTGCATCGCGCCGGGCGTCTCGCCGTGCCGGACGAGGAGACCGGGCGCGCGCTGTTCGACGTCACCCAGGAGATCTGCGGGAAGCACGGGATGCCGGC
>JAFIEI010000068.1 GCA_020832565.1 Salinarimonas sp. | reverse complement strand
GCAAGGCCTTTCCCGGAGCCTGATCCGGGAAGCGGCCGAGTCGCTTGCCGAGTCGGTCGCAAAGAAACGCATCCGGGGGCTTGCGAAAACTCTCCGGATGCGGCATTCAATGCGCCGTCCCGCCCGGCGGGGCGTGCCACTTGCATGATCGTGCAGCTGTAGCTCAGTAGGTTAGAGCGTCGGATTGTGGCTCCGAAGGTCGGTGGTTCGAGCCCACCCAGCTGTACCATTTCTCCCGATGGATATCGTCTTCTCAGCATTCACGCCGGTGGCGAATGCCGCTTGCGCGTTTTACTCCGCCGCCTGTTGCGGGATGTAGCCGAGGCGCTCGTTGAGCTCGGCGATCAGCTTTTCCGCCGCTTCCGCGATCACCGTCCCCGGCGGGAAGATGGCGGAGGCCCCGGCTTCGATCAGCGCATCGAAATCACCGGGCGGGATGACGCCGCCGACGACGATCATGATGTCGTCGCGGCCATATTCGGCGAGCGCCGCGCGCAGGGCCGGCACCAGCGTCAGATGCCCGGCAGCGAGAGAGGAGACGCCGACCATGTGGACGTCGTTCTCGATCGCCTGGCGCGCGGCTTCCTCCGGCGTGGCGAAGAGCGGGCCGATATCGACATCGAAGCCGAGATCGGCAAAGGCGGATGCGATCACCTTCTGGCCCCGGTCATGCCCGTCCTGCCCCATCTTGGCGACGAGAATGCGCGGGCGGCGCCCGTCATTCTCCTCGAAAGCCTCGACCAGTTCGCGCACGCGTTCGATTGCCGGGGACATGGCGCCCACCTCCCGCTTGTAGACGCCGGAGATCGACTTGATCTCGGCCTGGTGACGGCCCCAGACGCGCTCAAGCGCCGATGAAATCTCGCCGACCGTCGCCCTCGCGCGCCCCGCCTCGACGGCCAGCGCGAGGAGATTGCCCTCGCCGGTCTCCGCGCTCTTGGCCAGCGCGTCGAGGGCGGCATCGACGGCGCCCTCGTCGCGCTCGCCGCGCAGGCGGGCGAGCTTGTCGAGCTGCATCTTACGCACATTGGCGTTATCGACCTTGAGCACCTCCACCGGGCGATCCTCGCTCGGGCGGAAGGCGTTGACGCCGACGACGATCTGCTGGCCGGAATCGATGCGCGCCTGGGTCTTGGCTGCGGCCTCCTCGATGCGCAGCTTGGGCACGCCCTTCTCGATGGCGCGCGCCATGCCGCCGAGCCCCTCGATCTCCCGGATATGCTCGCGCGCCCGCGCCACCAGATCGGCGGTGAGGCGCTCCACGTAATGCGAACCGCCCCAGGGATCGATGATGCGCGTGGTGCCGCTCTCCTGCTGCAGGAAGAGCTGGGTGTTGCGCGCGATCCGGGCGGAGAAGTCCGTCGGCAGGGCCAGCGCCTCGTCGAGGGCGTTGGTGTGCAGCGATTGCGTATGCCCCTGCGTCGCCGCCATCGCCTCGATGCAGGTGCGGGTGACGTTGTTGAACACGTCCTGCGCCGTGAGCGACCAGCCGGATGTCTGCGAATGGGTGCGAAGCGCCAGCGATTTCGGATTCTTCGGCTCGAATTGCTCGACGAGCTCCGCCCAGAGCAGGCGCGCGGCCCGCAGCTTGGCGACCTCCATGAAGAAATTCATCCCGATCGCCCAGAAGAAGGACAGGCGCGGCGCGAATTTGTCGATACCAAGCCCCGCCGCGAGGCCTGCGCGGATATATTCGACCCCGTCGGCGAGCGTATAGGCGAGTTCGAGATCCTGCGTCGCGCCGGCTTCCTGCATGTGGTAGCCGGAGATCGAGATCGAATTGTATTTCGGCATGTTCTGCGAGGTATAGCCGAATATGTCGGAGATGATGCGCATCGACCCTTTAGGGGGGTAGATATAGGTGTTGCGCACCATGAATTCCTTGAGGATGTCGTTCTGGATGGTGCCCGACAATTTGTCCGGGCTCACCCCCTGCTCCTCGGCGGCGACGATATAGAGAGCCATGACCGGCAGCACCGCCCCGTTCATGGTCATCGACACGCTCATCCGGTCGAGCGGGATGCCGGAAAACAGCGTGCGCATGTCATAGATCGAATCAATCGCCACCCCCGCCATGCCGACATCGCCGGAGACGCGCGGGTGATCGGAATCATAGCCGCGATGGGTGGCCAGATCGAAGGCCACCGACAGCCCCTTCTGGCCGGCGGCGAGATTGCGCCGGTAGAAGGCATTGGAATCCTCCGCCGTGGAGAAGCCGGCATATTGCCGGATCGTCCAGGGCTGGTTGACATACATCGTCGGATAGGGGCCGCGCAGATAGGGGGCAATGCCGGGGAAACTGTCGACACCCGGCAGGCCGTCACGATCCTGCGGGCCGTAGAGCGGCTTGACCGCGATCTCCTCCGGCGTCGTCCAGACCGCACCTTCCGCAACGTCGCGGGCCGGGACCGGGGTGGGGGCGTAGGAAACCGTGGTGTAATCCGGCAGATTTGTTTGACCCGGCAAGTTTGTTTGACCCGACAAGACTGACATCGTCGCGTGATCCCCGTTTCGACTGTTTCCTCGAGGGTATTGTAGGCGACCAAGCCGTGCGGGCAAATCCCCCGCCGGTCGCATTCCGTTACGGCCTGCGCGCTCAGCCGAAACCCGGCAGGGCCGGGGCTGCGGGATGGCGCAGACCGAGCGCCTTGAACAGACCGCCCATCGCCTCGGGCGTGGCATCCACGAGCCGGGCCCGCGCACCGGCGATCTCCGTCGCGCGTTCGGGCGCTGCTGCCGAAAGCGCCGCCGTGCGGGCATCGATTCCCAATGCGCGGAGGAAGGCCCCCTGGGTGATGACGGGCTCGGTATGGGCGCCGGCGCTGCGTGCTGCGGCGGCGAGCTGGGCGAAATCGACATGGGCGGTGACATCCGCCTCGCCCGGCTCGGCCAGCACATCGGTGAAGCCGTGGTTGCGGATCGCCTGCAGCGTATCGGCGAGGCCGGAGCGGACATGCCCGTAATCGATCACGAGCGCCGCCCCGCCATCACGCGCGATACGCCCGGCCAGCCCGCGCATCTGCGCGATCCCCGCCATCGGCCATTCGACCACGGCGCCCTCGCGGCCCGCGACGGTGATCTCGGCATTGGCCTCACGGGCGAGCCCGAAACACAGGCTGCCGTCCTCGGCGAGCCCGACCAGACGCTCGTGCCAGCCGCCCTCGCTGCGCACGAACTGGCGCAGCGGCAGGGCGTCGAAGAATTCGTTGGCGATGACGATCATGGGTCCGGGCGGGACGGTCTCGAGCGCCGTGTGCCAGGTACACGACGTGGGCGCGCGCGCCAGCACCTCGCGTTGCCGGGCGATCAGCACCGGGCTGGTCTCGACCAGATGCACCTGCACCGCATCGAGGAAACCGGGCGCCACCGCAGCCGCGCGCAGGGCATCGCGCATCAGCGTCCCGCGCCCGGGCCCGAGCTCGACGAGTTGCAACGTTTCGGGGGCGCCCTGGTCGAGCCAGACCTGCGCCGCCCAGAGCCCGACGAGCTCGCCGAACATCTGGCTGATCTCCGGCGCGGTGATGAAATCACCTTCGAGCCCGAGCGGATCGCGGGTCATGTAGTAGCCGTATTGCGGGTGCGACAGGCACAGGGCCATGTAGCGCTCGACCGTGATCGGCCCGTCGAGGGCGATCATCCGCGCGATCTCGCGCGCCAATGGTGTCGCCGGCGCGCTCACGGCGTGGAGGCCCCGCGTGGCGGCGGGGCGCCGGGCCCGGTATGACCGCGTCGCGCGGCGACGATCGCGATGATGCCGATAATGGCCAGAGGCAGCGAGAGCAGCATGCCCATGGTCAGCCAGCCCCCCATCAGGAAGCCGATATGCGGATCGGGTTCGCGGAAGAATTCGCAGAAGATCCGCGCCACCGCATAGCCGACGGCAAAGACCCCGGAGAGCATGCCCGGACGGCGCATGCCGAGCACGGCCAGTGCGATCAGCATCACCGCAAAGAGCAAGAGCCCCTGCGTTGCAGCCTCGAAGAGCTGCGAGGGGTAGCGCGGCACGGGGCCGGCAAAGGGGAAGATCACCGCGAAGGGGAAGTCGGGCGCCGGGCGCCCCCAGAGTTCGCCATTGATGAAATTGGCGATACGCCCGAAAAACAGTCCGATCGGCGCCGTCACCGCGACGATATCGAGCATCGAGAGCCCGATCAGCCCGTTGCGGCGCGCAAAGACGAAGGAGGCGAACACCGCGCCCACGAGCCCCCCATGGAAGGACATCCCGCCCTGCCAGACGAACAGGATCTCGTGCGGGCGCGACAGATACGAGCCGAGATCGTAAAACAGCACGTAACCCAGCCGCCCGCCGACGATAACGCCGAGCGCGATCCACACGATAAAGTCATCGATCTGGTCCTTGCTCGGGCGCGGCACCGAGCCCCAGAGCCCCTCGGCAGTGGCCATGCGCCGCGCCACCAGCCAGCCGCCGAGGAATCCGGCGAGATAGGCCAGCGCGTACCAGCGTATGACCAGGGGGCCGAGGGAGAAGGCGATCGGATCGATATCTGGAAAGGGCATGCGCGGCCAATGGCTCCGGTCGGTATGGCGGAAAAGCGCGTACTTGCTGCGCCCGGATTGCAGCGAATCAGGTGAACTGCTTCATGCGGCGCGTCAAGATCATTGCGTGACGGCAAGCGGATCGCCAGATAACAATCCGGTCACATGCTGCTGATCTCGTACCATCCCGGTACGGATCACATGGCGGCGACCGGGCCATGAGCCCGGCAACCCGGAAGAGGAGGCGACCATGGCGCAATCATCAAACCGTATCCTGGAAGAGTTCTCGCGTCTGTTCACGGATGCGGCGGGCGCGGCGAGTGGCGCGCGGCGCGAGGTGGAGGCGATCATGCGCGCCCAGGCCGAGAAATTCCTCAAGGACATGGATGTCGTCACCCGCGAGGAATTCGAGGCCGTGCGTGAGATGGCGATCGAGGCGCGCAACGAGAACGAACGGCTGGCCGAGCGCATCGACGAGCTCGAAGCCCGTCTCGTCAAGCAGACCAGCCGCCCGGACTGATCGCGGGACAATTCGTCATTCGGGCAGGCGCCAGTCGATCGGCGCCTGTCCTTGCGCATCGAGCCAGGCATTGGCTCGCGCAAAGTGTCGGCTGCCGCGGAAATCGCGCTTGCGGTTGAGTGGCGAGGGATGGCCGCAGGCGAGGACGAGATGCCGCGCGCGACCGCCCTCCGCGCCCTCCGCCGTCACCTGTTCGGCCCGCGCGATCGCCCGCGCGCCCCAGAGCATGAAGACCGTTCCCTGATGGCGGCGCGCCAGAGCGCCGATCACCTCGTCGGTGAGCGCATCCCAGCCGATGCCAAGATGCGCCCCCGAGCGGCCGGCCAGCGTCGTCAGCGCAGTATTGAGCAAGAGCACGCCCTGGCGCGCCCAGGGGCTGAGATCACCGCGCCGGGGCATGGCGCAACCGCAATTCTCGGCCATTTCCGCGAGAATCACCTTTAGCGAGGCCGGCAGCCGGCGCGCGCCCACATAGGAGAAGGCCAGGCCATGGGCATCGCCGGGCGTGGGATAGGGATCCTGGCCCAGAATCACCACGCGGGTCTGCGCGCGTGGCGTGAGCGTAAGCGCATTGAAGACCTGCTCCGGTGCCGGCGTGATCGCGGCGCCGGCACTGATTTCGCGATCGATTCGCGCCGCCAGCGCGGCTGCACGCCCGTCCCGAAAGAAAGGCAGATCCGCCCAGTCGCCGGGCGGGCAGTCACGCGTGAAGGCCGCCAGAGCCTGCGTTACCGTCGCCGCCGTCATCATCGTCCCCCATCTGCTGACCGCGCCTGATAGCAGAGCGGTTCGCCCGCCGCGAGGGCTCTCGGGCGCGGAGATTTACGGAGCGACCGGATTCCGCCGGGAAATCGCCCGCAACCCGTTATGTCGGCATTGACCGGCGGCGCATGAACCCGTATTGAAACGCGCGCTGGAGACGTGGCCGAGTGGCTGAAGGCGGCGGTTTGCTAAACCGTTAGGCGGGTATTCCCCGTCTCGGGGGTTCGAATCCCCCCGTCTCCGCCAGCAGAATG
Organism: Salinarimonas sp.; assembly: GCA_020832565.1. Lineage (GTDB taxonomy): Bacteria > Pseudomonadota > Alphaproteobacteria > Rhizobiales > Beijerinckiaceae > Saliniramus. Next base: position 10,654 of record JAFIEI010000068.1, on the reverse strand, counting down.
CACCACTTGTTCTGATCACGGCGCAACGTCTTGAAAGCAAGGGCGGTGGCGTAGCTGCTTCCAGATCTGCATTCGCGCCAATTGATCGAGAGATTGCCACGCGTGTCGGGCGGCATATTCCGAAATCGCTCGTTCTAAACACGTGTCGATGCGAATACCGCTTTGAAAGGCAAATCCTCCCGCTTCGTCAGACGTTTCTCTTTTCGTTGAGAGAATGATGAAACCGGAAATGCGGACGTGGCGATAATGCCTTCGTCTTCGCGGCAATGTGCCAAGCTTTCAACGGTGACAGCGCCTTTTGCGGCAGGCCGGCCGGCCGATCAGGCGGCGGCTCCCATCGCACCTGACAGGAGCGGTTTGCGCTCGCGGAAGAAGTCCTGCAGACGGTCGATCATGCTGCGCACCTCCGCCCGATGGCGCTCATCGGCATGGGCAATCAGCCAGAGTGTTTCCTCGATCTCGGGAATCGCCGGACCGGCACGCACCAGATCCGGGTCGCCGTCACCCAGATAGCAGGGCAGCACCGTGCGCCCCGCCCCGCCGACGGTTAGATCATAAAGGATGGCGCGCGCATTCGCCCAGACCGTGATCCAGCGCGCCGGATCGGCATCGGTCCAGCGCTCGGCCGCACTTTGCGCCACTTCACGGCCGAGGGAGATCCAGGCGCCGTTGCGGGTCTGGTCGAATCCGCGTGCAGCGAAGGGCGCATAGGCGCAGGGCCCGAGCCGCAGCGCCACCACGTTTCCGGATTCGGGCCGCTCGCGGGCAAGCGCGATGTCGGCCTCGCGCCGTTCCAGATCGACCGCGACCTCGGATGTCTTGAAGCACAGGCGGAAACGGTCCTCCGGCGTCCAGACGGCATTGAGCCGCCCGCCGAGATAGACCGACATCCAGCTGCCGAGGGCTACGGTGACGATGGGCAGGGCATGCGCGCCCTCGCGCCAATCCTCGATCGCCCGCGAGGCGGCTTCCATACCCCGCACCCGGTCATAGAGTGCCTCGCCGTCGGGCAGCAGCCGATAGCCGGTGCGGTGACGCGTAAACAGCGCCCGCCCGAGCCGTGTCTCCAGCCCGCGCATGGCCCGCCCGAGCGTGGGGGCGCTGATTCCGGTGCGTTCGGCTGCCGCCGACAGGGTTCCCGCGCGCGCAACATGGCAGAAAAGGCGCAGGTCGTTCCAGTCGAGGTCGTTCATTTTTGAACGATAGCATTCGCCCACTCCGGCTAAAACCCCGGAATCGGTTCGCATATCTTCCGGAAACGAAAATCGAACCGTCAGAATCGGAATACACCCATGCAGATGCTCTACGCACTCCTGGGGTACAAGCTCTTGCGCCCGCGCCGGCGTCGTCATCCGCTCGACGATCCGTTGAACGGCAGGGAATGGCAGGGCCTGTGGCGCGTCTTCGCCTGGCGCGCAGCGTTGAGGCGGCTGCTGCGGAGACATTGATGCGCGCGGACTTCCTCTTGCATAGGCTTCCCGCGCACATCACCCTGACCTCGGAAACGTGAAAACAGAAGGAGGCATCATGAGCAGCAATGCCTATCGCCGCCCGCCCGGCGAGATCGACATGATCGCAGCGGAACGCGCGATCCGCCGCGGATCCACCCTGGCCACGATCATTGCCCTGGCGGGATTTCTCGCGGGTTTCTGGGTCGCCCCGCAGATCACGACCCTGCCGACAGATTTGTCCGAGCGGCTGGCCTTTGCCGCATTGTGCTGGGCCGTGCCCTGTTTCGTGCTGCTCATCTCCATCTCGATGGTATCGACGGCGCGGCGCTTCTCGCCGGACGATATCGGCGGGCAGGCGGCGCGACCGCCCAGCGACAAGCTGGCGATCAAGGCGGCCTTCCTGCAGAACACGCTTGAGCAGACGGTTCTCGCCGGAGGCTTCTATTTCGCACTGGCGGCTGTCGCTGGGGGTGCCTGGCTCGCCCTTCTACCGGTGGCGGCGTTTCTCTTCGTCATCGGTCGAATTCTGTTCTATCGCGGCTATGCTGGTGGTGTGGAGGGCCGCGCGCTGGGAATGGCGATGACGATGATGCCCAGTGCGCTGGGATTTCCGCTGGTGGCGGGGCTCGCGCTCTTTGCCGGGTGATGCCCGCAATCTGCAAGTGCGGCGAAAGCTACGCGAACCGGGAGAGTCACGGGAATGGGTTCGGTGTCGTTCACGATCATGCCATATCGGGCCGAGCAGCGCGCACAGGTGATCGCGCTTTCCCTGCGAGCCTGGGCCCCCGTCTTTGCGGGTATGGCGGTCAATGTGCCGGGTTTCGTCTACCGCAATTTCTATCCGGGAGGCTGGGAGGCACGCCAGCGCGCGGATGTGGGGAGGCTGCTCGATGAAGAAGCAGGGCAGATCCGGGTCGCCGTGGAGGGTGACACGGTGCTCGGCTGGATCGGGATAAGACTGCACCCAGAGGACAGTCTCGGCGAAATCCACATCCTGGCCGCCGATCCCCCGCATCAGAAACGCGGCATCGCGCGTGCCCTGATCGGTTCCGCCGAAAGCGAGATCCGCGATGCCGGCATGGCCATGGTGATGGTCGAGACAGGTGGCGATCCGGGCCATGCTCCGGCCCGTGCCTGCTATGAAGGCGCGGGCTATGTGACATGGGCGGTTGCCCGGTATTTCAAGCCCTTGTGAGCGGGTACGCGGGCGGTGCATCCGTCGGCGCGATCGCCGATGCAGCCTCGGCACGGGCCTTGAGCGCTGCATTCGCCGCCTCGAAGACCGGGCGGAATTGGTGCACGCCCATAGCCCACAACAGCACCCCACGAAAGCGCTCGCCATGGATCAGACGCGTGCCGTCGTCTTCCCTGATCAGGCGGAAATAATGTTCGCCGTCGAACAGGCGCGGCAGCCCCAGCCGTCCCAGCCAGCGCAATTCGCGCGCCGGTTCGGCGAGCAGGACCCGGGGGCGAAAGCTGATCGCACCGCCCGAGGGCGTGCGCATGCGCAGCCGCAGGCGCTCGCCGACGGAAAAGCGCCCCTCAACTGTGTGCATGGCCGGATTCCAGGCGGCGTGTTCGACGGGATCGGTCAAGAGCGACCAGACCCGCTCCGGGGACGCGGCAATGAAGATTTCGGTCTCGAACCCGTCGCGCGGGGCGGCGGCGAATGCGGCGGCGAGGCCGATGGCAAAGGTTGCGGCAGTGGCGATGGCCAAGGACATGGCGGGCTCTCCCGAAATGATGATGGGGAAAGCCTTAGCGCGGGGCAGGATATCGGGAAATTGCCTAAAGTTTGATAAGTGCTATAGAGAAAAGTATGAGCATCGCTTCGATACAATGGGATCACTGGCGCAGCTTCGTCGCCGTGGCCGAGCAGGGCAGCCTGTCGGCTGCGGCGCGGGTGCTCGGTCTGACGCAACCGACCGTGAGCCGCCATGTCGATCTTCTGGAAGAGACCACCGGCACCACGCTGTTCCTGCGTTCGCCACAGGGGCTGGCGCTGAGCGATCTCGGGCGGCAGATCCTGCCCGAAGCGCGGGCGATGGCCGCCTCGGCCGCCGCCCTCGAACGCGCTGCCTCCGCCCCGGGCGAGGCGGCGCGCGGGATCGTGCGCCTGACGGCAAGCGAGGTGGTCGGGGCCGAGATCCTGCCCGCAATGCTGGCTCCGCTGCTCGCGGCGCATCCGGGGCTCGAGCTGGAACTGGTCCTGTCGAACCGCAACGAGGATCTTTTGCACCGCGAGGCCGATCTCGCCGTGCGGATGGTGCGCCCGGTACAGGCCGGGCTGGTCGCGCGCAGGATCGCCGAGGTCAAGATCGGGCTCTATGCGCATGAGCTCTACCTCGCGGCGCAGGGTACGCCCGCGACGGTCGAAGAGCTCGCAGGCCATGTCCTGATCGGCCCGGACCGAGACGGCCCGGCGCTCGCCGCGCTATCGGGCACGGGGATCACGCGCCGGATGATCCGCCTGCGCTGCGATCGCGAAAGTGCGCAGATCAACGCCGTGCGGGCGGGAATGGGCATCGGCGCCGTCCAGGCCGGGATCGCGCGGGTCGAACCAGCCCTGCATCCGGTTCTCGCCGAGAGCGTCGGTTTCCGGCTGGAATGCTGGCTGGCGATGCATGAAGGCCTGCGCAGCAGCACGCGCGTGCGCCTTGTCGCCGATCATCTCGCCACGCATCTGCCGGGGGCGCTGGCGGCGTAAGGCTTTCGCGCGACGACGGTTGCCCGTCGCATGCTTCCCGTGCCAGGAATCCGGGACGGGGGGTTGCCGCCATGGGCCTGCTTCATGTGTCGATCAATGCCGGTGAGCCGCAGCGGGTAGCCGATTTTCTGGCCGGGATCATGGGCGGACGGGCGCTCCCCTTCCCGCCCTTTCCCGATAGCTGGATCGCATTCTCCGGCGCGGATGACGGCACCGCGATCGAGGTTTACCCGCTGACCCACGTGCTGACGTTCGGAGCAGACGCCATCGCCTGCGAGACCCGCGATCGCGACGACCGGCCCGGATTCGCCCATGTGGCCCTGCGCTGCGCCCTCGACCGCGAGGAAGTCCGTGCGCGCGGCGACGCGCAAGGCTGGGTCACCCGCATCTGCGACCGGGGCCCCTTCGCATGCGTCGAGATCTGGCTGGAGAACCGGCTGCTCGTCGAAGTGCTCGATCCGCAGATGCAAAAGGATTACGCGCGCGGCATGACCATGGCCAACTGGAAGGCCATGTTCGGGCTGGAGTGATCTGCAGGTCCGGGATCCGGTCGAGGCCGGGTGCACACATGCTGCAGCAGGCGCGTGCTGCAAGATTTCGCGCTTCTCCTGACGCGAATCGTCAGGAGGCATACGCTATCGTCACCGGGCAAGCGAAAGGAAGACCATGCTGACCTTCTATCACGCACCACTCTCCCGCTCGGGCCGGGTGCACTGGCTGCTCCACGAACTCGACGTGCCGTTCGAGACTGTGCGTTGCGACATTCCCCGGCAGGACGGTTCGGGCGCACGCGATCCGCGCAACCCGCATCCCGAGGGCAAGGTGCCCGCGCTCACGCATGACGGCGCGCTCGTCACCGAAAGCGCCGCCATCATGCTCTATCTCACCGATCTCTTCCCCGATCGGGGGCTGGGCATCGCGCCGGGCGAGCCGGAGCGCGGGGCCTATCTGACCTGGCTGTTCTGGTATGGCGCCGTCGTCGAGCCAGTCTATATCGCCGAGGTGCTCGGGGTGGCCGACCATCCCGTGGCGCAGGCCAGTTTCCGCGATCGCGACGCCGTCGCCGCCCGGCTGATCGACGCGCTCGGTGGTCGGGACTGGCTCATGGGCGAGCGCTTCACCGCCGCCGATATCCTGCTGTGCTCACCCTATCTCTACTTCCCCGACGCGACACCCGATCACCCCGCGGTGCGGGACTGGATCGCCCGCTGCACCGCGCGACCGGCCTGTCGCGCCGCAGCCGAACAGGATTGAGGTGAAGCCGGCGGTGAAGCGGGAGCGTTCGCCTTTCAGCGCCCTCAACCCCGACGCCGTAGCGCCACCACCAGCCCCCATGCCGCGAGCCCGGTGCCCAGTCCGACGGTCGTCCACGGCCCTGGACTTCCCAGAGTGAGACCATACCCAGCGCCGATCAGCGTGAAGCCGGGTATGACCAACAGGAAGGCGGCAATCCAGCCGTATTTCTCGGCATTCGCATCGTTCATCGGTTTCTCCTTTGTCTGGCGATGAAGGCAGGGAAGTCAGGTCACGCGCACCGGCGTAACGGCGTGGTGAGCTCAGCCACTCACGCTTGATGGGTGGCTCGGTCGATGGCTTGACGGCCTGTCGTGCACTCCGGACGATCGGGTGTCGACCATTCGATCCGATAGTCGTACATCCACTGCTGCGAGCGCGACCCGACAATCGGCAGGATGATCTTGAGAAGCTGCTTCATGAACCAGAATGCGATTCGTCCGGTCTGCCGTTCGGCAGACTTTCGCGCGTGTTCAGCGATCTTTTCCACCCGCTCGCGGCGCCCCTGCTCATAGGCCGCGAAAGCCTGGATGTGATCCCCACGGCAGCGCTGCAGCATTGCCGCGAGATACATCGCATCTTCCAGCGCCACGGAAGCTCCCTGACCCGCTTGTGGAGGCATGGCATGGGCCGAGTCCCCGATCAGCACAATCCGGTCGCGCCACCATCCGGGCAGTTTTGGAACCGCATAGATCGGAACCTTCGTGATCTCGGGCGTCGCGGTGATGAACCGGGCAATCGGCGGGTGCCAGCCAGCATGCCGTTTGCAAAGCGCGGCAACGAGATCCGTCTGTGGAATAGCCGCGAGATCGGATCGCGACGGCTCCTGGACCTGCCTCGCCGTGCTCCACCACATCCACCGGCGCCCGCCCGCATCGCCGCTACAATAGCCGAACGAACCGTTGGCTCCGAGGGTGAGGTTGATCTGGCGCGCGTCATCATTGCTGCCACCCGTCGCTTCCTCGACGAAACCTCCCACCGCAAGGCGTCCGGTATAGATTGGATCTATATCCGGAAAGATTGCACGCCGCACGCGCGAGTGAACGCCATCGGCGCCGATCAGATAATCTCCGTGCACCTCGGTGCCGTCGTCGAACACCGCGATGACACCGTTCGACTGCCTCACGACGTCGATGAGCCGCTTGCCGAAATGAAGCGGGATCTCCGCTTGCGCTGTTCGCTCCAGCAGGGCCTGATGAACTGCGGCGCGAGGCAGAGCGATGGCGGGTTGATCGAACTGCCCGGGACGCGCGTTTTCATAGTGCGCGATGATGTGGCCGTCCTGGTCGCGAAAGCAGATGTTTTCCATCGAAGCTCCCAGCGCGCCCAACCGCCGGTCCAGTTCGAGGTGCTCCAGCACCCGCATGCCGTTTGGCGCAATCGTCATACCGCCGCCGATCGTTTCCGGCCCGGGCCGCGATTCAAAGATTTCGGCGCAGATGCCGGCGCGTTTCAGAAAAAGCGCCGCAGCCGGCCCCGCGATACCGGCGCCGATGATCAGCGCCTTGGCGGGAGCATGTTGCGATGGCATGATGACCTCGATAGCTGATTCGATTGATTGCTTATTGAATAAGCTAAAATAGATGAGAGGTCAATGATGGCTGCTTCAGCGAAGGGCAAGGACGCCCTGATCAGGGTGATCCGGGAGATGAATGCGAGCGCGGTCCTGACGAACCAGCAGGCGGCAGCCGAGCTGGGCGTCTACCCGACCGACTTGCAGGTCTTGAACCTGCTCGGCCTGAAGGGGCCGATGACCCCCAAGGCCCTGGCGAACCTCACCGGGCTCACCACGGGCGGCGTGACCGTCGTGCTGGATCGCCTCGAGAAGCAGAAACTGATTATACGCCGCAAGAATCCCGCCGACCGGCGAAGCCTTCTCGTCGAGATTCCGAAAGAAGGGATGGCGCGGCTGATGACGTTCTATCGATCGACGCAACAGGCCACCGAAGCTGTCCTCGATACATTCACCGATGAGGAGCTTCACGCGGCAACGCGCCTGCTTTCCGCGCTGATCCGGGAGGTCTAGCGCAGGGCAAACACCGCGCTGCAAGGCAGGCATGGGGCCCGCAGCGCACGGTGCCACCCTATCCCCCGCCTCGTGATGCAACACAGTCCAGCGAATTTTTCGTCCGAACGGGCGAAGAAAACTTGCATTCTCCATGGAATCGATTTATTTCGTCCAAATGGTCGAAATAAGGAGAGTGCGATGCAGCATGAAAATTTCCCGGCCATTGCGACCGACCCTCTCGGCTTGCCTGAAGGGGCGGCTCGGCTGACAGCACGTGCTGCAGCGATGCAGGTTGCTCAGGCTCAGGCGGCACAGGCAAAGGAGTTCTCGTCGTGACAAGCCGGCGCCCGCCCTCCACCATCGCCGTGCCAACGTGGCTGCACGAATTGCACGGCACCCACAGCACGCGCCGCGATCTGGCGCTGGTCCACGGCTGCGCCTGGGGCGTCACGGCGCTGATCGCCGGGTTGGCCGTTGCCGAGGGGCTGCCGCCCTGGAAGGTGGCGCTGCTGGCGCTCCTTGTCGTGGACATCGCCGGCGGCGTGGTCTCGAACGTCACGCCCGGGACCAACGCACATTACAACGCAAGCCGGCGCGCGCGGGTCGTCTTTTTGGCGCTGCATGTGCTGCAGCCAGCGGTGCTTATCTGGCTCTTCCCGGCATGGGCGGGGCCGGTTGCCGGTGTCGCGATCCTGACCCTCTTGACGGCCTTCGCGATCGAATTCGCCGGACGCCGCGCCTCTGCCGCGCCGGTCGCGCTTTCAGCCGCCGTGGGGCTGATCGCGACGATTCTGCTCGCCCCTGCCGCCTTCGGTCCGGCGCCGTTTGCCGGGCTGCAGCTGATCATGGTGCTTTACGTTCTCAAGGTCGCCGTGGCATTTCCGGTGGACTGGTACCCGGGGGCGGAGCAAGCGCACTGATGCCGAAGATCGTCGATCACGATGCGCTGCGGGCCGATCTGGCCCGGCGCGCGATTCCCGTATTCCAGGAGCACGGCTATCACGGCATCGGCATGCGCAAGATCGCAGACGCCCTCGGCGTGCCGAAGAGCTCGCTCTACCACTATTTTCCGACCAAGCAGGACCTGTTCCTGGCCTGCACCGAGGTGCTGGAGATCGGCCCGGGCGATCCCGACCCTGATCCGGTCACGGCACTGACCCGGCTGATCGCCCGGCTGGAGGAAAGCTTCGAAGGCGAATTGCGGCTGATGGTCGACTATATCGGCACCCGCGCCCGTGAAGAGATCGCGGTGGATCCTGCGATGCGGCGCTATCGGGAACGGCTGGACGCGGCGCTCGCAGGAACCGTTGGCGCGGACCGTGCACCACAGGCGCGGATCCTCCTCTATGGGATCCTGCTGGAGCGCTGGCTCGCCGGAGAGACCGGCGGGCTCGACCGGCTGCGCCCGCGCATCGAAGCTGTGCTCGCCGCCGGCCGGGATCCCGGCTGAGCAACTGGGTCGAGCCCACGGCACAGCCGATCAGCGTGTTCTCGAACGGCAATCTTTCGCAAACCAGGCCGTTCGTGATCAGGCGGCTCCTGCGCCGTGGCGCCGCTGGCCCTGCATCGCCACGATCAGCGCGCAGAGGGCAAGGCCGGCACTCACCAGCGCGGCGATGGTGCGCAGGGCGTTCAGCCATCCCCAATCGGCCAGGTATTCCGGCCAGGCGCGCTGCAGCGCTTCCGGCTGGGCGATCGCGGCGAGTTCCTGGTTGAGCGGGACGTTGCCGGTCGCCGTCACCATGAGTACGCCGACCAGATAGCTCGCCGCCGCAGCGCACAGCCACGGCCAGCCGGGTCTGCGCCCGATCACGGCTACCGGCAGGCTGATGGCGGCGATCAGGGCAGCGCCCCAGAAGCCCAGCGCGAAGACCGGATTGGCCACGCCCGCATTGATGGCCTGCATCGCAAGGGCGGCGTCGGCCGGCGGCATCCGGTCGAGACCCGGCATGACCACGGCGGCGAATGCGAAGAAGAAGCCGGCCATCAGCGAAAACAACAGCGTGCTGGCGAGGGCAGGGGCGAGGGCAGGGGCGAGGGCAAGAGCGAGGGAATGGGCGCGCATGTGGGCCTCCTTGCGCCACGGATCGTGCGGTGCGGCTCAAATCCGCAGGTTTCAACACGTGCGTGCCAGGGCCGGTATCGAACCACAAGCTCCCCGGCACGCCGCATGACAATATCCACGAATCGAGAGCGTCTGTTGAGGGCGCTTGCCCCGTGAAATTTGCCCGCCGAAATCATTCCTGACAGGATGCTGTCAGGAGCCCTCCGCTATCGGTATCCCACCAATCGATCAAGCGAAGAGGAACATGCGATGACGACGAATACCTGTGTGTGGTTTGAAATTCCGGTCACCGATCTCGACCGTGCCCGCGCCTTCTACAGCGCGGTCCTGAAACGCGATCTCGTTCGCATAGACGAGGGGCCGAATCCGATTGTCGCATTCACCGACATGTCCGATTCCGGCACCAGCGGCCATCTCTATCCCGGCAAGCCCGCGGCGGCGGGCACCGGTCCGACGATCCATCTCGCCGCGCCCGACGGGCTCGCCGCGACCGGCGCGCGCGTGCGCGAAGCCGGTGGGTCGGTGGTGTCCGACCCGATCGAGATCCCGTTCGGTTCGTTCTTCTACGCGACCGATCCGGACGGCAATTCGATCGGCTTCTTCGAACAAACCTGATGCCATGCGCCGCGCCGACCGCCTCTACCGTCTGACGGAACTCCTGCGTGGCGGGCGGGTGACGACGGCGCGGCGGCTGGCGGAGCGGCTCGAGGTCTCAGAGCGCACGATCTACCGCGACATCGCCGATCTGATGGCTTCCGGCGTACCCGTCGAAGGTGAAGCCGGGGTCGGCTACGTCATGCGCCCCGGCTTCGACGTTCCGCCCCTCATGTTCGATCAAAAGCAGATCGCGGCCCTCGTCACCGGCGTGCGGCTCGTCGAAGCCTGGGGCGGCGCCGTGATGGCGAGCGCCGCCTCGGAGGCGCTGGCAAAGATTTCCGCCGTGGTTCCCCCCGATATCGCGCGTGCCGCCGACAGAACGGCGATCCAGGCTTTCCGCATGCCCGATCTCGACGCCGCGACCCGCACGCGGCTCGACCTCCTCGACGCAGCGATCCGCGACGAGACACGCCTGAAGCTAGGCTACGCGGACGCATCGGGCAGCGAGACCACACGCCATGTCCGCCCCCTCG
>JAFIEI010000067.1 GCA_020832565.1 Salinarimonas sp. | reverse complement strand
AAACAATGACTTAGAGCGCCCGGCCTGACTCCGTCAGGTCGGAAAAGCGCTCTAAGGTTGGGGTGAACGCGCGCAAAGCAGACGCGGCGGCCTCAGCCCGGCGCGGGGGCGGGGGGACGGGCGGCGGCGTCGCGATTCGGGCCGGAAGATCTCCGCACCGCGCGATCGGCGGCACGGCCGCTCTCGTGGAGCTCCTCGACGTCGTCGCGGATGGTCTGGAGGCGGGTGTGGATGTGGTCGGAGAGGGTGCGCAGGGCGTGGCGGGTGTCAATGTCCTGCAGGTCGGCGAAGGTCATGTCGAGGGCGATGAACAGGGCGCGCAGATGGGCCAGGTCGTCGACGACATCGAGGAGCGTGCGCCCGTCGGTCTCCCCGGCATCCGATTGCGCCCGCTCTGCAGTCAGGTCCGCCCGCTCGGCCAGAAGGAGGGCCTGCTGGGCCACGAAGAGCGCCTTCATCCGCGCGATCTCCTGCGGCGCGCGGCCGGCGAACATGCGGCGCAGCCAGGCGATGTCATCAGGAGACAGATCAGCCATGACGCCCCCCTTCCTGCGCGACAATGCGCATGGCGCCGCCGGCAACTGCGCAAGCGCCGGAAACGGGAGAACCGGGGAAGAAGCGCGCGGATGCGGCGCCGTCTGCCGGAGCCGTGACCGGGTCATCCGGGCGCAGGCACAGACAGCCCCCGCAAAAACCCCCCGGCCCCATAAAGGCCCCTTCCGCCGCGAAGGCGGTTTTGGTATCGCTGATTGTAGCCATTGGAAAACCTTTCTTTTTCCGGTGGTCAGAGCCGGGCAGGAGGCTGCCACTTCCTGTTCGGCTCGCAATCTTTTATAGGGGTTTTGGGGTGGAGGTGCAACGGGGGTTGTGGGGGATTGAGGCTGGGATCTCGCGAATCGGGCCAAAAGCCGATCTATGGCGTCTGGGGGCCTGCCTACCAGATTGCCTATTCCCGCATTCTGGATGAAATTACGATCTCGGGCCTTTGCTTCTATTCGACCGCCCCCGCATCTTTCCACAAAGCTATCACTCAAGTGCGGCGAAAGAAAATTGAACTTACCACGCAGGTGCGTCTCCGTCACCAGTTACACAGTGCCTAGACTTTTGTATAAAGCTTCTGTCTAGTTTTTTAAATCAAAAAACAGCTAAACTAGGAAACTGATGTCCTGATTATTCAAAACAATCAACTAAATGTTAAAACCTGATCATTTATTTTCTTCTCAAGGTCTGTGGGAAGACGACAAGCTTCAGTCACATAGGATGTCGCAGCCGTAATAAACTGTGCAAGCCTATTATTAGTTTTGAATCGTTTCTTTATTTTTTCATCGAAATCCGCATTATGTGGGGAAACCTGCCTAATTGAAAATTCTCGACACATTTCAGCACACCGGAATATGTCATCCGGTGAGGAGATCACCAGCCCCACAAAACTAACGAACCGCTTCCACGCAGGAAACTCTTGGAGGTCCCCGGCAGCATTTCCCGCCATTCCCGCACGTAGGGAATTCTCTAGGATTGCCTGGCGAATTGCGTACGATTCGTGTCCGCCCCAAACGTAAAGTCGGAGAGCATCTTCAAAGTTTTCTCGCCTCATCGTCGGACTATATATCCTTCGAAGATCTCGCCCCATTCTTGCCCAAAGAATGAACATATATGATATAATATCGAAAACAATTGCGACATGATCATCTTTTTCTGGGTCAAAATCGCCACGATTTTTTCTAATTGCAGCAAGTATCTTGCGAAAAGTTTGCTCTGGCTTAAGAGAAAGTGGAGCAGTATAGTGACACAAGGCAAAAATATCTTCTGCCCATTTTGATTTTGCGAAGGCTGCATGTGCCACATCCCATCGCTCAATTGAAGCCTGATAGCAGCTATCTGTGTTGAAATCTTGCGCAATAGTCCGACCTAGCTCTTCAAATGACCTCTCGTCATGAAGATCTACATCCACCTTGAGCGCTGAAATTCTATGATTAAAAACTGCGGGCTTTCCTAAGATGACAAAAGCGCCGTCAGCACCAGTATATTTCATGAGGCCGGAGGCCCAAAATGCTCGTGAGATAGCACCAAGCTTGTTACTACTCTTGCAATCGAAAACTATGCGTCGCAACGTTCCGTCTGCGATATTTTCAATCCCAAGAACGTCAATATCAGTAAGAACTTCAGGTTTGCTCGTTAAATCAGAAGCTGTATTGACCACTACCTCTAGACAGGGTAGATAGCCCTGAGCTAGACAATACCGAAGAGCAAGTTGCTTCTGGTGACGATCTTTGTCAAATTTTGCCATTAGTCGAACTTCAAAATTAGTTGAGCGTACTCTTCAAGAGCTTGCGGATCAGTTATATCTTTCTGGCGTTTTTTTAGTTCTGCTGCTGCCACGATTGATTGAATATAAATTTCATCTTTCGAGAGCGCTATTCGTGCGTCCTGATTTACTTCCATATTGGAAACTTCCCCAGTTCTCAAAACGTCGATTGCGAGATCAAGAGCGGCCTCGTTCTCAGGCATTCTATTCAGATGCAATTGCCACATTCCAGATGATACTTCCTTTAGGTATGCAACTCGCATGACAACCAAATTTTGATATTGAGAAGCAGCCTCTGAATTGGATTTGAGAAATCCTTTGTCACGAAGCTTTCGAAGGATAGCTAGAGGGTATTTTATACGGTATTCTTGTGCAAGAAGTTGGCCTTTTCGTACGGCGGATACGAGCGCCATTGCTCGCTCGTAAATCTCACGATTTGCAGCGTTTAAGCGAGCAGAGCCCGGTTTCGGCGTAAAAACGAAAGACTCATTTCTGCCTCCAAACGAAATAGTTGGCGGCTTGATCATCCCTTCGCTTGTTAGCTTGGTCAGCAACTGAACTTCAGTTGTCGTGAGGATACTAGTTCCTATCTGACCTGAAGACAGCGCGAGGGAAAGCGGCCAGCCTTGGTTGGCCTTGACCTTGTTGAGCACGGAAGTCAGAGCGGATGCGCCGACCGCGGCAACTGTATCTGCCAAACCATCGAGATTGTCGGCGTAATAAAATGGGCTAATAAGGATACTTTTTCCTCGAGCTTTCTGCTCGGACAACATTCCGGAAATCGAACCAAACTGTAAGCACCGTCGAAAAACATTGGTATCAATTCCACTCTTTGCTTGAAAGGAGTGAGTGTTCTGCGGCGACTCTCTGAGGGCTTGCAAAATTGACAATGTCGCTTGCTCGTGTTCGTTCATCTTAAGTTCGCTACTCGCGAAATCGCCTAGGCCAACGTAAACATCGTCAAATAGCGGTATGTTAGGGATGACTTTTTCAATAGTTCGACCAGCTGTGACCAGCCGTACAAACTCGACCTCTTCCAAAATTTCGAGAATCTCCCTCAGGGAGCGCGAAGGGATGCCCATAAAGTGATCAGAGACTTTTCGGAGAACCTCGTATTCGATAACACCCAAGCCCTTTATGTGCACAGCAAGAGTCGCTGCCATACCAAGCAGTGGCAGCTGGTCATATTCAGTGATGTTGATCGCACCGAGTCCCGAGTGAAGGTCATAAGCAAATTCAGCAACTTCTTTTGTCATTACGATGCCTTTGGCGCGATGCATTCCAATGAGTTTGTGAAATATGCCAAATGTCCTTCGAGTGTCAAATGGCGTCACGGTTAACCCCAAATCACCCCTGCGCCCGCCCCCTCTCCTTATCAATCAACCGCATGATCCGCTGCTTCTTCCTCAGGCGGGCGGCGTCGAGGAGCATTTGGCCGGCCCAGCGGTAGACGTTGCGGGCTTCGACCTGTTCGCGCATCACGCGCATGCGCTCGCGCTGCTGGTTCTCCTCCATGGTGAGCGCCCAGTAGAGGGCCTCGCCCATGGTGTGGGCGTCGTAGGGGTTGACGATCAGGGCCTCGGCGAGCTCGCGCGAGGCGCCGGCGAAGGCGGAGAGGATGAGGACGCCCTGCTCGTCGTCGCGGGCGGCGACGAATTCCTTGGCGACGAGGTTCATCCCGTCATGCAGGGATGAGACGATGCACAGCTCCGCCGCGCGGAAGAGCTCGAACACCTCCTCCGGATCATGGTGGCGCGCCACCAGCTGGATGACGTCGAATGGCCCACCATGGCGTTCGCTGATCTCGCGGGCGAGCGCCTCGGCCTCCTCCTGGAGGGATTTGTAATTGGCAAGCTTCGAGCGCGTCGGCGCCGCCGCCTGCATGAAGCAGAAGCGGCCGATCAGCTCGGGATGGGCGGTGAGCAGCGCATCGACGCCGTGCATGCGGTCGAGGATGCCCTTGGTATAGTCGAAGCGCTCGATGCCGACAGCGAGCTGCACATCCTCGGGCAGGCCGAGGCGCTTGCGCACGGCCTTGCGGGCCTCCGGCACGGGCTTTTGCCCCTCCATCGCCGCAGGCGGCCATTCGATCGAGATCGGATAGGGCCGCACGAAGGCCTCGTAGCCCTTCAGCGTGATCGAATCGCTCTCGCGGTCGATGCGGCTCTCGATGACGCGGTCGACGGTCTCGATGAAGTTGTTGCAGTGGAACTGCGTGTGGAAGCCCAGAATCGAGGAGCCGAGCAGCCCGTCGATGATCTCTTCCTTGTAGGGGCAGATACCGAAGGTCTCGGAATTCGGCCAGGGGATGTGCCAGAAGGTGATGATGGTGGCATCGGGCAGCCGGTCGCGGATCATGCGCGGGGCGAGCGCGAGGTGGTAATCCTGGATCAGCACGATCGGATCGGGGCGCTTGGCTTCCGCCACGACGGCCTCGGCAAAGCGCTCGTTGACCTTTTGGTACATCCGCCAATCCGGTTCGCGGAAGACGGGGCGCACGAAGGCGATATGGCAGAGCGGCCACAGGCCCTCATTGGCGAAGCCGTAATAATAGCCCTCCTGCTCCTCCTCCGTGAGCCAGATCCGGCGCAGGGTATAGGAGGGGTTGGAGGGCGGCACGGCGACGCGGTCATGGCTGTCGACGGCCTCGCGGTCGCCGGTGCCCGAGCCATGCGCGATCCAGGTGCCGCCGCAGGCGCGGGTGACGGGTTCCAGCGCGGAGACGAGGCCCGATGCGGGGCGCTGCACCTTCATCTCGCCGTTCTCGTCGAGATTGTGGATATAGGGCTCGCGGTTGGAGACGACGATCACCTCCGAACCCGGCAGCTCGTTGGCGAGCGCGATGCGCAGGGTCTCGGGGTTCCATTCGGTATGGACCGTGTCGATGGTGCGGCGGGCGAAATCGAGCTCGGACAGGGCCGCGCGGATCTCGGTGCCGATTTCCGTCGGCGTGTGCTTGATATCCTCGGCGCGACCCTCGCGGGCATCGTCGATGGCGCGGCGGACCGATATCGTCCACGATCGCATGATCCAGAAGGCGACGAGGGAAGCCAGCGCCGCACCGCCGAAGGCGACGCCGACAGCAGCCAGCAGCAGGAAGATCCGCGCCTGGCTGCGCCGCTCCTCGACATCGGCATAATCATGCAGGATGACGAAACGCACATCGTCCGGCGGCGCGGAGAGCGGATAGGCGGCAACCAGCGCGCGGCTCTCGGCATAATCGGCACGGGTGAAGACCTCGCCGGCGCCCACCGCGATCTGCGCGCAGGCGAAGCCGTCCGGCATGGTCGACGAGGCGAGGCGCAATTCACCATTCTCGCACAGGCCGACGGCGAGCACCCCGTCATCATCGGCGAGGCGCTCCATCAGCATGGCGAGCCGCGCATCGTCCTCGGGGCCCTGGAGCGAGAGGATCTGGTCGCGCGCCGCGTTGAACAGCATCTGCGAGCGCATCTCGACGTCGCGCTGCGCCCATTGGTTCACGAAAGCTGTGGCGAAAGGCCAGATGGCCAGAACGACGACGAGGGTGATCGCAAGGGCGATCGCGCCGTATCTGATCGTGACGCGCAAAACCGAAACTCCCGCATCTGTGCCATCCGCCGCATGACGCGTTCCGGACCGCGACCCGATTTATCCCGCAGTTTGCGCGCTAAAGCAAGAAATTCGTTTCCGAATGAGGCTAATCTGGCACTATGCTTCGTGTGATCCGTAGAACTATGTAATGAGACGATGAATTCCGCATCGGAGCGTTGCGGCTAAGTAATTTACCAGATTTGTTTCGGATTTATGCTTGCCCGGCGTCTTCGCCCATTCTGCGTGGCCCGATATCGGCCCGAGTTGGGGCCTTCCGGCCCGGTTCGGCGAAAAGAGCCTGTGGATAACGTGGATATCGGGGAATGGGCGCAAAAGACACATGTTTTCCATCGCGTCACGCCCGCGTTCATCGAAACGTCATGGGAGCGCGCCGAAGGTGGGGGCCTTGGAAGAGAGCGCCGCGTCGAGTCGAGTCTGAATTGGCGTCGGGGGCGTCGAGTGACGGAGGTGATCCGTGAGCGTCCATTATCTGCACTGCAGCGACGGCGTCGACATGATCGTCGATCGCATACCCCGAAAGGCGCGCCGCATCGGCGAAATCCGCCGCCAGGCCCTGCAACTCGCCCGCCGCATCATGGAGGGCGCGCCCTGGCAGCATTCCTGGGAAGACTGGTGCGTCCATATCTGCGACGATGCGGGCGAGATCGAGCGCGTGCCCTTTGCGGAAGCGCAAGTCATCCCGTTCAAGACGCGCGTCCCGTTCAGAACGCGCATTCCTCGAAGGACGGCACCACACTGCCCTCCCAGCGCCCGTGATACAGCGCCAGCAATGCCTGAGCCCGGTTCGTCCCCGTCGCGACGATCTGCTCGAGCGGATCGAGGAAACGGGTCTCGTCGCGTCCCAGCCTATCAATGACGCCCCGCGCTTCGAGCCCCTCGCGGGCGATGCGCAGGGTCTCGCGGGCGATCTCGTGAACGGAATGGCCGCCGATCCGGGCGGCGAGCCCTTCGCGCGGCACCGCATCGCGCAGGGTCTGGCGCTCCTCGGCGCCCCAGCCCTTGACCAGATCCCAGGCGGCATCGAGCGCCGACTGGTCGTAGAGCAACCCGGTCCAGTAGGCGGGCATGGCGACGAGATGACCGCGCGGACCGGCATCGGCGCCGCGCATTTCCAGAAAGCGCTTGAGCCGGACTTCCGGAAACACGGTCGAGACGTGGTTGGCCCAGTCCGAGCGGCTGGCGCGCACGCCGGGCAATTGCGGCAGCTTGCCCTGCATCAGGTCATGGAAGCTCTCGCCGGCGACGTCGTGATAGATGCCGTCGCGCATGACGAAATACATCGGCACGTCCATCACCCAGTCGACATAGCGCTCATAGCCGAAGCCGTCCTCGAAGGCGCAGGGCATCATGCCGGTGCGGTGGGGATCGGTGTCGGTCCAGATCTGCGAGCGCATGGACTGGAAGCCGTTGGGCTGCCCCTCGGTGAAGGGCGAATTGGCAAACAGTGCCGTGCAGATCGGCTGCAGGGCGAGCGAGACGCGCAGCTTGCGCACCATGTCCGCCTCGCTGGCATAGTCGAGATTGACCTGCACCGTGGAGGTGCGCAGCATCATGTCGAGCCCGAGCCGGCCCACCTTGGGCATGTATCCCATCATGATCCGGTAGCGGCTCTTGGGCATGACCGGGGTCTCGTCGCGCTTCCACAACGGACTCATGCCGAGATCGAGAAAGCCGATCCCGAGCGGCTCGGCTACGCGCTGGAGCGCTTCGAGATGCGCGTCGAGCTCGGCCTGGGTTTCGTGCACGTCGCTGACGAGGCCGCCCGAGAGTTCGAACTGGCCGCCGGGTTCCAGCGAGATCGCGCCGCCGCCCTCGCCCTCGAACAGGCCGATCAGGTTGCCGCCATCGGTGATCGGCTCCCAGTCGGTCTCGCGCATCAGCCCGGCGAGCAGCGCCTGCACGCCGCGATCACCCGCATAGGGGACGGGGCTGTGATCCGCGCGGTAGAAGGGGATCTTTTCGTGCTCCGTGCCGATGCGCCATTGCGCCTTCGGCTTCTCGCCCGCTTCGACCCAGGCGACGAGCTCGTCGCGGGATTCGATCGGCGTCGCGTCGGATACGTCACGGGCCATGCGCAGCTCTTTCTTCCAGCGCTTTCACGATCGCCCGGGACGGGCGCAGACATGGGTGCTTGATAGGGCGCCCGAACCGGCTTCGCAATCGCGCAGGATTGCCGAAACCCGTTCGGGCGGGCGCTGTTATTGCATCAGCGCAAGATAATCAGACGGGCCAATCTTCCAGGCGATAGGCGGAGTCCCAGAACATGTATTCGAGCTGCGAAGCGCGGCGATACGCATCATGCATCCGCGCAAGATGTTCCGGCGATGCCTGAGCGGCTGCAGCATCTGTCGTGGCGATCATTTCACGCACCGCATCGTGAAATTCCTCGCCGGCATAGGTGTCGATCCAGGCCTGGTAGGGATTGTTCGTACCCGCGCGGGCATGGATGTCGCGCCCGATCTCGGCATAGATCCAGAAACAGGGCAGGAGCGCCGCGAGCACCACTTCGTAGGGTTCGGCCCAGGCGGTGGCGAGAAGATAGGAGACGTAATGGCTGCAGCCGGGCGAGACCGGCGTGGTCTCGAACATCTCCTGCGTGATGGCGAAATCGTCAAAGAACGAGCCGTGCAGCGAGCGCTCGACCACGATCGCCACTTCCGCACCCTTGGAGAATTGCACGATCTGGTCGGGATGCGGGGCTTTCGCGGCCGCGATGGCGAGCGCGCGCCCGAAGCCGATCAGATAATGCGCATCCTGCACGATATATTGCGTGAACCGCTCCTTCGAGAGCGTGCCGGCGGCAAGCTCCTCGTTGAAGGGCATGGTGCGGATGGTCTCGTAGAGGGTGAGATTGTCCTGCCATGCCTTCGTCGAGAACGCTCCCGGCTTCATCGGGGAGAGCGGATTCGTGGCGGCGGGGGAGCGGGCGATGTCGGGGGGCTGCGTCATCGGTGAAAGACTCCTTCGTGATCGATACGGCAATACCGGTCAGATGGCCTCTTCCACCGCCTTTCCGCAAGTCACGGTATCGGCATTTCCGCCCAGATCGCCCGTTCGCAGCGTCTTTTCCGCAAGAACCCGCTCGATTCCGGCCACGATCTCGGCTGCCGCTTCGCGTTCGCCCAGATGATCGAGCATCATGGCGCCCGACCAGATCTGCCCGATCGGATTGGCGATTCCCTGCCCGGCAATGTCGGGCGCCGAGCCGTGCACGGGCTCGAAAAGCGAGGGAAAGGCGTTTTCGGGATTGATATTGCCCGAGGGCGCAATGCCGATCGTGCCGGTGCAGGCGGGCCCGAGATCGGAGAGGATGTCGCCGAACAGGTTGGAGGCCACGACCACGTCGAACCAGTCGGGATGCAGCACGAAATGGGCGGTTAGAATGTCGATATGGAACTTGTCCCAGGTGATGTCGGGATATTGCGCCGCCATCGCCTCCATCCGCTCGTCCCAATAGGGCATGGTGATGGAGATGCCGTTGGATTTCGTCGCCGAGGTCACGTGCTTGCGCTCGCGGCGCCGCGCCAGTTCGAAGGCGTATTTGAGGACGCGATCAACGCCGATCCGGCTCATCACGGTTTCCTGGATCACCACTTCGCGCTCGGTACCGGCGAACATGCGCCCGCCCACGGAGGAATATTCCCCTTCGGTGTTCTCGCGCACGACGTAGAAGTCGATATCGCCCGGTTCGCGCCCCGCCAGCGGCGATTTCACCCCCGGCATCAGCTTGACCGGGCGCAGATTGACGTATTGATCGAACTCCCGGCGGAATTTCAGGAGCGAGCCCCAGAGCGAGACATGGTCCGGTACTGTATCGGGCCAGCCCACGGCGCCGAAGAAGATCGCATCATGGCCGCCGATCTGCGCCTTCCAGTCATCGGGCATCATCTGCCCGTGCTTGGCGTAATAATCGCAGGAGGCGAAATCGAACCAGTCGAGCTTGACGGTGAAGCCGTGACGCTTGGCGGCCTTCTCCAGCACCCGCACCCCTTCCGGCACCACTTCCTTGCCGATCCCGTCGCCGGGAATGACTGCGATCGAATAGGTTTTTGCCATGGGTTTCCTCCTGCGGGTCGTCGATTGCGATGGCGGAGCGCCGACCGGGTTATTCTGCATTGACGTGATACTGCCCGATCACGCCCCGTCGCGCGAGGCGTTGCCACGCCGAAACCGCGTTGGGCTGTGTTCACCGTGGCTGCACGCCACGACGCGACGATAGCGCGAATTCAGCGTCCCCTGTTGCGTTCCGCCAGCGCGATCCCGCCGAGAACGAAGGCGAGTGCGGCGGCGTGATAGAGCTGGAAGGGTTCGGCGAGGATCATCACCGCGAGCCCGGCCCCGAAGATCGGGACGAGATTGACGAACAGGCCGGAGCGCCCCGGCCCGATCAGTTCGACCGCACGCATGAAGCAGAGCTGCGCGATCAGCGAAGGGAAGAGCGAGACGTAGAGGATGATCAGCCAGCCGTTCAGCGTCGGCCATTGCACCTGCCCCATGGCGATTTCCATGCCGAGCAGGGGGATCGAGGTGATGAAGGCAATGATGGCGAGGATGGCGAAGAAGGCGAGCCCCGAGACCTTCGGGCGGTTGCGCAGGGCGAGCGTGTAGCCGGCATAGAGCACGCAGGCCGAAAGCATCAGGAGGTCGCCCGGATTGAAGGCGAGTTGCAGCAGCGTCGCGATTTCCCCGCGCGTCGCCACGAATGCCACGCCGGTGAGCGTGACGATGGTGCCCGCCACCTGCAGGGGCGTGATTCGGGTGCCGTAGACGATCAATGCGCCGATCAGCACGATGATCGGGATGGCGCCTTGAATGATGGTGAGATTGACGGCGGTGGTGTAATGCGCGCCGAGATAGAACAATGCGTTGAACCCGGTGAAACCCAGCGCCCCCATGCCGATGATCATGGGCAGCTTCTCGCGCAGAAGCGGCCATTCGCGCACCAGTTCCTTGTGGGCGATCGCCACTGCGATGACGATCACCACCGTCCAGCGCAGGCAGGTCAGCGCCATCGGCGAAATCTCGCCCACGGCGAGACGGCTCGCCACGGCATTGCCGCCCCACATCAGCATGGTCAGGGCGAGCAGCAGATAGGCCTGCCCGAACAGCCAGCCGACCGGCGTCGTGACGAAGCGCACAATGCCGTGCGGCGCTGCCGTGTCGGATCCGGGTGGGTCATCCGGCTTGCGGAAATCCGTCATTGCGTCCCATCATCGCGTGGCGAGGCAAAACAGCCCACTTCCCGCTTAAGGTCTCGGCCACACGAACGCAACATCGGGACCCGGAGGTATTCGCGCATATCCACTTCCGCCACGCCACCGCTTTCGTCCACGGCACTGCGAGCGCCGCAAAGGCGCGGTCGAAGCCATGGTCGAAGCCATGGTCAATGCGGGCGCGGCTGTGCTAAATGCGGTACGAGCCGGTATGCGTGGTATCCGGAGGCAGCGTCCCGGGCCGCATTCCGATGATGGCGGGGAGCTATGGCGGGTAGAAATATGGCGGGTAGTGAGACGGGGGTTGCGCCCCAAAGACCCCTGAGCGCGCCACGGATCTATCTGATCCGTATGGCGGTTTTCCTGATCCTCGCAGGGTTTCTGGCATTCATTCTGTATCGACCCATCTGGAATGCATTCCTGAGCAATCCCGGTCTGAACGGGCTGATCGTCGGCGTGCTTCTGGTAGGCATCATCCTGGCGATCCGGCAGGTGGCGCGGCTGTTCCGGGAAGTGCGCTGGGTCAACTCGCTCGATCTGCGCGACGGGGCCTATCAGGGTCGGGCGCCGGTTCTGCTGGCGCCGATCGCCCAGACCATCAACCGCAGGAGCGGCAGCGGCGAGATCACCATCGATGCCGGCACCATGCGCACCCTGCTCGATACCATCGGTGCTCGTCTCGACGAGAGCCGCGAAATCGTGCGCTATCTCGCCGGATTGCTGATCCTGCTCGGTCTGCTCGGAACATTCTGGGGGCTGATCGAGACCGTGGGCGCGGTCGGGCGCAACATCGCTGCCCTGCCCACCGGGGGCGACGCGGCCGTTCTCTTCGACGAATTGAAGGACTCGCTGGCCACGCCGCTGATCGGCATCGGCATCGCCTTCTCGTCATCGCTTTTCGGCCTCGGCTCGTCGCTGGTCGTGGGCTTCCTCGACCTGCAGGCCGGCCAGGCGCAGAATCGCTTCTATACCGAGCTCGAGGACTACCTCACCGCTCATGCGGTGGAAGAGCCCACCATCGACGCACCGCGCGGCATGCCCGCTGCAGCGGGTTTCGGCGGTGCGGAACTGGCACGCGCCCTCGACAAGCTCACCACCACCATCAACGAAGGCGGTGGTGGCCGACAGGCGACGCAGGCCATGGCCAATCTCGCCGAGGGAATTCAGGGGCTGGTGCAGCACATGCGCTCCGAGCAGCAGATGATCCGCGACTGGGTGGAGGCACAGGCCGCCCGGGAGAAGGAGCTGAAGGCGGTGCTGGAGCGTATTTCGCAACAGGAGAAGGCCTGATCCATGGCGCTGGCGCCCCGCTCCAGACGCGATCGCGGCCTGAATTACTGGCCGGGCTATGTCGATGCCCTGTCGACGCTTCTGCTCGTCATCGTCTTTCTGCTGTCGATCTTCGTCCTCGGCCAGTTCTTCCTGACACAGGAGATTTCGGGGCGCGACACGGTGCTCGATCGTCTCAATCGCCAGATCGCCGAACTCACGGATCTGCTCGCGCTGGAGCGCTCGACGCGCCGTGAACTCGAAGACACGCTCGGTTCACTGGAAAGCACGCTCTCCGAATCCGAAGCCGAACAGGCGCGCCTGCAGGCCATGCTCGATGCCGGCGAGGGTGTCTCCGAGCGTGCCGAGGAGCTTGCTTCCGCGCTGGTCGGCGAGCAGGAGGCCACCTCGCGCGCCATGAACCAGATCGATATCCTCAACCAGCAGATCTCCGCCCTGCGCCGGCAGATCGCCGCCCTCGAAGCGGCGCTCGAAGCCAGCGAGGCGCGCGATCGCGAGAGCCAGGCCCGCATCGCCGACCTGGGCAGCCGGCTGAACGTGGCGCTCGCCCAGCGGGTGCAGGAGCTTGCGCGTTTCCGCTCGGACTTCTTCGGGCGCCTGCGTCAGATACTCGGTGACCGCGACGATATCCGCATCGTCGGTGACCGCTTCGTCTTCCAGTCGGAGATCCTCTTTCCCCTGGGTGCCGCCGAATTGCGCGACGGCCCGCAGCCGGAGCTCGACCGGGTCGCCGCCGCGATTCTCGAACTCGCCGAGGAGATTCCGCCGGATATCGCCTGGGTCCTGCGCGTCGACGGACATACCGACGATCGTCCCATCGCGACGGTGCGGTTTCCCTCGAACTGGTATCTCTCGGCGGCCCGCGCCATCGAGGTGGTGGAGTATCTGATCGATGCCGGCGTGCCGGCCGAAAACCTTCTGGCTGCAGGGTTCGGCGAGTTCCAGCCGATCGATACGGGTACGACGGAAGAAGCCTATGCGCGCAACCGGCGGATCGAGTTCAAGCTGACGGAGCGCTGATTCGCGGCTAGGGGCGGACGACGGCGGGAAGCCTTCTCGCGAATTGGTGAGTGGTCGGGGCTCCCCTCGTGCTTGCCAGTGGCACCGGGCTGGTCTAGCCAGATAGGCCTCTCAGGGTCGGAATCCGTATGCCTCTCGTCGAACGCTACATTTTGAAGATTGCGGTGACTGCCTTCCTCGTCTGCCTGTTCGGCCTGACGGCGGTAATCTGGCTGACTCAGGCTCTGCGCGAAGTCGATCTGCTGACCGGCCAGGGGCAGACTTTGATCGTCTTCCTGACCTTCACGCTCCTTTCACTACCGGCCCTCGTCGCCATCATTGCGCCGGTGGCCCTGTTCATCGCGATCCTCTACACGCTCAACAAGCTCAACGGCGATTCGGAGCTTGTCGTGATGAATGCTGCCGGCATGTCCTTCGGGCGCATCCTGCGACCATTTGCTGTGCTGACCAGCGTCGTTGCGATCGTCGTCGGCGTGATGTCGGTGGTGCTCGTGCCTGCAAGCTTCAACGAATTGCGCTATCTGATCACCCAGATCCGCGCTGATTTCGTCGCCAACCTGGTGCGTGAAGGCCAGTTCACCGAGATCGACCGCAATGTGACTTTCTCCTTCCGGGAGCGCTCGGGCGAGGCATTGATGGGTGTCTTCCTTCAGGATCGACGCGACGAAGGACGCACGCTCGTCTATATCGCCGAAGTCGGTCAGATCGCGCGGGTCGAAGAAGAGAGCTACCTCGTGCTCGAACGCGGTAGCGTGCATACGCTCACGCCGGGTTCCCGCGACAGCTCCATCGTCGCGTTCGAGCGCTATGCGGTCGACCTTTCCGCCTTCGCGCCGCAGGGCGATCTCACCTTCTTCAAGCCTCGCGAACGCTCGACGGCGGAACTCCTCACGGTGGACGACAGCGATCCGGTATATGCCCAGTTCCCGGGTCGTTTCCGCTCCGAGTTGCATGACCGGCTGAGCGCATGGCTTTACGTGATTGCCATGGCGGCCATCGCATTCGCGGCGCTCGGTGAAGCGCGAACGACGCGACAGGGGCGCGGCATGGCGATCGCGGCTGCGATCGGGGGCGTGGTAGCCCTGCGCGTCGCAGGTTTTGCCGCGACGAGTGCCGCGGCGCGTTCGGATGTCGCCGTGGCCATGGTCTGGCTGCTTCCTGTCGCGACCATGATCGGGGCTGTCTTGATCATGACCCATGGCGCACGATTGCGACGCTTTGTCCCGGCTTTCAGGATACCCTCGCTGAGATTGCGCCCGGGTGCCGCGCATTCGGACGGAGTGGGTTGAGATGCCCGTCGGCTTCATCCTATCAGGCTATATCGGGTCGCAGTTCCTGCGCAGCATTGCGGGCGTGTTCTTCACCGTCTTCGGCCTCGTCTATGTCCTCGATTTCGTCGAGCTCGTGCGTCGCGCCGGCGATGTCGCAGGCGTCACGCCGCTGGATATGGCGCATCTGGCGCTATTGCGCACGCCTTCGGTCACCGAACAGGTCCTGCCCTTTGCCATTCTCATCGGCGCCATGACGACGCTGCTGCAATTGTCACGCAAGCTCGAGCTCGTCGTGGTGCGTGCCGCCGGGATATCGGCCTGGCAGTTTCTGGCGCCCGGCCTCGTCATCGCAGGGGCGATCGGTGTCTTCTCGATCCTCGCCTACAACCCCTTGGCGGCTGTTCTCAAACAACATGCCAGCGAGGTCGAGACGCGAATATTCGCGGCGGATCCGCAGGTGCAGACAGGGCGCGATATCTGGATCCGCCAGCGCCACGACGGCGGCTCGGCCATCATAAGGGCCGGCAGCATTGCCGAAGGCTCGACGGAAATCGCCGCGGTCACGGTCTTCCGTTTCGATCTGCAGGGTCGCTTCCGCGAACGCATCGAAGCGGCGTCGGCGGAGCTTCGCTCGGGTTACTGGAACATGCACGATGCCCGCATCATTGGCATCGAGGGCGAGCCGGAACGATATTCGACCTATCAGCTCCCTTCCAGCCTCGACCCGGAACAGTTGCGCAGAAGCTTCACCCCGCCAGAATCCGTACCATTCTGGAGCCTGCGCTATATGGCCGAGCAGACCCGGCGCGCCGGGCTCGACGCCACCGCCTATCAACTGCGCTACGAGAGTCTGCTGGCCCGGCCACTGCTCTTTATCGCCATGGTTCTCGTCGCGGCTTCCGTTTCCTTAAGATTCTTCAGGTTTGGTGGTGTGGGGCCGTTGGTTCTGGGTGGCGTCGCGGCGGGTTTTCTGCTTTACGTCGCTACCGAGCTGATGGAGGATCTCGGGGCTTCGGGTCTGGTGGGTACGACCCTCGCCGCGTGGTTTCCAGCTGTGGTGGGCAGTTTGCTCGGCGTGCTGACCTTGCTTTATCAGGAGGATGGTTGATGATCCTCCGGGCAGGTTCGAGGCAGGGAGCGGGAATGAGACGGGTGGGTAGCGCGGTCGCCGCTCTGGCGCTCGCGACGGCGTTGAGTACGGGAATCATTTCGCTGCCCGCGCAGGCGCAGGGCGGGCTGGATGATGTCGTTGCCGCGCGCGCCTCCGGTGACGGCCCGCAGCGCCTTCTGCTCGAGGCCGACGAACTCATCTACGATAATGATCGCAACCGCGTCATCGCCTCCGGCAACGTGGAAATGTATTACGGGGGGCGCTCACTCCAGGCCGACCGCGTCACCTATGATCGCAACACCAGCCGCGTCTTCGCCGAGGGCAATGCGCGCCTCGTGGATACTGACGGCGCGGTCGGAACCGCCTCGTTCTTCGAACTGACCGACGATTTCCGCAGCGGTTTCATCGATTCGCTCCAGGTCGAACAGGATCTCGGCGACGATGGTTTCGGACGGCCCGGGACGGGACGTTTCAGCGCCCGCCGGGCAGAGCGGATCGAGGGCGAACAGACAATCTTCCATCGCGGCGCTTACACGGCCTGTGATACCTGCGAGAAGAACCCGGAGAGACCGCCCTTCTGGCAGGTGCGCGCCGCGCGTGTTATCCATAACAAGGAAACCCGGACGATCTATTACGAGAACGCCTCGCTGGAGTTTCTCGGAGTTCCGGTGGCGTTCCTGCCCTATTTCTGGTCACCGGATCCGACGGTCAGGCGCAAGACCGGCTTCCTGACGCCCACCATCAGCCTCAACGAGTCGCTTGGCCCCGGCGTCACGGTTCCGTTCTTCCTGGAGACAGGCCCCAACCACGATCTCACATTTCGCCCTCAACTGCTCTCTCGGCAAGGCGTACTCGCTGATGTCGAATGGCGGCACCGTCTGCTCACCGGCGCTTACAGTATCCGTGCAACCGGTATCTTCCAGCAGGATCGGGATCGCTTCCGGGCGGCGCCTGACGGTCCGGGGGATCGCAATTTCCGTGGCTCTATCCAGACAACGGGGCGCTTCGAAATCAACCGGCGCTGGCGCTGGGGCTGGGACATTACCGGCGTAACCGACAAGTGGTATCTCGACAATTACAACATCAACGCCGCTACGCTCACGAGCCATTATGATCGCGAGGCGGTTTCGGAAGTTTATCTGACCGGGCGCGGCGATCGTTCCTTCTTCGATCTGCGTGGCTATTATTTCAAGGCGCTCGCGACGCGCGATTTCCAGCAGCATCAGCCGGTCGTCCATCCGGTTCTCGATTACAACAAGCGCATCGACGGCTCGCCTTCGATCGGTGGCGAGTTTGCCCTCGACGTGAACTTCGTCAGCCTGTCGCG
>JAFIEI010000066.1 GCA_020832565.1 Salinarimonas sp. | reverse complement strand
GCAGGCGCTGCTTGACATGGGCGATGAAGCTCTCGACGAAATCCTTGCCCGGAGGCGGGCCACCTTGAGGATCCGGGTTGAGCATGCGGCGGAAATTGGTTTCGCAATCCGGGCCGAGCACCATCCCTTCGATGGTTTTATTCTCATCGGCAACCGAATGGGATATCTGCCGCTGCAGAAAGGTCCGCACCACTTCAGCATAACCATCCGGCTCCTTGGCGCGTTGCGTGGCCTGGACAAGGCCCTCCAGAATGAGCCGCGGCGGTGTCAGGCCGATCTGCTCGGCGAGCAGGCGGCGCAGGGTCTCCACCATGTTGAGCAGCGGCATGAGCTGCTGGATGTCATTCGCCATACGCCCGACCGCCGGCTGGATATCCTCAAGCCATTGCTGCGCTTCCGGCACGCCGAAGAGTTGGGCGGCATGGCGAGTACGCATGGTTTCCACCTCCATTGAATAATCGTATGCCTGCTCCGACGTCATTGGTTTCGGGGGTGTCAGTCCTTCGATGGCGAATTTCGCGGCAGGAACGTTGTCGATGCGGACGATGAACTCACCGTCATTGAGTGCTTCCTGGTAAATGAAACCGACTGGTGGCGCCGAGAAGCCCATTCGCTGCATGAATGCCTGCTTTCCCGTTTCCACATATTTGTACGCCGAATCCGGACAGAGGAGCGCGAGGGTTGACGGATTGGCACCCACGACAATGATATCCCCCTGCTGCGCCGGGCGCAGCGGCAGCGACGCGTCGTTTAGCGGATCCATCGGCTGATCTTCCGGCGCACCATCGGGCAGTGCCGGTGGCGGCGCATCCGTGGGCGGTGGCGCGCCTTCGCCCGTTTCGGGGGCGGGGCCGGCGCCCGTATCCTGATCAGCCACGCCTTTCGCCTCGGTCGGATCACGCCCCATGCGCCAGGCGACGAAGCATAAGGTACCACCCAATAGCATGAAGACGATGGTGGGAAAGCCCGGCGTGAATCCCATGCCGATCGCAACGAAACCGGCAACGCCGAGCGCCTTGGGCTCGGCGCCGAGCTGCCTGGTAATGTCGCGCCCAAGATTGGAGCTCGTATCCGTGGTGACGCGGGTGACGATGGTGCCGGCAGCGAGCGCCATGAACATGGCCGGGATCTGCGCGATCAGCCCATCCCCCACCGAGAGCAGCACATAAAGCTGGCCCGCCTCGCCGGCGGAGAGGCCGCGCTGCATCATGCCGATGGTCATGCCGCCGACCAGATTGATGAAGACGATGATCAGCCCGGCAATGGCATCGCCCTTGACGAAGCGCATGGCGCCGTCCATCGCGCCGTAGAACTGCATTTCGAGCTGCAATGTGCGGCGCTTGTCGCGGGCCTCCTCGGCGGTGATGTCGCCGTTGCGCGCGTCATTGTCGATGGACATCTGCTTGCCGGGAAGCGCATCGAGGGTGAAGCGGGCCGAGACTTCCGAAATCCGCTCGGCGCCCTTCGTCACCACCATGAACTGGACGGTGGCGATGATCAGGAAGATCACCAGACCAACCACGAGATTGCCGCCGATGACGAATTCGCCGAAGGCGACGATCAGCTGGCCGGCATCGCCGGTGGCCAGGATCAGGCGCGTCGTTGCCACCGACATCGCCACCCGCAACATACTGGTGAGCAGGATGATCGAGGGGAAGGAGGACATCTCGAGCGGATGCTTGAGATAGGTGGCCGAGATCAGGATCACGAGCGACACGGTCAGATTGACGGCCAGCAGCCCGTCCACCAGCCAGGTCGGCAGCGGAAAGACCAGCATCACGACGATCATTACGAAGAAGAAGGCGAAGACCAGATCCTGGCGCTTCGACATCTCCGCGAGCAGGCGGTTGATCAGGCTCATCGCGAGAATTGTCCCCGGTTCGCGATTTCTACCAGGCGTAGCTTACACGCTCCAGTAGTCCGTCCCGGTTAACAACAATGGCATTTTCGTCGATTTTTTCGATTCGCCCGCCATCAGGAAGCCGCTGCCCCTCGCCGTAGCGCTGTCCGTCCGCGCCGATGGCGAAGGTCTCGGGGCGCAGCACCACAGCCGTAAAGAAAGGGTTTTCGCGCGGCTCTGCCGTGATCTTCATGGTGACGCTGACGGATGCGCCTTCTCGAAAAGCCTGCATCACGTCGATGGCACGCTCGCGCTCGCCGGCGCTCAGGGCGCCGCTGACGAGAATGCCGTCGGCTTCAGGCGCCACGACGAGCGGTGGCATGAGATTGGCATCCAGCAGCCGCGCGCGCAGGCGCTGCGCGGCATCGGCGAGATCGCCCGGCGCATCCGGCTGCTCCGGCGTGGCAAGATCTGCGGGCGGAATCGGTGTGACGCTGCGCAGGCGCGAAGGCTCCGACGGCGCGGGTGCCTCGGAGAGATCCGGCGCGGCGCGCTCGGTTTGTGGCGAGGGTGGCTGGGTTGGTGCCGGTGCCTCCGGTCGCGGCAGTGGTGCTGAGAGCAGCCAGCCGGCCAGCGCGAGGAGCAGCGCACCGGTGAGCAGTACGGCGGGGCCGGAGGGCGCCTTGGCGAGGGGCTGGCGGCGCGGGCTCAGATCGACGCTGAAGGTATAATCCGAGGCGATCAAAAACTGCGCGCGATCGGGAAACTGGACCGGGCGCCCGACGGGCAATTCCCGCTCGCGCGCGCTCACGCCATTGCACAGGGCGGTGAGCGTGATCATCCCGGCTGAACCGATGCGCTCCAGCCGGATCACCAGCACTTCCGGCGCATCGATGTCGGTGATCACGACATCGCATTCGGGATCGGCGCCCACGACGATCTCGCCGGCATCGAAACGATCCTCGAAACAGGGTGCGCTGCGATCGCTCACGATGATGCGAAAATCGCCCTCGCGCGGGGCTACCGTGGCCGCAGCCGCGCGCAACTCGGCCTCGACGCGTTCGGCATCAGGCAGATCATCCGGCGATATCCCTGGCGCATTCCCGTTATCAGGGGGATCGGGCCCGGGTTTCAAACGGTTTTTCAGGGCTGCGAGCATGGCGGCCCCGTCATTCGCCGGAGCGGGCGCGTTGCCCGAAGCGGATCACCTCGACCGGTGTGTCGATCTCGACGGGCGCGCGCAGACCGACGATGATCGATTCGATGCGCGCCGAGAGACGCGGCGGCGCGAAGACGCGGGCAATGCCGTTGGATTCGTCGACTTCGAGCGCGAAATCCGCATTGATCAGCCCGAACCGGGCGATCGCGTCGCGGATCTGCCGGTCGCTGGTGCGCCCGATCTGAAAGGTCTTTACCGTTGCCGTATCAGCGCGGGCAATGTCGATCAGATCCCGCTCGGCGAACCAGACCAGATTGAAGTCGGCTCCGAGCCCGTCGAGGATTTCCTCCAGCGTGCCCTCCAACCGCTGCCGGCTGACGATCTCGCGCTCCAGCCGGTCATTGAGGCGCATGCGCAGGCCGGCAATGCGGGCGAGATCGTTGAGCAGGTCGGAAAGCGGGCGTTCGCTGACATGCATGAGGATGTCGGTGGTGAGTTTTTCGTGGTGGAGGGTGTCGCGACCTATCGAGGAGCCCAGAGATGTTGCCTCAAACAGTTGGTTTAAGCCTCTGGATTGTGCCAGCGCGGCGTTTGTCGTGTCAGAGTTTGACGGTGTTTGATTGAGGGGTTGAAAGGCAATCGCAGTGTCTGCAGGCCAAGCTGTGACGACAAAGCCTAATACTGCCATTGGCCCGATAATGCACCGCCGACGGATCAAAATGGTTTGGCCTCAATGCTCGAATTGCCAATCAGAGGTAGGATCATGGAGTTGCATACTTAAAAGAAAGATAATTTCCAGCGTAAAAGATATTATTGAAATTATATATTATCGAATTTTATATAATTATAAATTATATAAAATTCGTATTGATATTATTTTAGCCGTATGCTAGAGTATATTTGTTGTATATAGTTCCATCAAATTATGGAGTTTTGAAATGAGTCTTTTTGACATTGCAAAAGGTATCGCTGGAGATATTATTCCTGGTGCGAAAACGGCGATGGATGCATTCGATTTTGCTACAAACATCGCTAACGGGAAGCCGCTTTCTACACAAGATGCTTTGGATTCTTCTGCCCAGGACGCTGGCGATTCAATGGCCCTTCAGTATGGAGAGACAGTACTTGGCGATGGCGTTTCCGAGTTTACGTCTCAATTGAGCAGTCATACGCGGAATCGAGATTATAAGCTCGAAGCAAGAAAAGACTGGGATGAGTTGGGTAAGGAAGTTGGATCTAATTTTAGAAGTTCTGCCGCTGAGTCGGCCCGAAATTCATCTTCCTGAGGCGTCGCCTTCAAGTTGTTGAAGAGGTTATTTTTGATGGGCGTCCCGGCGCCCATCATAATGGAGGAAGAAATGCAAAAACTCACAGTCGATGACGTGCTAAAACAATCTATTCGTGACGCGTTTGATGCTATGGCAGTGGCGCATGAAGAGTTCGAGTTTGGCAATAAGTTTACATACCTTGTTGAAGCAATGAGAGCTAATCAATCTGACGATCAAGACAAAACTCTTGCGCAAAGCGAAAATAATGAGATATTTTCAATAATCATTGAGAATCAAATCAATCATTATCAAAGAGACTACAATGCTTATCCCGAGACTGTTCGCCGATTGTACTGAACTTTAGAGCCCCCATTAACCCTATCCCCACACCCAACCCTCGATCCGTTAATCCTTCATTGACTCTCTGCCCCATCCCCGCAACCATGCATCGCAGGTTCACAAGTGACGCATGCAGGGGAAAGCGACATGGCGGAGGGAATCGGTAATACGTCCTCGGTGACGACCGACACCACGTCGGCAATGCTGGAACAATTGTCCAGCGTCGTCGCGCAGAATCAGGCCTTTCAATCGGCCATGCGTACGGCGGATAATATCAACACTCAGGAATCGATGAAGACCAGCCTCACGATCAATGCCAATACCGGGCAGCGTAAGGGTCTCGATACCTCCGTCGAAGCGCAGAACCAGGATTTCGCCAAGCGTCCGCAGGGCATCCAGATGCTCTATCGTCAGTAAACGCGGCAAGCGGGTGATCTCTCATGTCGGGTGGCGTCGTTCAATCAGGACCCTTTGCAGGCACGAACTGGAGCGCCCTTCCGGAGCATATGACGCGCCCGGAAGTCGGCCCGCCCGTGCCGATCTGGCAGGTCAACCGCCCGCCCGGCTCATCGCCGAACACATCCACCCCGGGCGCCCCGTCGCAGCCCGGTACGCCCGACCCGGCAACGGGGACGGGCTCTTCCGGCTCATCCGCGACCGATGCCGCACGACAGCAGGCCGCCCGTGATCGCGAGACTTTCCGCGAGGCCATGGGCATCGCCGTGCAGGGGATAGCCTTCAGCGAGGGGCTGCCCACGGCGCACGAATCCCCGTCCCGCGCCATTGCCCGCCGCCTCCCCGGCTCGCCCGAGAATCCGCAAGCGGTGATGAAGGAAGTTCAGGTCGAGATGGAAGTTTGGGACGAACGCCGCGAGGCCAATCGCAAACTCATGCAGCAGCTCATGGACATGGTCTATCGCGGCTGAGGCGGCGCAGCTTCAGGAGGGGGGTGTGTCCTTGCGCGGCGCCGGCGCTGCAGCAGGGGCGGGTTCGTCCGGAACGCCCTCGCTCGCATCTGCGGTGCCCACATCCCCCTGCATTTCGCCCTCTTCCGGCAATTCATGACGCATCAGCAGCGGCGTCTGCGCGAGCGCGAAGACGATGGTGATCGGCATGATGCCGAAGACCTTGAAGCTCACCCAGAAATCCGTCGTCTGCGTGCGCCAGACCACTTCATTGATCGCGGCGAGGAAAAAGAAGAACAGGCCCCAACGGAAGGTGAGCTTGTGCCAGCCCTCATCGGTGAGCTTGAAGACGGAATCCAGCACCACCGTCAGGAGCGGCTTGCCGAAATACAATCCTACAAGCAGCACGATCCCGAACAGGGAGTTCACGATGGTGGGTTTGAGCTTGATGAAGAGTTCGTCCTGCAAAAGCAGCGTCAGCCCGCCGAACACGACGACCACCACGGTCGAGACCAGCGGCATCACCGGCAACTTGCGCACCAGCGCGTAATGGATCGCAAGCGCGATCACGGTTGCCACGGTGAATACCGCCGTCGCGGCGAAGATATCGCCGCGCTGATTGACGAAGAAGAAAATGACGAGCGGTCCCATCTCCAGCGCAAGCTTGAGCAGCGGGTTCAGCGGTGCCGGGTGGGCCGGGTCTTCAGTCTTGATCATCTGCGAAGGTCTAACCCGTTACGGCGCCGGTGAAAAGCGGCGATGCGTCGCTCGCCCCTGCCGGTGCGGATCAGAATGCGCGCCTCACCGGCGCTCATCAGCTTCGGGCGCGACCTCGCGCAGGGATGCCGGGGCGGGATCGGTGATCAGATCCGCCGGCGAGACGCCGAGCGCGCCGGCGAGCTTCTCGATCAGATCGACGGACGGGTTGCGCAGGCCACGCTCGATCCCCGAGACGTAAGTGCGATCGACGCCGGACTCGCCGGCAAGCACCTCCTGAGACAGCCTCAGGCGGTTGCGGGCGAGCCTGAGATTACGACCGAGGATATGGCGAAGGCGGCTCATGTCGTCTGCAAGCGCCAGTTTGTCGCCGAAAGGTCTACAGATTCAACGTCACATTTCGCTTGCTGCAACAATCTGTAGATTATAGTCATCATCTATGAGCAATCCCTGCCTGATTCCCGTTGTCACGGCACTGTTTCTCGGCGCAATCCTTCCGGGTGCTATCCTGCTTATTCTGAGTAGTGTCCTCAAGCGCAGATTGCAACGTCGCGATCCTGCCCGCATCGAGATACTCGCCGAGCGCTACCGCACGCGCTTCGGCAGCCGCGCCCCGCAGGTGCTGCACGACCAGATCAGCGGCGCCCGGCTCTGCGAGGATCAGCGCCATGCGCAACTGCTGCAGGCCGTGCGCGCGCGCCTCCTCGCGTGATGGACTTGAGAGATTTTTCCAGAAGGGCTCGGCGGTTTGCGCCGGTGGACCCGCGCGTGGATCGTGGCGATGATGCACGCCCGATCAACAGGAGCCGATCATGACACAGCCGGCGGGCATGCCCCACGATCTCAATCTCACCGAGGAGCGCCCGACTTTCGTGACGCATCTCGAATGCGCCATGACCGGCGAGGTCTATGAAGCGGATACGCCGCATAATCTGTCGCGTGTCGGTCGCCCGCTGCTGGTGCGCTACGATCTCGAGGGCGTGCGCAAGGCCCTCGACAAGGCCGCGCTCACTGGTCGCCCGCATGATCTGTGGCGGTACCGCGAATTGCTGCCTGTGCGCCGCAAGGAGGATATCGTCAGCCTCGGCGAGAATGCCACCCCGCTGATCCCGCTGCCGCGCCTGTCGGGCAAGCTCGGCGGCGGCGAGGTGCTGGTGAAGGATGAAGGGCGCCTGCCGACGGGCTCGTTCAAGGCGCGCGGCCTGGTCATGGCGGTCTCGATGGCCAAGGCCTTCGGTATCGGCCATATCGCCATGCCCACCAACGGCAATGCCGGCGCCGCGCTCTCGGCCTATGCGACGCGCGCGGGCATCCGCACCACGGTGTTCTGCCCGGAGGATACACCGGAGGTGAACGTCTCCGAGATCGCGCTGCAGGGCTCCGATGTCTATCGCGTCAACGGACTGATCGACGATTGCGGCAAGATCGTCGGCCAGGGCAAGGAGGAGACCGGCTGGTTCGACTTCTCGACGCTCAAGGAGCCCTACCGGATCGAGGGCAAGAAGACGATGGGGCTCGAACTCGCCGAGCAGCTCGGCTGGGACGTGCCCGATGCGATCTTCTACCCCACCGGCGGCGGCACCGGCCTGATCGGCATGTGGAAGGCCTTCGACGAGCTGGAGAAGATCGGCTTCATCGGCTCGAAGCGCCCGCGCATGATCGCGGTTCAGGCGCAGGGCTGCGCGCCGATCGTCAAGGCCTATGAGGCGGGCGAGGAGCATGCGCCGCGCTGGGAGGATGCGCAGACCATCGCCTGGGGCGTGCGCGTGCCGCAGGCCGTCGGCGATTTTCTGATCCTGCGCGCGGTGCGCGAAAGCGGGGGCTACGCCATGGCGGTCTCCGATGCCGAGATCACCGACGGCCTCGCCGAAGTGGCGCAGACGGAGGGGCTTCTGCTCTGCCCGGAAGGCGCCGCCACCTGGGCCGCCTACAAGCGCTCACTGGCCGAGGGGCGGATCGGCAAGGGGGAGCGGGTGATGCTGTTCAATTGCGCCACCGGCCTGAAATATCCGCTGCCGCCCGCCGAGCAGAATCTCGACCGGCACCAGCCGATCGATTACGCGCGGTTCGGCTGAGCGCACCATTCCGTCAGGTGGGTACCAGCTGACGGAATGATGCGCCAAACAATGACTAAGAGCGCCTCAGCCCTCCATGGCTGAGGTCACCGCCTCGATCGCGGCCTCGGCCCTGGTCCCGTCCGGACCGCCGGCCTGGGCCATGTCCGGGCGCCCGCCGCCGCCCTTGCCGCCGAGCGCGGCGGAGCCCGCGCGCACCAGCGTCACCGCATCGAAGCGCTCCGTCAGATCCTTGGTGACGCCGACGACGATTCCGGCCTTGCCGTCCTCCGAGACGCCGATAATGGCGACGACGCCCGAGCCGACCTTGCGCTTGGCGTCGTCGGCCAGGCTCTTGAGATCCTTCATCTCGACCCCGGTGACGCTGCGGCCCAGGAACTTCACGCCGGCGATTTCGTGCACGGCATCCGCCGCGCCTTCGCCGCCGCCACCGCCGAGCGCCAGCTTCTTGCGCGCTTCCGCGAGATCGCGTTCGAGCTTGCGGCGCTCCTCGAGCAGGGTGGCGAGCCGGTTCGGCGCGTCATCGACGCTGGTCTTGAGCAGGCCGGCAATGGTGCGCAGGTTGCGGCTTTCGCGGGTGAGATGGGCGCGGGCCGCGTCGCCCGTCAGCGCCTCGATCCGCCGCACGCCCGCCGACACCGCACCTTCCGCGAGGATCGAGACGAGCCCGATATCGCCGGTGCGCGCCACATGCGTGCCGCCGCAGAGTTCGATCGAGAAGGGCTTTACCGCGCCCTCCGCTGCGAACTCTTCCGGATAGGTGCCCATCGAGACGACGCGGACCTCGTCGCCGTATTTCTCGCCGAACAGCGCGCGCGCGCCGGATTCGATCGCCTCGTCCACCGCCATCAGCTTGGTGGTGACGGGGGCGTTTTGCAGCACCAGTGCATTGGTGATGCGCTCGACGCTGTCGAGCTCGTCCTCGCTCACCGGCTTGGGATGGCTGATATCGAAGCGCAGCCGCTCCGGCGCGACCAGCGAGCCTTTCTGCGCCACGTGATCGCCCAGTACCAGCCGCAGGGCTTCGTGCAGCAGATGGGTCGCGGAATGGTTGGCGCGGATGGCGCCGCGGCGGGTGTGATCGACTTCGAGCTCCACCGGCTGGCCGCTGCGCAGGCTGCCTTCCTCCACGGTGACGTGATGCACGAAGAGATCGCCGAGCTTCTTTTCGGTCTGGGTGACGCGGGCGCGGATACCCGGTGCCGCGATCGTGCCGGTATCGCCGACCTGGCCACCGGATTCGCCGTAGAACGGGGTCTGATTCAAGACGATGAGCCCGCTCTCGCCGGCTGCGAGCGCATCCACTTCCTCGCCCTGGCGCAGGAGCGCGCGCACGACACCCTCGGCCTTCTCCGTGTCGTAGCCGAGGAAATCGGTGGCGCCGACGCGCTCGCGCACGCCGTACCAGACCGTCTCGGTCGCCGCCTCGCCGGATCCCGCCCAGGCGGCGCGGGCGCGCTCACGCTGGGCTTCCATTGCCGCCTCGAAGCCCGCGAGATCGACGGCGACGCCGCGATTGCGCAGGGCATCCTGCGTGAGATCAAGGGGGAAGCCGTAGGTGTCATAGAGGGTGAAGGCAGTCTCGCCGGGGAGCTTGTCGCCGGCCTGCAGACCCTGCGAGGCCTCCTCGAGCAGGCCCAGCCCGCGCTCCAGCGTCTTGCGGAAACGCCGTTCCTCGAGCAGCAAGGTCTCCTCAATCAGACCTTCCGCGCGCACGAGTTCAGGGAAGGCCTGACCCATTTCGCGCACCAGCGCCGGGACGAGCCGGTGCATCAGCGGATCGCGGGAGCCGAGCAGCTGGGCATGGCGCATGGCGCGGCGCATGATCCGGCGCAGCACATAGCCGCGCCCCTCGTTCGAGGGCAAAACGCCGTCGGCGACGAGGAAGGAGCAGGCGCGCAGGTGATCGGCGATGACGCGGTGCGAAGCCGATTGCGGGCCGTCAGACGCCACATCGGTGAAGTTCTCGACCTGGCCGATCAGGCCGCGCATCATGTCGGTGGCGTAATTGTCATGCGTGCCCTGGATCACGGCGGATATGCGCTCCAGCCCCATTCCGGTATCGATCGAGGGCTTGGGCAGGCCGATCTGCTCGCCGTTCTCCAGCTGCTCGAACTGCATGAAGACGAGGTTCCAGATCTCGATGAAGCGGTCGCCGTCCTCGTCGGGCGAGCCGGGCGGGCCGCCGGGAATGTGATCGCCGTGATCGTAGAAGATTTCCGAACAGGGCCCGCAGGGGCCGGTATCGCCCATGCGCCAGAAATTGTCGTCGGAGGCGATGCGGATGATTTTCGATTCGGGCAGCCCGGCGATCTTCTTCCACAGATCCGCCGCGTCATCGTCATCGGCATAGACCGTGACGAGGAGCTTGTCCTTCGGCAGGCCGAATTCCTGCGTCACGAGGTTCCAGGCGAGTTCGATGGCCAGCGGCTTGAAATAATCGCCGAAGGAGAAATTCCCCAGCATTTCGAAGAAGGTGTGGTGGCGCGCGGTATAGCCGACATTGTCGAGATCGTTGTGCTTGCCGCCGGCGCGCACGCATTTCTGCGAGGTGACCGCACGCGAATAGGGCCGGTGCTCGACGCCGGTGAAGACGTTCTTGAACTGCACCATCCCGGCATTGGTGAACATCAAGGTGGGGTCGTTGCGCGGCACGAGCGGGCTCGATGCCACGATCTCGTGGCCGTGCTTGGCAAAATAGTTCAAAAACGCCGACCGGATTTCGTTCACGCCGCTCATGGGAAGGGGATCTCTCTTGCTTCGCGTTTCGCGCCCGCCGCGATTTTTTCGACGAGCGGGTTTTAGAGGGCGCGCAAGGGCTTGTCGAGAGACGAGCTGCGCTTGTTGCGTAGATCGTGTGCGGTGTCGACAAATGCCCGAACCAATTCGCGCCACGGTCTTCGCGCCGGGTGATACCGGTTCGCAATGCGGGCGGGCCGTGAGGGGACGACTTTCGTCCGCCCCTTCACCCCCGGCTTACCGGTATGATCAGAGCCAGCAAGGTAGCGAAAAGAGAGAGGGCGACGGCGAAGGTGATGAAGACGAGGATCGCGAGGACGCAATGCTGCCAACCGGGCCGCGCCTGCTGAGCCTGAGCGCGCCCGAGCCGGGAGAGAGCACTGCGGATGCCGTCGCTCAGGCGCCCGTGACCGCGCGTCCCCTGCGCCAGAACCACCATGAAGAAGGGCAGGGCGCTGATCGCGGTCGCCCAGAGATAAACCCCAGACAGGTTGCCGAGCCAGGCTGCGGCGGCGAGCGTTGGAGCGACGACCTGCAGGGCGAGCACGGTATTGCCGCCGAACGAGCCGTAATATTCCGCAGCGAGGTAATAGCTGATCACGTGCATGCCGAAAAACAGCAGGCCGCGCGTGAACAGATCGACTCCGAGCACCGCCGCGGTGCTGCGTCCCTCGTTGCCACGCGTGACGAAGGCGCGGTAATTGGCAAAGCCGATCATGTTAATCACGAAGACGATCAGCAATCCGCTTGCCACGATCTGGCGGGTGAACGCGTTGAGCAGCATCGGATCATTCATGAGCCCGACGCGCAGGGCGGGATAGGTCAGGATATAGGCCGCCGTTGCGAGCGCGAGGCCGACCAGGCTCAGGATGAAGCTCGTCGTCGCGAGTCGCAGCCAGCCCGCATCAGCCGGGATCAACGCGCTCAGCCAATGCAGATGCGCGATCCGCTCCGCTTCGCGGCCTGGTTCCGTTTCGTGATCGCCCATGTTTCACCCGTCTCCTCCGGCCCGCTCGCAAGGACCGTTTCCATGCAAGCTAGGGCAGCCTTGCGCGGGCGGATAGCGCCGGGCGGCGAAAATGCCGCATGGATATCCATCGGGACGCCGTCCCGCCCTGGCGCAGACAGATCATGCCCGCGCCATGACGCGCAAGACATTGCCGGATTCCGCCACGCGGGCGCATTTAAACATCCTGAAAGGAGACATGGTTTATCAACGGTCAATGCGTTTCCAATGGATAATGCAAGGGAACTTGCAGGGGAACTTGCAGGGGAACTTGCAAGAGAGTTTGAAAAGGGGAGCTTGTCGATGAGCACTGACCCTTCAGCGGCACAGGGCGAGAATGCCCCCGCATCGGCGCGCGAGAGGCGCCGCTTTGCGCGGGTGCCGGTCTCGCTTCCCGGTCGATACATGCTGGCCGACCGCAAGGATCATCCCTGCCGCAGCATCGCCGTCTCGCCGGGCGACCTCACTCTGGAGGGCCCGGTGATCGGCGCCATCGGCGAGCGCGTCGTCTGCCATCTGGAACTGCTGGGACGCCTCGAAGGCGAGGTGGTGCGCCATGTCCCGGGCGGCTTCGCGATGCGCTTGGTGGCATCGCGGCGCCAGCGGCTGCAACTGGCCGACCAGCTTACCTGGCTTGCCAATCGCGACGCGCTCGGCCTCGGCGAGGCGCGCGCCGGAGAGCGCCTCGTGCCGTCACGGCGCAGCGTGATCCTGACACTGGCCGGTGGCCGGCGCCTGAAGGCCCGCGTCCTCGATCTGTCGCGCACCGGTGCCGGCCTTGCCGTTCCCGAGAAACTGGAGCCGGGCACACAGCTCACCATCGGCAAGACGCCGGCAACCGTCGCGCGCGCCACGGATGAGGCGATCGGCGTCCATTTCCGCGAAGCGATTCCGGCAGATGTCTTCAACGAGGATATTCGCCTGTGACGGCAATTCGCGCCATCCCGGTGTGAGGGATTGCGCAACTTCCTCGACCTTCACCAGTGTTACTTTCCCGGGCAACGGCAGCATAGCCGATGCTGATCCGGCCTCCGATGGCCGGATGCGGGAGGAGAGTGACAATGGAACATGCGCGACTGCGCCAGGCGCTCAAAGGCATATCAGGGATATTGGTCACGCCGTTCGATGCGGATGACGCGCTCGCCCCGCAGCGCCTCGGGCCGATCGTGGACCGCGCCGTGAATGCGGGCGTGCATATTCTCGTGGCCAACGGCAATACCGGCGAATTCTACGGGCTGACCATCGATGAAGCCGAGCGCATGGTGCATGCAGCCGCCGAGCATGTGGCAGGCCGCGTACCTCTGATCGGCGGCGTCGGGCGCTCGGTCAAGGATGCGCAGCGCCTCGCGAAGGCCTCGCGGGCGGCGGGTGCGGAAGCGATCATGGTGCATCAGCCGCCCGATCCCTTCGTCGCGCCGCGCGGCGTTGTCGCCTATGTCGAGGCCGTGGCGGAGGCTGCCGACGGCCTGCCCCTGATGCTCTACCTGCGCAATGACGGGATCGGCAATGCCGCGATCGCGCAGCTTTGCGCCATTCCCGGCGTGATGGGTGTGAAATGGGCCACGCCCGCGCCCCTGCGCCTCGCGGAGGCGATGCGCGCCTGCGATCCGCAGATCGTCTGGGTCGGCGGGCTCGCCGAAGTCTGGGCCCCGCCGCTCTATGCGGTGGGCGCGCGCGGCTTCACCTCGGGGCTGATCAATGTCTGGCCCGAGCGCTCCGTCGCCATCCATGCCGCGCTCGATGCCGGCGATTATCCGCGCGCCATGGAGCTGATCGACGGCATGGCCGAGTTTGAGGCGATCCGCGCGGAGGAGATGAACGGCACCAACGTCACCGGCGTGAAGGCGGCCCTGCAGGTGCTCGGACATGATTGCGGCCCCACGCGCCCGCCATCCGCCTGGCCGCTGACCGACCAGCAGCGCGAGCGGCTCGAAGCCATGATTGCGCAATGGGGCATCCGCTTCGATCGATAATCCGGATCCGCCCCTCGCCGGGCGGACGACAACCCTGGAGGAGGCGCTCATGGCGCTCGATGAAACCACCCGCGAGAAACTCGCCCACGTCAGCACCGCGACCCTGTGCACGGCCCTGTTCAAGCGCGGCCTGCGCAACCAGTTCATCCAGGACGTGCATCCGCTGGCGCCGAACCGGGAGGGCCCCAACATGGTCGGCCCGGCCTTTACCCTGCGCTACATGCCCGCGCGCGAGGATCTCAACCCGATCACCGCCTTCGAGGACCGTGCCCATCCCCAGCGCAAGGCGATCGAGGAATGCCCGGCGGGCTCGGTCTTCGTGATCGACAGCCGCAAGGATGCGCGCGCGGCTTCTGCCGGCTCGATCCTGGTAACGCGGCTGATGGTGCGTGGCGTCGCCGGCATCGTCACCGATGGCGGGCTGCGCGATGCGCCGGAGATCGCCACCATGGCGATCCCCGCCTATCACAACCGCCCCTCGGCTCCGACAAACCTGACCCTGCATCAGGCCATCGACATCAATGTGCCGATCGGCTGCGGCGACGTCCCGGTCTTTCCCGGCGATATCGTGGTGGGTGACCGCGAGGGCGTCGTGGTGATCCCCGCCGGCATCGCCGACGAGGTCGCCGACGAGGCGGTGGCGATGACGGCTTTCGAGGATTTCGTCACCGAGCAGGTGCGCGCCGGTCGCTCGATCCTCGGGCTCTATCCTGCCACCGACCCCCAGACGAAGGTGGATTTCGCCGCCTGGCGGGAGGCCAACGGGCGCTAGCATCATTCCGCCAGGTGGATACCCGCTGGCGGAATGATGCAATATGGACTCTGACCCGCCTCGAGCGTCAAACCGGCATCCGCCGCTCGATGATCCGCGCCATCAGTGAGGCGCCAACCGGCAGGATGCCGTCATCGAGGACGAAGCCGGGATTGTGCAGCGGTACATCCCCGGCATGGCCGACTCGCAGATACGAGCCGGGTATCGTCTTGAGCATATCGGCGAAATCCTCCGAGCCCGTGGCCGCGTCCTGCGTGATCACCGCATTCTCGCGGCCTACCACATCGGCTGCCGCTTCGAGATAGGCATCGGTCAGTTCCGGGTCGTTCATCAGCACGTCGAAGACGTTGCGGATATCGACGCGCACCTCGACACCGAAACCGGCTGCAATCCCCGCGCAGACCGCGCGCACGCGCTCCTCGATCATGGCGATCACGGCATCGTCGAAATAGCGGATCGTGCCGGCCAGCGTGGCGGAATCGGGCACCACGTTATAGGCCGCGCCGGCATGAATCTGGGTGACCGAGAGCACGGCGGGGCGCAGGGGCGGCGTGTTGCGCGAGACGATGGTCTGCAATTGCTGCACCAGCTGCGTCGCGATCACGATCGGATCGCGCGACTGATGCGGCATGGCCGCATGGCTGCCCGTGCCCTCGATGACGATGTCGAAGAAGCTCGCCCCGGCCATCGCCGCGCCCGGCTTGCCGAGAATGCGCCCCGGCGGGGTGTTGGGGTCGTTGTGGAGACCGTAGAGCTCGTCGCAGGGAAAGCGCTCGAACAGGCCTTCCGCGATCATCCGGCGCGCACCGCCGAGCCCTTCCTCGGCGGGCTGGAAGATCAGCACTGCCGTGCCGGCGAAATCGCGCGTCGCGGCGAGATAGCGGGCGGTGCCGAGCAGGATGGTGGTATGCCCGTCATGGCCGCAGGCATGCATCTTGCCGGGATGGCGCGAGGAATAGGGCAGATTGGTGGTCTCGGTGATCGGAAGTGCGTCCATATCGGCGCGCAGGCCGATGCGGCGTTCGCCGGGCTGCTTGCCGTGTACGATGGCGACGATCCCGGTGCCGGCAATGCCTTCATGCACCTCGTCGACGCCCCATTCGCGCAGCGTCTCGGCCACGATCCCCGCCGTGCGTTTCTCCTCGAAGCCGATCTCGGGATGCGCGTGCAGGTCGCGGCGTATCGCGGTGAGTTCGTCCTGATAGCTCTCGATGAGGGCGATGGCGGGCATGGGCTGTCTCCTGAAATCGTATCAGGTGAACATGCTACATCGGGATCGTCCGCCGTGGCAGCGCGGGTTTGCCCGCGCGGGGTTGTCATGATGGCACGGGGTGGGAGTGGGGTGGTGTAATCGGATCTGGCTTTCCCACGGCACGATTGATCTTGATCTTGGATATATATTCGGTCAAAAAAACACCAATAATAAATTGGTGTGGCGAATGTATCTTATCTATACGGACGAAGCTGGCAATACGGGTTTCAAGGCGGACCCCGACCAGCCGATTCATATGATCTGCGCATTGATCGTGCCCGCTGATCGCGTGCCGGAAATCAACAAGGCCGTTACCGACGTTCTCAGGCGTTTTTTTCCAGGTCAGTCACTGGACGCCATCGAGATCCATGGTTGCGAGATCTTTGGAGGCAAGCGCCAATATAAGAATGTGACTCCGCAGATTCGTATTGATCTCGTTCACGCTCTTGTCGATACGATCATCCACCACGAATTGCGGATCGGGTATGCGGCAGTCGACAAAATGCGCAGTTTGGCGCGCAGACATCCGCATGAACTGGCTTTTGGTCTGCTCGCAGAGCGTTTACAAGCTGTTCTCGACAAAGAAGAGGCTATCGGTCTCATCATCGCCGACGAAAATCACGAGATCCAGCGACCGGTCATCGAAGCGATGCGCAACTATCAAAATAACGGGTTCAATTTCGGCGGCCCCGGCAAGCCGATGAATCGCATCATTGATACGGTTCATTTCATCGAGTCG
Source organism: Salinarimonas sp. (assembly GCA_020832565.1). GTDB lineage: Bacteria > Pseudomonadota > Alphaproteobacteria > Rhizobiales > Beijerinckiaceae > Saliniramus. The sequence continues at coordinate 394 of JAFIEI010000066.1, read as the reverse complement.
AGCGATAATCGGGTTTTGCAACTCGCCGATCTCGCAACCTTCTTCCTCTGCAAGGCCCAACGTATAAAGGATGCGTTGGAGCCAAACCCGCGCGGCTTGAAGGCGAATGAGAATGCAGTTCTCAGCATCGCCGACCGGCTCTCCGGCAGACTGATATTCGAGCGCATCTTTCCAAGATAAGAAATTACCAACCGAAGCTGCAAGGCAGCTGGAGCTCGCTGACGCAAACCCGCAATCGGCTGGTATCGACAAGAATATAGCAAACCGCAGAAAAGGCAACCTGTTCCTGTGATGGCGACGCCCGGCCATTCCGACCGGGCGTCGTCGTCACGAGCCTACGATCAACCCGCCGCCATCGCCTTGGAGAGGTTCTCGTCGATCTTGTCGAGGAAGC
>JAFIEI010000065.1 GCA_020832565.1 Salinarimonas sp. | reverse complement strand
GGATTAACGCACCCATTCATCACGCAGCAATGCGCGAATCAGAGCGTGATCCCGGGGCAGGGAGAGCATTTCGGATCCGTCCGCGAGTTGAATCGCCATTGATGCGTGATTGGCTTGCTGCAGCTCGGTGATCCCGAAATCAATGTAGGGGTTTTCAAGTGCCTCGAGCAGGCTTCTCCTGTCCTGCGGGAGCAGGATCTCAATCAATGCGTGTATGACGGTGCGCGCGTCGGTGTAGCTGGCCATACCATAGGCATAGGCGCTTCGCGCCTCATCGCTCAGCATCGGGAAGTACATCGGGATCACGGAATCGACCGCGTGCCGGATCTGCGCCGCGACTTCAAGAGCGGGATGTCCAGCTGCGGCTCCGTTGCGGCGCTGCTGCGCAAAGGGCGAGACGCCGTCCATCAGCTCCAGGTGATCCGCTATGCTGGAGAACATGTCTCCCGAATCCGCATCGCGGGTCGGAATTTCGAGGCGCGGTTCGTCCTTGTCCCCGAAAAACAGATGCAGAAGATATTCTGGGGTGACCTCGTTTCCGCGGTGCAGCAGCGACGTCTCGCCGGTATTGGTGTCATGCTGCAAGGTCATCGGCAGGCCGCCGCCGACGAATGTGCGCGCGTAGAGATTGGCGTGGTCGATGCCGGCTGAGATGCTCTCCAGCTTACGCGCTGCGGCCTGGCTGTGCAGACTCGGGATCAGCATCAATCCGCGCGACATCAGCCGCGAAAGCGAGCCGACGATCTGTTCCGGCGATATCCCGGCCCCCACGGTGACCGAGAGGCGCATGACACCGTCTTCGTCCGGAAGGACACTGACACTGCTATCCCCGTCGGCCTGCATGTAACTGCGCGCATTGATATAGACGAGCATCGTCGGCAGGCCGATCGGGTCGAGCACGAAGACGGCGCCTGTCCCGATATCGAGCCGGCCTGCGTCGTTGATGATGCCGACGGTGCTGAAGGACAGCGCCGTCGTCGGGCTCGGCTCGAGGAATATGAGCTTGTGCGAATTATAGAGCCCGTAATTCCCGGTATGGGGGTCATAGGTGGCGAAGACGCCTTGCGACAGGTATGTGAAGCCGACGAAATACCCGAAAGCCGGTGCGTCATCGGTTCGCAGCAGAAGTTCGCCGAGCGGGCCGACCTCGCGGACGTCACCAAGGAATTCCGCCGCCGCCGAACCGGCTGATCGCGGGCCGCCCGCTTGCGTCGGAATCGGATCGGTCAGCGCCGGATCGGGCTGCGGCGCTGTCGCGTGTGACGTTGCTTGTGCGACGCCGGGAAGCGATAAGGCGTCCTGCAGATCGAATTCCCGGCCGTCGCCTCCGTCAGCGCGCGTCATTGCCATTTTTTGAATAAGTGTGTGTGATTGTTCTGAGATATGACGATTTGAAAATATCATTCACAATAACCTCCGGTCCCATTTCGTATCCGTGAGAGACGCAGATTATACAATCTTTGATTTGCATTTTTTTCTCGCGATCTATGAGTAAGATTCGGGCAGGCGCTCGGCGATTTGGCAATGGCTGCAGTTGGAACGCAGTGCGAGGCAGTGCTGAAATCCAGCGAAAGGCCTGATGACTCCACGCAGAGCGGGTTGCCACGCGCGCGCCGTCGGCCTATGTCGGAGGTGTCGCGATCCCGATCACGCTTGCGGAATTTTTTGTCATGGCCGTTGTTCTCGATCTCCTCAAGAAGGATACCCGCCCCCGCCATCCGGAGAAGGCGCATCGGCCCGATCAGCCGATCCTGCGCAAGCCGGAATGGATCCGCGTCAAGGCGCCGGGATCGCCGAAATGGGCTGAGACCAATCGCATCGTGAAGGAGAACAAGCTCGTCACCGTCTGCGAGGAGGCCGGCTGCCCCAATATCGGCGAATGCTGGGAGAAGAAGCACGCCACTTTCATGATCATGGGTGATACCTGCACCCGCGCCTGCGCCTTCTGCAATGTCAAGACCGGGCGCCCCGAAGCGCTCGATGCCCATGAACCGGAGAATGTCGCGAAGGCCGTCGAGAAGCTCGGCTTGCGGCACGTGGTCATCACATCCGTCGATCGTGACGATCTCGCCGATGGCGGCGCGCAGCATTTCGCCGAGGTGATCTACGCGATCCGCGAGCGTTCGCCGGGCACCACGATCGAGATCCTGACGCCGGATTTCCTGCGCAAGGACGGCGCGCTCGAAGTGGTGGTGAAGGCGCGTCCCGACGTGTTCAACCACAATCTCGAAACAGTGCCGTCGAAATATCTGAAGGTGCGCCCGGGTGCGCGCTACTTCCACTCGATTCGCCTGCTTCAGCAGGTCAAGGAGCTCGATCCGACCATCTTCACCAAGTCGGGGATCATGGTCGGGCTCGGCGAGGAGCGCAACGAAGTGCTCCAGCTCATGGACGACCTGCGCGCGGCGGATGTGGATTTCATGACGATCGGCCAGTACCTCGCGCCGACGCGCAAGCACCATCCGGTGATCCGCTACGTGACGCCGGCGGAATTCAACGCCTATGCGACGACTGCGCGGGCCAAGGGCTTCCTGCTGGTCTCGTCGACGCCGCTGACACGCTCCTCCTATCATGCAGACGAGGATTTCGCGAAGCTCAAGGCGGCGCGGCTGGGCAAGACCGCAGGCTGACGGGTCCACGATGCCATCGTTCCATACGGCCAAGCGGGTTCCGTATACGCCGATCCAGATGTACGAGCTGGTCGCGGATGTGGAAAAGTATCCGGAATTCGTGCCGCTCTGCGAGAGCCTGCGTGTGCGCCGCCGGACGCAGAGCGGGGAGGGCGTCGTGATCCTCGTCGCGGATATGAGCGTCGGCTACAAGTCGATCCGCGAAACCTTCACCACCCGCGTCACGCTCGATCGCCCGCGGCTGCGCATCGATGTCGAGTATATCGACGGTCCTTTCCGCTTCCTGGAAAACCGCTGGAAGTTTCTCTCGGCTGAAGACGGCGCTTCCGACGTCGACTTCCACATCGCCTACGAGTTCCGCAATTTTGCCCTCGGCATGTTGATGGGCGCCATGTTCGACCGCGCGTTTCGCAAATTCACCAACGCATTCGAGGACCGCGCGCGTCACGTTTATGGGTAGCGTCCCGGGATGACCGGCACCTAGGCGATTGCCTCTTCGAGCAGCGCCAGGGCATCGTCGATGGTCAAAAGCCGGATCTGCCCGCGCCCGCAATCACCGTAACGCTTCTCGCGATGAACCGTCGGGCCGCCGCGCCGCGCGCAGGCGAGATGAACGAGCCCGACGGGTTTGCTCGCGGTTCCACCGCCCGGCCCCGCAACCCCGCTGACGGCCACCGTGACATCTGCGCGCGAACGTGCAAGCGCGCCTTCGGCCATTGCCCGCACCACCGCGTCGCTGACTGCGCCCTGGGTCTCAATCAGCGCCGCCGGAACGCCGAGGAGCTCCTGCTTTGCCTCGTTCGAATAGCTGACGAAACCCCGCTCGACCACACGCGACGAGCCCGCGATTTCGGTCAGGAGCCCGGCAATCAGCCCGCCGGTACAGGATTCCGCCGTGGCGATCATCAGCCCGCTTTGCGCATAGGCTTCGAGCAGGGCGCTCGCGCGGCGCTCGCGTGCGTCACCGAAAATCATGACATACCTCCATTGCCGGCGGCAGGGAGCCGGATCGTCGCTGCTGCCTGCGCGGCGATGCCCTCGCCACGCCCGGTAAAGCCGAGCTTCTCGGTCGTCGTCGCCTTGATCGAGACGCAGTCCGCGTCGATGCCGGCGATCTGCGCGATCCGCGATCGCATGGCCTCGCGATGCGGGCCGATCTTCGGCCGTTCACAAAGGATGGTGGCGTCGAGGAAATCGATGATACCGCCGCGCTCACGCACCCGGTTCGCAGCGAAGGCGAGGAACCTGTCCGAGGAAGCGTGCCGCCATTGCGGGTCGCTCGGCGGGAAATGGGTGCCGATATCCCCCTCGGCCAGGGCGCCGAGCACGGCGTCGGTCAGCGCGTGCAAAACGACATCGCCGTCGGAATGCGCCACGACGCCCTGCTCGTGCGGGACGGCCACGCCCCCGAGCATGATGTGATCGCCCGACCCGAAGATATGGACATCGAACCCGGTCGCCATCCGGCTGATCATGGGCTGCTCCCCTTCTGCGCCTTCGTGGCGCTGGAAATCCGCTTCGTGCGTGAGTTTCAGGTTCTGCGGATCGCCGGCGAAGATGTGCACGGCCATTCCGGCCCATTCCGCCAGCGCACCGTCATCGGTGAAACCGGTCATGCCGCTTTCCAGCGCGCGCTCGTGGGCGGCGAGCAGCGGTGCGAGGCGGAATGCCTGGGGTGTCTGCACGGCGCGGAGCATGTCGCGCGGCGGCGTATGGGTCACGCGCCCGTCATCATCGATCTGCTTGATCGTATCCGTCACCGGGATGCCGGGAAGGGCCGCGTCGTGCATCGCAAGGGCCGCGCAGGCGCGATCGATCAGCTCGCGCGAGACGAAGGGGCGAGCCGCATCATGCACGAGGACATGTGGGCAGGTGGACGCGTCGAGCGCGCAGAGGCCGGCATGAACCGATGCTTGCCGCGTTGCGCCGCCGTGAACCGGCGGCAGCAACCGCGCGCGTTCCTCGAGTTCGAGCATTTCGACGCAATTAGCATATGGCGCAGCGTCGTCCGGGTGGATTGCGACCACGATGGAGGTGATGCGCGGATGCGCACACAGCGCACGCAATGTGCGCGTCAACACGGGCACGCCATCGAGGGTGCGGTATTGCTTGGGCATTCCGGCCCCGGCCCTCGTGCCCCGGCCGGCGGCGACGACGAGCGCGGCGATCGGTTCGCGAATGGGCTCTCCCATGGGTTCTCCCTGATGGCGCGGCAGCTTCGCGGTGATAGACCCGGCTCGGCGTGAAGGCAATTGTCGCATGTCCGCACGGCAGGCGTTGCGCTATTGCACTATTTTAAGGCTCGTCTATTTGTTAAGCAGATATGGCAGCGCAGCATCAAGCTGCGGGTCAGGAACGGGGGCATCGCGGTGCGGATCGGAAATGTCGAGATTGCAGGTCGTGTCGCGCTCGCGCCGATGTCCGGGGTCACGGACATCCATGCCCGGCGGATCGCCTCGCGTTTCGGCGCAGCGATGGTCGTCTCGGAAATGGTCGCGTCGGAAGCCTATGTCCAGGGGGCAGAGGAGGCGCGGATCCGCTCCGAGGGGGAGGGGATCGATCCGCATATCGTGCAGCTCGCAGGGTGTCGCGCCGGCTGGATGGGTGATGCCGCGCGCATGGCGCAGGATACCGGCGCGGATATCGTCGATATCAATATGGGTTGCCCGGCCAAGCATGTGTCCGGCGGTATGGCGGGCTCGGCGCTGATGCGCGATCTCGATCATGCCTGCGGGCTGATCGAGTCGGTCGTCGCTTCCGTCAGCGTGCCGGTGACGGTGAAGATGCGCCTCGGCTGGGATCATGGCAGCATAAACGCACCGGAACTCGCCCGCCGGGCAGAATCGCTCGGCGTTGCAGCCATCACCGTTCATGGACGTACGCGCCAGCAATTCTACAAGGGCGAGGCGGATTGGCATGCCATCGCCGCCGTGCGTGCCGCCACCGAGCTGCCGCTGATCGCAAACGGCGATATCTGCGACAGCAGCGATGCCCGGGCCGCCCTCGCGGCTTCCGGCGCGGATGCGGTGATGGTCGGGCGGGCAACGCTCGGGCGTCCCTGGCTCATCGCCCGGATCGAGGCAGAGCTGGCCGGGAAGGAATGGCGCGAGCCCGATATCGAGACGAAAATCGACGCGATTTCAGAGCATTATGAAGGCTTGCTGAGCCTGTATGGTGATCGCGTGGGCATCCGGCATGCCCGCAAGCACCTTGCCGCCTTCGCCGATCATGCCGCTGATGAAGGTCATGCGCTGTCCCCGCAGGAACGGCGTGAACTGGTCACAACGACGGAGCCTGGCCGGGTCCTCGCATTGTTGCGCGCGATCGCCACCCGCAGAGTGAAAATCGGAGCCGCAGCATGAGCCTGCCCACCACAGAGGCAATGATGAATGCCCTGCCGCTGCCCGTTCTGACGGTGGGTCCACAGAACGAGATTCTGCGGGTCAATGCGGCTGCGGAGGCATTCCTGGAGAGCAGCCAGCGTGTTCTCGAGCGCAAGAACCTCAGCGATTACATGCCCTTCGGTTCACCGGTCCTGGCCCTGGTCGACGAGGTGCGCCTGCGCGGATCCAGTGTCAACGAATACCGCGTCGATGTCGGCGGTCCGCGGCTGGGCATGGAGCGCATCGTCGATGCATTCGCGACGCCACTCGGTGACGATGGGGGCGTGGTCGTGTTGATGCTGCAGGAGCGCACCATCGCCGACAAGATGAACCGCCAGCTCACGCACCGGTCCGCGGCGCGATCCGTCACGGCGCTCGGTGCGATGCTGGCGCACGAGATCAAGAACCCGCTCTCCGGGATTCGTGGCGCAGCACAGCTGCTCGAGCAATCGGCCAATGAAGATGACCGGCTGTTGACGCGCCTCATCTGCGACGAGGCCGATCGCATCGTCAAGCTGGTGGAACGTGTCGAGCTGTTCGGCGAGGCGGCGCCCGGGGCGGATCGGGGTCCGATCAACATCCATGCGGTTCTCGACCATGTGAAACGGCTGGTGCAATCGGGCTTCGCGCGCCATGTGCGCATCGTGGAGAACTACGATCCGTCGCTGCCGCCGATCTATGGGTCGCGCGATCAACTTGTCCAGGTTTTCATCAATCTGCTCAAGAATGCGGCAGAGGCAATCGGTCCGGATGCGCTGGAAGGCGAGATCGTGCTCTCCACCGCCTTTCGCACAGGCATGCGTCTGCAGACGCCGGGCTCCTCGGAGCGGGTCAGTCTGCCCATCGAAATCGCCGTACGCGATAACGGGCCGGGAATTCCCGACGAATTCATCTCCGAGATGTTCGACCCCTTCGTCACGACCAAGGAAAATGGAAGTGGCCTTGGTCTTGCTTTGGTAGCCAAGATCGTCGGCGATCATGGAGGTATCATCGAATGCGACCCCGCACCACGCCGCACCACGTTTCGCATCCTTTTGCCGATGTTCAGTGAAAAGACGGCGACGGAGAAGTCGGCGAGCGCTGCCCCGGAACAATCCCAACAGTAGAACGGAATCGAGACCGTCCCATGCCCAGCGGAAACATTCTCCTTGCAGATGACGATGCGGCCATCCGCACGGTTCTCAACCAGGCGCTCTCGCGCGCGGGCTACGAAGTTCGCTCGACCGGCAATGCCGCGACCCTGTGGCGCTGGGTGTCGCAAGGCGATGGCGACCTGATCATCACCGACGTGGTGATGCCCGATGAAAACGCCTTCGACCTGCTCCCGCGAATCAAGCGCATGCGCCCGGATCTGCCCATCATCGTGATGAGCGCCCAGAATACCTTCATGACGGCCATCAAGGCTTCCGAGCGCGGGGCCTATGAATATCTGCCCAAACCTTTCGACCTGAAGGAGCTCGTCTCGATCGTCGGGCGGGCCATGTCGCGTCCGCGCGGCAAGGTGTCTACGGCGGAGACCGAGGGCGAGGACATCCCGCTGATCGGGCGCTCGCCGGCCATGCAGGAGATCTACCGCGCCCTCGCGCGCCTGATGCCGACGGATCTCACCGTGATGATCACGGGTGAATCCGGGACAGGCAAGGAACTCGTCGCGCGGGCCCTGCACGATTACGGAAAGCGCCGAACGGGCCCGTTCGTCGCCGTCAACATGGCGGCGATCCCGCGCGATCTGATCGAATCGGAGTTGTTCGGCCACGAGAAAGGCGCCTTCACCGGCGCGACCCAGCGCAGCGCCGGGCGCTTCGAGCAAGCGGAGGGGGGAACGCTGTTCCTCGACGAAATCGGCGACATGCCGATGGAGGCGCAGACGCGGCTCCTGCGCGTGCTGCAGCAGGGCGAGTATACCACCGTGGGCGGTCGCACTCCGATTCGCACCAATGTGCGCATCGTCGCGGCTACCAACAAGGATCTGCGGATATCGATCCAGCAGGGCCTGTTCCGCGAAGACCTCTATTTCCGCCTGAACGTCGTACCGCTGCGCCTGCCACCGTTGCGCGAGCGCATCGAGGACATTCCCGATCTGATGCGTCACTTCTTCTCGATGATCGAGAAGGAAGGGCTGTCGCGCAAGCAGATCGACGCGGAGGCGATGGACCGGCTGAAGCGCTATCGCTGGCCCGGCAATGTGCGCGAGCTGGAGAATCTGGTGCGCCGCCTCGCCGCCCTGTATCCACAGGAGACGATCACCGCGCCGATCATCGACGGCGAACTCGACGTCAAGCCGATCGAGACCGGAATGTCTGCTGTCAGCGATGCGCCGGGTGAGCCGGAGACCCTGGCCGGCTCCGTCGAGCGGCATCTCAACGCTTATTTCCGGCAGTTCCGCGATGGCCTTCCGCCGCCCGGGCTGTATCATCGCATCCTGCGCGATGTCGAAGGCCCTCTGATCGGGGCCGCGCTCGCAGCCACCCGTGGCAATCAGATCCGTGCGGCGGAGTTGCTCGGCCTCAATCGCAACACATTACGCAAGAAGGTTCGTGACTTGGATCTGCCGGTCATTCGTACGAGCAGGTAAAGCGCGGAACCGTCGACTGCCCATCGGCCCTGCAACTTCGGCCTCGCAAGATGGTCGGAGGCAGTGTATTAGTTTCGCCACACTGTTGTGATCTTGCATCAGCGCGACGGCGGGCGATTCGTGCCGGCAGCGTGGACGAGGCGATATTGAGCACGCAAACCGAAGCCATCGAGAGACGCGCGCGCGCCCGGCGCACGGGCGGCCCGGACGGGCTCGGCCCCTTCGGTCTGTCGACCGTGCTGCTCGCTCTCTTTTCCGCTATTGCGACATTCGTCGTGCTTGCCGGCCTGACGCCCATTGAGCCCACGGGTGGGGTAACGGTCGTCATGCTATCGATCAACGGCATGCTGGCGACGTTGCTGCTGATCATGGTCGCGCGTCAGGGCATCAAGCTCTATCGTGCCAAGAAGGCCGGCGTGGCGGGTACACGTCTGCATCTGCGTTTCGTGACCATCTTCGCGGCGATCGCCACCGTACCCGTCGTCGTCGTCGCACTCGTCGCCTCGATCACGCTGTCGCGGGGGCTCGACCCATGGTTCAGTGGCTGGATCAACAATCTGCTGCAGAACACGGTCGAGATCGCACATGCCTATCGCGAGCTGCAATGTCGCTCGCTGGCGCGGGAAACGACGCTGATGGCGGCCGATCTCGACCGGGCGCGCATGCTCTACGAGGCTGATCCACGCGTATTCCGTGAGTTCATGCAGGCGCGATCGGTGTTCCTCGGCTTCCCGGTGCTCGCCATCGTCGAGCCCAACGGCGACATTGTCGAGCGCATCCAGAACCTGCAGGTACCGGGTGCGCGAATTCCCGACCAGGCGGAACTCGCCGAAGCCGATACGCAGGATGCCCTTTGCCTCGTACCGTCAGAAGGCGAGCTGCTGCATGCGATCCTGCGCCTCTCGGCGCATAACGATCGCATTCTCGTCGTCACGCGCCTCGTCGATCGTCGCGCACTGGATTATCCGGAGGAAGCTGAGCAGGGTATCGCATATTATCAGGCGCTCGAACGGTTGAGCGTGGCGATGCAGGTGGCGTTCGCGGCGATGTTCGGAATCGTCGCGGTGATCATCCTGCTCTCGTCCGTCTGGTTCGGCCTGACCTATGCCAATGCATTTGTCGGACCGATCCGGCGCCTTATCAATGCAACGCAGCAGGTTTCGACCGGGAATTTCTACGTGCAGGTGCCGATCCGCAAGAAGGAAGGTGATCTTGCGGCTCTGAGCAGCACCTTCAACAAGATGACCTCGGAGCTGCGCAGCCAGCATGATAGCTTGACGGCCGCAAGCAATCTAATCGACCGGCGCCGACGTTTCACCGAGGCCGTGCTCTCGGGTGTGTCGGCAGGTGTGATCGGCGTGGATGCGAAGGGCCGGATCACCATCGTCAACCCGACGGCGGAGAAGCTCTTCGGCGTCGCGGCGAACGATCTTCTCAACCAGCAAGCGCGCAGCCATCTGCCCGAGCTCGTCCCGCTTCTCGATGAGGCGGTGCAATCGCGTCAACGCGCTCTGAACCAGCAGATCAGCCTCAACCGCGACGGGCGCGAGCGTATGTTGAATGTACGCCTCACCCGTGAACAGGCCCGCGGCGGGGAAGATGGGGTCGTCATCACGCTAGACGACATCACCGACCTCGTGACGGCGCAGCGCACCTCTGCCTGGGCCGATGTCGCGCGGCGCATTGCGCACGAGATCAAGAATCCATTGACGCCGATTCAGCTTTCGGCGGAGCGTATCCGGCGCAAATACGGCAAGGTCATCACCGAAGATCGCGCAGTCTTCGACCAATGCACGGATACGATCGTGCGTCAGGTCGAGGACATCAAGCGCATGGTGGACGAGTTCTCCTCTTTCGCGCGGATGCCCAAACCGGCAATGGGGCGCGATGATCTCGCAGATACCGTGCGACAGACGGCCTTCATGATGCGGATCGGCTATCCGAATATCACCATCACCGATGAAATTCCGCCGGGCCAGGTGCTGGCCCGCTTTGATCGTCGCCTGATTTCGCAGGCGCTAACGAATATCATCAAGAATGCCAGCGAAGGTATTGCCGGGCTGGCGGAAGAAGAAGCCGATTTTTCGGGCGAGATTACGGTGCGGCTATATATCGACGACAGCCATCAGGCGGTCATCGACGTGGACGACAACGGCAAGGGTTTTCCCAAGGAGAATCGCGCGCGGTTGCTCGAGCCCTATATGACCACCCGTGACGGCGGAACGGGGCTGGGACTGCCGATCGTCGCCAAGATATTCGAGGAACACGGGGGCGGGGTCGAGTTGCTCGACAACCCGGCAGGGCGCGGGGCGCGGGTGCGTCTGTGGTTCCCGCTGGACCCGCCCGAAGACATTGAAGCCGGTCCCCACGAGGGGGACCGCATGAGCGTGGAAGTGAAATGAGCGCCGATATTCTCATCGTCGATGACGAAACCGACATTCGCGAGCTGGTCGCCGGCATTCTCGAAGACGAAGGCCATCGGACCCGGACCGCCGGCTCCTCCGATGATGCCCTCGCGGCGATAGAATCGCGGCGCCCGCACCTGGTGTTTCTCGACATCTGGCTGCAGGGCAGCCGTCTCGACGGGCTTCAGGTGCTGGAACTCGTCAAGAAGCAGCATGCCGACCTGCCGGTGGTGATGATCTCCGGCCACGGCAATATCGAAACCGCTGTGTCGGCGATCAAGCTCGGCGCCTACGACTTCATCGAAAAACCCTTCAAGGCTGATCGCTTGCTCCTTGTCGCCGATCGCGCACTCGAAGCCTCGCGCCTGAAACGGGAGGTTCGCGATCTGCGCGCGCGCTCGATCCAGGCGAGCCGCATCGCCGGGCGCTCGCCTGTCGTCGGTCAGCTGCGCCAGACGGTGGAGCGCGTGGCGCCGACGAATGCGCGCGTACTTGTGACTGGCGCTCCGGGTTCAGGGAAGGAGCTTGTCGCACGTACGATCCATGGCTTGTCCACGCGCTCGAACGGGCCGTTCGTGGTCATCAATGCTGCGACGATCACACCGGATACCATGGAGATGGAGCTGTTCGGCGTCGAGGCGGGGGAGGGGCGCGAGCGCCGTGTCGGGGCGCTCGAGGAAGCGCATGGCGGCACGCTCTATCTCGACGAGATTGCCGATATGCCGCGCGAGACGCAGGACCGGATCATGCGGGTTCTGGTCGAGCAGAATTTCCAGCGCGTCGGCGGCGGCACCCGCGTGCATGTGGATGTGCGCATCATCTCCTCCTCGAGCCGCGACCTGCAGGCCGAGATTTCGGCGAACCGGCTGCGCCAGGATCTGTTCCATCGGCTCAGTGTCGTGCCGATTCGCGTCCCGTCCCTCTCAGAGCGCCGCGAGGACGTGCCTGAACTCATAGATTTCTTCATGGACCAGATTTCGGCCGCGACCGGCTTGCCCAAACGGCGCATCGGTGACGACGCGATGGCGGTGCTGCAATCGCATGACTGGCCCGGCAATATCCGCCAGTTGCGCAACAATGTCGAACGCCTGATGATTCTGGCCAGCGGCGAAGCCGAAGAAGCGATCACCGCGGACATGCTGCCCTCCGAGATCGGGGCGATGATACCGGGCACCCCGACCGGTGCCGGTGGCGAACGCCTGATGAGCCTGCCGCTGCGCGATGCACGCGAAATCTTCGAACGCGAGTATCTGATGGCGCAGATTGCGCGATTCTCCGGCAATATTTCACGCACGGCGGAGTTCATCGGCATGGAACGCTCTGCGCTCCACCGAAAGTTGAAATCACTCGGCGTGAATGCGTGAGCAGCAGGAGCAGGAAATAAGCGGGATTGCATGTGAAAAATGCGATTATCCCGCAATAGGCACTTGCTTAATGGCCGGTTGCGCCATGTAATGGTAATGCCGGTTCAGGGCCATATGCGGATGGTCGATCGATAACTGGGATCCTGGCGACCAAGGACCGGCGGCGACAGGATGGCGAGGCAAACTCATGGCGGGCGAGCGCGCGCAAAATCTGCAGGACACGTTTCTCAATCATGTCCGCAAGAACAAGGTTCCACTGACGATTTTCCTCGTGAACGGCGTGAAGCTGCAAGGCGTCGTGACCTGGTTCGACAATTTCTGTGTTTTGCTGAGGCGGGACGGGCATTCCCAGCTCGTCTACAAACACGCTATTTCAACCATCATGCCGGGACAGCCCGTGCAGCTCTTCGAACCGGCCGACGAGGGTGGCGACAGGGCGTGATTCGTGTCCACGCCTGATTCGCCGATCGGAGAGGGGTTTACGCCGGAACCCGATACGGATGTATCGGGTGGCACCTGCACATTGGTGGTGGGCCCGTACATCTCCCGCAAGCGCGCGCTGCCGGATGCGCGACCCGGCGCTGCGCAGGAAAATCTGCGTCCATTCGAGGCACGCCTCCAGGAGGCCTGCGGCCTGGCGGCTGCAATCGATCTCGATGTGGTCGAGGCCCATCTGACGACATTTCCCGCACCGCGCCCGTCCACCTTTCTCGGCAAGGGCAAGGTCGAGGAGATCAAGCTTCTCGTGGCGGCGAAGGATATCACCCTGGTCGTGATGGATTGCGCGCTTTCACCTGTGCAGCAGCGCAACCTCGAGCGTGCTTTCGGGGCGAAGGTGATCGATCGCACCGGCCTCATCCTCGAAATTTTCGGGCGCCGGGCCCGCACCCGCGAGGGCACCCTGCAGGTGGAACTCGCGCATCTGGCTTACCAGAAGAGCCGGCTCGTGCGTTCATGGACGCACCTTGAGCGCCAGCGCGGCGGTTACGGCTTCCTCGGCGGCCCTGGCGAGACCCAGATCGAGGCCGACAGGCGGCAGATCCAGGAGCGCATGACGCGAATCGAGAAGGATCTCGAAGGCGTCACCCGCACGCGCGGGCTGCACCGGGCCAGCCGCCGGCGCGTTCCCTATCCGATCGTGGCCTTCGTCGGCTACACCAATGCCGGCAAGTCTACGCTGTTCAACCGCATGACCCATTCCGAGGTGATGGCGCAGGACATGCTCTTCGCCACGCTCGATCCGACTTCACGCGCGATTACGCTTCCGCATGGCGAAAAGGCCATCCTCTCCGACACGGTCGGTTTCATTTCCGACCTGCCGACGATGCTCGTCGCCGCTTTCCGCGCCACGCTGGAAGACGTGATCGAGGCGGATATCCTCCTGCACGTCCGCGATGTCTCGCATGGCGAGACGGATGCTCAGGCAGCCGATGTGCAGGCAGTGTTGCGCGACCTCGACGTCGACCCGTCGGATACCCACCGCATCATCGAGGTCTGGAACAAGGCCGATCTGCTCGACGAGCCGGATCGTGAACGGCTGGCGACGCGCGCGGCGCGGCTGCCCGACGAGGCGCGCCCGGCGCTCGTCTCCGCCGTGACGGGGGAGGGGATCGCTGCGCTGCTTCAGACGATAGAAGACCGTATCGCGCGCGGGCGCCCGCAATATCACGTCCTGCTCGACCCGGCCGATGGCCACAGCCTCAACTGGCTCTATGAGAATGCCGAGGTGATGGGGCGCGACGACCGGGACGAGGCGATCGCCATGCGCGTACGCGTCGCGCCGGAGAAGGAGCCGCGCCTGCTGCAGCGTTTTCCCAAGGCGCGTCGCAGCAAGGGCTGAGCCTCAACCAGGGCGATACGCGCCTCGCCGGAAATGTCTCAGCCTGATTTCTCGGCCTGCTTGGCCGCGCGCCAGGCCGCCTCCATTTCATCGAGATCGGCATCCTGAAGGCTGCGCCCGGCCTGCGCGAGCGTCGCTTCGATCGCGGCGAAGCGGCGGATGAATTTGGCATTGGCCGCGCGCAATGCGCTCTCCGGGTCGATATCGTGGTGGCGTGCGAGATTGGCGACCGCGAAGAGCAGATCGCCGATCTCTTCTGCGATCGCGGCCTTATCGCCCTCGGCCATGGCCTGTGCGACCTCGGTGCGCTCCTCCTCGACCTTGGCCATGACCTGCGCCGGATCGGGCCAATCGAAGCCGACCTTTGCTGCGCGGCGGGTCAGCTTGTCGGCCTGCATCAGCGCGGGCAGGCTTGCGGGAACGTCTTCGAGCAGACCGGGTACGGACTCGCCGCGCCGCGCCCGGCGCGCAGCCTTCTCGCCCTGCTTGATCGTTTCCCAGATGCGCTTGATCGCTTCCGGGTCGCGGCTGCCGGTATCGCCGAAGACATGCGGATGCCGGCGGATCAGCTTTTCGGTGATGGCCTCGACCACGCCGCCGAAATCGAAGATTTCCTGCTCCTCGGCCATGCGGGCATGGAAAACCACCTGCAGCAGCAGATCGCCGAGCTCGTCGCGCAAATCCTCCAGATCGCCGCGCGCGATCGCATCGGCGACCTCATGCGCCTCCTCGATCGTGTAGGGAGCGATGCTAGCGAAGTCCTGGCGGATATCCCAAGCGCATCCGGTTTCCGGGTCGCGCAGGGCAGCCATGATCTCGATCAGGCGGAGGATGTCTCGTGAGGGCTGCAAGGGGCGGCTCCAGGGCGACGGCGCGAGGGCGCGGGGGAGGGCGGCGAAGAGTGCAGACGGCACAAACGCGACGGTTCACCTGCTCTTAACGCAACACGCCCAGACTGAATACCGATTCGCGTACCTGTAACGAGTAGTGAGTATCGTCAGCATGAATGACTCGCAAGATTCCGGCGATCGGGGAAATGTCCGCGCCGTTGCAGCACAGCCCGGTTCAGCCGGTTCTTCCACTGGACGTCCTTCGTTGTTCGAGCCCCGGAGCGCCATGATCGTGCGCTTTCCCGGTAATCGCGGTGGTGCAAGCGCCTTCCGTGATCAGAAGAGCCTGATGGATGCCGTCTACGGTGCCGGCTCGATCCCGGTCAGCGCCGAGGATCGCGCCACCAAGCGCATGGCGGCGCGTCTGCAGGTTCTGGGTTTCTTCGAAATCAGCGAAGTGACCGGCGACGGGGCGCTGCGGCGTCTGCGGCCGTCCGAGGCGATTCTCGCCGAGGACATTCGCCCCTGGCGGATCGCGAAGCCGGCTTTCCACGACGCCATCGAACCCGACGCGGCCATGCTTCCTGCGTGAGCAGCGTAGCGCGATAAGCAGAGCTTATTGCACGCAATGGGCTGCCTTACTTTGTTCTCGCGCCGCAGGGCCGGGCGCCCGGGGCCGAGCGCGCATCTGGAGGTATGACCTTAACAGGACGGATTTCCTATAGGAAAATTAACCAGAGGCGCCATGTGGGCCGTACCATGTGGACCGTATCGGCGAGGCGACGCGAGCAAATTCCGCCCGCTTGCGCTCACGCAAGGTTGCGGCGTCGTGCGCTGCGCATTACGCCTCGGGTCGGACGTGGGGCGTCGTTGCCGACCGGGATCGGCTCGGGTGATTGGTCGACCGTTCCCGGGTGGTGTGGATACAATTTGCTCGGGCCTCGTCCGGCGACCGAAATCTTACATGCGGACAGCAATCCGGCATCGCCGGGAACGACACGATCCGCGTGCGTGCTTGCCGGGAGTGCCGAAAGGCGGCTTCACGCCTCTTCCAGCGCCCGGCGTAATTTGCGGATCAGGGCGCGTTTGCCGCGCGCATCGGCCTTGCCCTCGATGGCCTCGTTCAGATCGAGGATGAGCCGCGACATCTCGTTGCTCCAGTCCTGATGGGCCACTGCCTCGTGCGGCACGCGCGGATGGCGCTCGGCCTCATGCAGGACGGCACCCTCGGGCGTGAGCGTAAAACAATCATCGAGCTGCGGCAGGTGGATGCGCTCTCGCGGCAAAATATCCGAGATCCGCTCGGCGAGGCCGTTCAGGGCGGATTCCTCGCCATGGGTGAGAAAGACGCCGCCCGAGATCGGCAGGCGATCGGCGATCCAGTCGCGCAGGCCCGCGCCGTCGGCATGGCCTGAATAGAGGTCGAGCGTGCGGATGCGGGCGCGCACTTCGATTTCGTCACCCATGATCCGAACCCGCTTTGCGCCCTCCTGCAGGATGCGCCCGAGGGTGCCCTGCGCCTGGAAGCCGACGAAGAGCACGGTGGCCTTGCTCTTCCAGAGCCAGTGCTTGAGATGATGGCGCACCCGGCCCGCATCGGCCATGCCGCTGGCCGAGATGATGATATGGAAGCCGGCGAGCCGGTCGAGCGCCTTGGAGGCCTCGACGCTCTCGGTGAAGCGCACATAGGGCGCGCTCATCGCCGCGCGCAGGGCCTCGCCGTGTTCAAGCTCATGCGCGTGCGCCGCGAAGGTCTCGCTGGCGCGGGTGGCCAGCGGTGAATCGATGAAGATCGGGATGCGCGGCACGGCGCGGCTGTCGATCAGATGGGCCAGATCGACCAGAAGCTCCTGCGTGCGCTCGACGGCGAAGGAGGGGATGATCATGGCCCCGCCGGCCTCCATCGCCCGGATCACCTCCTCGCGCAGCATCTCGCGTCGATGCGCCTCGCTCGCATCGCTGCGGTCGCGATCGCCATAGGTGCTCTCGCAGATCACGTAATCGAAGTCACTTGGGGCCTCCGGATCGGGATGGAGCAGCTTGAACTGCGGGCCGATATCGCCGGAAGCGAGCAATCGCAGGGGCTTGGCATCGTTCCCTGAAGCGATCTCGCATTCCACGGAGGCCGAACCGAGGAGATGGCCGGCATTCCAGAAGCGGATGCGGATGCCCGGCGCGATGCTCTGCCAGCGCTCATAGGCGACTGGCGAGAACTGCGTCAGCGCCTGCGTTGCATCTGCCGAGGTATAGATCGGCGTGACCTGTCCGCGCCCCCGGCGGGCATTCCGGCGGTTGAGCTGGGCGACCTCCATCTCCTGGATATGACCGGAATCCGGGAGCATGAAGCGGCACAGATCCGCCGTCGGCGTCGTGGCAAAGATCGGGCCGGTGAAGCCCGCGCCGGTGAGTTTGGGAACGAGGCCCGAATGGTCGATATGCGCGTGGGTCAGCACCAGCGCATCGAGCGAAGCGGGGTCGAAGGGGAAGGGGCGATAGTTGAGCTCGCGCTCGGATTTCGAGCCCTGCACCAGCCCGCAATCGATGAGCACCTTCGCCGCATCGCTCTCGAGCAGAAAGCACGACCCGGTCACCGCATGCGCGGCGCCGTGAAAGGTGAGCTTGACCATCGGATGTCCTCCACGGAAGGGCGTTTCCCGCCGCTTTTGCGATTACCGGCAAAATGTAGTCGCGTCGTCGCGATTGCGCGAGGCTCAGCCGCCATCCTCGCAGCGTTTCACCACATCTTTCACCTGCAGGAAGCTGTCGGGCGTCACCGAAATCGTATCAATGCCCTTCTCGACGAGGAAGGCGGCGAATTCCGGGTGGTCGCTCGGCGCCTGGCCGCACAGGCCGATCTTGACGCCGGCCTTGTTGGCCGCCTCGATCACATGGCCGATCATCCACTTTACCGCCGCATCCTGCTCGTCGAACAATTGCGACAGGCTGCCCGCATCGCGATCGACGCCGAGCGTCAGCTGGGTGAGATCGTTGGAGCCGATGGAGAACCCGTCGAAGCGTTTGGCGAATTCCTCGGCGAGGATGACGTTGGAGGGGATCTCGCACATCACATAGACCTGCAAGCC
>JAFIEI010000013.1 GCA_020832565.1 Salinarimonas sp. | reverse complement strand
CATAGGGCCGGGCTTCCGGCACGAAGTTCGGCGACAACATCCGCCAGGCCCAGACCAGACCGGTGGCAATGTTGGTGCCGGAATAACCGTACGACATGAAGCTCTCGGCCGCGTCAATCAGCGTTGCCCGGTTACCGGTAAGCGGTACGATCGGATCCGGGCAGGCAAGATTGGGCCCGCGATTGGCAACCATGTAAGGTCGGTTCGAGAGTGGCGAAGTGTCAACAGTGACCCCGGAATTGTATTTCCAGATCCACGACCTGCGCAAATGCGCGTTTCGCTGCCCTCTGACCCAATTGGGCAACCCACCGGCATAGTCATTCAGGTAATCATTATGTACCTGCTCACCCTGCCAGAATCTCGAATCATATTCATCCGGCCAGAGATAGGGCACGAAAAAGCTGTCGTGATTGGACCCGTTGGGTGCGTGCTCGCTGATGTCGAGCGGATATGGGCGGCTTTCGACGCACCCCTTCCACGGCACACCCATCGCCTCGAACAGGTGAAAGTGATTGGGGCGCGGCACGCGCCGGTCACAATCCACCGGAGTTGAATCCGTTAGAGTACCGTAGGGCCAGGCCCCGGCGGCCTGCGCCTCGTTGGGCCCGAATATCCCGGCGAGAAATGACGCGAAGGCGCCTTCGGCAGGCTCGGACGTCGCTTCCGCAGCTCCTGATCGGACAGGCGCAGGGGGAACGGGGGGAGCCATGGCGAAGACCGGGCCGTCCTCCGTTACCGGTGCAAGCTGTCCGAGATCCGGATGCGGAGGCGGCGGCGGCGGAGGTGGCGGAGGCGGCGGCGGGGGCGGCCCCGGCGGAGGCGGAGGAGGAGGCGGAGGAGATGGCGGAGGCGGCGGGGGCGGAGGCCCCGGCGGAGGCGGCGGGGGCGGCGGGGGCGGCGGGGGCGGCGGGGGCGATGGCGGCGGAGGCGGCGGAGGCGAGAAGCAACGATCGTCCTGGATCCTGACGCCCGCGAAATTCTCGCCGTGATGCTGCGCCTGACCGGTCACATCCATCCAGCTCATATGATCGGGATGGCCCTTGACGTTCACCGATGTCACATAGGGCACGAGAGCGACGCGCACATTGTCCGTGTTGCGTCCCGCCGGCTTGAGCTCGTCGATGAGACCGCGCGTCGCTTCGCGCATGGCCGGGACATGCGTGCGCATGGAGCCGGTCACGTCGAGGGCCACGGCGATCTCGGCAAAATCCACTGCGGCCTGAGCCTCGGCGACAATGAAGCCGCCCATCGTCTCCTTGCCGATCACGCGGGTGAGCGTTGTCGGCAGGGAGTAGTCGAGCTCGATCCTTGCGCCGCGGCGTTCCTGCATGAAGATGATCTTCACATCGGCGACATCGACCATGCGCGGCAGACGTTGCAGGATATAGCCTTCGAGGTCGGCCTTGATTTCATCCTGTGTCACGTTCGGATCGGACATGCGCTGGGCAGCGGCGAGCGCGGCGGCATCGATCAGCCGTTGTGCTTCAACCTTGGTGGCGGTCGAGCGCCCGTAATCGACGGCGGCACCGGCCAATCCGATGACCGGCACCGTCGCGAGCGCAAAGAGCATCGCGACATTGCCGCCCCGATCGCGCATGGCGCGGCGCAGGACGGCGGGAGAAACCCTTTCGAGGAAGGCCGCGGCGCGCCCGGCCATTCGGCGGGCAGGCGCTTTGGCGCGTGCAGCGGGCGGGCTGCACGATTGATGCAACTGGTCCATGGTCACCTCACGAGCGGCGAGACCGGTTTGCCGGCCTTCATTCGTACCGGAATGCGGCTTGCTCGACCGCACAGCGCAAATCGAACTTCCTCTTGGTAATCTACAAATTTAAAATAAATACTTTATCGAATTTCAGTTTAAGGAACTTCGCTTTTACAGAAACTTAACACAAACTCTACATAAACAATTATAAATTGTGCACAAAAATACTTGCCACACGAAATAAGTTCGCCGGGTCCTCATTTCGCACATGATTTCCGATCCGGATGATGCTAAAGCCCGCCCGTTTCGTTTGGCCGGCAAAATAACGGGGCTCAGGTGGCAAAAAGCACGCTCGACAAGGATCTCGGCAAGGTCGTCAAGCTGGAGACGGCCACCTATTCCCTCGCGCGCTCCCTGGCAACGCCGGGGCTGTTGCTGGTTTTCTTCATCGGCGCGATCACGCTGGCCAGCCTGTTCGTGGTCGAGGGGCCGTTGAGCTGGTTCGTCATCGCGGGGGCGGTGATCGCGGCGTATATGGCGCTTAATGTCGGCGCCAATGACGTCGCCAACAATATGGGCCCTGCGGTGGGAAGCCGCGCGCTGACACTCGGCGGCGCCCTCGTCATCGCAGCTTTCTGCGAAGCTGCCGGCGCCATTCTGGCCGGCGGCGACGTGGTCAACACGGTCTCGCGCAATCTCCTGCGCCCCGACGACGCGATGCCGGCGCTGCAATTCATCCTCGTGATGATGTCGGCTTTCCTTGCAGCCGCATTGTGGATCAACCTCGCCACCTATCTGAGCGCACCCGTCTCGACCACCCATTCCGTCGTCGGCGGCGTGGTCGGCGCCGGTATCGCGGCGGCGGGGTTCTGGGTGGTACACTGGCCGATGATCGGCGCGATCGTGGCGAGCTGGGTGATCTCACCGGGACTGGGCGGGCTGATCGCGGCGGCGCTCCTCGGTTTCGTCAAATGGTCGATCCTGTTCCGCGAGGATCGCGTCACGGCGGCGAAGCGCTGGGTGCCGGTCATGGTCGGGCTGATGACCGGCGTCTTCGCCATGTATCTGGCCAACAAGGGCTTCTCACGCATCTGGAACCCCTCGGCGCTGACGGTGCTGGCACTGGGCGTGCTGTTCTTCCTGATCGGCTGGGGAATGTCGCGCCCATGGGTGGCCGAGCGTGCAAAGCATATCGAGAACCGCCGCAAGCATATCGCCAACCTGTTCACCGTCCCGCTGATCTTCGCCGCCGCCCTGCTCTCCTTCGCCCATGGCGCCAACGACGTCGCCAATGCGGTCGGCCCGCTCGCGGCGATCGTCGCGGCCGCCGAGACGGGCTCGTCGGAAGTCGGGCGCGTTGCCCTGCCGCTCTGGGTTCTGATGATCGGCGCGATCGGCATCGCCGTCGGCCTTGCCCTGTTCGGGCCGCGGCTGATCAAGATGGTGGGCGAGAAGATCACCAAGATGGACGCGATCCGCGCCTATTGCGTCGCGCTCGCCGCAGCGATCACGGTGCTGATCGCCTCGGCGCTCGGCCTGCCGGTTTCCTCGACGCATATTGCCGTGGGCGCGATCTTCGGTGTCGGCTTCCTGCGCGAGGCTCTGATGAACAAGGGCGTGCCCAATCCGGCCGTTCAGCCCACATCGCTGTTCCTGCGCGTCGACAAGTTGAACAAGACGCCTGAGGAGGCCGTCGCGAACGCACAGAAACGCGATCGTCGACGCCTCGTGCGCCGCCAGCATGCTTTGGGCATCGCCACGGCGTGGATCGTCACTGTCCCGGCTGCTGCGACGCTTGCCGGTCTGCTCTATTTGTTGATGAGCGCTTTTGCCGATTTCTGAGCGAACTCGCTTGCCTTTCCGGCAAGGGTTGCGCCTTTGCCGTGATCGCCTGCGCCGCGATCGCGCAGATTGGCATGCAGATCACGGGTGATCTCCATGAGGCGGGGCTCGGAAAGCAGACGCCGCGCTTCGGCGAGCAGGGCCCAATGGCGGTGGCGCTGCCCCTTTTCCTTCCAGGTATCATGCTGCTGGGTGACTTCCAGCGGATAGACGCTGACCCGCAGCGGCGTGCTCGTCATGCCCTTGATCTTGACCGAGTCGTAGGAGCCGATCGGCTCCGGCCAGATCCTGCCTTCGACGCCGGCCTCCTCGAGCGCCTCGCAAGCAGCGCTTTCGGGCGGTGTCATGCCGTCGATCACCGCACCCTTGGGATAGATCCAGCGCCCGGTCCTGCGGGATGTGACCAGCAGGAACACGATATGGCCGTCGACGATACGATAGGGTATCGCCCCGACCTGGTTCAGGGGTTCACCACCGACTGGACCGGCGGCACGACGGAACAGTGTTGACAGCACGGCGCGCTCCCGGCTCTGCGCAAGGCGATTCTCTCACGATACTACGCGTAAGGCAGTACCAGTTGCGCACCCGCTATACAATCTCACCTGCGGCGGCGTCAGCCTCGTGTCGTACGACGCTTGCGACGCTGCTGGCCGAGCCCCATCTCCTTGGCGAGCTCCGAGCGCGCACGAGCGTAGTTCGGGGCGACCATGGGATAGTCGGGCGCCAGGCCCCATTTCTCGCGGTATTCGTCGGGCGTCATGTCGTACTGGGTCCGCAGATGCCGCTTGAGCGACTTGAACTGCTTACCGTCTTCCAGACAGATGATGTAGTCGGGCGTCACGGAGCGCTTGATCGGAACAGCCGGCTTTGGCGGCTCCGCCGGAGGCTCGTTCGCCTTGCCGGCAAGCCCGGCGAGAGCGGTGTGGATATCGGCGATCAGACCGGGGAGATCGGCGCTCGGGACTGGATTATGGCTGACATAGGCCGCAACGATATCGGCGGTGAGATCGATGTAGTCAGCGCGATTGTCTTCGCTCATTGTAGTTGCGATTCCTTGAGGTGAGTTTGTGAATGGAGGCCTCACGAATCGGTTTCTTCCAAGCTTTTCTTATTGCGGCGCGACCCAGGCAATCCTGCGATATACCAACGGCGCGGTAATCGTTATTTCCGATAAGCGACATAGCATCGACAGGCTTAAACAACGATCGCAAAGATTGCAAGAAGCAATCCAAGATATTCATCGAATTGTTTTGTCTGAAAGGTTGCCTATGGTCGAATCGCGGATACTGTCCATATCATCGACAGATGAACGCCCGCGCCCTTTGTGGCGCCCGACGCCAGGGAGTGAGAGCATGAGCGAAGTTCCTGCTCAGGAAAAAGTCGTCAAGACCGATGAAGAATGGCGTGAGCAACTGACGCCGGAGCAATATGAAGTCACCCGCAAGGAAGCCACGGAGCCTGCCTTTTCCGGCCCGCACGTGGACGAAAAGCGCGATGGTCTCTACCGCTGCATCTGCTGCGCAAGCCCGCTCTTCCGCTCGGAGACGAAATTCGATTCGCGCACCGGCTGGCCGAGTTTCTACGAGCCCGTCACGCCCGAAGCGGTCGGCGAACGGGTGGACCGCTCCTGGTTCATGCGCCGCACCGAAATCCATTGCGCGCGCTGCGAGGCCCATCTCGGCCACGTCTTCAATGACGGTCCGCGCCCCACGGGCCTGCGCTACTGCATGAACGGCCACGCCCTCGATTTCGTACCGGACGAAGCATGATCAAGGCCTTGTCGACGGCGAGGCCCCCCGTTGCGGAGCGGCGGGAGGTGATCACGCATGTGCATGGCGTGGCGCTGGCGGATGCCTATGCCTGGCTGCGCGCGCAGAACTGGCGGGAGGTTCTCGACGATCCGGCCACCCTGCCCGCACCCATCCGTGCGCATCTCGAGGCGGAGAACGCGCATACGCGGAGCGTGACCGCCCCGCTCTCGGAGTTGCGAGAGGCGCTGCGGGCGGAGATGCGCGGGCGCATCAAGGAAGACGATTCCTCCGTCCCCGCGCCCGACGGCCCCTTCGCCTATTACCGGCGCTATCGTGACGGCGGCGAGCATCCGCTGTTCGGCCGCACGCCCCGCGACGGCGGCGCCGAGACGCTCCTGCTCGACGGCGATGCGCTGGCCGAGGGCCACGCCTATTTCGCCTTCGGCGGCGTCGATCACAGCCACGACCACCGGCTGATCGCCTGGTCGAGCGATACCGAGGGCTCGGAAAGCTACACGATCCGCATCCGTGATGCGCAGACCGGTATGGATCACGAAGACACCGTCACGCAGGCCGCCGGCGATCTCGTCTGGACCCGCGACGGCGCCAGCTTCTTCTATGTCGAGCGTGACGACAACCATCGCCCGGTACGCGTCAAGCGCCATCGGCTCGGCACGCCCGAGAGCGCCGATACGCTCGTCTACGAGGAACCCCTGCCCGGCTGGTTCGTCTCCCTCGATCGCACGCAATCCGGCGATTTCGCCGTTATCGGCATTGCCGATCACGAAACCAGCGAAGCGCGGCTGATCGATCTGGCGGCGCCTGAGGTCTCTCCCCGCCTTGTCGCGGCGCGCGAAACGGGATTGCGCTATGATGTGGAGCATCACCGCGAGGGTGATCGCCTCATCATCACTACCAATGCCGATGGCGCGGAGGATTTTCGAATTGTAACAGCGCCGCTCGCTACGCCTGAGCGCGCGCATTGGCGGGATCTCGTAGGGCACCGCAAGGGCGTGATGATCATCTCGGCCATCCCCTTCGCACGCCATCTCGCCCGGCTCGAGCGCGAGGACGCCAATCCACGCATCGTCATCCGGGAATGGGATAGCGGCGCCGAACACAGCATCAGCTTCGACGAAGAAGCCTATGCGCTGTCGATCCAGCCCGGCTTCGAATACGATACGGACACCGTCCGCTTCGGTTATTCCTCGCTGACGACGCCCTCCCAGGTCTGGGATTACGACATGGCGTCGCGTGAGCGCAGCCTGCGCAAGACGCAGGAGGTGCCCAGCGGCCACGATCCCGACGATTACGTCACCCGCCGCATCGTCGCGCAGGCGCCGGATGGCGCGTCGGTTCCGATCTCGCTGGTCCACCGCCGCGATGCGCTCGATGACGGCCCCGCGCCCTGCCTGCTCTATGGCTACGGCGCCTATGGCATCGCTATTCCGGCAAGTTTTCGCACGAATATACTCTCGCTGGTCGATCGCGGTTTCGTCTATGCCATCGCCCATGTGCGCGGCGGTACGGAGAAGGGCTGGCACTGGTACGAGAGCGGCAAACGCGAATACAAGCCCAACACCTTTACCGATTTCCTCGCCTGCGCCCGAACGCTCACCGAGCAGGGCTTTACCCGGCGCGGTGCCATCGTCGCCCATGGCGGCAGCGCCGGCGGCATGCTGATGGGGGCGGTGGCCAACATGGATCCCGGCATGTTCGCCGGCATCGTGGCCGATGTGCCCTTCGTCGACGTGCTCAATACCATGCTCGATGCCGAGTTGCCGCTGACCCCGCCGGAATGGCCGGAATGGGGCAATCCGATCGAGAACCGCGAGGATTTCGATCGGATCCGCAGCTACTCGCCCTATGATGCGATCAGCGCTCAGCCCTACCCGCCGATCCTCGCGCTGGCCGGCCTCTCCGATCCGCGCGTGACCTATTGGGAGCCGGCGAAATGGGTGGCGAAGCTCCGCGCGACGATGACCGGTGGCGGGCCGATCCTGTTACGCACCAACATGGATGCCGGCCATGGCGGCGTCTCGGGACGTTTCCGCCAACTGGATGAAACTGCGCTGGTCTACGCCTTTGCCTTCGCCTGCAGCGACCGCGCATCATGAAATGATCGCCCGCGGCGGAACCTCGACGCGACCTCGACAGTTTAGCTGCCGGGGCGTCGCCGTTTGGAGGATCATGATGGCGGAAAAGAAAACATCGAAACGCGGCTTTGCATCGATGAGCCCGGAGAAACAACGCGAGATCGCCAGCAAGGGCGGGCAGAGCGTGCCTGCGGGCAAGCGATCCTTCGCCCAGAACCGCGAACTCGCATCCCAGGCCGGGCGCAAGGGCGGGCAGACATCGCAAACGCCGCGACGCCCGGAACCCGCCTGACGGCGGGCTTTCGGGCCGCCCGAGCCGGCTGCCGGCGGATTACTTCATCCAGAGATTCTGCTCCGGCTCATCCTGCCAGGCGAATGCCTCCAGGATACGCAGATGGCTCTCGCTGCCAAAACCGGCAAGTCTCGCAGGATCCTTGATCGTCATCAGCCCACGGGAATAGGTGACGACACCTTCGCGCTTGAGCATGGACAATGTCGATCCCACCGTGATGCGCCGCACGCCGAGCGCTTCAGCGAGGGAATCCTGCGTCAAGCCGAAGGGGAGCCCTTCCATTCGAACCTGCGCCATGCACAGCCAGTTGGCGATCTGCGCCTGGGCCTGGTCGAGCCGTGCGCTGAGCGCGCATTCCATCAGCTGGACGATGAAGGCTTGTGCGTAGCGCATCAGGATATAGCGGAAGCAGCCGAAGCGCTCTCCGGCCTCACGCATCACATCCATCGGGACATAAGTCACATCGCCGCTGACACGCACGACCGAGCGACTCAGGGTGCAATCCCCGCCGAGGATGACGGCAACGCCCAGGAAGCCTTCGCGGCCGACGGAGGCCTTCTCGGCTCTCGTGCCTTCTGCGCGCTCTCCCATCAACGAGATGATGCCCCGGTTCGGAAAGATCGCATGCGTGAACGGCGCCCGGTCCGGATACAGGATCTCACCGGCACTCACAGGACGGGTCAAGGCGTGCTGTAACAGGTACTCACGCGCTTGGGGCGCAAGACTTGTCAAAACGCGATTGGTAATGGCTTGAACTCCTCAGCTGATCATCTCGCAATGCGAAATCCAGCACTCGCCACGTTCCCCCGTCCGCGCGTTGCATCCGGAACTTTGTATCCGGGAAAGAATATTTTGTAAAACACTTCGCTGACATAACATATGAAAACATACGCATGTATGCGTACGAAAAGCATCATAAGTAATTTCACTTATCTTAAGAAATTCGCAGTACGAACGAATTCTGCAATCTTATGGATATCAAAACCGCTCAATACAATGTTCATGCAATTTTATATTGTATAATTTGTGCTCTGACTTGTATTTCAATCAATAAAGAAAAATATCGGCCTTAATCAAAAAGTAATAATTGTAAGTATAATATCAAACATAACAGAGACAAAAGAGAATCTCAACAATGACATCTCTTGGAGGTAACGGGCGCTTGATCGGCTGCATTGGCAGTTTTCGATGGGGGAAGAAATGAGCTTGTTACGATTCGCAACCCGCAAGAGTGCGGCAGCAACGCAATCGCCGGACGCTACGGCAACAGATGCACCAATGTTGTTCGAGACGCTTGCGGACAATCTGCCGGTGAACATCATTGCCCTTGATCCGCAAACCGGCATCATTACGCATGCCAACCGCACCAGCATCGAAACACTGAAACGCATTCGCGCGCATCTGCCGAAAGGCTTCGATCCGGAAAAGATCATCGGCAGCTCATTCGACGTGTTTCACGCCCGACCGGAGCATCAGCGCGCGATCGTGGCGGATCCCAAGAATCTGCCCTGGCGCGCCAAGATCAAGCTCGGTCCGGAGCGCATGGATCTCAACATCACTCCCGTCTTCGACCGGCAAGGCCATTATATCGCCGCCGCGCTGACCTGGGCGGTGATTACCGAATTGTCGAACTCCGTCGACGAGTTTGACGAGATCATGCAGCAGGCGATGCAGGCGGTGCGCGGCGCCAACGGCACCATGCGATCCGGTGCGCAGGACGTCATCGCCTCCACCCGGGAAGCCAACGCCACCGCAACCTCTGCCGCATCGGGCGCCGAGCAGACCAGCGCCAATGTCCAGGCCGTCGCCGCTGCGGCGGAAGAGCTCGACACATCCATCAGCGAGATCTCGCGCCAGGTCGATCAATCGCGCGGGATCACCAGGAATGCCGTACAGGAGGCGCGCGATACCTCGCAGAGCGTCCAGGCCCTTGCGGAGGCTTCGCAGAAGATCGGCCAGATCGTATCGCTGATTCAGAACATTGCCGGCCAGACGAACCTTCTCGCGCTCAACGCCACCATCGAAGCCGCCCGCGCCGGCGAGGCCGGCAAGGGATTCGCGGTCGTGGCGCAGGAAGTCAAGAATCTCGCGGCGCAGACGGCCAAGGCGACGGAGGAGATTTCCGAACAAATCGCAGCGATCCAGGATTCGACCCAATCCACGGTCTCGGCAATCGGGCGGATATCCACCACGATCGACACGATCGACGAGACCTCCGTGGCGATTTCCGCAGCTGTCGAGGAACAGGCCGCGACGACGAGCGAGATTTCGCGCTCTGTGACCGAGGCCGCAACCGGCAGCGCTGCCGTCAGCCAGGCCATGGCCGAAGTCGCCCAGACGGCGCGGCGATCGACCGAGGCCAGCGAGAGCATGACGGCGAACGCCTCGACGGTCGATACGGAATGCGAACGCGTGGCAAAAGCCGTGACCGCCTTCATCGAACGGATCCGAAGTATCTGACCCTCCGCTCCCCCGACGTCGAAAAGAGCAAGAAAGCGAGACCCATGCGGAATGCTTCGACCACATGGCCAATGACTGATCAGGACGACATGCGGGATACGGGGGAGATCGATCTCGACTGCCCCTGGGAAGAGACGGCGCGGCAGATGGCGCGCGCCGTGAGCAATCTCGGGCGCATCGAGACCGAGCTGCTCGCCTATCAGAACGCTCTCGACCAGCATGCGATCGTGGGCATCACCGACCGGCGCGGCGTGATTACGGCAGTGAACGAGCCCTTCTGCCGGATCAGCGGCTACGAGCAGAGCGAACTTCTCGGCAAGACGCACGCGATCCTCAATTCCGGCGTCCACGGCAAGGAATTCTTCCGCACGATGTGGCGAACCATCGCCACAGGCGGCACCTGGCGCGGCGAGATCTGCAACCGTACGAAATGTGGCAAGCTCTACTGGGTGGATAGTACGATCGCCCCCATCAAGGCCGAGTGCGGGCGCATCGAAGGCTATCTCGCCATCCGCATCGACATAACCGAACGCAAGATCATCGAGGCCGAGCGCGCAGCCGAGATCGAAGCCCGCACCCGCGCAGAGACCCTGTTGCGCGATGTCATCGAGGCGATCCCGGACGGCGTCGCCGCCTTCGATACCGATGACCGCCTGATCCTGTGGAACCAGGCCTTCCTCACCACCTATCCCAAGGTGGCCGATGTCATCCGCAAGGGCATGCCTTTCTCGGAAATGGTGCATCTGGGCGTAGAGCGCGGTCAGTTTCCTCAGGCCGGCACGACCCCGGCACGCCAGAGGGCCTGGATCGAGGCCTGCCTGCGTGATCACATCGAGGCAACCCGCCCGATTCTGCGTGATCTCGGCGACGGGCGCTGGATCCAGGTGCGCGAGAGCCGCTCGGTTTCCGGCCATCGCGTCGGTGTCCGCACTGACATCACCGAGTTGAAACGCGCCGAGGGAATCATCCGCCGGCAGGCCGAACGCGACCCGCTCACCGGGCTCGGTAACCGCAAGGCGCTGATCAAGCGCCTGGCCGCGACGATGCGGGCGCGCAAGAAGGACGGCGATTGCGGAGCGCTGTTCTTCCTCGATCTCGACAATCTCAAGCAGATCAACGACACGCTCGGGCACGATGCCGGCGATCACCTCATCGCCACACTGGCCGAGCGTCTCTCCGCCTATGCGCGCGAAGGGGAAACCGTGGCGCGGATCGGCGGCGACGAATTCGCCATCGTGATCCCGCGACTGACGGACATGGCCGAGGCAATAGCCTATGGCGAGGATCTCCTGGCCATGCTGGATGCTCCGCTTCGGATGCAGGGCCGCAGCATCGCGCCACGCTGCAGCATCGGCCTGGCCCTGCTGCCGACCGATGCGCGAACGGCCAAGGAGGCCTTCAAGCACGCCGATATCGCGCTCTATCAGGCCAAGGCGCGCGGGCGCGGCACGCTTTGCGTGTTCGATCCCGCGATGAAGGCCGAGCTGGAAGAGCGCCGCGCCATTGCCGACGACCTCGCCATCGCACTCCTCGCCGACGAGGTCGACATCGCCCTGCAGCCGAAGACCGCGTTCAAGGATGGCCGCCATACCGGTTTCGAGGCACTGGTGCGCTGGCAGCGCAACGGCGCCCCGGTTCCGCCGCCGCTGATGGTATCCGTGGCGGAGGAGAATGCGCTGATCGTCGCCCTGGGTTATCGGGTGTTCGAACTCGCTCTCACCAGCATCCGCGCCCTCACGGAGGCGGGCCTCGAACCGGGTAGCGTGGCCGTGAACGTCGCGGCGATGCAGCTGCGCCAGGACGATTTCGTCGCGCGCGTCCTGGGTTTGCTCGACAAACACGGCCTGCCGCCGAGCGCGCTCGAAATCGAGGTCACAGAGCATGTCCTGCTCGATGGTGCGGGCGACGGCATCGCGCAGACGCTGGCGGATCTGCGTGCGCAGGGTATCCGCGTCTCCCTCGACGATTTCGGCACCGGCTATGCCTCGCTGACCCACCTGAAGCGGTTTCCGGTGGATTGCCTCAAGGTGGACAAGTCATTCGTGCGCGATATCGGGCGCGATCCCGATGATGCGATCCTCACCCGCACCATCATCACGCTCGCGCATTCGCTCGGCATGGAGGCCGTCGCGGAGGGCATCGAGAGCGCCGAGCAGTATCAATTTCTCGAAGAACAGGGCTGCGACTACGCGCAGGGTTATCTGATCGCCCGCCCCATCGCGCGACGGGACGTGGCTGATTACCTGCGCGGCCTCGCGGCCCTGGGACCCGTCAGGACAGGCTCGCCAGCAGACCGGCCATGACGCGACCGCGGCTGGCGAGGGTCTCGATGCGGATATGCTCCTGCAGGGTGTGCATCATCGCGCCCTCGACCCCGAGCCCGTCGAGGGTGGGGATGCCCATCGCGCCCGTAAAGTTGCCGTCGGAGCCGCCGCCGGAACTCTCATGGTAGAACGGCAGGCCGACCTGCTTGTGGAAATCCTCCGCCATGGCGCAGAGTTCGAGCACCCGCTGATCGGGCTCCCAGACCGGGCGCGTGACCCCACGCCGGACCTCGAATGCCACCTCGGCGCCGGGATCGGCGAGCGCGAGCATCTTCTCGACGCCGGCATCGAGATCCTGCTGCCGCTTGGCCATGGTCAGAACCTCGGCATCGGCGCGCGAGGAGACGCAGTTCACCCATTGACCGGCATGGAGCACGCCGACGGAGAAGGTGCAGGCCTCCGTGGTCATCTCCTCGATCTGGATGATGCGCCGGGCCATCTCGCGGATTGCCGAACGGCCATCCGACAGCCGCGCGCCGGCATGGCTTGGGCGGCCTAGCGTGGCGATGTTGAACCGCGCGATCGCATAGCGCCCGGATGTCACGCCGCCCTTGTCGCGGCCCGGCTCGGGCACCAGCACGACTTTCGCCCGCGCGGCCTCCGCCTCGATCAGATCACGCACGGAAGGCGTGCCGATCTCCTCGTCGGGGGTGAACATGATGGTGACGGGAAGCTTCGTCTCGATGCCGGCACGGGCGAGCTGGCGGATGGCCTCGAGGGTGAGATAGTTCCCGCCCTTCATGTCGCAGATACCCGGCCCGAAGCAGATCTCGCCGTCACGCCGGAAGGGAAGCTTCTCGAGCGTTCCCACTGGATGCACCGTGTCGAGATGGCCGAGGATCAGGATGCCCGGCTCTCCGGCATTGGGGTGCGGAAAGCGCGCGCGCACGCTGTCGCCCAGCCCCATGCGCCCGGGAATGCGCTCGATTGTGGCACCCATGCAGGCGAGATCGCAGGAGACCAGATCCATCATCCGGTTGACCGCTAGCGCATCCCAGGTCGGGCTCTCGCATTCGACCCATGGGCGAAGGCCTTCGAGCATCGCATCCGCGTCGAAGGGCAGTGCCTTGATATCCATGATTTCTCTCCCCGGAGATCGTTATGATTGTTGCTGCTTCATCGCGGCCATTGTCTCGGAGACCGGACGGAAATTGCCGAAATCCCAGTCGCGCCCCGGCGCAGCCTCGATCAGCGCGCGGGTGTATTCCGTCTTGGGATCACCCAGCACCGTCGCTGCGGGCCCATACTCGACCACCTTTCCGTGCTGCATCACCATGACGTCGTCGCAGATCTGTGCGGCGACCCGCAGATCGTGGGTGATGAAGAGCAACCCGATGCCCAGTCGCTTCTGGATGTCGTCCAGCAGCTCCAGAACCTGCGCCTGCACCGAGACGTCGAGCGCCGAGACGGCCTCGTCGGCGACGAGCAGGTCGGGATCCATGGCGATGGCACGCGCAATCGCGATGCGCTGGCGCTGCCCGCCGGAGAACTGGTGCGGATAACGGTCGAGCGCCGATCCGGGCAGGCCGACGAGTTCCATCAGCTCGCGCGCGCGATCCATCGCCTTCCTGCGCGGCACGCCGAAATTGGTCGGTCCCTCGATGATGGATTCGCCAACTTCGATGCGCGGGTTGAGCGACCGGAACGGGTCCTGGAAGACGATCTGTACCTTCCTGCGGTGCGGCTTGAGCGCACGCTGGGAGATACTCGCGACCTCCGTGCCCGAAATCCGGATCGAGCCAGTCGTCGGATCGATCAGGCGCACGATGCAGCGCGCCACGGTGGATTTGCCCGAGCCCGATTCACCCACGATGCCGAGCGTCTGTCCCTGGCGCAGGGTGAGGTTGACCTCTTTCGCGGCGACGACCGAACGGCCCTTGCGAAACCAGCCACTCGATTCGTAGGTCATGCCGAGATCCGTCGTCTGCAGCACGATCGGCCGGTCGTTGAGCTTGCGCGGAGGGCGCGGGATCAGGCTTGGCACCGCCTGCAACAGCTTGCGGCTGTAAGGCGTCTTCGGTTGGCGCAGCAGCGCATCGACGGGCCGCGTCTCCTCCACCTCGCCAAGGCGGAGAACCGTGACGTCATCGGCGATCTCGGCCACTACGCCCATATCGTGGGTGATGAACAGAACCGCCGTGCCCTGCTCCTCGCGCAATTCGCGGATCAGTGTAAGGATCTGCTTCTGCGTGGTGACGTCAAGGGCCGTGGTCGGCTCGTCGGCGATGAGCAATTGCGGGCGCAGGATCAGCGCCATTGCGATCATGATACGCTGGCGCTGGCCGCCGGAAAGCTGGTGCGGATAGCTGTAATACAGGCTCTCGACGTTCGGCAGATGCACGTGCTCCATCATTTCGAGAACGCGTTTGCGCCGGGCCTTGCCGTCGAGATTGGTATGGGCGTCAAGCACCTCCGCGATCTGGTCGCCGACACGATGGACGGGGCTGAGCGCCGTCATCGGCTCCTGGAAGATCATCGACATCGCGGTTGCGCGAAGGCCGCGCATGCGCTTCGACGACGCGGTGAGCATGTCCTCGCCCTTGAGCAGGATCTGGCCCCGAGTCGGCGCAAGCGCCTTGGGCAGGAGCCCCATCACCGACAAGGCCGTCAGCGACTTGCCCGAACCGGATTCCCCCACGAGGCACATCGTCTCGCCCGGCTGGATGCCGAGCGTGAGACCCTTGACCACCTCATGTGCCGGGTCGCCACCCAGTCCGATGCCGAGATTGCGGATGTCGAGTAGCGTATCGCTCAACGGTCGATCCCCCGCTTTGCCATGCGCGGATCGAGCGCATCGCGCACCGCGTCACCCACGAGATTGATGGAGAGGATGGTGATGGACAGCACCAGCCCCGGCCAGAAGATGATGCCCGGATTGATCTGGAAGTAGATCCGCCCCTCGGCCATGATGTTGCCCCAGGTCGGCGTTTCAGGGCTGATACCCGCTCCCAGGAAGGACAGGATCGCCTCGATCAGGATCGCCGAGGCGCAGATATAGGTCCCCTGCACGATCAGTGGCGCGATCGTATTCGGCAACAGATGGCGCGTGAGGATTCGCCAGGTCGAGGAACCGGCGGCGATTGCGGCCTCGACATAGGGCTCCTCGCGGGCCGATAGCACCACCGAGCGCACCAGACGCACCACGCGCGGCACTTCGGGAATGGTGATGGCGACCAGCACTGTCCAGATGCTCGCTCCCGAGAGCGCAACGATCGCGATGGCGAGCAGGATGTTGGGGATCGCCATCAACCCGTCGACGACGCGCATCAGGATCGCGTCAAGGGTACGGAAGAAGCCGGCGATCAAACCGACGGCAAGTCCGAGCAGGACTGCCGCGACGGCGGCGCCGATGCCGACGGCGAGCGATATCCGCGTACCATAGACGATACGCGAGAACAGGTCGCGCCCGAACGCATCCGTTCCGAGCCAATGCGCGTCGCTGGCCGGGCGCAGGCGCGTGCCGGGCGAGAGCCGCGCCGGATCATAGGGCGTGATCCAGGGCGCGAAGATCGCGGCGAGCACGATCAGCAGCAGCATCAACGCCGCAAAGGTCACGATCGGACTGGAGAAGACGATCTCGCGAAGCTGCGCGATGCGCGAGGGCGAGCCGCCGGATGGAGCTGCTTGCGTGCTCATTGGTAGCGAATCCGCGGATCGAGGAAGACATAGGCTATGTCGATCAGGAGATTGACCACGACATAGACGAGCGAAGCGAGCAGGATCACCGCCTGGATGACCGGGTAATCACGCGCGAGAACCGCATCGACGGTCAGACGCCCGATACCCGGCAGGTTGAACACGCTTTCGGTGACCACCACGCCGGAGATGATCAATGCAAAGCCGATCCCGATCACGGTGACGATCGGTACGGCGCAGTTGCGCAGGGCGTGGCGCATCAACACGCGTGTATCGGTCAGCCCTTTCGCATGCGCCGTGCGCACGTAATCCTCATTGAGGATTTCCAGCATCGAGGTTCGGGTGATGCGTGCGATCAGGGCAATATACAGCAAGGTCAACGAGATCGTCGGCAGGAAGATGCGTTGCGCAAAGGGCCCGAGCCCCTCCGTGATCGAGCGGAAACCCTGGACCGGGAACCAGCCGAGCTGCATCGCGAAAATCTGGATCATGACGTAGCCGATGACGAAGATCGGGACCGAGAAGCCGACAACCGAAATCGCCATCACCAGCCTGTCGATGATCGTGCCCTGTTTCCAGGCCGCGATCACGCCGAGCGGCACGGCGATAATGATCGAGAGCGTGATCGTGGTCAGGGCCAGGCTGATTGTGGGCTCCAGCCGGCTCCCGATCATGTTGATCACCGGCGTGCCGGAGATGATCGAAACGCCGAAATCGCCCCGCAGGAGATCCGTGATCCAGTTGATGAACTGCACATGGATCGGATCCGTCAGGCCGAGCCGCTCGCGGATCGCCGCCAGCTGCGCCGGAGTTGCGGCATCCCCCGCGATGATCGCGGCGGGATCACCCGGCGTCAGGCGCAGGAGCAGGAAGACGAACAGGGCGACGAAGCCCATGACGGGGATCGCGGCGAGAATGCGCTGCACGATATAGCCGAGCATCGGACGCTCTCGTGAGATGAGGGAGGAAATAGCCGCATCGCGCACCGCACGACCGGCGCGGCGCGAGACACTGCGGGTTCAAGACGCCGGAACTCCGGTCGCCTCTCGCGAGGCGACCGGAATGGTGTGGCGCTTACTCGGCCTTGGTGATGTTCCAGAAGAACGGCGCCGGGCCGTCGAGAACACCGTCGAGATTGGTCGACCAGGCCGAGGGGACGATGTACTCGCCGAGCGGTACATACATCACCTCGTCATAGGCGAGTTCCTGCAGTTCGCGGGCATAGGCCACCTGCTGCTCCGGATCGGTCGCCTCGGCATAGGCCGTGCGCAGCTCTTCCGCGCGCGGAATATCCGGCCAGCCGAACCAGCCGCCTTCGGCACCACGCCCGTTGACCATGTTGTTGACCAGCGGGTTGAACACGTCCGCACCGACCCAGTTGGTGAAGAACATGTTCCAGCCGCCCTCATCGGTCGGGGCCTGGCTTGCACGACGACCGACGAGCGTCTGCCAGTCGGTGGCCTGCAGATCGACCTCGAACCCGGCATCACGGAGGAGCTGGGTCGCGACGACGGGCTGCGTGCGCAGGGTAACGACGTCGGTCGGGTGCATGATCACCACCGGCGTACCGTCATAGCCCGCTTCCTCGAGAAGCTCGCGGGCACGATCCAGATGGCTTTCGGTCCCGAATTCCGCACCGGCGTCGCTCTCGAGTGGCGTGCCGCAGATGAACATGGACGCGCAGACGTTATAGAGATCGGGATTGCCGATCATCGCGTCGAGCACGTCCTGCTGGTTCAGTGCCGCGAGGGCCGCCTGCCGGATCAGCTTGTTGTCGAAGGGAGGGTGCAGGAAATTCATGCGCCCGATGGTCTGGTAGCCGAGTTCGTTGAGGTTGCGCACCTCCATCTCGGGATTGCCTTCGAGGATCGGCAGCAGATCCGCCGGCGGCTGCTCCCAGTAATCGATCTCGCCGGCCATCAATGCCGAGAGCGCGGTCTGGTCATCGGCCATCGTGACCCATTCGACGCGATCGACATTCACGACCTTGCCGCCTGCAGCCCAGCTGGAAGGCTCGTCACGGGGGACGTAGTCTTCGTTCTTGAGATAGACCGCCTGCACGCCGGGCTGGAACTCGTCCTGCACGAAGCGGAACGGGCCGGAGCCGATCTGCTCCGGAATCGCCTCGGTCGAAGGCGTCTCCGCAAGCCGCTCCGGCATGATGAAGGGCACGTTCGAGGAGGGCTTGGCCAGGCTGTCGAGCACCAGCCCGTACGGCTGGCTCAAATTGATGACGACGACATCGTCACCATCGCCTTCCATGCTGTCGATATAGGTCATGAGCACCTGGCCCATGCCGTCGCGCTCACCCCAGCGGCGGATCGAGGCGATCACGTCGGCGGGTCGCACCGGCTCGCCATCATGGAACATCAGGCCTTCGCGCAGGGTGAAGCGATAGGTCATCCCGTCATCCGAGATCTCCCAATCGGCCATCTGCGGCTGGATTTCGAAATTCGCATCGAGCGCGACCAGCGTATCGAACACCATGTAGCCGTGGTTGCGCGACATATAGGCGGTGGTGATGATCGGATCGAGCACGCGCAGATCCGAGTGCTTGACCGCACGCAGCGTCTGGGCCTCCACGGGTTGCGCCAGCGCGCCGAGCCCGATGGTCGCGACGCCGAGCGCCGTCATGCTCAGCAGCGACCGCCTGAGCAACCCGAGCGACGACTTCCCCGGGCTTGAACTGGATATCCTCATTTTCGACTCCTCCGCATGATGACCCGCCGCGTGCCCCTCGTTGTGATTGGATAGCTTGCGCAGCGACATTTCGTATCATCTGACAAATGAAGTCGATCACCACCCCTACGGCATGTCAACACGCCGCTCACACGTGTTTGCCCCGGCTCGTGCGGGGCTTTGCGCACGAGAGAGGGCGGGCAGCCCACGAATAGGGCTATTTCTGCACAATCAGCGGGATATTGCTCCAAAGGAGAGCATCACGAACACGCAAAGCATCAACTTGATGCGCCGTCAGAAGCCCAGCTCACCCTGAACCGCCTCGTCGAGCCGGATGATTCCCAAGAGCATCCAGGTCTGCGGACGCGCTGCCATATTCCCGACGGCGAAGGCCATGCCCTTGCGCGGATACTCGTCGTTGAACTTCTCGTCCATCCACCTCAGCGCGGCTTCTTCACTGCCGGATTCGTCACGACGCTTTCGGAAGGTGGTGTGGACTTCCCAATCGCCACACATGAAATGACGTCGGCGACCGCCATCCTCGAAACGAAAACGGAAATCGTACGGCGTCGGCTCAAGGGCCTTCAGTTCCGGGTCGAGGAAACTCGTTTGCCGCTCGACCGCAGCGAAATGCTCGCGCTCCTTCGCAATACGCTCGGCCGATTTTCGCTTGTAGTGAAAAGTTGTACCGCGTGGCCTGATAAGCGCCAGCGACATGCCCCGCGCTGCCGCTTCATCGATTGAGGGCACGACCAACGGATTCAGGAAGCGGGCGCGCTCGGGACGCTTCATGTGTCCGGCGACGCGGATTCGATCCTCATACACCCTGCAACTCTCAGAGCGCTTATCTTGAGGCGGGCGCTCGTATTCGAAACTGACCCAATCCCAACGCTTGAAAGTACTCCCGTCCGAAAGTTGCCGAAATCTGATCGGATAGAGCCGCTTCCATTCCCCTTTTGCCGTCACGCCGGCACAGCAAACCGTTTCCTTGTGCTTCTTACTCGGCTGCGGCAAGGCCTTCACGAGGATCAGGGCGCGGGATTGCTGAAGCATTTTGGCCGTATTTTTCCGACTTGTCCGCGAACAGATGAAAAATGCGCGCGTTTCGACGTGCCACGATCCGCTCCGCCACGATCAGGCGGTGGCAGGTTGCCGGATCGCGCTCGAAGCAGAGCAGGCAGGTCGGTTCATCGGCAGAAAACGCCTCGAGATCATCGAGTGCATTTCGCGATTCCTGCAATTTAAGGTGATTCGTATAGATTTTCAAGAACTCCGCGTGGCGACCGGCGCGCGCAGCCTCGCGCCCGGGCTTCGGATCGCCGAGCGCGCGGAAATGGGTGTAGCGAATCCCCGCCGCATCGAGACGCGCCGCCAGCGCCGTCTTGGAAAAACCCTTCTTGCGCGAAACCGCGACAGCGCGCACATCCGCGAGCCGGCGGATGCCTGCGGCCTGGAGGGTTGCCACGAAACGCTCGATATCCGTGCCTTCATAGCCGATCGTGAAAATCGTCGTCATCGCATCGCTCCCTCAGCCCCGAATCGCGCCCGATGATGGCGGATCATGCCTTAACGCAACCCTCACGCGCCATTCATCACGCCGACCACCAGCGCAATGGCGATGACCCAGAGGGCGGCGACGAGGGCTCGGTCGCGCCAGGCGGCGGCTTCGCCGGCGCGTTCGATGGAATCGGGAGAGAGCGCGATGCCCTTTTCCGTATCGCGTTCGAGTTGCGTGATCAGGCGCTCGGTGCGCAAGGCGATCTCCGGAGCGCGCGCGGCGATACCTGCGAGCGTATGCAGGCCGCGTCCGGCATCCTCGATCTTGCCGATGGGGCCGAGATTGCGCTCGATCCACTCGCGCACCACCGGATCAGAGACCTTCCAGATATCGAGATGCGGATCGAGATGGCGGCACACGCCCTCGACAACGACCATGGTCTTTTGCAGCATTACAAGCTCGGTGCGCGTCTCCATGTCGAAGATCGCCGTGATCTCGAACAAGAGCCCCAGCACGCGCGCCATCGAGATCTGATCAGCGCGGCGATTGTGGATCGGCTCGCCGATGGCGCGGATGGCCTGGGCGAAATCGAGAACCGAGTGGTGCCTGGGCACATATCCCGCCTCGAAATGCACCTGCGCCACGCGCAGATAATCACGGCGGATGAAGCCGAGCAGGATTTCGGCGAGGAAGCGCTGCTCGCGCAATCCGATCCGCCCCATGATCCCGGCATCGATGGCGACGAGCTTGCCCTGCGCATCGACGAAGAGGTTGCCCGGATGCATATCGGCATGGAAGAAGCCGTCGCGGATGGCCTGGCGCAGGAAGCTTTGCAGCACGACACGCGACAACGCCACGCGGTCATGGCCCGCAGCATCGATTTCTTCCAGCTTGTTGAGCTTGATGCCGTCGATCCATTCCATCGTCAGCACGTCGCGGTCGGTATAATCCCACTCGGGCACCGGCACGCGAAATTCCTCGTCCTTCTGGGTATTCTCGGCAAGCTCGGAGAGCGCCGCCGCCTCGAGGCGCAGATCCATCTCGATCGTGACCGAGCGCGCGAGCGTCTCCACCACCTCGCGCATGCGCAGCCGGCGCGCCTCCGGCGACAGCGCCTCGGCCATGCGCGCGGCAAAGCGCATCGCCTGGAGATCACGCGCGAAGCGACCGCGAATGCCGGGGCGCACGATCTTGATGGCAACCGGCTTGTCGCCCTGCGGCGTCTTCAGCAGGGCCTTGTGAACCTGGGCAATTGAGGCGGCTGCAACCGACGGGCCGAATTCGGAGAAGATTTCGCCGATCGGACGACCCAGCGATTCCGTCAAAGCGGCCTCGGCCTGCTCTTGCGGGAAAGCCTCCATGCGGTCCTGCAGCGCCTCGAGATCGCGCGCGGCATCGAAGCCGACAATATCCGGACGCGTGGCAAGGAACTGGCCGAATTTCACATAGGACGGGCCGAGCCGGGCCATCGCATTGGCCATGCGCGCGGGATCGTCCTTTGCACCGCGCCGCTCGAACAGCCGGGCGAGCCTCAGCCCGAGTTGCGCCATGGGCGGCAGCGGATGCGGATCGACCCGCGAAAACACGCCCTCGCGGGCGAGCACGTAGCCGGCGCGGATGTTGCGGGCGATATGGACCAGCGCACCGAACACGTCAGATCTTCCAGCCGGAATGCAGGCAGACGATCCCGCCGGTCATCGGCTTCCAGGTCACACGCTTGAAGCCGGCCTCCTCGATCATCTGCCCGAACAGGCCGGGCGACGGGAAGCGGCGGATCGATTCGACCAGATAGCGATAGCTCTCGGCATCGCCCGTCACCATCTTGCCCATCTGCGGAATGACGTTGAAGGAATAAAGGTCATAGACCTTGTCGAGGCCCGGCATGTCGACCTTGGAGAATTCGAGGCAGAGGAACCGCCCCCCGGGCCGCAGCACGCGAAATGCCTCGGCGAGCGCGCGCTCCATGCGCGGCACGTTGCGGATGCCGAAGGCGATGGTGTAGCCGTCGAAGCTCTTATCGTCGAAGGGCAGATCCTCGGCATTGGCCTCAACGAAATCGACCTGCCCCGCATGCCGCGCCGGGACGCGTTCGCGCCCGACATCGAGCATGTCGCCGTTGATATCAAGCACGGTGACATGGGTTTGTGGCCCGCCGCGATCGAGGATGCGAAAGGCGACATCGCCGGTGCCCCCGGCCACGTCGAGATGCTTGAAGGGGCGCGTACGCGAGGGCGAGAGGGCGGTCGCCATCGCGTCCTTCCAGGGGCGATGGAGGCCTGCGCTCATCAGGTCGTTCATGATGTCGTAGCGCCGCGCCACAGACCGGAACACGTCGTCGACGCGTCCCTGCTTTTCCTCCAGCGGAATGTCCTGATAGCCGAAATGCGTGGTGTCGCCGCTCATGATGCCGCCCGCTTTGTGAAACTCACGGCTCCCTGATAGCGAAACCGCGCGCCTCTGGCTATGTAAGGCAGCGAGGAATTTCGTCACGGGGCGCGCAATCAATGCCTGAACTGCCAGAAGTGGAAACCGTCCGCCGGGGTCTGCAGCCCTGCATGGAGGGGCGGCGCATCACGCGGATGCGCGTGAACCGGCCCGATCTGCGCTTCCCCTTCCCTGCCCGTTTCGCCGAGCGGCTCACAGGGGCGCGGATCGATTCGCTCGAGCGGCGGGCGAAATATCTCGTGGCGCGGCTCTCCACCGGCGAAGCGCTGATCATGCATCTGGGCATGACGGGTCGCTTCCTGATCGAGACGCCGGAGGCCCTGGTCGCCCCCGGCGAATTCCACCGCGAACCCGGCGCGGGCGCGATCCACGACCATGTGATCTTCTCGCTCGAAGGTGATGCGCGCATCACCTATAACGACGTGCGCCGCTTCGGCTATATGGATCTCGTCCCGAGCGAGGGTCTCACGGAATGCAAGCATTTCAAGGGGTTGGGGCTGGAGCCTCTCGGCAACGCGCTTTCCGGCGAGGTGCTCGCGAAACTGTTTGCCGGCAAGTTCGCCCCGCTCAAGGCGGCATTGCTCGATCAGCGGCTGATTGCGGGGCTGGGCAATATCTATGTTTGCGAAGCTTTGTTTCGCGCCCGTCTCCATCCGGAAGCGCCGGCGGGCAGCATCGCCACGAAGACCGGTCGCCCGCGCGCCTCGGCGCATCTGCTCGCGGAAACGATCCGCGACGTCCTCACCGAGGCCGTCGCCGCCGGCGGCTCGACCCTGCGTGACTTCGCGCATACGGACGGCACGCTCGGTTATTTTCAGCACGCGTTTCGCGTCTATGACCGCGAGGGCGAGCCCTGCGTCATGCCGGGCTGCGGCGGCACTGTGACGCGCATCGTGCAATCGGGGCGCTCGACCTTCTACTGCCCGCGCTGCCAGAAGCGCTAAGCGGGCGCTCAGGCAGCGAGGCTGCCCAGCGTCGCATCCCAGATCGCGGCATAGAAGAAGGCGCTGCCCGCCAGCACGAAGACGTGCCAGATGGCGTTGTGGAAACGCAATCGCTTCCACAGGTGGAAGATCACGCCTGTGGAATAGGTGATGCCGCCCGCAGCGATCAGCCCCAGCGTCAGGCCCGAGAGCGACCCGTAGACCGCACCGCCCGCCGCCAGCCCGCTCCAGCCCATGCCGAGATAGAGAAACAGTGCGAGCCTGTCGAAACGTCCCGGCAGAATAATCTTCAGCGCAATACCGATCAGCGCGATCAACCAGACCAGACCGAGCAGGCTCAAGGCGACGACGCGGTCCTCGAGCAGGATCAGGAAGGGCGTGTAAGTGCCTGCGATCAGAAGATAGATCGCCGCATGGTCGTAGCGGCGCAGGACCCATTTCACCTTTGAGGCCGGCCACATGTTGTAGAGCGCCGAGATCGTTTTCACCGCAACGAGACCACCGGCATAGATGCCGAGCGCGATGACGAGGGCCGGCTCCGCTGACGGAGCCGCAAAGCCCATGAGCAGGGCGACGCCAATCAGAGCCGCGAGAATGCCGGCCACATGCACGACCCCGTCCGCCCAGAGTTCGGCGGGGTCATATACCCATTTCACGCTGCTTGGTGGCGTGAACGGAGGATCTGTCGCGATATTGCGCTGCGTCATTATCGCACCAGATCAGATCGTGGCAATCGCCGCCACGCGACGCATCGGCGCGGCGGCGGGATCGTGCTTACCAGCTGCCGGTATTCTCCATGGACGCCCAGGGCTCCTGTGACGGCAGCGGCTCGCCGCGCTGCAGGAGTTCGATCGAGATCCCGTCGGGCGACTTGACGAAGGCCATGTAGCCGTCGCGCGGCGGGCGGTTTATGGTCACACCCTGATCCATCAATTTCTGGCAGGTGGCGTAGATATCGTCGACGCGATAGGCGAGATGGCCGAAATTGCGCCCGCCCGCATATTCATGCTCGTCCCAGTTATAGGTCAGTTCGAGCAGCGGGGCGCGGGTTTCCTGCGCGCGCTCGATATCGTTCTCCGCAGCGAGAAAGATCAGGGTAAAGCGACCCTTCTCGTTCTCGACCCGACGCACTTCCGTCATGCCGAGTTTGTTGCAGAAGAAATCGAGCGCCTTGTCGACATCGCCGACGCGGATCATCGTGTGGAGATATTCCATGTTCTTCCTCTCCTTGAATTCCCCATGGATATGGGGCGACGCCCGTGGCGCTGTCAAACGCACCGAACGGCGCAAACCGCGCATGTCGCCTCGATGAATTGCACGCGGCTCAGGCGTTGCCGGCGGAATCGAGAAACGCGCGACGCTCGCGCAGGGTTTCGAGGAATTCATCCATCGGCACGGGGCGGCCGAAGAAGTAGCCCTGATAAGCCTCGCAGCCCCCCTCCAGCAGACGCGTCAGCTGGCCAGCCGTCTCGACACCCTCGGCGATGACCGTCAGATCGAGCGCCTTGCCCATGCGGATGATGGTCTCGACGATGGTCGCAGCCCGCTCGCTCTCCAGAATATCGGCCACGAAGGCCTGGTCGACCTTGATTTCGTCGAAGGGCAGCCGCCTCAGATAGGTCAGCGAGGAATATCCGGTACCGAAATCATCGAGCGAAAACCGGAACCCGCCATTGCGCAAGGCGCGCATGCGCTCCAGTGCGAATTCCATATCGTCGAGGAACAGGCTTTCGGTCAGCTCCAGCTTGATACAGGCGGGATCGACCCG
Organism: Salinarimonas sp.; assembly: GCA_020832565.1. Taxonomy (GTDB): domain Bacteria; phylum Pseudomonadota; class Alphaproteobacteria; order Rhizobiales; family Beijerinckiaceae; genus Saliniramus. Next base: position 48,947 of record JAFIEI010000013.1, on the reverse strand, counting down.
GTGGCGTCTTGCCGCGAGCTCCATCATCGTCGCGAAATCGGGCTCGCGGAACTGCCGCGTGCTGATGTTGATCGCCATGGTGAAGGCGCGATCGCCCGTCTCGGCCTGAATCCGGGCGAGCTGTGCACAGGCCATTTCGACGACATTGCGCCCGATCGGAACGATCAACCCGGTCTCCTCCGCCACGGGGATGAAATCCGCCGGAGAGACGAATCCGCGCTCGGGATGGCGCCAGCGCACGAGCGCTTCGGCCCCCGTGATCGCGCCGACGCGATCGACCTGCGGCTGGAGGTGCAGGAAGAACTCGTCTTCCTCGAGCGCGATGCGCAGATCCGCCTCGAGGCCGGAGCGGCGCATGACGGCCTGCTCCATCTCGACCGTGAAGAAGCAGATATTGTCGCGTCCGCTCGCCTTCGCCTGATACATCGCGAGATCGGCGTGGCGCAGCAGCGTCTCGACATCGCGCGTCTCCGAACCGAAAACGCGGATGCCGATACTCGGCGAGACGTAGTGATTGTGGCCGGCGAGATCGTAGGCACCGTTGAGACTGGATCGCAGCCGCTCGGCCACCTGCTGCGACTGTACCCGTGCCTCGCGCATGTCCGGCGAGAGATTGCGCAGGATGACGACGAACTCGTCCCCGCCCAGCCGCGCCACGAGATCATTCTCGCCGACACGACTGCGCAGGCGCTCGGCCACGGCGATGAGCAGCCGGTCGCCCTTGTCGTGCCCGAACGTGTCGTTGAGCGTCTTGAAATTGTCGAGGTCGAGAAACAGCAGCGCCCCGTGCCGCCCCGATGCAGCCGTGTCCGCCATCGCCTCACCCAGCCGATGCATCAGTTGCGGACGGTTGGGAAGATTGGTGAGCGCGTCGAAGAAGGCGAGCCGCTCGACCTCCTCCAGTGCCGCGTGACGCTCGGTGATGTCGACCATCGTGCCGAAGATGCCGACCACCTCGCCTTGCGCGTCGTATTCGGCCTCGCAATAGATCTCCACCCTGCGCGGCTCGCCGACGCGGTGCGTGCAACGCGCCTCCCAGCGCAGCTCTCCCACACCCCCGGCGAAGAGCCTGGCGAGACGCTTGCGGAAGGCTTCGCTGTCGCGCGCATCCATAAAGCCGTCGATATCCGCCCCGAGCGCTTCCTCGGACGGGATTCCGAGCAGGTTTTCGAAAGCGTCGTTCAGGAAGGTCAGCCGGCCGTGCAAATCCGTGCGGAAGATGACCTCGCGCACGCGATTGACCACGTCGCGATAACGCTCCTCGCTCATGCGCAAAGCGGCGTCGGCACGCCTGCGTGCCATGGCGCTGGCCAGGATATCGGCGAAGACGCGCAGCAAGTGGCTCTCCAGCGCGCTCCACTCGCGTGGGGCTGCGACGGCATCGAAGCCGACGAAACCGATGAGCGTCTCGTCTTCGACGACGGGCATGAGTATGACCGACCGGATATCCTGCGCCTCGAAAAGACTCCGCTCGTCACTCCAGCTCGCTGGCAGGCTCGCCACATCGTTGACGATGACGGTCTCGTGGTTGGCCAGATGTCGGAATACCGCCGACATCGCCGGAACGGGGATTCCCTGAAGGGCATCGATCTGCGGCGCGATTCCCTGAGCCGACCATTCATGGGTATTGGTCATGGTATGGGCATCGGCATCGAAGACGAAGAGATAGCTGCGATCGGCCTGGCAGAAACGTCCTATGCGCTGGAGTGCGAGGGTGACGAGGTTGTCCCAATCGGCATCACGCATGTTGACGAATTGCGTCGACAGCGCGGTCAGGAGGCGCATGAAGGCTTCGCGCTGTTCGAGGCGAATCTGCGCCCGGCGCGCCTGCGTGGTCTCCCGCGCGACACCGATCACCCCCTGCGCTTCACCGGCGGCGTCCCGCAGAGGCGACAGGCGCAGGTCGTACCAGAGCTCCTCCCCCTCGCAGGCGACGGGAAAATCGATGGTCGCCGGAATGCCGCATTCGCGCACCTGCCTCATGCTTTCACCGATCAGCCCGGCGAGACCGGGTGGCAGCGATGCCTCTTCGAGCGTGCGGCCGCTCAACCCGGCGGGATCGAAGACGCGACGCTGCGCCTCGGGCACGAAGACATCGCTGAAGCGGGCATCGCGGTCGAGGACGAGAACGACGTCGTCGATGCTCGAAAGCAGAGCCCGGAAGCGTGCCTCGCTCGCACGCAGGGCTACGGCGCGCTCGCGCAACACCGCCTCCGTTCGGGCGCGACGCCCGCCGACGAAGAAGCTGACGAGCGTCAGCCCCAATGTGAGCGGCAGGCCCACGGCAAACGATGGCGCTGCGGATTCGATGAACGATGGTGTTGCCTCGTGCGGCGCTGCGAGACCGAGCAACACGACGCCGTCGGCTGCGAAGATCGGCACGAACCGGCATATGCCACCCGAACCGCATCTTTCCGCACTACGGGCCGCAGCGTCGGGGTCGAATCCCTGGACCACCCCGACAGGCATGTGCCGGCCATCGGCGCCTGCGGTCTTCAAGCCAACCATAACCGCCGTTCCCCGTGCCACTGCGGAGCCGAGCGTATCGTGCAGGATGTAGGCGCGCAGGAGATCATGCGCGACTCGGGTCTGTGCGGCCGAGGAATCGCGATTCAGGTTAGGCAGCGTCGATACTGCCCGAGCCAGCGTGACATTCACCTGCTGGCCGAGGTGATGCGCGGTCCGGCTGAAGTCGCGATACGCCCGATCGGTACGCGCATCGTGAATGGCAATCGCCATGATCAGCATCGTGGCGCAACCGAAGACGGCGAAATAGACGGTTTCGACACTGCGCAGCGTGCGCGAATTGCGGGCGCCGCTACCCCACCGGTAGTGGAAGATCACACTACCGAGCAACAAGAGGACGATCAGCGGCGCGAACAGGGTCATCGTGCGATGGCGCGCCGTTTCGCGCGCTTCGAGCAGTTGCTCTGCCGGGATCACGGCATGCACCACCGCATTGCCGCCCTCTAACCGCCGAACCGATGCGACCAGCGTGAGGTCCGCGTCGCCTGCCGAACCCCGCATCCCGGCACCATTGACGCGCACCGCCTCCGCCGGGTCGAACTCCAACCGGGGATCCGCCCCCATCAGGATCGGCCTGCCGCCGTCGGGTATCAGGGCGATCCCGGCAATCGGGTAGTCTGGAAGCGTCGCAAGCGTCGTCACCAGCCGCGCGACACGATCCCGCGCCGCAACGCTGCGGGCTTCGTCATGCATTGCGGCTTCCAGGAGGCGGGCATCGAGCATGTCGGCGACGGCATCGATCGCCACACGCGTCTCGTCCTGAAGGTTTCGCTCCGCCACATCCGCGCGCCAGGCCATCGCCGCCAGCATGCAGATGAGCACGATCACTCCGCCGGTTACGGCAAAGGCCGTGCGTAGAAGGGACGGAGTGTCGCGTCTGGTCATGGTCCCGCCGGTCGACTGCATGCGCCGACCGTAGGGGAAACATGTAAAGGATTCGCAATCACATCAATTCAAATCAGCTTTTCTCGTAATTTTTCCTAACATTATCTGTGCGGCGCAATCATCTTTGCGAGCATCATCTGCATGGCCCGCTCAATCCAGCAGCCCATGCAGGTACTCGGCGATCGCGCGCATCCCGTAGATGCCGGCCTTCGCCTCCGCATCGGGGTTGTAATTGGTGTTGGTGTTGATGTCATAGGCATAGAGGCGTCCCTGCGCATCACGGATGACCTCGATGCCGGCGATCTGGATATCGTTGGCCGCCATCACCTTCTCCAGAAGGGGAATGAGGGGCGTGTCGAAATCGGGATCGATGCGAAACTTTTCGCCCGCCGGCAGGGGCGCAGCCGCGCCGTCGGCGGGAATCGCGCAGACATCCGCCGGGCAGAGTTCGAAGCCTTCACTGGTATCGACGCGAACCGCATAGAGGAACCGCCCGCCCACGAATTCGAGCCGCGTGATGAAGGGCTCCGGCGCGGCGATATAGCGCTGCACCAGCGTGATCCCGTCCAGCGGCTCCTCGAACCCGTCCGAATCGAGATAGGCGGACAGGGCTTGGGGATCATTGAACAGTTGCACGCCGAGCCCCTTGCCGGCACGGTTGTGCTTCAGGATCACCGGAAAGCCGAGAGACCCGGCGGCCTGCGCGATCTGTCCGCGCCCGACCACTGCGAGGGTATCGGGAACCGGTACGCCGAAGGCCGCGAGCGCCTCGTATTGCGCGACCTTGCTTATCTCGAGTTGCAAGGCACGACCACCATTGACGACGCGGCGACCATGGCGCTCCAGCCAGGCGAGGACCGCACCCGTGAATTCCGGCGCATAGCGGTGCCCGCGCGTATGCGACGAAGCCGACATGCGATTGTAGAACACCCCCGGCGGCGGGGCCGCGCGCAGATCCAGACCGCCGGTATCGAGGAACCATTCGGCGAACGGGGCGCCACGCTCCGCGAAGGCGGCGCGCAGGGGCGCGACCCATTCGTCATTCTCGTGCAGGACATGAATGCGCGGGTCGAGCGTGTCGGTTGCGGGCAGGATCTGTGACATGACTGATCTCCTTTGAGCCCTAAATACGCGATGACAACGGTATTTCAAGATAAACACACAAAGATGTGTTATTACGCTACGTCATACAGGGTGCGTTGCATTTTTTTGCCGATTGCGCCAATCAGAAGGAATGGACGCACAAGGATAATCCGTAATGACGAGCCGCCCTGCCTCACAGCCCCTGCCCGGCGCCGGGTCGACGGTTCTGCCGCAGCCGCAGCGCGTCGTCATCGTGCTGGCGGTCGCAGCGCTTCTGGGCATGGCCGGGCATATCTTCACCGATACGGGCTGGCGTCTCGCCACACTCTGGCTGATCGGTGCGGGCCTCGGATTCGCGCTCTATCACGCCGCTTTCGGTTTCACCGGCGCCTATCGCGTACTGATCACACGCGGCAAGAGCGCCTCGGTGCGCGCCCAGATGCTGATGCTGGCGGTGGCCGTGCTGATCTTCTTTCCCGCGATCGAAGCCGGCTCAGTCTTCGGCAACCCGGTGCGCGGGTTCGTCTTTCCGGCGGGCTGGGAGGTCGCGATCGGGGCCTTTCTATTCGGGATCGGCATGCAGCTCGGTGGCGGCTGCGCTTCGGGGACGCTGTATACGTCGGGCGGCGGCGATACGCGCAGCATGATCACGCTGTTCTTCTTCATCGTAGGCATGACGATCGGCGCCTGGGATATCGAGCGCTGGGAGGCGCTGCCCGCCCTGCCCCCGATCTCGCTGCCGGAAACGCTCGGCATGTGGCCGGCGCTTGCCCTGCAACTGGCTCTCTTCGCCGCGATCGCCTTCGCCGTCGCCCGGCGTGAACGCCGCCTTCACGGCCATGTCGAGCCGATCTTCACGCGCCATCCGCGCAATTTCCTCACCGGACCCTGGCCGTTCGCCTGGGCGGCACTTGCGCTCGCGCTGCTGAACGCCGCGACCCTCGTCGTTGCCGGGCGGCCTTGGGCGATCACCCAGTCCTTCGCGACCTGGGGCTCGCTCGTGGTCGATCACCTGCATATCGATGATCCGTTCTTCTGGGTCTATTGGGACGAGCCAACCCGTGTCGACCTTTTGCATCGCCCGCTGATGCTGGATGCGATGACGTTGATGAACGTGTCGCTCGTGCTCGGCGCCTTCCTCGCCGCCGGCCTCGCGGGGCGCTTCCGCCCCGGCTGGCGGATCGGCATCGGCCCGCTGGCTGCCGCGATTATCGGCGGTCTGCTTTTGGGCTACGGCGCGCGCATGGCGCTCGGCTGCAATATCAGCGCCTTCTTCTCGGGCGTCGCCTCGGGCAGCCTGCACGGCTGGATCTGGATCATCGCCGCCCTGCCCGGGACATGGCTCGGCACGAAGCTGCGCCCGCTTTTCGCGCTCGATCCGAAGAGCAGCGAGGAAAGTCACAAAACCCCTATTAGAATGTAAAAATAAAAATAAAAGCGACTGTTGATGTATTTTTGCGGCTGGGTTACTCTTTCGCCGTAATTTGATTGGTTCCATAGGATTGGGGGAGTCGATGTCACTCTTGTCACAGGCCCTGCGGGGCGGCGCGCTGGCGCTGTTGCTCGGCGCGTTCGCACCGGTCGGCGCGGCTCAGGCCGAGGAAATCCGTACACCGATGATCGCCCAGGGATGCGCCGGCTGCCATGGCCAGTCGGGCGCCGGAATGGGCGCGGCCCCGCGCATTGCGGGTTACGGTCGCGATGCCTTCATCGCCACCTGGGAGGCTTTCCGCGATGACGAGCGTCCCGCAACCATCATGAACCGCATCGCGCCCGGCTATACCGACGAGGAAGTCGCCGAGCTCGCCGATTATTTCTCGCAGCTGCGCTGAGGATTTTGTCATGAACGGCTTTTCACCCAAAATCACGCGTCGCCATTTCGGCGCCCTCCTCGCAGGCAGCGCCTTCACCCTGGCCGCTCCCGCGATCCTGCGCGCCGATACCGGCCCGCGTCTCGTCGTGATCGGCGGCGGTTTCGGTGGTGCGAGCGCGGCGCGTTTCGCGCGCATCAACTACCCCGATGTGAACGTCACGCTGATCGAACCCTACGACAGCTTCGTCACCTGCCCCTATGGCAATCTGATCCTCGGCGGTCGCCGCGAGCTGCCGCAGATCACCCACAGCTATGACGGGCTGCGTGCACGCGGTGTCGACATCGTGCAGAACTGGGCCAAGGATATCGATCCGGTCGCAAAGCAGGTCACGCTGGCCGACGACACGCAGGTCGCCTATGACAAGCTCATCGTCTCGCCGGGTATCGGCCTGCGCTGGGATGCGATCGAGGGCTATGACGAGGCGGCCTCGGAGATCTTCCCGCATGCCTGGATGGGCGGCGACGGCAGCCAGATCAGCATCCTGCGCCGCCAGCTCGAGGAACTCCCGGAAGGCGGCGTCGTGGGCCTCGCGATCCCGCCCAACCCGTTCCGCTGCCCGCCCGGCCCGTACGAGCGGATTTCGATGATCGCGCATCACCTCAAGCAGCATAATCCGCGCGCCAAGATCCTCGCCTTCGACGCCAAGGATGGTTTCTCCAAGCAGGGCCTGTTCCAGGAAGGCTGGGAGGAGCTCTATGGTGATCTGATCGAGTGGATCCCTGCGAGCGAGGACGGCACGATCGTGGCCGTCGACCCGCAGGAGAAGGTCTTCATCAGCGAGTTCGGCGAGCGCCACAAGGTGGATGTCGGCAACGTCATCCCGCCGCAATACGCCGCCGCCATCGCCCGCGATACGGGCCTTGCCGACGAGAGCGGCTGGGTGCCGGTCGATCCGCTGACCTTCGCCGCCGGGACGGCGCCGGATATCCATGTGATCGGCGACGCCAATATCGGTGCGCCTATGCCGAAATCCGGCTATGTCGCGAACTCCACCGCGAAGCAGGCCGTCGCCTCGGCAATCGCCGACCTGCGCGGCGAATCGCCGCCCCAGAACCCGGTTTACTTCAACACCTGCTATAGCCATGTGGGTGAGGAATACGGGATTTCGGTTGCAGCGATTTTCCGCCTCGACGATGATGGCGAGATCGCCGCAACGCCGGATTCCGGTGGCGTTTCGCCGAGCGGTCCGCTCTCGGAGCAGGCGCATAACCGCCGCCGCGAAGCTGAATATGCCGATGCCTGGTACGACAGCATCACCACCGACATGTTCTCGTAAGGAGAGCTTCGACATGACGATCCATCGCCGCGCATTCCTGACCGCGTCCGCAGCCTTCGTCGCCCTGACGGTCACGCCCAAGCCATTCGCCTGGGCTGATCTGAGTGACGAAGTCGCGGATGCGATCCGTGCGGCGATCGATGGACGTGAGGTGACCGAGGGCGGAATCGAGCTCGACCTGCCCGAAGTCGCCGAGAACGGCGCTTCGGTGCCGCTCGGTGTGGTGATCGACAGCCCGATGACCGCGGATGACCACGTGCGCGCCATCCGCGTTTTCGCCACGCGCAATCCCGCCCCCGGTATCGGGACGTTCCATCTGTCGCCGGCCAATGGCCGCGCGGAGGTGTCGACGCGCATACGTCTGGCGGAAGACCAGGAGGTCATCGTGCTGGCTGAACTGTCGGATGGCACGCTTCTGCGCCAGAGCGCCTATGTCGAAGTGTCCGTCGGCGGTTGCGTCACCTGATCCGTCTGAGGAGGAAGAGCCATGTCACGCCCCCGCGTCCGCCTGCCCCGTTCCGCCTCTGCCGGCGAGGTGATCGAGATCCGCACGTTGATCGATCACCCGATGGTCACGGGCCTGTCATCACCCGAGCCACGCGACATGCTGGAACGGTTCGAGGCACGCATGAACGGCGAGCCGGTCTTCACCTATGATTTCGACAATGGAAGCTCCGCCAACCCGTATCACGTCTTCTTCGTGCGCATCGAAGAGACCAGCGATTTCAGCTTTGTCTGGACGCATGAGGATGGCGATGAGTTCACCTTCGAGGGACAGGTGAGCGTGGGCTGAGGCTGAGCCTGTTTCGGATTTGGTCGCCGGTCATGGGTGAGTTGCAGCGAGCATAGACAACTGTTACCATATGCGACCAATCCGGAGTTGAGATCGTGTCGTTTCAATCGGAAATACAGGCCCTGATTTTGCGCTCCCGTCCGCGTTCGGATCAGGTGATTGATCGCAACAGCGTTCGGTCACGGGCGTGGCGGCGCGGCTTCGCAAGGGGCTTTCTGGATGTCCTGGCCGCACCGGTGACCGTGCTTCACACTGATCTTACACGCAAGCGCCGCGTCAGAGATATCATCCTCCGCGAAATCCGCGCCTGCGACACAGAGAACGTGCGCGATGTCGCCTCCGGCGACGCCGGCAGCCGTGAGTCGACAGGCCATCGATCCGCCCTCTGATTGTCGCAAAAATATTTGGCTCACTCAGATTTCTTGAGCTATGGACTTAAATCGCCTCTGATGGCAATCTTTGCGCGCTTTTCAGAAGGCGTGCAATTTTCAATGACAGACCCTCATCAGGACGAAACCGAAGGCAACGGTCAGCTGCCGGCAACGCGAACAACATCTGAGACGATTGCCGAGGAATTCAAAGGCGTAATCGGCCCTCACATATCGGAAGACCAGCGGCGCCAAGTGGCAAGCCGTATCGCCATGAAGGTCGAGAGAACAGACTACGCACCTGACCCTGCCCTCCTGCAAGAATATGAGAAGTTTTATCCAGGCTCGGCAAAAATCCTCATTGAGCAACATATTGAGGGCATCGCACATCAGCGCACACTGGAGAATCGCGATGCAGACCGGCGCGACGAGTTGGTGAAAACTGTCCGCGAAGTGAACCAATTCGAGCGTGAAGGCGAAAAAGAAGGCCGCCGCTACGGGTTGGGTACGATTGTTTTCGTTCTCTCGTTCGCCCTTCTCGTGATGGAGTTGGGCCACCGCGACTTTGGATTCGTCATCATGGGCGTCGGCGCCATCTCGGCCATTGTCATTGCAATCATTCGTGGGCGAAGGGGCGAGCAGATCAGCGATAGCGCCGGATCCCCGGCGAACCGCGATGACGACGGGTAGCCTCGCGGCAAAGTGGTGATGGTAAACCCAAGTCCACTCTTGCGGGCCAGGCATTGCCCCGCCCCTCCCTTGCCCGGACACGCGGTTTACGCTCACATGCGGCAATGAAGCTCTTTGCCAACAGACCCATCGCGATTCGGCTCGCGGTCTCGGCCTTGTTCTGGAGTTTCACGATCCTGCTGGTGGCCGGAATCATCCTGGTCGCGCTGTATCGTGAGACCACCGAACAGGCTTTCGACCGGCGCCTGCTCGTCTACGTCACTGCGCTCTCGGCGGATATCGCCGCGGGCGACGAGTCGCGCGGGGCGCAGGCGGCAGGAGACCCGTTCTTCGATCTTCCGCTCTCCGGCTGGTACTGGCAGATCGCGCGGCCCGGCGAGGCCCTGCGCGACATGCGCACCTCCCTCTCCCTCGTTGGCGCGACGCTGCCGGCACTCGAGGCGCCTGCCGAGAGCGATCCCGAAAGCGGCATTCGGCGCGGTTATACGGGCGGCCCTGATGACCGTGAACTGCGCGTGATCGAGCGGGATATCCGAACCGACAACGATACCCACTACATCATCAGCGTTGCCGGACCATCCGACGAGATCGATTCGGATGTGCGCGGTTTTACCCTCGCGATCACCCTCACCTTCGCCGCGCTGGGCCTCGCGCTCGCCCTTTCGACCCTGCTGCAGATCCGCTTCGGGCTGTCGCCGCTGCAGCGCCTGCGCGCGGCGCTGATCGGGGTGCGACGTGGCGAGGCGGAGCGGATCGCCGGCGATTATCCGCGCGATATCGCGCCGCTGGCCGGCGAGATCAATCTGCTGATCGAGAGCAACCGCGATATTCTGGAGCGTGCGCGCACGCAGCTCGGCAATCTCGCACATGCCCTGAAGACGCCGCTGACCGTGCTCCTCAACGAGGCGCAGAATCGTGACGATGCTCTCGCGCGCACGGTCGAGGAACAGGCGCGCACGATGCGCGACCAGGTGACCTACCACCTCGACCGCGCCCGCGCCGCCGCGCTCGCGGGAACGCTCGGCTCGATCACCCCCGTCGCCCCGGTTGCGGAGGGGCTGGCACGGACGTTTGCGCGGATTTATCGCGACAAGGACATCGAATTCGATTTCGACGGGCTGGAGGGCGCCCAGTTTCGCGGCGAGAAGCAGGATCTCGAGGAAATGCTCGGCAATCTGCTCGACAATGCCTGCAAATGGGCACGCAGCCGGGTTATTCTACATGCACGTGCTGGCGACGACGACGAGGCACCGCGCCTCGTTCTCATCATTGCCGATGACGGACCGGGTGTCCCCGATCCGGCGGCGCGCGCGCAGATGCTCAAGCGTGGCCAGCGCCTCGACGAGTCGAAACCCGGTTCGGGGCTCGGCCTGTCCATCGTCAGCGACCTCGTGGCGCTCTATCGCGGGCGCCTGCGCCTTGAAAACGCCGCGAATGGGGGGCTTGAGATTACCTTGGAACTGCCCGGCAATCGCACCTGAGAGGTACGATTCGTTCAGCCGCCATTCAGGCGCGATCGGCTTGATAGCTCGGGACAGTATTTCAAGGAGTTGAAAGCATGTTTTTCGGGAAAGCTGCGGCTGGCGCAGCGCTTATCGGTATTGTGGCACTCGGCGCATGTTCGCCGCAGGGCATGGGCCCGCGGCAGGAAGTCGGTATCGTCTCGGGCGCACTGCTCGGCGGCACTGCCGGTCATCTGATCGGGCGTGGTGACGGAGCCTCGATCCTCGCCGGCGCGCTGCTCGGCGGCATCATCGGTGGTGCGATCGGCGCTGATCTTGACGCGCAGGAGCAACGCCTTGCCGTACGCGCCGAATTCCAGGCGCTCGATACCGGTCGCCCGACGACCTGGCGCGGTGACCGGCGCGAAGTTCGTGGTGAAGTGATCCCGGGCCCGAGCTTCCGCGAGGGACGCCAGCTCTGCCGCGAATACACCCATACGATCTATATCGGCGGCCGCCCGCAGGAAGGCTTCGGCACCGCCTGCCGCGAGCCCGACGGCTCCTGGCGCATCGTCAGCTGAGGCGAAACCGGTCGTGATCGCGACCATCTGACCAGGAAGCCGCGCAATCGCGCGTCTTCCGCAGGCCCAGAAGCCCGATCCGCAAGGCCGACACTCCCCAAGGAGCATTCGGTGGCGTTCGATCAGGCGATGACGGGCAACGCCTTTGCACGATAGACATGCTCGATACTGCGCCCCTGCACGGGATCGCGCAATTCCATGCGAAACTGACCCGCCGGGCGCACGCCGCCCTTTGCACCAAAGGTGCCGCACATCATCGCCGTACCGGGAGCCAGAGCTTCGCCACGCGCGAAGGGAGAGGCTGCCATCAGCTCTGCGAGCGGACGGATCGCCGCGAGCGTGCCCTGCTGGTAAAGCTGCCACTCGGCATCATCCCTATCGCGAATCCAGGAGGTGAGCGCGAGATCGTCGAGGCGCTCACGCAGCTCGTCGAAACGCCACAATTGACGCGCGACGGGCTTGGCGCAGGCCTGTTTCGAGAAAGCCACGGAAACGGTTTCGAGCTTGCGATCGGTGTGATCCGAGCCGAGCCCGAGCCAGAGCGTCTCGCCGTCCTGAACGAGAAGCGGCTCGACTTCGCCGGAAGCCTCCGCGCCGAGGAATTCGACGTCGCTCTCCTGCGTCAGCAGCGATGCCGAAAGGCGATAGAATAGAGGCACCTGCGAGGGCGCAGGCACGCCGAGCGCCGCGAGTTCCTCGATATGGTGATCAACCGCCGCCCTGTCACGGGCGGTCCAGCCGGCGACGACGAGACTGTCGATGGTGATCGCCTTCGTACCGGCATCGCCGGTCTCGAATTGCAGGGTCGTGCTCACGGGAGCCTCCGAACGTTTTCTTATTGGTTGAATACGAGGCGTGATCGTTGCACGCCCCGCGTGGATTTGTCGTGCCGGACTAGAGCCCCGGCAGGAACAGCGCGATCTGCGGGAACAGGATCAGCGCGATGATCATGATGAACATGCCGATCACGTAAGGGAAGGCACCGACCATCACATCCGAGAAGCGTCCCTTCGCCCGGGCAGCCTGGACCACATAAAGGTTCAGCCCGACAGGCGGCGTGATCAGCGCCATCTCGACCAGCACGATCACGAGGATACCGAACCAGATCGGATCGAAGCCGAGACCGACCACGACGGGGACGACGATCGGGATCGTGGCAATCATCAGCGCCATGGTCTCGATGAAGAAGCCGAGGACGATATAGAGCGCGATGATCACGAACAGCGTCTGGTAGGGGCCGAGCCCGAGATTGTCGAGCATGGCCGTCAGTTCGCGACCGAGCCCGGCTGCGGCGAGGGTGTAGTTCAGAAAATAGGCGCCGACGATGACGAACATCACCATGGCGGTGGTGCGCACGGTGCCGATCAGGGAATCGATCACGACCTGGAGGGTCAGCCCGCGATTGGCTGCCGCGATCAGGGCAGCCATGCCGACGCCGATCGCGGCCGATTCCGTCGGCGTCGCCCAGCCGGCATAGATCGAACCGATCACCACGCCGAACAGCAACAGCAGCGGCACGAGATGCTTGAGGCCCGAGAACCGCTCCCCCCAGCTCGCGCTGCGCGTCGGCCCTCCCAGCGATGGATAGAGCTTGCACAGGATCGCAGTGATCACCATGAAGCCCAAGGCGAGCAGCAGCCCGGGGATCAGGCCTGCGAGAAACAGGCGCGGGATCGAGGTCTCGGTAAGGAAGCCGTAGATGATCAGATTGATCGATGGCGGGATCATGATCCCGAGCGTCCCGCCGGCAGCGATCGCTCCGGCGAAGAGGCGCTGGTCGTAGCCGAGCCGCTCAGCCTGCGGCATCGCCACCGTCGCGACCGTCGCCGCTGTCGCGACCGAGGATCCGGACGTGGCCGAGAACATCGTCGCGGTGCCGATATTGGCGTGAATCAGGCCGCCGGGCAGCCAGGAGAACCAGGCGTCGAGGGCGCGGTAGGTCCGCTCGGCGATGCCGGCGCGCACCAGGAATTCACCGAGCAGCACGAAAAACGGAATGGCGATAAGGAGCCCGCTATTGGACGAGGACCAGACGCGCTCTCCGAGCCCGCGGATCAGCGGAAAGGGCGAGTAGAAGTAATCGACCCCGAAGCCGAGGAGAAAGAGCACGACGCCGACGGGCAATGACAGCGCAAGCAGCCCCAGAAGCGCGCCTCCGACGGAAAATATCATTGTTCATTCTCCATTTCGGAGCCGACACCACCAATGGCGTGAATGCTTTCGAAGCGCCGCATCAGCATCAGTGCTGCAAGGCATATCGTGACCACGAGCGCCACGAGCGTCAGCCATCCCCAGCCCGCGAGCCAGATCGATTGCGGAATCCAGAGCGGGGTCTCGAGCGGCGTATTGGCCCGCGAATTGCTGTTCCATGAACGCGCGAAAACCCGCCAGCCATAGGAGGTGACCAGCGCCGCCACGACCATCAGCGTGGCCGCGGCGGCGAGATCGAAAACGGCGCGGCCTGCGGGCGGAAGGCGCCCGGTCAGAACGTCGATTCGAACATGCGCCCGCTCGACGAGGGCGTAGGAGAAGCCCCAGGCGGCCACGCCAGCGATGACGTAACCGGAGATCTCATCCGAGCCGCCGAGCCCACGCCCGACAATCTGGCGCATGGCGATGTCGACCAGGATGAAGATCACCGTCGCGAGCAGAACGACGCCGCAGATCAGGGCGATGGCATAGTTTGCCCGGCTCAGGAGGCCGAAGACCCGTACCGGCCAGGATTGCGCGCGTCGTTCGCTCATGACGGTTTCCCGCTCAGTTCGTGGAGATCTGGATATCGACCACCTGGCCGACAGTCTCGTTCCAGCGCGTCACCCATTCCTCACCGGCGCGGGCGGCCCAATCGGGCAGAACGCGGCTGTTGAGGGCTTCGAGGGCGGTCGCCATATCCTCGTCGGTGGCCTCGACCAGGATCATACCAGCATTCTCGCCGGCGGCGCATTCGCCATCGGTGAGGCAGGCGAGATCACGCTCGAGGGCGCCCTGCGCATCAGCCCAGGCCGGCTCTTCGAACTCGGTGATCACCGCTTCCTGGATGAGCTGCTGCGTGGCTTCCGAGAGGCTCTCCCAGCGCTCCAGATTCATCGCGGTCACGACCGGATCCCAGCCGCCCAGCGGGATGACGAGGAGATGCGTGGCGCTCTCCCACCAGCCGGCGCTGTAGCCTGAACCCGCACCGGTAATGGCGCAATCGATGACGCCGCGCTCGAGCGCGCCGGGGACTTCACCGAAACCGATATTGACGCCCTCGGCACCAAGCGCTTCGAGGAACTGCGTCGTCATGCGGCCCGAGCCACGCACACGCAGGCCCTGCATGTCGGCGAGCGAAGAGACTTCATCACGGCAGAAGACGATCTGCGGAGGATAGGGCGCAATCGCAAGGAGATGCGAGTCGAAGCGCTCGCGCATGGAATCCGCGACCCAGTCCCGCGCCGCATCGACAGTCGCCTTGGCGGTATCGGCATCCATCGCGATAAGCGGAACGTCGAGCGCCTCTAGCTCGGGCGCGTCGGAGACGGTGTAGTCGGCCACCGTCATGCCGACATCGAAGACGCCGTCGCTGAGCAGGCGGAAGACGTCATCGCCGCTGGAGCCGAGCTGGTTGAAGGTCGTCATCTCGACGGAGATGCGCCCATCCGAGAGCGCGGGCAGCGTCTCGGTCCAGAACGGAGATTCGAACTGCTGATAGAGCGGCAGGTTGCTCCAGGTACCGACGACGGACAAGGTGACCTCGTCGATGTCGCTCGCGTGGGCCGCGCCGCCGAAAGCGAATACGGCGAAACCGGCAAGAAGGCTCGTTTTTAATGATCGGTTCATGACTGAACTCCTTTTCCCCTGTGGAAACGGCCCTTAGCGAGCCGCGTTGAGACCGATGGATGCTCCCTCGGCCGGCACGTCCGTGACCAGCATGTAGCCCGGTTCGTGCGTGATCGCGATCTCGGGCGCTGCGTTGCGGATCGCCATTTGTGGCGTCACGCCGCAGGCCCAGAAGACAGGTATGTCGCCGGGCTCGACGACCGGTGGGTCGCCGAATTCCGGGTTGTCGAAATCCTTGATCCCGATCTGCGCCGGATCGCCGATATGCACCGGCGCACCATGGGCGAGCGGCTGGCGATCCGAGAGGACGATCGCGCGGATCGCATCGGCGGGCGAGAAGGCCCGCATTGAGACCACAAGGGGCCCGTGGAACGGCCCGCTGGCATGCGTCTCGATATTCGTCACGTACATGGGGACGTTGCGTCCGGCCTCGATATGGCGAACCGGGATGCGGGCGCGCTGCAAGGATTCCTCGAACGAAAATGAACAGCCGATGACGAAGGAAACGAGATCATCGCGCCAATAGCCCGACAAGTCGTCGACCCGATTTCGCTGACCGCTTCCCGCGAAGACCCGGTAGAAGGGCACGTCGGTCGCAATATCGAGATCATCACCCAGCGCAGCAATCCCGCGTTCGCCGGGACGCGATACACCGAGAAGCGGACAAGGCTTCGGGTTGTTTGCGCAGAAGCCGAGGAAATCATCGGCATATGCTTTCGGCAAAACGACAAGATTACCCTGCAGGTAACCGCCGGCCTGCCCTGTCGTCGGATTCGCGAAAGACTTCGCTCTGATCAGCCGGCGCAATTGCTCCGGCGATGCGATAGTCGTCATCATGTTCCCCTGCTGATACACGTCCAAGTCTTTGCGAGAACGCGTCCGCATTTTGAATTATGAAGACGAGTTTCACAAAGTCATCCGTTCGTGTCAATCGATCAAATATCGATCAAATCGATCTAAAAATATGATCATTCAGCAATGTCAGCGACTGCATGCTGTGCGGCAGCCCCGATCTCCTCCATCACGCTGCCGGGCTGCTCGGGCAGGTGGGCAAAGTCGAAAGTCAGGTCCGACATGGCCGCATTCGGCGCAACGCTCACCTGCTTCAACAGGCCCTCGGACAAGTCGCGCGCGGCCATCGGCTCCGGGAGCAGACCAATGCCCAGACCCGCCCGGGTCAGGTGCAGCGTGGTCGACAGGGAGGCGCAGGCATGCAGCAAGGGCGGCGGCAGGCGCGTCATCGGCAGCTTATGCTCGAGTTCGGCATGCGGCAGCGTTCCGCGCGAGAAGGTGATGATCGGGAAGCGCGACAGCCCCTCGATATCCAGCGGCTCGGCTTCCAGCGCGTAATCGCGCGCCGCGTACCAGGCCAGCGGACAGCGATAGATCGGCCGGCGAACGGCCAGTGGCGGCACCAGCGACGTCATCATCACGGCGATGTCGAGGGCGTTGTCGAGCAGCTTGCGCGCCAGGATGGGCGAGGTGTCGACCGAAAGTTCGAGGCGCATCTCGGGAAGGCTCTCGGCCAGCCGGGTCAACATGCCGGCGAGCCAGGTATGCACGATCGTCTCGGCCACCCCAATCCGGATCGTGCCCGCGAACCCGCCCTGCGGACCGAGTGCTGCGGCGATCTGGTTGCGCATCGCCACGAGCCGCTCGCCCTGTTCGAGGAAGGCCCGCCCCTGTGGAGTTAGCTGCGCGCCGCGTCGGCGGCGATCGAAGATCGTGACGCCGAGACGCCCTTCGAGGCTCGAGACACGCGCCGATATTGCCGACTGGGTGAGATTGAGTTTCTGCGCAGCGGCACGGAAACCGCCCCAGCGTACGATCTCGCGTACGATCTCGGCATCGCGGATATCAAACATCACGCTTCACTTTCCGCCGACTACGCGGCCACCGCCAACGGATCATGCACCGGTTTCGGGCTGGGCGTGATCGTCGGTTCAGAATATGTTGGAGCGCTCGTATTGCACCGGCCAGACGACGTGCTCCGCGCGCAAACGATTCGCCGCATGCAGCGCCCAATGTGGATCATTCAACAGGACGCGCCCCAGAATGACCAGATCGGCCCGCCCGCCGGCGAGGATCTCTTCGGCCTGTTCCGGTGCGGAGATCAGGCCGACCGCTCCCGTCGCGATTCCGACCTCGCGGCGGATCGCCTCTGCAAATGGTACCTGATAACCGGGATAGGGTCTAATCGCCTGCCGGTGGTCGACGCCGCCCGTCGAGCAGTCGATCAGATCGACATCACCGCGGCGCGCCAGAATCCGCGACAATGCGATCGAGGCCGCAAGGTCGAGCCCGCCCTCGACCCAGTCGGTGGCGGAAATGCGCACGAAGAGCGGAAGCTCCGCCGGCCATTCGCTGCGCACCGCATCGATCACCTGGTTGAGCAACCGCGCCCGGTTCTCCAGCGACCCGCCATACGCGTCGGTACGCCTGTTGCTCAACGGCGACAGGAACGAATGGATCAAATATCCGTGGGCCGCATGCACCTCGACGATCCGGAACCCCGCTTCCCGCGAGCGGCGCGTCGCATCGCGAAACTGTTCGACGACGGCATCGATATCCGCCTGGCTCATCTCACGCGGCGGCGGCGCATCAGGTGTTTGCGGCAAGGGCGAAGGACCGATCGTCTCCCAGCCCCCTTCTGCTGCAGGGATCGGTTTCGTGCCCTGCCAGGGCTGGCTGACCGATGCCTTGCGCCCGGCATGGGCGAGCTGGATCATCGGGACCGCGCCGAGTGCCTCGACATGTCGCGCGATCCGCGCCAGGGCATCGCGCTGCGTGTCGTTCCAGATACCAAGGCAATTCGGCGTGATCCGCCCGATATCGGAGACATGCGTCGCCTCGATGCACAGGATGCCGACACCGCCTGCGGCGCGGGCAGCGATATGGCCGAAATGCCAGTCATTGGGCAGCCCGTCCTGCGCCGAATACTGGCACATCGGCGACATCATGATGCGGTTTCGCGATTCCACTGAGCGGAAGCTGATCGGTCGAAACAAGTAAGGATCGCGCGCCGGGCGCTGGATACGACGTTTGTCTTCGCTCATGAACGAATTACTTCCCGATGGTTAGAGCCTGCCTGTCCAAGCAGGAACGGCAAAGGCGCCCCGAGGTGTTGCTGTGCAGCGTAACATCATCCGCCGGAAGGTGTCGTCCGGCGATCTGATGGCCCTTGCGATCACGCGCGGGGCAAAGATCGTTGTTTATCATATAAGAAGATTGGCAGCTTCCCGGGGTCAATGGCAGTTCAGGCCCATCCCGTGTTGCGCCTTTCAGCGCTCGACACGCTCCCAGCCGCGACCGCCGAGCCGCTCCTGCGGCATGAAGCGCTCCTTGTAGGCCATTTTCGGAGAACCCTGGACCCAATAGCCGAGATAGACGTAGTCGAGCCCCATCCGCGCCGCACGCTGAATGTGCTCGAGGATCAGGTAGGTGCCGAGGCTGCGACGCGGGACGTCGGGATCGAAGAAGGAATAGACCATCGACAACCCGTCCGCGAGGACATCGGTCAGGCACAGAGCAAGCAGCGAACCCTCGCCGCGTCCGTTGATGCGTGAATCGGGGCCCCGGCGCCGATACTCGACGACCATCGACTCGATATGGCTGTCCTCGATCATCATCGCATAGTCGAGCATCGACATGTCCATCATGCCGCCATTGGCATGCCGCGCCTCGAGGTAGCGGCGAAACAGGGCGTATTGCTCGGAACTGGCGTGGTTGGGACGCGCCTCGCCGATCAGATCGTCGTTCAATCGCGCGAGCCTGCGCATATTGGAGGAGGGCTGGAAATCGGCAACCGGCACCCGCACGGACACGCAGGCACGGCAATTTTCGCAAGCCGGGCGATAGGCGATCGTCTGCGAGCGGCGAAACCCGCCATGGGTGAGGATATCGTTGAGCTCCCCCGCGCGGCGCCCCACGAGATGCGTGAAGACCTTGCGCTCCTCCAGCCCGTCGAGATAGGGGCACGGAGTCGGCGCAGTCAGGAAGAACTGCGGTGTGTCGCGCGAATGTCTGGTCACGCCGTTGCGGCTCCGCTCACGATGTTTCCTGCCCCTGGAGAAAGATAACACCGGATCGGTATTCGACAACGGGTGTTTTTGTCAGGGCCTGGCCGTTTTTTCGAAGATTACGTTTTCGCCGTCGCGCGCCTCGACCGTCAGATCCGGGCACGCAGGACGACGAGGTTGACGATCAGGTCGCGTCCCAGACGGGCATCCTCGCGCAGGAAGCCGATGACGACATCGACGAGCAGGATCAGGAAGGTGGAAACCGCGAAGTAGAACAGCAGCGCGTGGGCCGCCGCGCGCAACGGGTCGATTCCCTGCCCGCTCGACGCGTCGACGACACGCAGCCCGCACAGGCGCATGCCGATCGTGCTCGCATTCGGCCCGCCCATGGTGAGCGCCGTGTAGAGGATGGCCGCACCCGGCACGAGGATGGCGAAGAGCAGCCAGCCCAGGCCGAAGGTCAGGAAGCCGAGGATGGTGATCGCAAAACCGAGCGCCATGACGAAGCCGGCGATGATCACGAGATCAATCAGCAAGGCGACGAAACGCCGTCCCAGCACCCCCGTCGTGCCGCCCGCGGCCACGGGAACGGTCTGTGGTATCGTATTCATCCTGCCTCCTGCGTTCTCACGGACCCGATTGCATCAGCCCGCGCGGATCGATCCGGCGCGGCTCGTATCCCTCGTCACGAAGCGCCTCGAAAATCTGCGCCGTATGCGCCGCATCACGGGTCTCGATCGTCAGATCGACCGTGACCCCCTTCGCCGGCACGTCGAGATACAGCCGTCCGTGCGACACTTCCAGAATATTCGCACCCAGTTCGCCAAGGCGTGTCGAAACGCGCCCGAGCAGACCGGGTCGGTCATGCGAGTAGATCCTGAAGGCGACAATGCGCTCGTCGCGTTCGAGTTCACGGACCATGACCGATGCGAGGATGCGCGCATCGATATTCCCCCCGCACAGCACGACCCCGACATTGCGCCCGGCAAACAGATCGGGACGCGCGAGCATGGCCGCAATGCCGGCGGCACCCGCTCCCTCGGCCATCGTCCGCTGGAGGGTCGCACAGGCATTCACCGCGCTCTCGATACGGTCCTCGTCGACGATCACGATCTCCTCGACGAGATCACGCACCACCGGCAAGGTGAGCCGTCCGGGATGCTTGACCGCGATCCCCTCCGCCAGCGTCGCGCCGCCGATCGGGCGGTCTTCGCCGGTCAATGCATTGTGAAACGAGGGATAGAGCGCGGCCTCGACACCGATGATGCGGATATGTGGCGCAAGCGCGCGTGCCGCGACGGCCATGCCGGAGATCAACCCGCCGCCGCCGATCGGGACGACCAGCGTATCGAGCTCGGGCCATTGCGCGAGCATTTCCAGCGCTATCGTTCCCTGCCCGGCCATGACCAGCGGATCATCGAAGGGATGAACCATGGTCAGCCCCTCGCGCGCCGCGATCGCCTGCGCTTCCATTTCGGATTCGACGAGGGTTTCGCCGTGCAGCACGACGCGCGCACCATGGGAGATGGTGTTCTCGACCTTCACCAGAGGGGTCGCCTCCGGCATCACGATGGTGGCGGGAATTCCGAGGCGGTGCGCATGATAGGCCACGGCCTGGGCGTGGTTGCCGGCCGACATGGCGATGACGCCGGCGGCACGTGCATCGGCGTCGAGCGCCGCGAGCCGGTTGACGGCGCCGCGCTCCTTGAAGGCGCCGGTCGCCTGCATGTTCTCGAGCTTGAGCTGGACCGTCGCCCCGGTCAGCTGCGACAGGCGCGGTGAGTGGATCATCGGGCTGGTGATCACATGCCCCTCGATGACACGCGCGGCTGCGCGGATATCATCGAGCGAGATCGCATGTCTTTCGCCGCTGCGTGCCATGATCGTCGTCCTGATCGAATCGGGAGGAGGACAATTGCAGCAGGCGCTTCGCCGCGCAACAGGCAGCGGATCGTCAGCGGGCAGGCCGGATCACGCTAGGCCGGATCATGCTCGGCCCGTCACGCTGGCAGACAGGCCGGATCCCGGACGCGCGACGCGCAGGTCCGTGATCGCGCGTGACGGCTCAGCGCCGCCGGTTGCCGCCGCCACGGGCAGGCGGGCGCGGGCCCGAAAAGCCGCGATCGTCCTTGTGGCGGAAAACGAGGCGTCCCTTGTCGAGGTCGTAAGGCGACATCTCGACGGTCACGCGGTCACCGGCGATGGTCTTGATGCGGAACTTGCGCATCTTGCCCGCCGTGTAAGCGATCACCTCGTGGCCGTTTTCGAGCTCGACGCGGAACTTGGCATCCGGGAGAACCTCGGTGACGACACCCTCGAACGTGATCAACTCTTCTTTCGACATCCATAACTCCTGGCCATTTGCGGCAAAAGCCGCCGCTCATGGAGCGACGGCTTACATCCGTTTGCGAAGACGAGCAACGCCTTCATGCAAGTGGATCGACGGTCAGGCAGCCTGGAGATTGACTGCGGAGGACTTGCCGGTGCGGCGATCGTCCTGAATCTCGTAGGTGACCTTCTGGCCTTCCGCGAGACCGCGCATGCCGGAGCGTTCGACAGCCGAAACGTGAACGAAGACGTCCTTGCCGCCTTCATCCGGCTGAATGAAGCCGTAGCCCTTTTGATCGTTGAACCACTTGACGGTACCGGTGTTCATAGCGTTGTTCCTAGATAGTGCATAGTCGTAGAAAACCGAGCCCGCGCGCAGCAGAGCACGATTCATGAAGTCGAATTCAGGAGAGATAGTCTGCGCATTGGCTCGCATCATGTGCGAGCAAGCGGCCCAGTCGTCCGGCCCAAGATCGATTTGCGGACTATGCACTGTTTCGCGTCCCGGCACAATACGTGAAAAGGCCGACCCGCCCTATCGGCACAACTTTTCAGTTCCGATTTCCACCACCACCGCTCTGGGCGGGATTGCAGCGGCGCGCAAAATCTGCGCCCATCATCTGCTGTGACGGGCTGCGACAGAAGAAGCCGGAGGAACGCCCCGATGCCGCTCGATACCAACAACCGCATGGAGGATCCCGATCGCATCTACCGGATGCTGATCGACGCGCATCGCGGCCTCACCGACGAGGAAAGCGCCGTGCTGAACACGCGCCTCGTCCTGATCCTGGCCAACCAGCTCGCCGACGAGGCCGTCATCGCCGAAGCGATTGCGCTCGCGAAGGCCGATATGGGCAAGGCTGACGCAAGCGACACCGGAACGGGAGGCAACGGCGCCGAAGGCTGATGCGGCCGCCTCAGGGGCGTACGGCACTTCCGGCGAGGAGGCCGCCATCGATGGTGATTTCCGAGCCCGTCATATAGGCGGCATCGTCGGATGCGAGCAGCACGGCGATGGCTGCGACTTCGCACGGTTTACCGAATCGCTGCAGTGGCGTATCCGCGACGAATGCCGCCATCCGCTCGGCCCGCCCCGGCTCATCGCCGAGAAGCGCCTCCCACATCGGCGTCAGGATCGCCCCCGGATGGATCGAATTGCACCGGATCCGCCACCCCTGCTCGGCACAATAGAGCGCAACCGTCTTGGTGTGATTGCGCACGCCGGCCTTCGATGCGGCATAGGCTGCCGCGCGCGGGGTTCCGACCTGGCCCGAGCGCGAGGAGATGTTGATGATAGACCCGGCCCCGCTTCGCTTCATCGCGCCGATCGCATAGCGGCAGCCGAGGAAGACGCCGTCCAGATTGACGGCCATGACGGCGCGCCAGTCGTCGAGCGCGGCGTGTTCGGGATCATGGGCGACCGCCCCGGCTTCGAAGCCGGTAATGCCGGCATTGTTGACGACGACATCGACTTCCGGGAAGCGCAGCGCGAGCGCCGCCCAGTCGCCTTCCGATGCGACATCGAGATGATGGAACGGCATGGCGAGCCGGTCAGCGGTCTCGCGGCCGAGCGCGGCGTCGATATCGGTCGCGATGACGCTCGCGCCCTCGTTCACGAAGGCTTGCGCGATGGCGGCGCCGATTCCGCGTGCCGCGCCGGTGACGACGCAGCGTTTTCCTGAGAGTCCGGGCATGGGGAATTCCTGATTGTCATGGAGAGATGCGGCCACGAATCCACAAGGGCAAACGGGCACGCGGTGCTTCAGCCTCGGCGGCGAGCTTGCTTGTCCATGACACGGGATCCTTTCGATGACGCGGTCGACGATACTGCGCAGTCCGAGGCCCCGTCAATCCGGCCCGCGACGATCCGCCGATGACATCGCACGACCGCGCAGGCTAGTCTCGACAGTGCCGCAACACGGCGCGGCCCGGTAGCAGCCTTTGGGCACCGTGGTGAGCGGGGCGTGCCGAAATACCGATGGGCGCGGCGGTCGCACCGGCGTATCGCAGTGCCTGGGCAACCGAACACCACGAGGAGCGAGCCATGAGCGTCAAGCAGGGCTGGAACGGGCGGTTCTACGAGGATTTCGAGCCGGGCGATATCTACAAGCACGCGCTGGGGCGCACCGTGACCGCAACGGACAATTCCTGGTTCACGCTGCTGACGCAAAATACCGCGCATCTGCATTTCGACGTGAATTACGCCGAGCACACCGCCTTCGGGAAGCCGCTGGTGAATTCCTGCTTCACCATCGCGCTCGTAACCGGCCAGAGCGTGGCGGATATCTCGCAGAACGTCTTCGCCAATCTCGGCTGGGACGAGGTGCGCCTGCCCAAACCCGTCTTCGAGGGCGACACCATCTATTCCGAATCCACCGTGCTGGAGAAGCGCGAGAGCGGATCGCGCCCCGATGTCGGCATCGTCAAGGTCGAGACCATCGGCACCAACCAGCACGGCGACATCGTGATCTCCTTCAAGCGCACGCTGCTCGTCTACAAACGCGGCCAGGGCCCCGGTGACAAGCACCGGCCCGAGCCCAAAAGGAAAGCATGAGGAGGATGTCATGAGCGAGGCCGGCATGATCGAGAGCCATCAGGATATCCGCGAGGCGGTGATCCGCCTGTGCGCCGATTTTCCCGGCGAATACTGGCGCAAGCTCGACCGCGAGAACGCCTATCCGTCGGAATTCGTCACGGCCCTGACCGAGGCCGGCTATCTCGCCGCGTTGATCCCCGAGGAATACGGCGGCGCCGGCCTGCCGCTCTCGGCGGCGGCGGCAATCCTCGAGGAAATCCAGCGCGCGGGCGGCAACGGGGCCGCCTGCCACGCGCAGATGTATGTCATGGGCACCGTTTTGCGCCACGGCTCCGAGGCGCAGAAGCAGGCCTATCTGCCCGATGTGGCGAGCGGCAAGCTGCGGCTCCAGGCGTTCGGCGTGACAGAACCCACCTCGGGCACAGACACCACCTCCCTCAAGACCTTCGCCAGGCGCGACGGTGACAGCTACATCGTCAACGGCCAGAAGATCTGGACGAGCCGGGCGGAATACTCCGATCTGATGATCCTGCTCGCGCGCACAACCCCGCGCGACGAGGTAACGAAGCGTACCGAGGGTCTTTCCGTCTTCATCGTCGATATGCGCGAGGCGATCGGCAACGGGCTCACCATCCGCCCGATCCGCACAATGATGAACCACGCCACGACCGAGGTATTCTTCGACGATCTGCGCGTGCCGGCGGAAAACCTCGTCGGCGAGGAGGGCAAGGGCTTCCGCTACATCCTCTCCGGCATGAATGCCGAGCGCATTCTCATCGCCGCCGAATGTATCGGCGACGCCAAATGGTTCATCGAGAAGGCCACCGATTACGCGAAGGAACGCAGCGTGTTCGGGCGCCCGATCGGCCAGAACCAGGGCGTGCAGTTCCCCATCGCCAAGGCCTATGCCCAGATGCGCGCCGCCGAGCTGATGGTGCAGCAGGCGATCGCGCTCTACGAGGCCGGCGAGAATTGCGGCGCGGAGGCCAACATGGCCAAGATGCTCGCCGCAGACGCCTCCTTCGAGGCGGCCAATGTCTGCGTGCAGACCCATGGCGGCTTCGGTTTCGCCGAGGAATACGACGTCGAACGCAAATTCCGCGAAACCCGCCTCTACCAGGTCGCCCCGATCTCGACGAACCTCATCCTCTCCCACCTCGCGGAGCATGTGCTGGGCTTGCCGCGGTCGTTTTAGAGGGGGTACGGCCTTCATGACGGGCGCATCTTCCCCTCTCCCTCCGTGGAGAGGGGTCGGGGGTGAGGGGCAGTGCCGCGTGCAAATTCATCGCGGCTGATCATCTGCATCAACGCTTCTCCCCACCCTCATTCCCTCCCCGCTGGGGAGGGAGGTCACGGCGCGCGCCTTCATGCAGGGCGCGCTTTCCCTCCCCTCAGGGGAGGGATAAAGGGTGGGGTGAGCCCGCGTGCAAACACGTCGCCGCTGGAGCAGGATCACCCGGCGCTGATCCCGCCGGAGCGGCGGTAAGGCGCGGCTTGCGAGCGGTAAGCGAAACGCATACCATGCGGCCGAGAGAGGATTTTACATGGCAGCCGTCGAGAAGATTACCATCGCCCTCACACCGGAAATGGCAGCCTTCGTGCGTCGTGCGGTCGATACCGGTGAATACGCCTCCACCAGTGAAGCGATCCGGGACGCTGTGAGAGAATGGCAGGAGCGGCGCGATCTTCTGGGGTACACGGTCGAGGAATTGCAGGGCCTCGTGCGGGAAGGCATCGAGAGCGGACCGGGCCGGCATGCGACGATGGCCGGCGTCAAGGATGAGGCGAGGCAGAGGCTCCTCGACGCCAAAGCGAAGGTCTGACAGTGCCTTCGATCACGCGCACCCGGCGTGCAGAGGAAGATCTTATCGGTATTTGGCTGTCTATCGCAGCCGACAACCCCGATGCTGCCGACCGGCTTCTTGATGCATTCGAGGCACGCTGGCAACACCTGCTGTCGCACCCTTGGTCTGGCATCGCGCGAGACGACATTGCTTCGGGAATCCGCCATCTCGTGATCGGCCAGTATCTGACCTTCTATCGTGTGCTTGATGACGGAATCGAGATCGTCCGTGTCTTGCACGCACGGCGGAATGTTGCCCGAGAGATATCAGAGCAATGAAAATGCCGACCCCACATCCACCCCCGGCGCTTGAAGAAACCGGCGTCTCGTGACAAGACCGCGCGGGATCAACACCGCGCGGCGGGTTTCGCGCGGATCAGGCGCGGCTCTCACACCTGCGTCGACAGCATCGAGACGGACGAGAGATGAATCTGTTTGCGACTTTCGAGGAGCGGGTGGCGCAAGCGCTGCGCAATCTGCAGGGCACGGGCGATCTGCCGGCGGATCTGGACATCTCGCGCGCCATCGTCGAGCCGCCGCGCGATCCCGCCCATGGCGATCTCGCCACCAATGCCGCGATGGTTCTGGCCAAGCCGGCGGGCACCAATCCGCGTGCGCTGGCACAGAAGATCGTGGCTGACCTGGATACGGATCCGCGCATCGTCTCGGCGGAAGTGGCCGGCCCCGGCTTCATCAACATGCGGCTCGATCCGGCGATCTACCGCGAGATGCTCGGCGCGGTCATCCTCGCCGGGGCCGATTACGGGCGCGGCGAGAAGGCGCAGAGCGGGCGCGTCAATGTCGAATACGTCTCGGCCAACCCGACCGGGCCGATGCATGTCGGCCACGGGCGCGGCGCGGTGTTCGGTGATGCGCTGTGCGACCTGCTCGCCTTCGCCGGCTACGACGTGACCCGCGAATACTATATCAATGATGCCGGCGCGCAGGTCGACGTGCTCGCACGCTCCGCCTTTCTGCGCTACCGAGAAGCCCTGGGCGAGGATATCGGCGAGATCCCCGAGGGGCTCTACCCCGGCGATTATCTTGTCGGCGTCGGCGAGGCGCTGGCCAAGACCTACGGCCCGGGCCTGCAGGATTATACCGAGACCGAATGGCTGCCGGTCGTGCGCGATGCGGCGATCGAGGCGATGATGGCGATGATCCGCGACGATCTCGCCGCGCTCGCCATAGAGCACGACGTGTTCTTCTCGGAGCGCTCGCTTGCGGGGGGCGAGGAGGATGCGGTTGCGGCCACCATCGCGGATCTGCGCGCGCGCGATCTCATCTATGAAGGCCGCCTCCCCCGCCCCAAGGGCGCGCCGGACGAGGATTGGGAGGATCGCGAGCAGACGCTGTTTCGCGCCACGCAATTCGGGGACGATGTCGATCGTCCGCTGCTCAAGTCCGACGGCTCCTACACCTATTTCGCCGCCGATATCGCCTATCACCGCTCCAAGTTCGAGCGCGGCTATCCCGTCATGATCGACGTCTGGGGCGCCGATCACGGCGGCTACGTCAAGCGCATGCAGGCGGCGGTGAAGGCGATCACCGCCGGTGAAGGTGATCTCGACGTCAAGCTCTGCCAGATGGTGCGGCTCCTGCGCGACGGCGAGCAGGTGAAGATGTCCAAGCGCTCCGGCGAGTTCGTGACCCTGCGCGAGGTGGTCGACGAGGTCGGCCCCGACGCGGTGCGCTTCATGATGCTCTACCGCAAGAACGATGCGCCGCTCGATTTCGATCTGGTGAAGGTGCGCGAGCAATCGAAGGACAACCCGGTCTTTTACGTGCAATACGCCCATGCCCGCTGCCATTCGGTCGCGCGGCAGGCGCAGGAAGCCTTCCCGGATATCGACATCTCGGTCGAGACATTGGCACGGCGTGCGCGCGATTCGCAGACCGCGATCGACCCGGCGGAGCTGGAATTGCTGCGGCGCATAGCGCAATACCCGCGTATCATCGAAGCTGCGGCGAAGGCGCACGAACCGCACCGGATCGCGTTCTTCGTCCATGAAATTGCCAGTTTGTTGCATCAGTTCTGGGCCAAGGGCAAAGATTCCACGCAATTACGCTTTGTTAACCAAAGCGATGAAGAGTCGACTCTGGAAAGACTCGCACTGGCTTACGCAATCCGTTGCGTTATCGCCTCGGGTCTTCGTATTCTGGGCGTCACGGCGCCTGACGAGATGCGCTAGCGGGGCAGCCCGCCACAAGCGGGTGACGATCGGTCCGGATCGGACTCCCTGCCTCGCGCGCTCGTCGGCTCCGTCGGCGAAAGTAAGGGCGGCAAAGCCGCCTGCGAGGGACGAGGGGCCCGGCCGAACATGAGC
This sequence comes from Salinarimonas sp., assembly GCA_020832565.1. Taxonomy (GTDB): domain Bacteria; phylum Pseudomonadota; class Alphaproteobacteria; order Rhizobiales; family Beijerinckiaceae; genus Saliniramus. Next base: position 20,557 of record JAFIEI010000013.1, on the reverse strand, counting down.
GATACGGCGAAAAGACGTCTGGCGATCGACCTCGACGAGATCGAACGACAGCTTCAGCAGACAGCCCCGCAGCGCGCGGCGACGGGCGGCGGCTCAGGCGCACACGATCAGGGCGGCGGCCACGGTGGTGGCCAGGGCGGCAAGGGCGATCCGCTGGCAGAACTCGCCCGCATCGTCGGCCAGGATGATCCATTCCGCAGCATTCTCAGCGGCGAGCGTGCCGGTGCCGAACCGCATCGCGCCGATCCCGATCACGACGCCGTCTTCGGCTATGGCCGGGACGAGACGCAGCCGCCTCAGAGCGCGCCCGGCAGCGCCCAGACGCCACCGGCAGCGGGCGAACAAGCCTTCACCGACTGGCTGCCGCAGGACGCGCAGCCGGAATACCGGCCCCAGGAACAGCACCCGGTGCAGCCCGATTCGCAGCATCAGGGGCATCACGATGCCTGGCCCCAGCCACAGGGACGTGCGCCGGAGCAACTGCCCGGATACGACGATCATTTCGCACCCCAAACGCCCCAGGCACCGCAGCAGCCGCAGGACTGGCGGGAAGAGGATCTCTATGCCGATCCGCGACACGGCGCGCCGCAGGCGCCGGCCGATGGCGGTCGGCAGGATCATAGGCACGGCTATGCGCAAGGTTACCAGCAGGATTATTCGCGTCCCGACCTGAGCGCCCCGCCGGCCTATCTGGCGCCACAGCATGCCGGTCCCGGCGCCTATCAGGGCCAGGACGCGATGGCGGGCGAAGGCGACTATCCGGAATACGACGATTCACTCGACGATCTCGACCACGCCCCGCGCCTGCGTCGTGAGCGACGCGGCAACGGCAAGGCCATGATGACCGTCGGCATCGTTCTCGGTGTAGCCGTGATCGGCGTGGCGAGTGCTCTGTACTTCGTGCGCAGCACCGGCCCGGCCGGCAATGGCGAGCCCCCGCTGATCTCCGCCGAAACCGAGCCGATGCGCATCGAGCCCGTCAATCCCGGCGGCGTCGACATTCCCGACCAGGATCGTCAGATCTTCGAACGCACCACCGAGGACGAAACCCGCGTCGTGGATCGCGAGGAGCAGCCTGTCGATGTCGGTGAAATCGCGCGCTCCAGCCCGCGTGTCGTATTGCCGCCTCCGGCCGCCACCCAGAACCGCGACGGTGCGACCGATCCCATCGCACAGGTGCTCTCAGGCACGATGGAGCCGCAGGGCGGCTTCGAATCGCCGCCGGAGGTCTCCGCCGCCGTGGCCGAGCTCGGCGAGCCGCGCCGCGTGCGTACCGTGACCGTCCGCCCGGACGGGACGATTATTCGCAACGGCAGCGACGCGCCGCGCGAATTCGCCTCGCTGGAGACATCCAGTGAATTCTCGGCCCTGTCCGATGCGTCGGTGCCCAGCCCTGCGACCGAACGGATGCCCTGGGAGCCGGACCCTGCCACGGAAGCGGCTTCACAGCCCCAATCGCTTTCCGATCAAGGCACCGACACCGCGCAACAGGACAGCGACACCGCCACGGATCCCCTCGAGCAGATCCTTGCCGACAATCCGCCCCAGGGCGAGAGCGAGCCTCCGGCGGCATCGGCGAACCAGACGGCTCAGTCGACCCCGGAGCCCGCGCGCGAACAGGCGCCCGCCCCGCGCCAGCCCATGGCCCTGACGGGTGCCACGCAGATCGCCCCGCAGGCCCAGCAGCAGCAACAGAACTCGCCGCAGCAGACGGCCAGCGTCTCCCCGGCGCAGCCGGCAGCGACTGGCGATTATGTGGTGCAGCTCGGGATCAGCAATTCCGAGGATCGCGCCCGTCAGGCCTTCAGCCAGTTCCAGAGCCGCTATTCGGGCATTATCGACGATGCATCGCCGATCGTGCGGCGGGCGGAGGTGAACGGCAACACGATCTACCGCGTGCGTGTCGGCCCCTACGACCTCTCCTCCGCCAACAGCGTCTGCGACCGGATCAAGAATGCCGGCGGGGATTGCTTCGTCGCCCGCAACTGAACCCGTTGCGGCCCCGCTTTCGCGCCGGGCCGCATCGATTTTCTGAAACGGAAATCAACGCATGACCCTGTCCGCCGCGATCTACGGGTGTTCGGGCCCCGCGCTCACGCCCGACGAGCGCGCCTTCTTTCGCGATGTGCGCCCCTTCGGCTTCATCCTCTTCGCCCGCAACATCGTCGATCCGGACCAGGTGCGCGCGCTTTGCGCCGAAATGCGTGCAGCGGCGGGGCATGATGCGCCGATCCTGATCGATCAGGAGGGCGGACGCGTGCGCCGGCTGCGCCCGCCTCACTGGATCGACCATCCCCCGGCTGCGCTCTATGGGCAGTCGATCAGCGATCCCGCGCAACAGATCGCGGCAGTGGCGCTGGGGGCCCGCCTGATCGCGCATGAATTGCGCGATCTCGGTATCGACGTGGATTGCGTGCCCTGCCTCGACATCCCCGTCCCCGGGGCCCATGACGTGATCGGCGACCGGGCCTACGGGCGCGAACCGCAGATCGTCGGTGCGCTGGGCGGCGCGGCGGCGCGCGGGTTGATGGCGGGGGGCGTGCTGCCCGTGATCAAGCACATTCCCGGCCATGGCCGCGCCGGCGTCGACAGCCACCTTGCCCTGCCCGTCGTCGAGGCTGATCGCGAGACGCTTGCAGTGACCGATTTCGCGCCCTTCAAGGCACTATCGCATCTGCCGATGGCGATGACGGCGCATGTGGTCTACACCGCGCTCGACCCGGAGAACTGCGCCACGCTCTCGCAGACGATCATCAGCGAAGTGATCCGCGGTGAGATCGGCTTCGACGGGCTCCTGATGAGCGACGATGTCGGCATGCAGGCGCTCGAAGGGGATTTCAAGGAGCGCACGCAGGGATTGTTTGCGGCAGGGTGCGATCTCGCACTGCATTGCTCGGGCGATTTCGCCGAGATGCGGGACGTCGCCGAAGCGACGCCGACGCTCGCCGGTGAGGCGCAGCGACGCGCGGATGCGGCCCTGACCCTGTGCAAGGCGCCCGTCGAGGCCTTCGATCCTGTGGATGCGCGCGCCAGGCGCGATGCATTGCTTGCGGGCGCTGCCTGATCGGGTGATTCTCTGCCATGCGTTGAGACGCACGCAGCGATTCGCACGAGGTGGCATGGCCGAGATCATCGCATTCGAGGAGGGACGCCCCCGGCGCGACGCGGCGCCGGCAGAGGATTCGCTCGTCGTCGATGTGGACGGATTCGAGGGGCCGCTCGATCTCCTGCTGGAACTCGCCCGCCGCCAGAAGGTCGATCTCACGAAGATCTCGATCCTCGCCCTGGCCGAGCAATATCTCGTCTTCATCGAGCATCTGCGCAAGCTGCGCCTCGAACTCGCCGCCGATTATCTCGTCATGGCGGCCTGGCTCGCTTATCTGAAATCGCGATTGCTGCTGCCCGAGCCGCCCAAGGGCGAGGAGCCCTCCGCCGACGATCTCGCCACCGCGCTGCAATTGCGCCTGCAGCGGCTCGAGACGATCCGCAAGGCGGCGAAGATGCTGGAAGAGCGCCCGCGTCTGGGGCGTGACTTCCACACGCGCGGGGCGCCGGAGCCGGTGCGCGTGCGTCACAAGCCGCTCTGGGACGCCACGCTCTACGATCTGCTCTCAGCCTATGCCCGTGAGCGCCAGAAGCAGATGTCCTCGCGGGTCACGATGAAGCGCCGAACGGTCTGGACGCTGGCCGAAGCGCGCGAGGCGCTGGAGCGGCTGCTCGGCCATGATGTCGGGACGGACTGGATCGTCCTCGACAGCTATCTGACGGACTATATCGCAAGCCCCGGGCAACGCGCCACCGTGCTCGCCTCGGCGCTCTCGGCGACGCTCGAAATGGTACGCGAGGGACGGCTCAACCTGCGCCAGGACGAGGCTTTCGGCTCGCTCTGGGTGCGCCCGGGCAGCGGCAAACCGGATATCGGCCCGACCACCGCGCCTGCGGGGGAGGCGGCAGGATCATGACCAGAGACGGGAACATGCTCGCCATCGCCGAGCGCCTGCATGCGGAACTCGCGCAGGCGCGCGATCTGCTGGAAGGCGTGCGCATCGCCGAGGCCCTGCTCTTCGCCTCGTCGGAACCACTTGCGGAAGACGAGATCGCCGCGCGCCTGCCGGCGGGAGTCTCCGTCGAGAAGGTGATGGAGGAGATGGTGCGCTCCTATTCCGGGCGCGGCGTGAATTGCGTGTGTATCGCCGGTCGCTGGGCTCTGCGCACCGCGCATGATCTCTCCGACGTGCTGGTGCGCGAGGTGCAGGAGCCGCGCAAGCTCTCGCGCGCGGCGATGGAGACGCTCGCCATCATCGCCTATCACCAGCCCGTCACCCGCGCCGAGATCGAGGAGATCCGCGGCGTCTCCACCTCGAAGGGGACGCTCGACACGCTGATCGAGACGGGCTGGGTACGCCTGCGCGGGCGCCGCCGCTCACCGGGCCGCCCGGTCACCTATGGCACGACGCCGAATTTCCTCGATCATTTCGGCCTTGAGCAGATCGACGACCTGCCCGGCCTCGAAGAGCTCAAGGGCGCCGGCTTCATCGAAGGCCGCATCCCGCCGGGCATGAGCATCCCCTCCCCCTCCGACGACGAGAGCCTGCGCGAAGACGAAGACCCCCTCGACGACAGCGACCTGTTCATGCCGCTCCCGATCGAGGGGGATGACGACGAGGGGGACGCGGGCGAAGATGAGGACGACGCACAGGATTCGCCTGCGCGCGGCGATTGACCCGGCGCGGGCGCCTTCGACATCCCCTCACCCCGCCCGCTCCACCACCTGCTCGATCGCACCGAAAACCGAATGACCCCTGCCATCCTTCATCTCGATGCGCACCCTATCGCCGAAGCGCATGAAGGGGGTACGGGGATCGCCGTGGCGGATGGTTTCGACGGTGCGCTGTTCGGCGATGCAGGAATAGCCGAGCCCGCCCTCCGCGATCGGCAGCCCGGGCCCGCCATCCGCGTCGCGGTTCGAGACGGTTCCCGAACCGACGATCGTACCGGCACTGAGCGCGCGTGTGCATGCCGCATGGGCGATCAGGGTGGGGAAATCGAAGGTCATGTCCGTGCCCGCATCAGGCTTGCCGAAGAGCTGTCCGTTCAGCATGCTGATCAGCGGCCGGTGGAGCCGCCCGCCATCCCAGGCATCGCCGAGACTGTCGGGCGTCACCGCCACGGGTGAGAAGGCGCTCGCGGGCTTGGCGTGGAAGAAGCCGAATCCCTTGGAGATCTCGCCCGGAATGAGATTGCGCAGCGAAACGTCGTTTGCGAGCATGACGAGCCGGATCGCAGCCGCGCATTCCTCGCGCCCGGCGCCCATCGGCACGTCGCCGGTGACGACTGCGATCTCGCCCTCGAAATCAATGCCCCATTCCTCGTCGGCGAGGCGGATCGGATCGCGCGGCCCCAGGAAACCGTCGGATCCGCCCTGATACATCAGCGGATCGCTCCAGAAGCTCTCCGGAATCGCGGCGCCCCGCGCACGGCGCACGAGATCGACGTGATTGACATAAGCCGAGCCATCCGCCCACTGATAGGCACGCGACAGCGGCGCGGCGCAATCGTGCTCGTGAAAGCGGAAACTGGGGACGGCACCATGTTCGAGCTGCTCGGCCAGATCATGCAGATGCGGGGCGATGCGCTCCCAATCATCGAGCGCGGCCTGGAGGGTCGGCGCGATGGTATCGGCTTCGGTGGCGCGGGTGAGATCTTGCGTGACGACGACGAGGCGTCCGTCGCGACCGTGTTTGAGGGATGCAAGTTTCATGGCGCCGCCTGATCTGATCTGGTCTGGTTGCCGGTGGGATCCGGCCTGTCGGAGGGACAGTATAGGATGACGAACCTCGCTAGAAGACGCTTTCTTGCAGGCAGCGGTCTCATCGCCGCATCGGCAATGACACCCGGACCGGCGCGCGCAGCACAGAATCTGCGCCTGCGCATGGCCTATGGCCTGCCACGCATCCTGACGACGCCTTTCGAGGCAGCGGAAGCGTTCACGGCGCGCGTCGCGGAGGCCAGCGACGATGCCATTCGCATCACCCTGTTCGATCGGCGCGAGGCCTTGGTGGCCGATGAGACCGGGGCGGATACGGTTTCGCCCGACGATGAGCACGAAGCATTCGAGGCGCCGGAGGATCGCCCGGGTCTCGCGGATGACGATGATACGCCCTCCGAAACCGCACCGACGGCGCAGGATCTGCTCGAAGCCGTCGGCGCCGGGCGGCTCGACATGGCTTACCTGTCCCTCGACGCGCTATACGATCGGGAGCCTGCGCTCGCCTTCACCGGTGGCGCGCCGTTCGGGCTGAATGCGCGTCAGCATCAGGCCTGGTGGGTGCATGGCGGCGGGCGGGAAAGCATTGACGAAGCCCTCGCGCGGCACGGCTGCATCGCCCTGCCCTGCGGCGGCGGCGGGACGCCGATGGGCGGCTTTTATCCCCGCGAGATCACGCAGCCGGACGATTTCACCGGATTGCGGACGCGCATCACCGGCATCGGCGCGCAGGTCCTGCGCGAGCTCGGCGCCGAGGTGCATGACATTCCGCTGGAAGAGACGGCAGAAGCCATGCGCGAAGGCCGGATCGAAGCGGCAGCCGGGTTCGGCCCGGTCGATGACGAGATGCTCGATCTGCACCGTATGGCGCGCTTCTATCACGCACCCGCCTTCTGGCAGGGTTCGGCGACATTCTACGTGCTGGTCAATCTGCGGCTCTGGGAGGGGCTCTCCCCCGGCCAGCGCGGGCTTCTCGGCATGGCGGCGCAATCGACGCATCAGGATCTCCTGGCACGCTACGACCACCTGGCCGCCCCGGCGCTGCGCCGGCTGGTGATTTCCGGGATCGAGCTGCGCTATTTCCCGCAGGAGGTGATGCAGGCCGGTCTCGCCGCAGCGACACGGGTCCATGACGACCTCGCCCGCCGCGACGCTTTGTATGAGCGCGCCTATCGCGCGATGCTGGCCTATCGGACCGACGCCTTGCTGTGGTGGCCCGTGGCCGAATTGTCCTTCGACAGTTTCATGGCCCGCTCACGCGGCGAGCCATGAAGCATGAAGCATGAGGCGATGAGCCCGGGGCTCAGGCGGCGCTGCGCTTGTTGCGGCGTGCTTCCAGATCGCGCAGATCCGTGGCGAGGGAGAGGATCTTGGCGCCGTTCAGTCGGGTCGGATCGATCGCGCCGGAAATGCCGTGCTCGAGATAGACTTCCTCGTGATCGATGCTGCGCATGGCCGAGCCCATGTTCCAGTCGGAGAAGTTGCGCTGCGCGATGGTGCGCTGATCGACGAGGGTGACATCGGCATGGCGCTTGTCGCCGGCAATGCGGCGATAGGTTTCTTCGACGGTGGCCTTTTCCCCTTCGAGGATCTGCAGGAAGTAAGCCTTGTCGAAGATCAGGTAACCGGTCACGCCGGCCTCGCCGTTCTTGCGACGTGCAACTTCGAGGATTTCGCGAAGATTGGTGAGTTGCCCGCGATCATCGGCGTCAAGAGTATTCTTGCTGTAGTAGACCAACTGCGTCATTGCCATTTTTCTTACTCCACCCTCATACGAATTCTTTTCCGTGGGGAAAGTGATAGGCATCAAAAATTAACAAGCCTTCATGGCTCATGTAGCCACGATGGTTCATTTTCCGACAACCTCGGGGCGACCCAGAGGAAGCGGATGATTTATTGAAAATTGCGAAAGATTCGACCGCGCGGTCCCGCATGCAAGAATTCAATCAAAATAAGTCTTTGCGCGTGGAGCGGCTGTATTGCTGCAATGCGGGAGGCTCATGGATCACAGCGGGATCAGGTTTCTCCGCAAGCTCATCCTTGCACGATTGCAAGGGCGCCCCGTGATGCTCTCTGCCTAGCGCGACGCCATGGCCGATTGCGACGCCCGCCCGCCTGCTTCGATCTGGTCGACGGCATCGACCACGGCGTCGAAGGTCAGCAGCGTCGAGGCGTGGCGGGCCTTGAAGTCGCGCACGGGCTCGAGCACCTTGAGTTCTTCCCATTTGCCCGTCGGCGGCGGACCGTTCTCCTTGAGCATGGCCCGCATGGTCTGCCGCAGATCGCGCAGCTCCTGCGCGCTCGATCCGATCACGTTGCGCGCCATCAGCGAGGATGAGGCCTGGCCGAGCGCGCAGGCTTTCACGTCATGGGCGAAATCGGTGACGCGGCCATCCTGCATGGCGAGATCGACGGTGACCTTCGAGCCGCAGAGCTTCGAGAGCGCGCTCGCGCGGGCCTGCGGCGCGTCGAGCTGACCCAGACGCGGGATATCCGCCGCCAGCTCGAGGATGCGCTTGTTGTAGATATCGTCCAGCATCACGATCCCATACCCGCCGGAAACCCGGCCCGTCCGCGCCATGCACGCAGCATGCGCTTGTCATAACCCCCCGATCCCAGCAGGATGGGTGATCTGTCGTCAAGATAGGCGCTCCGCTTACCGAAAGCGAGATGCGGCTATCCGCCGCGATGATTGGTCCAGGCGCATACGGCCCGCGTAAGCATGGCTGTATGCAGCAACAGCGGGAGGCACCACATGGACGCTGTGGTTAAGTCCTTGTCCACGCGTGAGACCTCGGTCGACGCCGGCAAGCGGGAAATCGAACGACCTACCCGGGAAGAGGCGGAGGCTGCCGTGCGCACGCTGATCCGCTGGGCCGGGGATGATCCGGAACGCGAGGGGCTGCTCGATACGCCCAAACGCGTTGCCAAGGCCTATCGCGAATTGTTCGCGGGCTACGAAGAAGACGCGGCGGAGGTGCTCGCGAAGGTGTTCGAGGATGTCGAGGGCTATGGCGACATGGTGCTCGTGCGCGACATCCCGTTCCATTCGCATTGCGAGCACCACATGGTGCCCTTCCACGGGAAGGCGCATATCGCCTACTTCCCCTCTCAGGGGGTCGTGGGCCTTTCGAAGCTCGCGCGGCTCGTGGATGTCTATGCCCGCCGCCTCCAGACGCAGGAGACGATGACGGCGCAGATCACCGATGCGATCGAGGATTCGCTCGCGCCGCGCGGCATCGCCGTGATGATCGAGGCCGAGCACATGTGCATGTCGATGCGCGGCGTGATGAAGGCGGGCTCCTCGACGGTAACCACCACCTTCACCGGCATCTTCAAGGAGGAGCCGGCGGAGCAGGTCCGCTTCTTCACGCAGCTGCGCGCGGGCAAGGAGTACCGCTAGGAGAACGACCGCTCGTTGGATTATCGGCCGGCAGGATTGCCGTCAGCGCATGCCCGGATTGCCGCGCAGCTGTTGACTTGTGCCGCCACTTCCCCTTTGTGAAGGCGCCCGCCGGCAGGCTGGGCGCCTTTATGCATTCGGGAAGTGATGGAAGGCAGCATGAGCGAGACGCGTTTCGGACAGAACCTCGACAAATCCACACAGGAAGAGGGTGAAATCTTCGCCCCCCGCTTCAATTCCGACGGCCTGATCACGGCCATCGCGGTGGACGCGGATACGAGGCGCATCCTCATGGTCGCCCATATGAATGCCGAGGCGCTGGCCAGGACGCTCGAGACCGGCGAAGCGCATTACTGGTCCCGCTCCCGCAACGAGCTCTGGCACAAGGGCGCCACCAGCGGCCAGATCCAGAAGGTTGAGGAAATGCGCGTCGATTGCGACCAGGACGCCATCGAAATGCGCGTCCGCGTCTCCGGCGACGGCAATTGCTGCCACACCGGCCGCCGCTCGTGTTTCTATCGCAGGGTGAGCATGGATGAGAGCGGGGCAGCACGGCTGACGAAGACGGATATGGCGCCTACGGGGTGAATTTTATCGCGCTGGTCGGAATGCTATGATCTGCGCTGACATTGATGGAGCAGACCATGCCGCAGCGCGCCGCATCCGAACCGATCACCATCAGCGATAAGCGCGTCGCCGAAATCGACGCCCTCGCCCGCGCCACTGACCGCTCCCGCGACGACATTATCGATCAGGCCATCGAACAATATCTCAAAGCCAATAACTGGCAGATGAACCGCATACAGGCCGGCATCGACGCGGCGCGTGAGGGAAGGGTCAGGGATGCCGATGGAGTGTTTGGGGGGATTGGGGAGAAGTATGGTTGGGCGCGTTGAGGCGGTTGGTTTTTGCAGAGCCGGCGGCGCAGGCAATGGGAATGCAGCGGAACACGAGTAGTAATGCAATCGCCGAAACAAAAAGAGGCGCCCCGAAGGAGCGCCTCTGATTGGGAATTCGGGGATCCATTTTGCCGAAGAGATCGCCGATCTTGTCCGGGCCTTTCACTTCTGAAAACAGTGACCGTGCGGGCGCCTGGGCGCCCGAAGGCTGGTCATCCCGCAGGCGGAATGCCGGGTGGCATGGTTCTTCAGGCAGCGATGCCGGTCGTTTGATCCATGCGCTTCTCGTCGGTGAATCGGATGGCGCAGGCACCGTCGGTTCGGATGACCTCCGCAGCAGCAACGCTGCCGTCATGCAGTTCGACTTGCACGTGATCGCCGATGTGCAGGCCATCGACATGGGAGAGCCTTGCCCCGACCTCACTGATGTCGATCAGGGTGACAGGGATGCGTCGGCCAGCAGCGACGAGCACGATCTCCTGATCGACCTTTCTGCGCATCCGCTCACGGCGATCCTGGACATCTGCGGATACTCCTTCGAGGAATTCATCGACGGCAAGGGACAACGCGCTCGCGACCTGTGAGAGTTCGTCAGAGACCCCCATGACACGACCGGCTTCCGTAGAAGTCGCCTTGATCGCACCAGCAACGGTATCGACATTGCTGGTCGCGGTCGCGCTACCATCGGAAGCGACAGCGATCGAATGGGAAATCTCCTTGGTTGCGACATCCTGCTCTTCGACAGCAGAGGCGATCGCCTGCATGAAGCTCTCGATCTCGCGAACCGCGCTATTGATCTCGCTGATCGCAGTCACGCTCGACCGGGTCGATGCCTGCACGGCAGAAACCTGCTCACTGATTTCTGCTGTTGCCCTTGCGGTTTGGCCGGCGAGCGTCTTCACCTCAGCTGCGACGACGGCGAAACCCTTTCCGGCCTCGCCGGCCCGGGCCGCTTCGATGGTCGCGTTCAGAGCCAGCAGATTGGTCTGCTCGGCGATTGCGTTGATCATCTCAACGACGGTGCCGATCCGTTCAGCAGCCTCGGCAAGGCTGGCAACCTCGTTATTCGTCCGCTCTGCGGTCTCGGACGCACGCATGACCACATTCGCCGAACGTTGCGCCTGCTCGGCAATTTCACGAATGGAAGCCGCAAGTTCCTCAGTGGCTGCGGCAACGGATTGTACTTCGGATGACGCGGTCGTCGATGCATTCCGGGCCGAGTCGGCCTGCTCGACCGCCGTCGTCGCGACGTTGGTCAGAAGCCCGGCTGTCTCACGCATCGCCTGGGTGCCGCCGGTGACCTGCCCCACCGTGCGCGAAATCACCTCGCGAAAATGATTGATCAGCTTTTCCAGTTGCGCCTGACGTTGACGCTCGCGGTCACGCTCCAGCTGGGCTTCGCGCTCCAGCCGTTCCCGCGCGATGCCGTTCTCGCGAAACACGGCTACCGCACGCGCCATGGTTCCGAGTTCGTCGCGGCGGTCCTCACCCTGGAGTGAAACGTCGAAGCGGCCCGCAGCGATGGCTTTCATCGATCCGGAGAGGTGATCCATCGGACGCGTCAGGGTTCTTGCGACGAGGTAGCCACAGCCAACCGCAATCGCAACCAGGACAAAGCCGATAACCAGCATGATGTTGCGCATCTGCACGAGGGGCGCCATGATCTCATCGTATCCCTGAATCGCGACAATGGCCCATGTCGTGCCATGAAAGCTCAGGGGAACGGCAGCCTGCAGCGTCACGATATCACGATAGCCCGAATCCATCGCGACCCGTGCGTGGCCGGCGAGAGCGGCCTCCACAGCTCCGGAGTTCAGCCGTGTCGCAAGGATATCGTTATCCTGCGTGAAAGCGGAATCGTTGCGCATCAACCCGTCACGTCCGACGATCACGGCTTCGCCGGTCTCTCCGAGCCCGCTGCTGCGGGTCATGATCGCGTTGATCGCATCGATCGGCATCTGGAAGACGAGAACGCCCGCCCTCTCACCATTCTTCATGACGGGCGTTGAAATGAAGCTCGCCGGCGCATCAGCGCTTGGTCCATAAGGCCGAAAGTCGAAGAAGGACACCTGTCCGTCCTGAGCAGATCGGGCTGCACGGAACGCTTCGCCGAGATCCGATGCGGCCCATTCCCCGCCACCTGCGCTGAAATTGGTGGCATAATCCTCTTCCTTGAAGACCGAGTAGATCAAGTCGCCTGCATTATTAAACAGAAATATATCATAGTACCCGCGCTCGGTGAGAAGCTTGCGGAACCATGGATGGTAATAGGCATGAGCGGCATCATAGGCGGGAGCCACGTTACTGCGGTCGAGAAGGTGCTTCTCGCCCAGCGGATTCGGGTTGTCGCGAATATACGCGCCCTTGAGAAGCTCGGTGACCCTCGATCCGATCGCCTGAAACCCATCGTCAAACACGCCGATCGCCTCGCCGACCATCGGACTTTCGGCGACCACACGCAAATCCTGTTCGATCGAGGCAAGGTATCCCTCCAGCTCATGAGAGCGCTCGAGAGCGATCGTGCTCAGGCGTTGCTCAGTCAATGACTCGACCGTACCCGCTGCACGCCAGTAACTGCTTGCACCCACGCCTATACCCAAAACCAGCGCGAATCCGGCAATGATGAGTGGAAGCTTTACTCTGATTGGTAGTTTACTTGACATGCTTGATCTCCCAGTTTCAGGAGAATGGTAGAGCAGAATTATAAAATTTTTACATAAATAAATATATAATATCGGAAAAATGTACGAAGAACGCACACGAACGCAACCCAACCAAAGAGATAGACAAGGTTTCTCTGCTATATTGGAATCCATGCAAACACCAATTTTTTGTTTAACTTATCTTGACTTGAATATCTAAACTTGCCAAGATGCGTTCCTAGAGTCGTGCCATTCCAGAAAATTTCAATCCCTGCGTCAGATGGAAGAAGGAACCCGGATCAAGCTCCCTGATTTCAGCCAACGCAACTCCGTTCATACACACGCGCCGACCTTGAAGGAAAGTCTATTAGAGCTTCCAGCATTTGACAGATTTTTTATTAACTCAATATCTTATTGCTGAGAAAAATTCAAATAACCCAGAAATTTCGCTATTTCCCCTGGAATTGTGCAAATACGCCGAGGGAAATATAAATCAAAAATTGCTATCCTGGTCGCAATTCTATTTATAGTGCACTACGAGATGAATATGCTTGCAAATGTCAAAGAATATATGATTGTATACACTAGCCTTGCATCGCCCCGACCGCTTATCAACTCCAAGTACAGACATGCATCCGCATCTTCCTTTGCAGAAATATAACAAAGTTCACATCAGGAAAGTGAACGGCGGACTGTCACGCTTGGCTGAATTGTACCCAAATTACAAGATAACAAAACCGCGCTCAGAAAGTGATTTTTTCTTCACCGCGAACGCTACATTTATTGGCAATACGAGAATATCAGTCAGAAATTCTGTGCATATATTTGCAGAAAATAATGAAAATTGTTTTCTTTGCAAGTATTCTTTTAATGAAGCAGGCATATTTTCATATAAGCACAGTGACATCGAACTGAACAAAGGCAGCTTAATTGTCGGAAATATCGATGAGAAATACTCTGTCTCATCTTCTGGCGTAAGCTTTATGCTACACATGGATAAGGAAAAACTGATTGAATTTGGGAGTGAATTTCAGCAATTCGAATCGACTAAGATCGCCGACCAGCTCTCAAAAGTCCACATTATGGACATGAATAGCGACTTTCATCCACAAATAAAAAACCTGATGCTTTATTCAATGGATATTTGTGATATGTTTTCCACATCAAAAGAAACTGACTTTTCGAAAAAATATATTGAAAGAATTTTAATGTTTAAAATTCTTGAGTATTTCTTTTTCAAAAGCAAATATAATATAATACATGATCATAACCTGCCTGCACGCAACTATATCACGAAGGCAATCGACTATATTCAGGAGTTTTCAGACAGAGCTATAATTCCAGCAGATATTGCTAATTATGTTGGAGTATCAAGCCGTTATTTGCAAAAGATCTTTCGCGAAGAAGTCGGGCTAACGCCAACTCAAGCGATCAAGGAACGAAGACTGGAGTTAGCCTATGAAGCATTGAAGCAAGGTGGTGGAAACAAGTCAGTCCGCGATATAGCACTGCGCTATGGCTTTACGAATATTGGCGGATTTTCAGGTCTCATTCGCCAAAAGTATGGACGAAGACCATTAGATATAATTCGTTTTGGCTGAAATTCGGCAAGCCATGATCTGATTTTTCCACATCATGCTTTGACGCGACCGGAGGCCTCGGTCGTATCCTTGCACAAGCACTGGATTAATTTATAAATATCTACCCTCGTTTGGCAAGCAGGTCGGCCTGTCAGTGTCGGATCGGGATCTTTTAATTGCTGTTTTGGCGCAAATACACATCGGACAGCCGGTATCCCCGCGACGCCGTGATGTCCAAACCATCAAAGACCTTCAAGGATTTTGTGACAACATGGATCGGATACAATCCCCCCCCCATCACCCCGACAACATCTCCTTCACCACCCCGCTCGCCTTCCCGAAATCCATCCGGCCCGCATATTTCCCCCGCAAACCCCCGATGACCTTGCCCATGTCCTTCATGGAGCTTGCTCCCTGCTCGGCGATTTCGGCTTCGATGGCGGCGCGCATCTCGGCTTCGTCGAGTTGTTTGGGGAGGAAGGCGGTGATGATTGCGGCTTCTTCGGTTTCCTGGGCGGCGAGTTCGTCGCGGTTGTTCTCGGCGTAGATCGCGGCTGATTCCTGGCGCTGCTTGATCATCTTCTGCAGCATGGCGAGGATTTCCTCGTCGCTGGCCTCGCCCTTGCCGGCGCCGCGCAGCTCGATGTCCTTGTCCTTGAGGGCCGACTGGATCAGGCGGATGGTGGCGAGCTTGCGCTTTTCGCCGGCGCGCATCGCATCCTTGAGTTCCTGCGTGAAACGTTCGCGCAACATTGAATTCTCCGCATTTCCGGGCCGCGCGGCGTTGACGCCGCCCCGCCGCACCCTTAAGTGACCCATCGACGCGAGCGCTTTTCGGGCGCGCGGTCGTACCGCATAATCGTACCGCACATAAGCGAGAACTGTCCCATGTCGCAAGCAGATACCGCGCCCACGACCGAATCCGGCTGGCAGGAAACCGCTGCAACGGCGGTTCTCGTGCTCGCCGACGGCACCGTGCTCGAAGGCTTCGGCATCGGCGCGACCGGTGAGGCCGCCGGCGAGGTCTGCTTCAACACGGCGATGACGGGGTATCAGGAAATCCTGACCGACCCCTCCTATGCCGGCCAGATCGTGACTTTCACCTTCCCGCATATCGGCAATGTCGGCACCAATGACGAGGATCTGGAGGCGATCGACGCGGTCTCGCCCTCGCCGGTGCGCGGCGTGGTCCTCGCCGCCGCGATCACCCAGCCCTCGAACTGGCGCTCGGCCAGCCATCTCGACGCCTGGCTGAAGGCGCGCGGGCTGATCGGCATCAGCGGCATCGACACCCGCGCCCTCACCGCGCTGATCCGCGATCACGGCATGCAGAACGCCGTCATCGCGCATTCGCCCACGGGCGCCTTCGACGCACAGGCACTCAAGCAGAAGGCGGCGCAGCTGCCCGACATGACCGGGCAGGATCTCGTGCCACTCGTCACGGCGAAGGAAGCCTATGAATGGGACGAGACGCCCTGGGAGCTCGGGCGCGGCTATGGCCGGCGCAGCGAGGCGAAGGCGCATGTCGTCGCCATCGATTACGGCGTCAAGCGCAACATCCTGCGGCTCCTGGCCAATGCCGGCTGCAAGGTGACCGTCGTTCCCGCGACCGCGAGCGCCGATGAGATCATGGCGCACAAGCCCGACGGCATCTTCCTTTCGAACGGCCCCGGCGACCCGGCGGCGACGGGGGAATATGCGGTTCCGGTGATCCGCGAGCTTCTGGGCAAGGACGTGCCGGTCTTCGGGATATGTCTGGGCCACCAGATGCTCGCCCTCGCGCTCGGCCTGAAGACGAAGAAGATGGGCCAGGGCCATCACGGCGCCAACCATCCGGTTAAGGATCATACCACCGGCAAGGTCGAGATCGTCTCGATGAATCACGGCTTCGCCGTCGATACCGACAGCCTGCCCGCCAATGTCGAAGAGACGCATGTCTCGCTCTTCGACGGCTCGAATTCCGGCATCGCCCTCAAGGACAAGCCGGTCTTCTCCGTGCAGCACCACCCGGAAGCCTCCCCCGGCCCGCATGACAGCCATTACCTGTTCGACCGGTTCGTGGCGCTGATGGCCGAGAACGCCACCGCGAAGGTTTGAACCCGGGCAGACAGCTTATATTGTCGAGGTTGTTGACGGCGCTGAAGAAAATCAGCGCCGTCTGCATTTCGTTAACCACCGCTTAACCAAGCGCGCGCACGGTAATTCTCAGTCACCGTAACCGAGTATGCCGCCGTGATGTGCACCTGTGAACCTTTCCCCGCATTCGCCCGCATGCACCGCATGCTGCTGGTGCAATTGTCCATCGTGACCGTCGCGGCATGGGCGCTCGCGCTCTATGCCGGCCTGCAGGCGCCCTGGGTGAACGATATCGTCGCCTTCATCGAACCCGGCAGCGGGCGCGCGATGAGCACCGGCGCCTATCTGTTCACCGTACCGCTGATCCTGCTGGTCGCGCTCGCCGTGATGTATTTCGGCCGCGAGACCATGTGCCGCGTACCCTTCACGCGCAAACCCGGCCTCGAATGCGCCCTTGCCGGCGCAGTCTTCTTCCTCCTCTTCGCGATTTCGCTCACCCGCACTGCTCAGGCGCTGAGCCTGGGCTGGATCTGACACGGCGCGATCGACGCGAACGACAAAGCGAGACCATACGATGCAAATGGCACAATTCTTCCGCGTCTTCGTCGCCGCCGGCGTTATCGGCGGGGCCTTCGTGGCACTCGCCGAAGCCAAGAGCGGCTGGGCGCCCGATCCGGAAACCGGGCGCGCGCTCCTCGCCGAAAACTGTGCCAGCTGCCACGCGATCGACGCGACCGGGACAAGCCCGATCCCGGAAGCGGTGGCCTTTCATGAAATCAGCGAGCGCTACCCGGTCCAGGCGCTCGAGGAAGCGCTGGCGGAGGGTATCATGGTCGGCCATGACGGCGTGCCGCAAATGCCGGAATTCCGCTTCGACGCGATTCAGATCGGCGATATCGTCGCCTATCTCGAAAGCATCCAGGCCGAGTAATCCTCATGCGAGCGGGCGGCATCCGGCGTGATGCGGATGCAACACCATCCCCGCGACGCGCCCCCGCCCTGCGCACCGCCCCATTTCCGCCGTATCACGGGCAGCCTTTGACGCCCAGTGCAACAGCTCATGAGCCCGTCATGCCTTTCCAGGCCCTCGCGAACCACACCCCGTCCCGACGATCGGACCCCGATTCCAGCAGCCCGGCAGAGGCGACACGCCCCTCCCGCCTTCCCCTCTACCTCGCCGCCATCCTCCCCGGCCTCGCCCTCGCCGCCTGTGTGCCGGCCCCGACCGACGGGGTGGCGATCCCCGATGCCACCACCATGGCCACCGACGCGACGGATACCGAAGCCGACGCTGATCCCGCTTCCCGCCCCCTTCAATATGCAGGCCTGAGCGATGACGGCACCGCGTTTCAGGCGGGCCGCGCCTCGTTCTATCGCCATGGCAGCCGCACGGCCAACGGCGAGCGCTTCGACCCCTCCGGCATGACTGCTGCCCACCGCACACTGCCCTTCGGCTCCCGCGTCCGCGTGGTGCATCCGGCCAGTGGTCGAGAGGTGGTGGTACGCATCAATGATCGCGGCCCCTTCACCGGTGGCCGCGTGATCGATCTCGCGGAAGGTGCAGCGCGCCGGCTCGGCATTACCCGCGCCGGCGTCGCGCCGGTGGAGCTCTATCGGGTGGAGTGATCCGCGGGCTCGGGCGCAACCACGCGCGGGCCGCCGAAGCCGCGCAGGGCCAGAAACGTGAAGACGGCGTGCGGCACCGAAAATGCCGTCACCAGCCAGATCGCGATACGAAGGCTGTAGCCATGCGGCGTGGTGGGATCGATGAAGAAGAAGATCATCACCGCCAGCAGCGCGATGGTCATCGCGGTCGGCAGAATCGTGGCCCGCAACACGCGGGTCAGTGCCCGCGACGGGTTCCCCAGGGCCGGATTGCGCGCGGCGAAGTCAAGCAGATGGCGCGGCGCGTGCAATAACCCGACATACAGCGCGAAAGCGATCAGCGGCGGGAGCATCGCGAAGGCGAGCACGAGCACCGCCATCTCGCAGACGAGCACGACCGCATGAACCGCATCGCCCCGTTCGGACAAGGCCAGCCAGAGCGCGCGCAGGATCACCAGCGCCCATAATCCCTGCCAGGCCAGAGCCACGGGCAGGATCCAGTCATAGATCACCCGTGACGCCATCGGCACATCGAGGACGAGCCAGCCGGCGAAGGCGGTGACCTGCGGCAGGCTGAACAGCACCGCAAGCGCAAAGGGTGCGAGCCCCCGCACAAGGATCTCCGGATAGCGCCACCACGAGCCGGTCTCGACATCGCCGAGCCCGTAATGGAGCGCGGCAAGGACGATGATGCCTGGAAGGACGAATTGTGGATAGACCATCCATCCGGCGACGGTGGCGACGGCCAGAAGGCCGTAGATGACCATGAATCCGAGCGGCCAGAGCCAGCCGAGACGCGGCTGCAGCACGATGAGCGCGGCATACTGGTCGAGCGCGGCATGGGGCAGGACGAGGAGCATGATCAGTGCAGCGGCCATGGCCAGCTGGAACAAAACCGAATCCGGCGCCACGAACGGGTAGACGATTGCCGTCACGCCGATCACGGCCAATGCCGCGATCGCATGCGCGCGTTTGAGCGCGGCGAACCACGCATGGTAGTCGCCCGGCGCCAGGCTGCTTTCGTGTTCCGGCGCCTGCGATTGTGACTGTTCGACCGGTCTGCTCGAATCCATTGCCTCGACCCTGGCGCCTGTCTGCGCCCCCATTTCGAACTCGTTCGCATGCCCTGAACGACTTGTCGACCCGCATGCGCGACCTGCGCCGATCCGCGCCTGAATTCGCGTGGCCGGCGCATGGAAGCGGCGGGGTATACGATGATCAAGAAATTTGCCCGGACAAACCGTCTCGAATTTTCAAATTTTCCGGAAAAATTACGCTAATTGCTTCGCCGCCTCGGTATTCTGGCACGTTTCAGGCATGGAAAATCAACAAACGCTTTACAAGGGCTTGAATTTTCTGCAAAGGTGTCGGCCCGGTGGTACGCCGGTATGTGGGTTAGCGGTCACAAGCGTTGATGAATGACATCGCCGTCGCTTTGGAGTTCGTCCAATAAGATCAGGTTGTCGGTTTCAGACTGTCGTGTGCACGCCCGGAAACGGTCGGGCCCGAAAGGTGTGTCGGTGAACGTGGCCCCGTTTTGAAGCAGCTCCAAAGCGAGAGAATACATGGGTCGAGGTCGAGATTTCCGCGAAACGAGCCGTAAAGGGTTCGACAAAGATTTTGGTCAGGATCAGCCTGACTATTTCGAGCCGCGCGCGGAACGCGGTTCATTCGGCGGTCAGCCGTCGATGTCCCGTCCGGTCGGCGGCGTCGAAATGGACGCAGTCGTGAAGTGGTTCAACCCGGAAAAGGGATTTGGTTTCGTCGAGCTGGGTGACGGCTCCGGCGATGCTTTCCTGCATATTCGCGCCGTCCAGGCGGCTGGCTATGACGAATTCCTGCCCGGCACCAAGCTGGAAGTGCGCACCGCGCAGGGCCAGAAAGGCCCGCAGGTCACGGAAGTGCTCAGTGCCGATACCAGCACCGCGGAAGAACGTCCGCCGCAGCGCCAGGGTTTCGGTGGAGGCGCTCCGGGTGGTGGTTTCGGCGGTCAACGCCGCCCCCCGCCGCGCCAGCAGGGCTTTGACGCTCCGCGCAATACCGGCCCGGCAACGGAGCTCTCCGGTACGGTGAAGTGGTACAACCCCACGAAGGGTTTCGGCTTCATCATGGCTGAGGACGGCGGCAAGGATGTCTTCATCCACCGTTCCGTGCTGATGCGTGCAAACCTGCCCGACCTGATCGAAGGCCAGCAGGTTCGCATGGGCGTCGTCGAAGGTCAGAAGGGCCGCGAGGCCGCGACAATCGAAGTCTGAGGTCACCCTCGATCCCTGCGCGCCGTTGCAAACTGTGACGGCGCGCAGTCCTGTTGTATGCGCTTCGCTGCGAAAAATGCCATTTTCGGAAGGCGTGGATTTGCTCGTGAGTGGGCGTTTCGGCATGCGCAGCGCGTGCATGACTCACGCCGTACGTGATTGAGCGCCTCCCTCCACCCGGGCGAACCGAGTCATGGCTTACGACTTGCGCTCCCTGTTTCGGGGATGTTTTCGGTAGGGCGTTCCGTCCCGACAGCGCGCATGAGCGGCGGCGCATCCCGGCGCTTTCTCAAATCCTCAAGCGCGCCCATACGGCTGGTCTTTCGCGCC